>JBGALY010000007.1:0-185142 GCA_044223435.1 Nakamurella sp.
TGCACCAGCCACGCCCGTCCGGCACCGGCCACGCTCAGCCGGCCGCCGGCGTCGATCGTCACCAGGGTGTTCTCGTCGATGCCCAGCCCGTTGCCACGGCCCTGACCGGGTGTGGTCGTTCGGATGACCTCGATCAGCCGGGGGAGCGTGCCCCACTGGGCGCAGTGCACGTCCACGCTCCACGTCGTCAGCCCCAGGCCGGGCACCACGGTGAGCTCGTCCAGATCCTCACCGGTGTCCTCCGGGCACACCGGCACCCCGCCGAACCGCCAGCCGCCGACGACGGCCCAGCGGGCGGCGATCGCCGCACCGGCGGAGAACCCGGCGTACGGGCGGGTCCCGTCGGCCAACCAGGACCGGATCTCCCCGGCGACCGGCACGAGCGCGTCGGCGTAGCCGGGGGTGAGGCCGCCGCCGACCAGCAGCCCGTCCGCGTCACCCAGCTGTGCCGGATCCAGCACCTCGCCGAGAGTGACCAGGACCGGCCGCGCCGCACACGGCGACACCGCCGTCAGGACCTGCGACCACTGCTCGAACCGCGCGGGCCCGTCGCCCTCGTCCAGCACGACGCAGGCGACGGCCGGCCGACCGCCGGCGCGGGCGGTCGCGTCGGCCAGGAACGGCCGGTACACCTCGGGTGCGGCGGCCGGGTCCCACCCACCGCCGACCAGATGCAGATTCGGCACGGCGTTTGCCCCTTGTCGGGAAGGTCAGAGGGGGATGTTGCCGTGGCTGCCCCGGCCGGCGGGGGCCGCGGCGAGCGCCTCCGCCAGCTTGCGCCGGGTCTGCGCGGGCGTGATGACCTCGTCGACCACGCCGAGTTCGATCGCCCGGTGCACGCCGCCGGCGATCTTCTCGTGCTCGGCCGCCAGCTGGGTGTGCAGCGCTTCACGCTGCTCGACCGGCGCGGCGGCCAGCTTGCGGCGGTGCAGAATGCCCACCGCGGCCTTGGCGCCCATCACCGCGATCTCGGCGTTCGGCCAGGCGAACACCGCGGTGGCGCCCAGCGAGCGCGAGTTCATCGCGACGTACGCGCCGCCGTAGGCCTTCCGGGTCACCAGGGTCACCCGCGGGACGACGGCCTCGGCGAAGGCGTGCAGCAACTTGGCCCCGCGGCGGACCACACCGTCCCACTCCTGCCCGACGCCGGGCAGGTAGCCGGGCACGTCCACGATCACCAGCAGCGGAATGCCGAACGAGTCGCACATCCGCACGAACCGGGACGCCTTCTCCGCCGACTGGGAATCCAGGCAGCCGCCGAGCCGCAGTGGGTTGTTCGCCACCACCCCGAGCGAGCGGCCGGCCAGCCGGCCCAGGCCGATGACGATGTTCGGCGACCACTTGGCCTGCAGTTCCTCGATCGGGCCGTCGAGGATGCGGTCGATCAACGGTCGGACCGGGTAGGCGCGGTTGGCCCGCTCGGGCAGCACCCCGGCCAGGTCCGGATCGTCGGGGATACCACTGACGCCGGCGATGCCGGGCTGGGTGAAGATGCCGGTCAGCCGGCGGGCGCGGGCCAGGGCGTCGGCCTCGTCGTCGGCGACGACGTGCACCACGCCGGACTTGCGGTGGTGCGCCGTCGGGCCGCCGAGCGACTCCATGTCGACGTCCTCGCCGGTCACCGAGCGGACGACGTCCGGACCGGTGACGAAGACCCGGCCGTCCGGCGCCATGATCACGATGTCGGTCAGCGCCGGGCCGTAGGCGGCCCCGCCGGCGGCCGGGCCGAGGACGACGGAGATCTGCGGCACGCGCCCGGAGGCGCGGATCATCGCCGCGAACACCTGGCCGACACCGTCCAGGGCCTGCACGCCTTCGGCCAGCCGGGCGCCGCCGGAGTGCCACAGGCCGATGACCGGGGTGCGCTCACGCAGGGCCACCTCGATGGCGTCGACGATGTGCGCACAGCCCTCCCACCCCATCGCGCCGCCCATCCGGGTGGCGTCGGTGCAGTAGGCGACGACCTTGGAGCCGTCGATCCGGCCGCGGACGGCGACCACGCCGGACGTGTCCGTGGTGTGCAGGGGGACCACGGTGCCCGGGTCCATCAGGGCGGAGAGCCGCACCAGAGGTTCCCGCGGGTCGAGCGCGCGGGGAGCCTTGACCGGCGGGGTGGGCTCCGGTGCCGGGCCGGCGGTGGCGTCGGTGCCGGCACCGGGGTCGGCGGCTTCGGTCGGTGCGCCCGGTTGACCGGGCAGCTCGGTCTGGGGCAGGACTGCGGTCATGGTCCACTCCTGACGCGCCACCGTGCGCGGCGCCGTTGCCGAGTTGGAGTTCCTCGCGTCTCGCGACGGGTACCGGGATGACGGCACGCCTCGATGACGAATCGTCCCGGTGAGGGTGGTGCGGCCCGGCGGTCGGTACCGGGCCCGGATCGTGCGCTCGATCCCTTGACGTGCGGCGGGTCAGGCCGCGGTGAAGATGAGCGCGACGTTGTGCCCGCCGAAGCCGAACGAATCGTTCAGCGCGGCGGTGAGGGTCACTTCACGGTTCTCCGTGGCCACGTCGACCTTGATCTCCGGGTCGATCGTGCTGATGTTCCGGCTGCCGGGGATGATGCCCTCCTTGACGGACAGCATCGTGGCGATGGCCTCCAGCGATCCGGCGGCGCCCAGCATGTGCCCGGTCATCGACTTGGTCGAGGTGACGACCGGATGGCCGCCCACCGAGCGCAGGATCGTGTTCGACTCCGCGATGTCGCCGACCGGGGTCGAGGTGGCGTGCGCGTTGACGTGCCCGATGTCCAGCGGCGACAGGTCCGCGCTGCGCAGCGCCTTGGCGATCGCCCGGCTCGAGCCCTCGCCATCGGGCTCGGGGGCGGTGATGTGGTAGGCGTCGTTGGACATGCCGATGCCGGCCAGCCGGCCGTAGATCTTCGCGCCGCGCGCCTTGGCGTGGGCCTCGCGCTCGAGCACCATGATCCCGGCGCCCTCGCCGAGGACGAAACCGTCCCGGTCGACGTCGAACGGGCGGGACGCGGTCTGCGGATCGTCGTTGCGGGTGCTCATCGCCCGCATCTGGGAGAAGCCGGCCATCGGCAGCGGGTGCACGCAGGCCTCCGCGCCGCCGGCGATCGCCACGTCCAGTTCGCCGGACTTGATCATCCGGTAGGCCCAGGCCAGGCCCTCGGCGCCGGACGCGCAGGCCGACACGGGAGCGTGCACGCCGCCCCGCGCCTTGGCCCACAGACCGACGGCCGCGGCCGGGCCGTTGGGCATCAGCATCGGCACGGTCAGCACGGCGACCTTGCGGACGCCGTCCTGCTCCAGGATGTCGTCCTGGCCGAGCAGCGTCAGCGCGCCGCCGATACCGGTGCCGATCACCACCCCGAGCCGCTCCAGATCCATGTCCGGCGCGCCCGCGTCGGCCCAGGCCTCACGGGCCGCGACCAGTGCAACCTGCTGACACCGGTCGAGCCGGCGGGCCTCCACTCGCGAGAGAACCTCGCTGGGGTCGACGACCAGCGGCGCGTAGATGCGCACCGGCAGGTCGTACTGCTCGGCCCACGGCTCGGTCAGGGCCTTGACGCCGATGGTGCCGTCGAGCAGGGCCTGCCAGGTTTCCGGCGCGGTGCCACCGATCGGCGTGGTCGCGCCGATACCGGTGACGACGACGTCGTGATCGGAGCTCATCGCGGGGGTTCCCTTCGTGGATCGGGGTGGTGGAGGTCCCGGCCGCGCCGGTGTCGGGCGGCCGGGCGCGGGGGTCAGGACTTGTTGGCCTCGATGTAGGCGACGGCGTCACCCACGGTCTTGAGGTTGGCCAGCTCGTCGTCCGGAATCTTCACGCCGAACTTGTCCTCGGCCTGCACCGCGATCTCGACCATGGACAGCGAGTCGATGTCCAGGTCGTCGGTGAAGGACTTGTCGGCGGTCACGTCGGCCGCGCTCACGCCGGCGACCTCTTCGACGATCTCGCCGAGCCCGGCGATGATGTCCTCGTTGCTCACGGTGGTTCCTTTCGGGTTTCGGCCGTTCCCGAGTGGGTCTTGACACGGCCGCGGTTGGAATGGCAACTGGGCATTCTGCCCCATTGCGTCAGGGGCAGACGAACACCTGGCTGGCGTACGTCAGGCCGGCGCCGAAGGCGACGGACAGCACGACCTCGCCGGAGCTGACCTCGCCCGCGGCCCGCATCCGGTCGAGGGCGATCGGAATGGACGCCGACGAGGTGTTCCCGGTGGTGACGATGTCCCGGCCGATCTTCAGATCGTCCCGGCCGCCCTCCTTGACGATCTTCTTCGCGATGGCGTCGATGATCCGCAGGTTGGCCTGGTGGGTGACCAGCACGTCGATGTCGCTCAGCTCCAGCCCGGCCGCCCGGGCCGCCCGGATGGCGACGGGGGCGATGGCCGTGGTCGCCCAGCGGAAGACGGTCTGGCCCTCCTGGATGAAGTGGCCGTTGCGGCCCTCGATCCGGATGGTCTGGGTGTGGTCCTCGTCGCTGCCCCACTGCACCGGGCCGATGCCGGGCTCGTCGGCCGCGGACACGACGACCGCACCGGCGCCGTCGGCGAAGATGATGGCGGTGGCCCGATCGTCGGGCTTGGTCCAGTCGGTCAGCTTCTCCGACCCGACCACCAGCACGTTGCGCGACGCGCCCGTGCGGACCGCCTGGTCGGCCGCGGCGATCGCGTAGCAGAACCCGGCGCACGCCGCGTTGATGTCGAACGACCCCGGGGCGTGGATGCCGAGGAGGCTGGCGATCTGGGTGGACGCGTGCGGCGCCGGAGAATCCACGCTGCAGGTCGCGGTGATCACGGTGTCGATCTGCTCCGGCTGCAGGCCGGCCTCGGCCAGCGCCTTGGCCCCGGCCTGCGCGCCCATGCTGGCCACGGATTCATCGGCCGCGGCGAACCGGCGCTCGGCGATGCCGACGCGGGCCCGTATCCACTCGTCGTTGGTGTCCATGATCTGGGCGAGATCGTTGTTGCTGACGACCTTGTCGGGCCGGTAGTGGCCCAGGCCGACGATCCTCGAGCCGGGCGATCCGGGGGCGGTCCGGATGGTGGCGCTCATGCGATCGCTCCCGACAGGTCGCTCGCAGGCTCCGCGCCCCGACCGGGCGCGATGCCCCTGCGCTCATGGTTCGCTCGGCAAGCCTCGCTCATGCGATCGCTCCCGACAGGTCGTTCGCAGGCTCCGCGCCCCGACCGGGCGCGATGCCCCTGCGCTCATGATTCGCTCGGCAAGCCTCGCTCATGCCTGCTTCACCCCTGCGTGCTCGGCCGCGAAGGCCGCGGCGGCGTCCAGGTCGGCGGGTGTCTTCAGGGCCATGGTGGCCACCCCCTTGAGATCACGCTTGACGAGTCCGACCAGCGTGCCAGCCGGCGGCAGTTCGAGCACGCCGGTGACGCCCAGGCCGGCCAGGGTCTGCATGCAGGAGTCCCAGCGAACGGGGTGGGTGACCTGGGCGACCAGCAATTGCAGGTACGCCGGACCGGAGGCGATGACGGTGCCGTCGGAGTTGGTCAGCAGCACGTGGGTCGGGTCCTGCGCCTGCAGGCCGGCCACATGCTCGCGCAGCGCGTGCTCGGCGGTGGCCATGAACGAGGTGTGGAACGCCCCGGCGACCGGCAGCGGGATGATCCGCACGCCGGCCGGTGGCTCGGCCTTGAGTTGCTCGAGCGCATCGAGCGGACCGGCGGCGACGATTTGGCCGCCGCCGTTGACGTTCGCACCGACGAGGTCCAGTTCGGCGAGTGCGGCGAGCACCGCGTCGGTGTCGCCGCCCATCACCGCCGACATGCCCGTCGGGGTCAGTGCACACGCGGCGCTCATCGCCTGGCCGCGCGCCGCGGCCAGCGCGACGGCGTCCAGGTCGGCGAAGACGCCGGCGATCGAGGCGGCGGCCAGCTCGCCGACGGAGTGCCCGGCCACCGCGGCGGTGGACGGAATCTGCAGGTAGCGAGCGGCCAGGAGGGCGGAGGCGACCACCAACGGTTGGGTGACCGCGGTGTCCTTGATCTCCTCGGCGGACGCCTCGGTGCCCAGACGGGTCAGATCGAGGTGCGCCCGCTCCGACATCTGGGCCAGCGCCTCGGCCGCTCCGTCCAGTTCGAGCCAACTGGTGAGCATTCCGGGTTTTTGGGCTCCCTGGCCGGGAGCGACGATGGCCAGCACGCCATCTACCGTGACATGTCGGGCCCGGACGTGGTGATGACGGACGCCACCAAGTCGTGGTGAGTCTTTTGTGGGAAACCCACAGTCAACCCGGTGGGAATCACCAAATCTTGATCATCGCCACAGCCTTGGTCCTGGCTTTCCGGACGAATTGCCCGGTGCCGCTCGGTGGTTCGCTGATCAAAGCCGGGGCTGAACCGGGCAATCCGGACATTGGCCGTGGGTTTGATCAGCGAACCCCGACGGATTCTCCGTGCGGACGGCTTTGCTGTGGACAACTCGGCCGCGTTGTCCACACCGCACAAGATTCTTCCCAACGGTCGCCCGTCGCCTTGCAGTCTGCGTGGATGTCCGCGACCATCCCGCCGAATCTGCTGACCGCCCTCGCCGACGGCGGCGGCCTGGTGACCGCAACACGGTGCCGCGAGCTCGGCGTCAGCGCCGACCGGATCGAGCGGCCGCTCCGCGCGGGCGCCCTGACGGCCCTGGCCAAGGGCATTTACGCCGAGCGGCGAATTGTCGCCGGTCTGGGCGAGTGGCCCGGATTTCGCCTGCGGACCCGGGCGTTCGTCTTGGCGTCGCCACCCAACACCCACGCTTCGGACTGGTCAGCCGTGGCACTGCATGAACTGCCCACCCGGTCGGGGCCGCCGCCGGTGCCCAGCGTGATTCGGTTGGGGTCGCGGGGCAGTGGGTCGAACCGCACGCTGCACGGCCGGACCCGATTCGCCGCGGTCGCCGATCGATGGCTCGTCGATGTCGACGGCACGGCGACGTTGCGCCCGTCGTTCGCCGCCGTCGACCTGGCCCGTGGGCTCGACCGGCGGTCCGGACTGATCCTCGCCGACGCCGCCGCCGGCCGGGAGGGGTCGCTCGAGGGCCTGGCTCAGGCTGAGCGGGACGTTGCCGCCTGGCCTCGCCACGGACGGGCTCGGTGGGCCGTGGCTCACGCGTGCCCCGACGTCGAGTCGCCGCTCGAGTCGGTCGGCCGGTATGCCTTCCTCCGGGCCGGGCTGCCGGTAGGCGCGAGCAATGTGTGGGTGGGGGAGGACGTGCCCTGCTGGCGTCTCGACCATTACTGGGCCGAGCACCGGCTGGCCGCGGAGGCCGACGGGATCGGCAAGTACGCACTCCTCGGTGATCCAACGGCGGCGTTGCGGGCGGAGAAGGAACGGGAGTGGCAGCTGCAGGAGTGGGGCATCCGCGTCGTCCGCTACACCTGGACCACCGCCACCCTGACGCCGGACGTGCTGGCCGGTCGCATCGCGTCATTGCTGCGGGCCGAACCGTTGCCGTCCGACCGGCCGCTCCGAACTTGGTCCCGTCGGGACGGTTTTCTCGCGCGCGGAATGACGCCGCCGGCAGTGCGCTGGGCCGTCCCGACCCCGCGTTCGGCCCTCGCGTCCTCCGGGCTCCGCTGATCAAATCCGCGCCGGCGGGGGCAGGATGTCCGGTTCGGCCCGGCTTTCATCAGCGAACCAGGGGGCGGCGCGGGCCGGGAGCCGGTGCGTCGGCGCACCGGGAGGAGTCGCACGATCAGGGGGCGGCGGCCAGCCGGCCGAGGATGACGGCGGTCTGCAGGACGAGCAGGTCCCGGGGGTCCCAGGGGTCACGGCCGGTGAGGTCGGCGACCCGGTGCAGCCGGTAGCGGACCGTGTTGGGGTGCACGAACAGGTTGCGGGCGGTCGGTTCGAGGGCGCCGCCGGCGGCGAGGTAGGCATCGACCGTGGACAGCAGGTGCGGGGCGGCGGCCAGCGGACCGTAGACCGATGCGCGCAACCGGGCCGCGGCCCGGGCGTCCCCGGCCAGCACCCGCTCGGCGAGCAGGTCGTCGGCGTCGATCATCCGGGGGGCATCCGGCCACGCGGCCGCGACGTCCAACCCGGCCAGCGCGTCGGCGGCCGAGTTGATGGCGGCCCGCAGGCCGCTGCCGGCCCGGCCGAGCACGACCGGCCCGTCGCCGAACAGGGCCTCGACGCCCGCTTCCGGCGCCGCGGACCCGGCCAGCACCAGCACCAGCCGGTCGCCATGCACCCCGGACATCGCCGACCGTCCGGTCTTCGCGGCCCAGTCGGTCACCGCCGCGACGGCGTCGGCCCGGTCCCCGGTCGGGGCCGCCCCGGCCACGACCACGGTGTCCGCGGTCGGGTCCCAGTTCAGGGCGGCCGCGCGGGAGGACAACGTGCCGATGTCCTCACCCCGGACCACCCCGTCGACGACGGCGGCCTCCACCCGGGCGTCCCACGCGCCTCGGGTCTCCGCCGCGGCGGCGTAGACCTCGGCCGCGGCGAATGCGATCTCCCGGCTGTACCGCAGCAGGGAGTCGCGCAGGGCGATCCGCTCGGCGTCGTCGGCGGCCAACGCCGGCAGATCCTGCTCGGCGACCATGATGGCCACCCGGACGAGCTCGACGGTCCGCCGCAACGAGACGGCGCGGACCAGCTCCCGGGGTGCCGTGCCGAACACCTCGCCGGTGATCCGGTACTCGTCGCTGCTGGCCTTGGCCCACACGACGTAGCCGGAGATGCCGGCCTGGGCGACCAGCGTCACCCAGGACCGTTGCTCGGCCGGCAGGGACCGGAACCACGGCAGCCGCTCGTCCATCAGGGCCAGCGCACGGCGGGCCAGCCGGCCACCGGCCCGCTCGACCTGGGCAAGCGTGTCCTCACTGACCCCGAAAACGGCCGCCGGCGGGGCACCGAGCGCGGAGCTGACGGCCTGCACCACCGACGACGGGGTCGGACCGGGCAGCCGTGCCGGGTCGATCGCCGGCGTGTCCAGGGTCCCCTCGGCGGTCATGCCCGACAGCCTGCCACTGCGGCGGCGTCTCCGAGGACCTCTCCGAGGACACCGCTGAGGACACCGCTGAGGACGCCCCCGAGGACGGCGTCACGGGCGGCCCCGCGAACGGCGTCACGGACGGGCTCGAGGCCGGCGCCGCGCCCGGGCCCCCGGTGCCGGGCTCGCCCCCGGGTGGGTGGGGCGCGGCGGGCCGAGCAGACCACAGGGCCCGCCCCGGCGGTGCCGGTGCGGGCCCTGTGGACGGAACTTGTGAGTCAGGCGGCGCTGACTCCGGTGGCCTGCGGTCCCTTGGGCGACTGCTCGACCTCGAAGTTGACCCGCTGCCCCTCCTCGAGCGACTTGTAACCGGTGCCACCGATCGCCGAGTAGTGGACGAACACGTCTCCCGACCCGTCGTCCGGGGAGATGAAGCCGTAGCCCTTCTCCGCGTTGAACCACTTGACAGTTCCCTGCGCCATGCTTGCTCTCCTCGAGCGTTTGTCCGCGGTTGCCCGCTGATCGAACACCTCGGCCGATTCCTTCTCCGGCCGAGCGATTGCGCTTTACCCCGTGCATGCCATGCGGACACCAGGAGAAGAGCAACAACGTGCGTACCGTACCGCCTCTCCGGTCGCCATCGCCAGCAGGTGGGCGGTCAAGAACCGATCAAGACTGCGCCCATTCGTCCGCCGAATTGCCGTGCCGGGCCATGGTCCCTGCGGTGACGACTCCGCCGGCCCGCTCGACGAAGACGGCGCGGACGCAATCCGGCTCCAGGAGCCGAATTGCGTCCGCGCCGTGCTCTTTGTGGTCACCGGCCGGAACGGCCGGTTATGAATCCCCGCCCGCGTTTCCGGACCGACCGGCGAGCACGTCGTGCAGTTCGTACTTCTCCGCGGCCTCTGCGGCGGCCCCCGCCCGGTAGGCACCCCGGCGCTCGAGCGCGGCCAGCGTCGCGACCACCATCGACGGACCGTCGATGAGGAAGTGCCGGCGGGCCGCCGCCCGGGTATCGGAGAAGCCGAAGCCATCCGCCCCGAGGGCGACGAAATCACCCGGCACCCACGGCGCGATGAGGTTCTGCACCGCCCGCTGCCAGTCGCTGGTCGCGATGACCGGCCCTTCGGTCTCGGCCAGCACCTTGGAGATGTACGGGACGCCGACCTCGGTGGCCGGGTCCAGCAGCCGAGCCCGCTCCACCCGCTCGGCGTCCCGGCTCAGTTCCGTCCAGCTGGTCACCGACCAGACATCGGCGGCCACCCCCCAGTCCTGGGCCAGCAGGGCCTGCGCCTCCAGGGCCCAGCGAACCCCGACGCCGGAGGCCAGGAGCTGCGCGCGCGCCTTGCCCTCGGTCTCGGCGGCCGGGGACAGCTTGTAGATGCCCTTGAGCAGGCCCTCGACGTCCAGGTCGTCCGGCTGCTTGGGCTGCTGGTACGGCTCGTTGTACAAGGTGATGTAGTACATGATGTTCTCGCCGTGCGGGAACTCCTCGCTCCCGCCGTACATGCGGCGCAGGCCGTCCTTGACGATGTGGGCAATCTCGTACCCGTACGCCGGGTCGTAGGACACGAAGTGCGGCTGGGTCGCGGCCAGCAGGTGCGAGTGCCCGTCTCCGTGCTGCAGGCCCTCTCCGGTCAGCGTGGTCCGGCCGGCCGTGGCGCCCAGCACGAAGCCGCGGCCCATCTGGTCGCCGATCGCCCACATGCCGTCACCGGTGCGCTGGAACCCGAACATCGAGTAGAAGATGTACATCGGGATCATCGGCTCGCCATGGGTGGCGTACGCGGTGGACACCGCGGTCAGCGTGGCGACCGAACCGGCCTCGTCGATGCCCTCGTGCAGGATCATGCCCTGTTCGGACTCGCGGTAGGCCAGCATCAGCTGGGCGTCGACCGCGGTGTACAGCTGGCCGGACGGGTTGTAGATCTTCTGCGTCGGGAAGAACGAGTCCATGCCGAAGGTGCGGGCCTCGTCCGGGATGATCGGCACCACGCGGTTGCCGATCTCCGGGTCCTTGAACAGGTCGCGGACCAGCCGGACGAACGCCATGGTGGTGGCGATCTCCTGCTTGCCGGAGCCCTTCTTGAGCACGTCGTAGACCTTGTCGCCGGGCAGTACCAGCGGCTTGGCGGTGACCCGGCGCTCCGGCACGAAGCCGCCGAGGCGCTTGCGGCGATCCAGCATGTACTGGATCTCGTCGGAGTCCTGGCCTGGATGGAAGTACGGCGGCCGGTAGACGTCCTCGAGCTGGCTGTCCGGGATGGGCAGCTGCAGGCTGTCCCGGAACTCGTGCAGGTTCTGCGAGGTCATCTTCTTCATCTGGTGGGTGGCGTTGCGGCCCTGGAACGACGGCCCGAGGCCGAAGCCCTTGATCGTCTTGACCAGGATGACCGTCGGCTGGCCCGAGTGCTTGGTCGCCGCGTCGTAGGCGGCGTAGACCTTGCGGTAGTCGTGGCCGCCGCGCCGCAGCCGCCAGATGTCCTCGTCGGACAGGTCGGTGACCATCTGCTTGGTGCGCGGGTCGCGGCCGAAGAAGTGCTCACGGATGTAGGCGCCGTCGTTGGCCCGGTAGGTCTGGAAGTCACCGTCCGCGGTGGTGTTCATCAGGTGGACCAGCGCGCCGTCCTTGTCCTTCTCCAGCAGGCGGTCCCACTCGCGGCCCCAGATGACCTTGATGACGTTCCAGCCGGCGCCTCGGAAGAACGCCTCGAGTTCCTGGACGATCTTGCCGTTGCCGCGCACCGGACCGTCCAACCGCTGCAGGTTGCAGTTGATGACGTAGGTCAGGTTGTCCAGGCCGTCGATCGCGGCGATGTGGATCAGACCGCGGGACTCGACCTCGTCCAGCTCACCGTCGCCCAGGAACGCCCACACGTGCTGGTCGGAGGTGTCCTTGATGCCGCGGTGGTGCAGGAAGCGGTTGACCCGGGCCTGCTGGATCGCGTTCATCGGGCCAAGGCCCATGGACACGGTGGGGAATTCCCAGAATTCGGGCATCAACCGCGGGTGCGGGTACGACGGGATGCCGCCGCCCGCGTGCGACTTCTCCTGCCGGAAGCCGTCCAGGTCGTGCTCGGACAGCCGGCCCTCCAGGAAGGCGCGCGCGTACATGCCGGGCGAGGCGTGGCCCTGGAAGAAGACCTGGTCGCCGCCGCCGGGGGCGTCCTTGCCTCGCCAGAAGTGGTTGAAACCGACCTCGTACAGGGTGGCCGAGGAGGCATAGGTGGAGATGTGGCCGCCGACGCCGATCCCGGGACGCTGCGCGCGGTGCACCAGCATCGCGGCGTTCCAGCGGATGAAGCCGCGGTAGCGGCGCTCGATCGCCTCGTCACCGGGGAAGAACGGCTCCGACTCGGTCGGGATCGTATTGATGTAGTCCGTGGTGGTCAGCGCCGGCAGCGCGATGTGCTGCTGCTTGGCGCGGTCCAGCATGCGCAGCATCAGGTACCGGGCCCGCTGGCTCCCGCCGGCCTCGAGCATGGCGTCGAACGAGGCAAGCCACTCGCTCGTCTCCTCCGGGTCGATGTCGTGCAACTGGGCGGCAATGCCGTCCTTGATCAGCGTCATCCTCGGCGCCGGTTCGTTCACTGTCGTCACGCATACTCCTTCAGGCAATCGTCGGCCGGGGCCGCATGGTGCACCGATCGGTCGGTACAGCGACCGGTCGGGGCCGTCAAGCGGTTCCCATCCTCCCGCATCATCGGGGGGCATCGCTCGTCGGAACGGGGCTTTTGTGGGGTCATTGGTGGTGCTGCTGTCGGCGTGGCCGGGCGATCGAATTAAGGTAAGCGGCCAAGGACAGATCACGGCAGGAATCGGATGGACGAAGCCGGTTCGGGGCCGGGACCGTGAAGGGATGCGATACGGGTGAGTGACGTCGCAGGGTACGCCGTAGCCGCGGCTGCCCGGCTGGGCCTGCAGGCCGGGGACACGGTGGGGGAGTCCGGGTACGACGACGATGTCGACCACGACCTGCGGGACGCGATCGCCGACCTCATCGACGCCGAGTTGCTCGACGACGATTCGGACGAGGTGCTGAACGCGGTGTTGCTGTGGTGGCGCGACGGCGACGGCGATCTGACCGACGCCCTGATCAACGCGGTGCCGCTGCTGGCGCCGGACGGGGTGATCTGGCTCGTCACCCCCAAGACGGGGATGGACGGGTACGTCGAGCCGAGCGAGGTCGCGGAGGCGACGCAGACCGCCGGGTTGGCGCAGACCACGTCGGTGAATGCCGGACCGGGCTGGATGCTGGCCCGGTTGGCCAGGCCGAAGTCGGGAAAGGCGCGTCGCTGATGGCCGGTCAAGGTCTGGCGGTCGGTGCCGCCGCTCCCGATTTCACCCGGCCGGACGCCAACAAGGCCCCGGTGTCGCTGGCGGATTTCCGCGGGAAGCAGCCGGTGCTGCTGGTCTTTTACCCGTTCGCGTTCTCCGGGGTGTGCACCGGTGAGCTGTGCCAGTTGCGGGACGATCTGTCGACGTTCACCGATGCCGGCGTGCAGGTGCTGGCCATTTCCTGCGACACGTCCCAGTCGCTCAAGGCCTGGGCCGAGCAGCAGGGCTATCAGTTCCCGCTGCTGAGCGACTTCTGGCCGCACGGCGCCGTTGCCCGGGACTACGACGTGTTCTTCGACAAGGCCGGGATGGCCCTGCGGGGCACGTTCCTGATCGACGTCGACGGCGTGATCCGCTTCGCCGAGGTGAACCCGCCCGGGCAGGCGCGCGATCAGTCGGCCTGGCAGCGGGCGGTCGCCGCGCTGGCTCTGACCTGACCCGGTCACGGCGCGCTGGTCGGGGCACTGCGTCCCGGATGGGATACTGGCTCGCGCCGCCACCGGCAGTCGGGGCGGTGCATCGGGGCGCGTAGCTCAGCGGGAGAGCACCCGGTTTACACCCGGGCGGTCGGCGGTTCGAACCCGTCCGCGCCCACCGATCCCGTCGACCGGGTCCGTAGGCTCCGGTGGTGAGCGAAGACGTCCGCAACGTGCTGGCGGCCCTGTCGCAGGTCCCCGGGCACTGGCAACCGCACCGCCTGACGAGCATCAACGACTACGACCTGAAGGTCGTCAAGCTGCTCGGCGAGTTCGTCTGGCACACCCATCCCGACACCGACGAGCTGTTCCTGGTGATCAGCGGCGAGCTGACCATCCAGCTCCGCGACCGCGACGTGGCGCTCCGAGCGAACGACGTGTTCGTCGTGCCGCGGGGCGTCGAGCATTGCCCGAAGGCCGACCGGGAGGTGCACGCCGTGCTGTTCGAGCCGCAGGGAACGGTCAACACCGGGGATGCCGGCGGGGCCCGCACGGCGCGGTTGCGCGAACTGCCGTGAGCGAGTTTCCGGTGCCGTGGACCCCGGCTCACGCCCGGCCGGCGAGCAACGCGCGGGCGGTGTCCAGGGCGCGGGCCGCCTCGGCCGGGGCGACCCGGACCAGGACGAACGCGGCGACGACCAGGCCGGTGCAGGCGTCGGCGAGGGTGTCCTGTTCGGCCGTCGTCAGCCCGGGGAGCCGGGCGCGGACGCCGTTGCCGATGGCGGCGCGCAGCTCGGCGCGGTAGCCGGCGACCGTCCGGGCCACCTCATCCTCGTGCCCGATGGGGGCCCCGGCGGTGTTGACCAGCAGGCAGCCGCTGGTCGCGGGCAACGAACCGGCCCGGCGGAGCGCGGCGCGCAGACCCATCAGGTACTCGTCGAGGGCGGCGGGGGAGACGGTGCCGGCGGTCAACGGGGCCAGGCGGGGGCGAACGACCTCGTCCAGGTAGCTGGCCACCGCCGCGTCGAACAGCCCGCGCTTGGAACCGAAGGCGTGGTAGATGCTCGAGCGGCTCAACCCGGTTGCACGCTCCAGGTCGGGCAGGGCCGCGGCCTCGTACCCGCGGGTCCAGAAGACGCCACGGGCGGCCCGCACCACCTCGTCGGTGTCGAAGGCCTGTGTGCGTCCCATCACGTCCCCGCCCGCAGCTTTATGGATTGTTCGGTCCAGTATATATTGGATCAGTCAGTTCAGAACCGTGGCGCGGCGCCGTCGTGCGGAGGAGGATCCCAGCGATGATCATTGCCGGCCTGGTGCTCGGTGGTCTGGCCGCTGCGCTGCACGTGTACATCTGGTACCTGGAGTCGTTCGCCTGGACCGGTCGGCGGGCCCGGGCGATCTTCGGCACCAGCGCCGACGAGGCGGCCGCCCTCCGGGCGATGGCGTTCAATCAGGGCTTCTACAACCTGTTCCTGGCGATCGCGGTGGTGCTGGGCATCGTCCTGTACGCAGCGGGCCAGCCGGTCGTGGGGGCCACCCTGGTCTTCACCGGAGCCGGCTCGATGGTGGCCGCTGCCCTGGTCCTGCTGGTGTCCAGCCCCGACAAGGCCGGCGCCGCCCTCAAGCAGGGAGCGCTGCCGGCCCTGGGCGTGCTCGCCCTCGGGGTCGGCCTCGTGCTCTGACATCCCCTGCCCCACCAGGATCACCGACCCCTCGGGATTGCCGGCCGCTGAGATCAACTAACCAGGAGAGCGTTTCATGTCCCATGCGTCGAGTACCCAGATCCGGCTTGCCCGCCGCCCGGTGGGCTGGCCGACCGCGGACGACTTCCGCACCGTCACCGTCGAATACGACGACCTCGCGCCCGGTGAGGTCCGGGTGGTCAACGAGTTCATCTCGGTCGACCCTTACATGCGCGGCCGGATGAACGACATGCGCAGCTACGTCGCACCGTACGCACTGGATCGGACCATCACCGGTGGCGCCATCGGCCGGGTCGTCGCCTCGGCGTCCGGCGCGGTGCCGGAAGGCGCGGTGGTCCTGCACCAGCACGGCTGGACGGACGTCATCCAGGCCGATGCGGCGACATTCCGGGTCGTTCCGGACGTCCCGGGGGTGCCGCTGTCGCTACGGCTGCACATTCTCGGAATGACCGGGCTCACCGCCTACGTCGGGCTCACCACGATCGCGGGCCTGGCTCCCGGGGACACCGTGTTCGTGTCCGGCGCGGCCGGCGCGGTCGGCAGCGCGGCCGGCCAGATCGCCCGGCAGCTCGGCGCGGGCCGGGTGGTCGGTTCGGCCGGTTCGGCCGACAAGGTCGCCTTGCTGACCGAGAAGTACGGCTACGACGTCGCTTTCAACTACAAGGACGGCCCGGTGCGGGAGCAACTGCCCGCCCTGGCGCCGGGCGGTGTGGACGTCTACTTCGACAACGTCGGCGGCGATCATCTCGAGGCGGCGCTGGACGTGATGAACGACGGTGGCCGGTTGGCGCTGTGCGGGGCGATCGCCGGCTACAACACCACCGATCGGCCGGCCGGCCCGGACAACATGGCCAACGTCATCACCCGCGGGCTGACGATCAGGGGCTTCACCCTCGGTGGATACCTGCACGTGGCGCCCGAGTTCACCGAGCGGATGACCGGCTGGTTCGCCGCCGGGAAGATCGCCTACGACGAAACCGTCGTGGACGGCATCGAGCACACCGTCGACGCATTCCTGGACATGATGCGCGGCGCCAACACCGGCAAGATGCTGGTGCGCGTCGGTCACGGTTCGGCCTGACCCCGGCGCGCCCCGGTGCGACCGCCGGCCGGCCGGTGGCCGCTACGGCTTGGCGTAGCTCGGCTCGGCGGCCAGTTCGTCCAGATCGGTCACCGCCGGCAGTTCGTGCAGCGCGGCCAGGATGTGCTTTTCCCACAGTTCCAGCAGGCGACGCAGGATGGTCGAATCCTCGGTGATCCGGAACTCGTCGACGTTCAATGCGTCGTTGCGCAGCACGCCAAGGTCGTAAGGCGGGCCGACCGACAGGTTCGCCCGCGCCGTGCTGATCATCGAGGCCAGCGCGATCTTGGCGGCGGCGGCCAGGTCGGCGTGCGCGCGCACGGCCAGGTCCAGCATGAACTTGCCGTACTTCGACTCGCCGATCTGCAGGAACGGCCGCTCGTCGGAAGCGCGAATGTAGTTGCCCTCCGGGTAGACCAGCATGATGTCGGCCGCGCTGCCCCGGATCTGGCCACCCAGAATGAAGGTCGCCGTCCCGTCCGCACCGGAGGACATCAGCCCCTCCCGGTGCGCGGCCACGACGGTACGGCTGACCCGTCCGACGTACAGCGCCGCTTCGAACATCTCCTCGACGGTGGCCAGCGATTCGGTGCCGGCCGGTGCGCGCAGGTCGTGGTGGATCCGGTCGAGCACCTCCTGGGTGGTGGCCAGGTTGCCGGCCGACTGCAGCACGAAGATCCGGTCCGGCGCCGGCCGCAGGATGTGCAGCTTCCGGTAGTTGCTGATGTTGTCCACCCCCGCGTTCGTGCGGGTGTCGGACAGGAAAACCAGACCGTCGTCGATGCGCAGGGCCAGGCAGTAGGTCATGCAGGCTCCCCGGGTGAGGGTTCGCCGTCGTCGGCGAACCGGCGCCGCAGGGTATCCGCCCGATTCTTTGACGCATTGACCGGGGGTGGACCGGGAACAGTTCCACGGGGTCGGTAGAAGTGTGCGCCGATCACCGCGCGCCCGGTCGGTTCAGCAGCGAGCCGGCCGGGCCACGTGCCGCGGCAAGTGCGATGGTGGAGGGGTGAGCGAGGCTTTCCCTGGCGTCACCGACCCGGAGCGGCGGCTGGGTGACGAGGTGTCCGCATTGCCGGCGGCCACCGCCGGCGATGTGGCCACGGTGATCGACGCGTTCGACGAGTCGCCGGTGATCCACGTCGCTCTCGAGGGGCCCGACCACGTCATCGTGGCCATGAACGCGGTGTCCCGGCGGCTCCTCGGCGACCGGCCGGCCCTGGGCCTTCCGTGCCGCGAGGCGATTCCGGAACTGGCCGGGCAGCAGGTACTGGAGCGGATGGACGAGGTGTTCGCGTCCGGGCTGCCGATCACCGCCCGCGACTGGCGGGTGCTGCTGGACGCCGATCGGGACGGCGCCGTCGACCTCGAATGGTTCGTCACCTTCGTCATGTCGCCCTGGCGATTCGCGAACGGCACGATCCGCGGGGTGATCGTGCAGGCGATGGACACCACCGCGCAGATGCAGGCGGGCCGGCAGGCTTCCGCCCGCGGCACCGAGTTCCGGCGTCGTTACCGGGCCGCCCTGGACGTCATCGACGAGCTGCAACGGGCCCTGCTGCCCTCCAGCCTGCCCGTGCTGCCCCAGCTGGAGCTGGCCGCCCGCTACCTGCTGGCCGACGTGGAGCACGCTGCCGGCGGGGACTGGTTCGACGGCTTCATGCTGGCCGACCACCGGCTCGCGGTGATCGTCGGCGACGTCGTGGGCCACGGCGTGGCCGCGGCCGGGGTGATGAGCCAGCTGCGTTCGGTGCTTGCCTACCTGCTGGACGCCGAGGTCGAACTGGCGCACGCGGTCTCCCAGCTCGACCGGTATGCCTCGCGCACTCCCGGCGGATTCGCCGCCACCGTCTGCGTCATGCTGATCGACCCGGCCGCCGGCGAGCTGACCTACGTGACCTGTGGGCACCCGGCTCCGCTGGTCGTCGACCCGGCCGGCACGGCCCGGTTCCTGCCGCTCACCGGGCACCGGCCGCTGGGTGCCGGGGCGTCGGCCACGCCGTTGACGGCCACCCTGGCCACTGGTGAGGTTCTGGTGCTGTACAGCGACGGGCTGGTGGAGCGACCGGGCCGCAGCTGGGAGTCCGGCCTGGCCATGCTGGCCACGGTGGTCGGGGACGCGGTGCTGGGCCACGGGTTGCCCGTGGCGGCCCCGGATTCGGTGCCCGAACGGGTCTGCGCGCACACCGTGGAGTTGATGACCCGTCCCGGTCACCTGGACGACGTGACGATGGTGGCGGTGCAGCGACGGGCGGTGCCGGTCGCTCCCTGGTACGCCCAGTATCCGGCTCGTCCGGACCAGCTCGAATCGATCCGGTCGGATCTGCGGAGCTGGCTGCGGGATCTGCAGGTGACCGACGAGGACGAGACCGCCCTGACGCTGGCGGTCAGTGAGGCCGCGGCGAACAGCATCGAGCACGGTTTCCGCCCCGGATCGCCGGGCACGGTTCGCGTCCAGGCCAACCTCACCACCCGGGGTGATGCCCTGCTGGTCGTGGCCGACGACGGTGGGTGGCGGGCGCCGATCGCCAAGGCCGGGACGCGGGGCCGCGGGCTGGCCATGGTCTCCGAGGCGGTCGACGACTTCACGATCGACGCCGAGCCGGCGGGCACGGTCGTCCGGATGCGACGGCGGCTGCATCGGCCGATCGGGCTGGTGGCCGGCACCGGTGTGGTCGATGTCGCGTCGGCCCAGTTCCAGGCCGCACCCTCCGGCCCGATCGGGGCCCGGCTGATCACCGTCTCGGGTCCGGTCGACCTGGTGTCCGCACCGTTGCTGCGTCAGGAGGTGCTGCGGGCGGGCCGGGGTGGCGAGCTGCCGGTCACCATCGACCTGACCGGGGTGACCCATCTGAGTAGCGCCGGCGTCCAGATGCTGTACACGCTGTCGGCGGCGGGTCAGCCCGGCGCCCTGCGCACCCCGCCGGTGCTGGTCGCGGCGCCCGCCTCGCCGGCCGCCTTCGTCCTGGATCTGGCCGGCCTGCCCCACCTCCCCGCCGACGGCAGTTGAGCCTGCCGCGTCGGGTCCAGCTCACGCCAGAGCCTGCTCGATGGACTGGAAGCCGGACAGGCCGGCCGAGCGAACAGATGGCAGCGCGGCCAGTTCGCCGAACACCACCCGCAGTGGGGTGCCCTTGCCGATGCACCGCCGGTGGAACTGGGTCAGCACGGCCAGCCCGACGGAGCCGAGGTGGGTCAGGTCGGACAGGTCGACCACCACGGGCGCCGGCCGCTCCGCCTGCCCCACCGCGGTGGCGAGCACGGCGGTGAACTGCGGGCCGGTCGACAGATCGACGTCGCCGCCGACGTGCAGTACCGGGATCCCCTGCTCGATGGTCACCGTGGTGACCAGGTCACCCGCGGCCGACGCCGCGGCGGCCTCGGCATGGCCGCCGGCCAGCCCGAAGAAGACCTCGTCGAGCCGCCGCCGGCTGTCCCCGCTCATCGGAACGCCTTGCGCCGCAGCGGTGACCAGGGTGTCGGCCAGGTCGCGGAGCTTGACGTTGGAGCGTTGGGAGTACCAGCGCAGCAGGTTGAACGCGGCGTCCTCGTCCATCCCGTAGACCAGCATCAGGGCGCCCTTGGCCTGGTCGATCGCGGCCCGGGACGCGCCCGCCGCCTCCACCGCCGCATGGGTGGACTCGGCAACGTCCCGGCGGAAGCTTCCGGTGATGTCGACCATGAATCCACTGATCCGGCGGATCTGCCCGGCGCCGTCGAGTTCGGCCTGGCCGACGCTGATGATCAGGCGTTCGGTCTGCCGGCTGTCCACGATCCGGTGCCGCGACGCGAACGGCCGTCCCGTCTGCATCGACTCCAGCACGCCGGTCACCGTCGTGGCCCGGTCATCCGGATGCTGATGGGCCAGCATCAGCGCCGTTGTCGGGACGACCTCACGCGGGCCGAATCCGTGCATGAGGTAGATCTCGTCCGACCACGTCCACGCGTCGTTCGGCGCGTCGTAGCCGAACCGCCCTACCTGTTCCAAGGTGGAACCGGAGATCGCGGCCACCGCCTCCGCAAGGAGGTCCGTCACCATGCGTCACCGCGTCCCATCGTCCGGCCTGTCGCCCTCACTGTCGAATCGTGCCTCACGGCACCGGGGGCCACGTTCCATCATAGGAATGTGATGACGGGTTCACCCGTCCGGCAGGGTACCGACGAGGCGTGGATGGGGTACAAGCAAGTTCAGGTGCGATCCTCGACCCGGGACGGCGGGCCGCACCAGGCCTGGCCGGTCAAAAAGTCGGCCGGTCCAGGCCGCCTCAACACGGGTCGACCGACCCGCGTCGCCGGAGCAGGTCGATCACTGGACGAATGAAGCCACCCGGGGGCGTCGGGCACGGCGAGCGGCCACACCGAAACCGGCCTGCGGAAGGTCCCCGGCAGCCGTGAAGGATTGTCCCGATGGGGGTTCGATCCGGACGCACCGGTGGCCGCAATGCTGATCACGACCTCTGGTGGGTGGGCGATCGGCGATTCTCGCCGACCGTCCACCCGACTGTGCCCCCGGCAGGATTCGAACCTGCGCACCCGCCTCCGGAGGGCGGTGCTCTATCCCCTGAGCTACGGGGGCGCGGCCCGCAACATTACCGCATCGCCGGCGCCGCTCTGACCAATCCCGGGCCGGGCGGCCTACTGTCGGCCGGATGGACCTGTCCCATCCGATCTGCCGGACCTGCGGAGTGCAATACGAGGCGGGTCCCTCCCCGGCCCGGTGCCCGATCTGCGAGGACGACCGGCAGTATGTGCCGCCGGTCGGTCAGCAATGGACGTCGATCGGGGAACTCGTCGACGCCGGGTTCCGCAACCGACTCGGGCCCGAGGCACACGGACTGATCGGGCTCGGTACCGAGCCGCGGTTCGCTATCGGGCAACGTGCGCTCCTGGTCCCCGGCGACGGCGGAAACCTGTTGTGGGACTGCATCTCTCTGCTCGACGACGCGACCGAGGAGGCGGTTCGGGATCGGGGTGGGGTAGCGGCGATCGCCATCTCCCACCCGCACTATTACAGCTCGATGATCACCTGGAGCGAGGCGTTCGGCGGGGTCCCGGTCTTCGTCCACGAGCGCGACCGGCAGTGGGTGCAGCGGGGCGGGAACGTGCGGTTCTGGACCGGGGACAGCATCGAGGCGCTGCCCGGCCGGACCCTGTACCGGGCGGGCATTCACTTCGCCGGTGGCACGATCCTGCACTGGCCGGCAGGCGCGCAGGGCCGGGGCGCGCTGCTCACCGGGGACATCTTCCAGGTGGTGGAGGACCGGCGGTGGCTCTCGTTCATGTACAGCTACCCCAACTACATCCCCGAGCATCCGGACACCATCCGCCGGGCGGTCGAGCTGGTCGATCCGCTGGACTTCGCGGTGATCTACGGCGCCTGGTGGGGCAAGGTCCTCACCGAGGACGCGAAGGGCGCCGTCGTCCGGTCGGCGCGGCGCTACTTCGAGCACATCGGCCTGGAGTTCTGACCGCTCCGACCTGGTGAACCCTCCGACCTGGTGAACCCTCCGACCCGGTGAACCCTCCGACCCGGTGAACCCACCGACCCGGTGAACCCACCGACCCGGTGAACGCTGACGCGGGTCGGGCGATCCCCGGGGCGCCCGGGACGTGGCTCTGCGTCGATTCACAGCACCAGCACGGCGACGACCGCCGCGACCGCCCCGAGCGCGCCGACGGCGGCCACCCACAGCCCGATCCGGGATTGCGTGTCGAAGGCGGTCGACCAGCCGGCCCGGTCGAGGGTGGCCCTGACCAGCGCGTGCAGCTCGCCGGAATCGAGCCGGTAGTCGACCACCTTGGTCATCCCGTCGGGTCCGAGCGCCCACGTCTTCTCCGCGCCGACGGCCCAGACCCGTCCGCCCACCGACGAGGCCTGCCCGGTCAGCCGGGGGACGAGCCGGCCATCGGGTCCGGCCGCCCATTCGAACTCGCGGAGCTGGTCGGAGCGGGCCACCTTGCCCGGTCCGGCGGGGGACAGGGTGGTCGAGTACGACGTGGTCAGGCCCTGCCGTTGCAGCAACGCCCACCAGCGGGCGTCGGCCAGGTCGACCCGGACGGTCACCGCGTCGCCGGACCGGTCGACGGTGTACGGGGTACCGGCGGTCCGCCGAGCGAGATCGCCCACCACCTCGTCGAACGTCCAGGGCCGCCCGATGTCGGCGGCGGGGCCGGGGTCGGCAGCGACCGAACCGGCCACCCCGGCGCCGAACGAGGCGGTCGGACCGGGACGCCGCCGCAGGCCAAGCACCAGCACGACGGCACCCAGGCCGCCGACCAGCAGCCCGGCGCCGATCCCGACGAACAGCAGGACCCGAGCCCCGCCCTCCACGGTGCCGGCCCACACCGCCGACCGCGGATCGTCGGGCGGGAAGGCCACGGCCACCACGTCGCCGGCGAACAGGTCGCCGCCCGACCGGACGCCGCCGATGTCGGTGATCCGGAAGGTCTGCCCGCCGGCGGTGAACTGCACGTCGTAGTCGCGGGTGGTCCTGGTCGTGCCGTTGCTGCGCGTCGTGTGCACGTCGACGTCGACCACGGTCGCGCTGGCGCGTGCTGTGTAGGCCGAATAGTCCTTCGAGCCGATGAGCACGAACACGGTGCCCAGGACGAGGCCGGCGGCCAGGAACACGGATCCGACGATGATCATCAATCGGTTCCGGCGAGGGGGCGCGAACGGCGTCGCGGTGGAGGTCATCGGGTATCCCATGGGTGCGGAGTCGGTGCGGCCACGCGTCAGGACCGCACCGGCCCCGCCGAAATACACGCCCGTGACGCGGACCGCACCCCCGCGGGCTCAGCCGGCGGGCGGCGGCAGCGGCTGCGCGCCCCGTTCGGCCAGCATCTGGGTCATCACCGAGATCTCCGCGGACTGGGACTGGGCCATCTTGTCGGCAAAGTTCCGCACGACCGGATTGGTGGCGTGCTCGGCCGCGTACTCCATCATCGACTGGCCGCCCTGATGATGGCGGATCATCAGTTGCAGGAAGTAGGTGTCGGATTCCGGACCGCGCAGCGCCTGCAGGCGTGCGATCTCGCTGTTGGTCGCCATACCGGGCATCAACGGCGTCTCGCCCGCCGACGTGGCCGGGGCGGTCCCCGACGCCGCCGATTCCGCGGTCGTCGCTGCGGTCGCCGTCGGCGCTGCGGTCGCTGCGCCGTCCGCCGCCGACGTCATGGCGCCCATGTCGTGTCCACCTTGGTCGCCGCCCATCCAGCCCATGCGCGGCGCGTCGGTCGACTCCGGCAGATCCCACAGGGACAGCCAGCCCTGCATCTGCCCGATCTGATCCGTTTGCGTGTAACCGATGTCGTAGGCCATGACGCCGATCTCCGGGTCCTGGGTGTTCTGCTCGGCGTAGTGCGCCATCAGCACACCCTGGTCGTGGTGCACGATCATGTCCCGAGCGAAACCCGCGTCCACCGATGTGCTGTCCGGCGTCGCCGGTTCGGAGCGGAACGATCCGGAGAGGGCCAGTCCGAGGGTCGCGCCGACCAGGAGCAGCACGACCGCGGCGGCCGCCAGCAGCAGGATCATCATCCCGCGGGAGCGTCCCGGACGCTCGGCGAGGTCGGCCGGTCCGCCGTCGGTGATCGGCGGCGGCGGTGTGACGTGGTCGGCGGGCGGCCGGGGCTCGGTCATCAGCGTCACCCCGTGCTCACCGGCGCGGTGGCGTCAGTGGCGTCGGTGGGGCCGGCGGCCGGCTGCTCGGCGGTCGTCACCGCCGCGGTCGCCGTTGCGTCGACCGACTCGTCGCTGGAGGCCACCGACATCTCCGTCGAGTTGACGACGCCGCCGGTGCCGGACATCGGGATCGCGTCGGCGCCGGGTGGGGTCGGGTCGAAGGCCGGCGGGTTCTGCGTGTCGAAGGACGGCTGCTGGCAGGTTGCGCCGGTCTCCGGGTAGACCCAGCGGTTCTGCCGCAGGGCGGTGATGAACTGCTTGACCCGCTCGTCGGACGCGGAGTCCACCTTCAACTGGTGCGCCCAGGCCTGCAGCGAGATCGGCTTGTCCAGGCCCGGGTAGGGCGAGAGCGAGGTGTAGGGCTGCCCGTTCACCAGCGCCTTGAGGGTGTCCAGGTCACCCGGGGCGATGGTGTCCGGGTTGTAGGTGATCCACACCGCGCCGTGCTCGAGCGTGTGCACCATGTTCTCGCTGCGGACCGCGGTGGCGTAGACGATGCCGTTGCAGTTCGCCCAGGTCCCGTCGTGCGGGCCACCCACCGGCGGGAACCGGTTGTAGGCCACCCGCTGGTCCGCGTTGATGTGGATGGCCGCCTTGTAGTCGACGTAGCTGGCCGGGCCGTCCGCGGTGGCCGGGGTGTTCGCGCCGACGTAGATGCCGGGAATCTTGACCGACGGGTCCTGGTTCGACTCGGACGGCGTCCAGGGTGCGAGGGCGTCCGCGGCGGCGTTCTTCTCCTGCGATTTGCTGAACACCACGAAGAAGATGCCGGCCGCCAGCGCGACGACCGCGACGACGGCCGCGATCGTGAGCCAGGGCAGGCCCTGACGGCGGGAGACCACCGGCGCGGGGGTACGGCTCTTCTTGGTGCTCTTGCCACTGGCCATGATGCGGGTGCGGTCCTTGCTGTTCGACGCTGCTTCCAGGGTGCTGCTGCCGTCCGGCAGGAGCGCAGGGTGGCCGGTGGCCGACAGTCGAGTCTACGTACCGGCCCCGTGGCGTCGGCGTGAACGAGGCCGCCCGGACGCCCGGCGTGCATGTCCTGCGGTCAGTGCTTCCTAGAATGTCCCGGTGGATCCCGAGCAGTTGGCCGACGCCGTCCGCCGCGCGCTGGCATCGGCGGTGGCCGGCGGCCACCTCGACGTCGAGGTGCCGGCCGACATTCCCCTCGACCGTCCGAAGTCCCGCGACCATGGCGACTACGCCACCCCGATCGCGATGAAACTGGCCAAGGCGGCCCGCCGGCCGCCCCGAGAGATTGCCGGCGTGCTCGCCACCCAATTGCGGACGGCTCCCGGGATCGCCGCGGTTGAGATCGCCGGGCCCGGCTTTCTGAACATCACGGTGGAGACCGCCGCGGCCGCGTCGCTGGTGGGCCGGATCGTCGCCGACGGCGCCGGGTACGGAGCGGGAGACGCCCTGGCCGCCCGGCGCGTGAACCTGGAGTTCGTCTCGGCCAATCCCACCGGTCCGATCCACATCGGCGGGGCCCGGTGGGCCGCCGTGGGTGACGCGCTCGGCCGGATCCTGGCCACCCAGGGCGCCACGGTGATCCGCGAGTACTACTTCAACGACGCCGGCGCGCAGATCGATCGGTTCGCCCGATCCCTGCTGGCCGCCGCCCGACGGCAGCCGGCCCCCGAGGACGGCTACGGCGGCGATTACATCGGTGAGATCGCCGATCGGGTCACCGCCGAGCATCCGCAGGCCCCCGGACTGCCCGACGAGCAGGCCGCCGAGATCTACCGCCACCAGGGTGTCGAGCTGATGTTCGACGAGATCAAGGCCACGCTGCACACCTTCCGGACCGACTTCGACGTGTACTTCCACGAGAACTCGCTGCACGCCAGCGGGGCGGTGGACGACGCGGTGCAGCGGCTCAAGGACTCCGGTCACCTCACCTTCGCCGACGGCGCCTGGTGGCTGAACTCCAAGGCCTACGGCGATGACAAGGACCGCGTCGTCATCAAGTCCGACGGGCAGCCGGCCTACATCGCCGGGGACCTCGCCTACTTCCTGGACAAGCGCGCGCGGGGCTTCGACCTGTGCATCTACATGCTCGGGGCCGACCACCACGGTTACATCGCCCGGCTCAAGGCCGCGGCGGCCGCGTTCGGCGACGACCCGGACGTGGTCGAGGTGCTGATCGGGCAGATGGTGAACCTGGTCCGGGACGGCCAGCCGCTCCGGATGAGCAAGCGGGCCGGCACGGTGATCACCCTCGACGACCTGATCGACGCGCTGGGCGTGGACGCCGCCCGGTACGCGCTGATCCGGTACTCGGTGGACACCACGCTCGACCTGGATCTGGACCTGTGGACCCGGCAGACCAGCGACAACCCGGTCTTCTACGTGCAGTACGCGCACGCCCGGCTGGCCTCGCTGGCCCGCAACGCGGCCGACCTGGGCATCGAGCTCGGGGACGGCTACGACCCGGCGCTGCTGAACACGCCGCGCGAATCCGAGCTGATCGCGCTGCTGGCGGCCTACCCCGGCGTCCTGGCCACCGCGGCGGAACTGCGCGAGCCGCACCGGGTGGCCCGCTACCTGGAGGACCTGGCCTCGGGGTATCACAAGTTCTACGACTCGGTGCGCGTGCTGCCGCTGGGTGAGGAGAGCGCGACGAGCCTTCATGTCGCCCGGTTGTGGCTGTGCGCGGCCACCCGGCAGGTGCTGGCCAACGGCCTCGCCGTCCTCGGTGTCGACGCCCCGGAGCGGATGTGAGGACGCATCCGGCGGGCCCCCGGTCGGGCGAACTGCACCCGGACCGGCCGGGACACGGCGCGCCGGCCGATCCGAACCGGCTCGACCCGATGGTGTGGCCGCGCGGTGCCACCCGCGCCGACGCCGGCTCGCTCCGCCTGGCCGGGGTGGACGTCCGCGATCTCGCGCAGACCCACGGAACCCCGCTGATGGTCATCGACGAGGCCGACTTCCGTAGCCGTTGCCAGGATTTCGCGCATGCCTTCGGTGGCGCCGGCAGCGTGCACTACGCCGGCAAGGCGTTCCTGTGCAGCGAGATCGTGCGCTGGCTGGCCGACGAGGGGCTGGCGCTGGACGTGTGCACCTCCGGCGAGCTGCGGCTGGCCCTGCAGGCGGGCTTCCCGCCGGCACGGATCGCCTTGCACGGCTCCAACAAGTCCGACGCCGAACTCGCCCTCGCGGTCCAGCACCGCATCGGCGCGATCGTGATCGACTCGTTCCACGAGATCGCCCGGCTGGCCGGGCTTGTCGAGCACCGGGCGGACGACCCGGTGCCGGTCATGGTCCGGGTCACGGTGGGCGTCGAGGCGCACACCCACGAGTTCATCGCCACCGCGCACGAGGACCAGAAGTTCGGCTTCTCGCTGACCGGAGGTGCCGCGGCCGAGGCGGTGCGCCGGGTGGTCGCGCTGCGCGGCCTGAAGCTGGTCGGGCTGCACTCGCACATCGGCTCGCAGATCTTCGACCCGTCCGGTTTCGAGGTGGCCGCGCACCGGGTCGTCGGCCTGCTGCGGACCATCGTCGAGGAGTTCCCGCAGCTGACCGAGACGCTGACCACGTTGGACCTGGGCGGCGGGTTGGGCATCGCCTACACCTCCGACGACGATCCGCCCGCGCCGGACGTGATGGCCAAGTCCCTGTTGGACATCGTCAGCCGGGAGTGCCAGCTGGCCGGGTTGAGCGTGCCGGCGGTCATGGTCGAACCCGGCCGGGCGATCGCCGGGCCCGGCACGGTGACCCTGTACGAGGTCGGCACGATCAAGGACGTCGAGCTGGACGGCGGGTTGACCCGCCGCTACGTGTCGGTGGACGGCGGGATGAGCGACAACATCCGTACCGCGCTGTATGACGCCGAATACACGGTCGCCCTGGCCTCCCGCTCCTCCGACGCCGCGCCGGTACTGTCCCGGGTGGTCGGCAAGCATTGCGAGAGCGGCGACATCGTCGTCCGCGACTGCTACCTGCCGGGCGACCTGGCCATCGGCGACCTGCTCGCGGTCGCCGCCACCGGGGCGTACTGCTATGCCATGGCCAGCAACTACAACCGGGTACCCCGCCCGGCGGTGGTGGCGGTATTCAATGACGGAGCGGGCCGGGCCGACAGCGGCGTTTCCCGAGTGCTGCTGCGCCGCGAGACCGACGACGACCTGATGCTCCTGGAGACCCGGTGACCAGTCCTGCCGACGACCCCGACCAGAAGCCGGCGAAGCCGGCATCCCTGGTGCCCGGTGTCGTCCTGCTCATCCTGGCCGGGGTGTTGATCGTCATCACCCTGATCAAGCCGGACCTGCCGCAATGGCTGACGATCACCATCGCGGTCGCCGCGATCGCCGTGGTGATCCTGCTGCTGATCTATGCGTTCCGGGTGTTCCGGGACGTCACCAGGCCGGGAGGGTCGCGATGACAGGACTGGCCGAGCCGGGCCCCGGGGGGCCGGCCGTCACCCCGGTGGTCCGGGTGGGGGTGTTGGGTGCGGGCGTGGTGGGGTCCCAGGTGGTCCGGCTGCTGGTCGAACAGGCCGCCGAGCTCACCGCCCGGGTCGGCGCCCAGCTCGAGCTCGCCGCGGTCGCCGTCCGGCGTCCGGAGCGGCACCCGGACATCCCGGCCGCGCTGGTGACCACGGACGCCGCTCGGGTGGTGGCGGATCCGGACATCGATGTCGTGGTCGAGGTGATCGGCGGCATCGAGCCGACCAAGGACCTGCTGCTGACCGCCCTCGGTCGGGGAGCCGGTGTGGTCACCGCCAACAAGGCCCTGCTGGCCGAGCACGGCCCACAGCTCTACCGGGCCGCGGACGCCGCCGGCGCCGACCTGTACTTCGAGGCCGCGGTGGCCGGGGCGATCCCGCTCATCCGGCCGTTGCGGGAGTCCCTGGCCGGCGATCGGATCGTCCGCATCATGGGGATCGTCAACGGCACCACCAATTTCATCCTGTCGAACATGGTCGACACCGGGATGGGCTACCACGAGGCACTGGGCGAGGCGACCCGGCTGGGGTACGCCGAGGCCGATCCGTCCGCCGACGTCGACGGGTTCGACGCCGCGGCCAAGGCGGCGATCATGGCCTCGATCGGCTTCCACACCCGGGTCGGCGCCCCCGACGTCTACCGGGAGGGCATCGCCAACGTGTCGGCCGCGGACATCGCCGCCGCCCGGGAGATCGGTTGCACGGTCAAGCTGCTGGCCATCTGCGAGCGGGTGCCCGGACCCGACGGTGCGGATGCCGTCTCTGCCCGCGTGCACCCGGTGATGCTGCCGACGACCCACCCGCTGGCCAGCGTGGACGGCGCTTACAACGCGGTCTACGTCGAGGCCGAGGCGGCCGGTCGGTTGATGTTCTACGGGCCCGGCGCCGGCGGCGCGCCGACCGCGTCGGCGGTCCTGGGTGACCTGGTCGCGGTGGCCCGGAACAAGGTCGCCGGTGGCCGTGGGCCCCGGGAGTCGTCCTACGCGGCACTGCCGATCCTGCCGATGGGCGATGTGTTGGCCAAGTACCACATCAGTCTCGAGGTGGACGACAAGGCCGGCGTGCTGGCCGCGGTCGCCACCGCGTTCTCCGACGCCGAGGTCTCCATCTCGACCGTCCGGCAGGAGGGTCGTGGTGACGACGCCCGGTTGGTCGTCGTCACGCACAGCGCGCCGGACGCCGCGCTGTCGGCCACCGTGCGGCGGCTGGCCGACCTGGATTCGGTGCGCGCCGTCAGTTCGGTGATGCGGGTGACGGGGGACATGCGATGACCCGGGCCACCACCTCCACCACACCGGGCACCAACCTCGGATGGCCGGGCCTGATCGCGGCCTACGCCGATCGGGTCGCGGTGCCCGCCGGCGCCCGGGTGATCACCCTGCTCGAGGGCGGCACCCCGCTGGTGCCGGCCCAGACGCTGTCCGAGCGGCTCGGCGTGCAGGTGCACCTGAAGGTCGAAGGGGCCAACCCCACCGGTTCGTTCAAGGACCGCGGGATGACCGTCGCCGTCACCCACGCGCTGGCCCGGGGAGCCCGCGCGGTGATCTGCGCGTCCACCGGGAACACCTCGGCCTCGGCGGCCGCGTACGCCGCCCGGGCCGGCCTCACCAGCGCGGTGCTGATCCCGCAGGGCAAGATCGCCGCCGGCAAGCTCGCCCAAGCCGTCGCCTACGGCGCGCGGATCCTGCAGATCGAGGGCAACTTCGACGACTGCCTGGAACTGGCCCGCAAGACCGCCGCCATCAGCGAGGAGATCGAGCTGGTCAACTCGGTCAACCCGGTGCGCATCGAGGGGCAGAAGACGGCGGCGTTCGAGATCTGCGATGTGCTCGGCCGGGCCCCCGACGTGCACCTCCTGCCGGTCGGCAACGCAGGCAACATCACCGCGTACTGGAAGGGTTACCGGGAGTATCACGCGGACGGCGTCATCGACGCGTTGCCGAGGATGTTCGGGTTCCAGGCGGCCGGCGCGGCCCCGCTGGTGCTCGGTCACCCGGTGACCGACCCGGACACCATCGCCACCGCCATCCGGATCGGCGCCCCGGCGTCCTGGAACGGCGCGATCAACGCCCGTGACGAATCTCACGGGTTGATCGACATGGTCACCGACGAACAGATCCTGGCCGCCTACCGGCTGCTCGCCGGCACCGAGGGCGTGTTCGTGGAACCGGCGTCGGCGGCCTCGGTGGCAGGGCTGATCGCCAGCGCCGGGGACGGCCGGCTGCCGGCCGGTTCCGTCGTCGTCTGCACCGTCACCGGCAACGGGCTCAAGGATCCGGACACCGCAATGGGATTCATGACCGACCCGGTCGTCCTGCCGGTGGCCGCCGAGGCGGTCACCGACGCGCTCGGCCTGACCGGATGACCTCGCTGCCGTCGCCGGGCGCGGACGGCCCGACGTTCACCGTGCGGGTGCCCGCCACCTCGGCGAACCTCGGACCCGGCTTCGACAGCTTCGGCCTCGCCCTGGCGCGGTACGACGAGGTCAGCGTGTGCCGCACGGACGGGCCGCTCGAGGTCGTGGTATCCGGCTTCGGGGCCGGGGACGTGCCCCTGGACGAGCGCCACCTGGTGGTCCGGGCCATGGTCGAGGCGTACCACGCGGCCGGCGCGTCGCTCCCGGGGATCCGGCTGACCTGCGTGAATCGGATTCCGCACGGCGGTGGGCTGGGTTCGTCGGCGTCCGCGATCGTCGCCGGGCTGCTGTTGGGACGCGCACTGGTCGTGGCCGACGGCGGTCCCGGGTTGTCCGACGAGACCGTGCTGGCCCTGGGCACCGCCATGGAAGGACACCCCGACAACGTTGCCCCGGCGCTGTTCGGTGGGTTCACCCTGGCGTTCACCGACGACGCCGGTCAGCCGGTCGCCGTACGACGCGCGGTGCACCCGGACATCCGGGTGGTGGTGTTCGCCGCCGAGGAATCCAGCTCCACCCACCACACCCGCGGCCTGCTGCCCGCCACCGTGCCGCACGCCGATGCCAGCGCGAACGCCGCCGCGGCGGCACTGCTGGTGCACGCGCTCACCACGGACCCGTCGTTCCTGATGCCGGCCACCCGGGACCGCCTGCACCAGCACTACCGGGCCGCGGCCATGCCGGCGTCGGCCCGGTTGATGGCGCAGCTGCGGGAGACCGGGGCGGCCGCCGTCATCTCCGGCGCGGGACCCTCGGTGATCGCCCTGGTGACCGGCGATTTCGACGTGAATCGCTGGCGGCGACCGGGTTTCCAGGTCGACTTCGTGCCGGTCTGCACGTCGGGCGCGCAAGTGGTCGCGTGACGGTCGATCGACGCTCGATGGAACCAGGGCGACACGCTCACCCACAGTTGCTGATGCGCGTCCGATGCGGTTACTGTTGATGGCGATCACCGGCTGTACCGCCGCGGCGTTGGAGACTACAGTCCCGCCGCTCCCATCCTGACGTAGCTGCCGACGGCACCCGCTGACGGCAGCGGATCCGACAGGTCCGGTTTCGAGCCGAGGCGTCAATGGCGGTGATCGGTGTATTTGGCCGTGCCCTGAAGGGGCACGCCATGGCAGCCGCCCGCTGGGCGGCGCTCCAATCCCGGTCGAACTGAGTCGGCCGGACAGGAAGGATCTTCGTGACGGAAACCACGGAGTCGCTCGAAGCCCCCACCGAGGCCGGCGGCGATGCGCCGCGCGCCGGGCGCGGTCGCGCCCGCAAGGGTGAGGGACTGTCGGGCATGGTGCTGACCGACCTCAAGGCCCTGGCCTCCCAGCTGGGCATCCGCGGCACGTCGGGCATGCGCAAGGGTGACCTCGTCGCCGCGATCACCGCGAAGCAGAGCGAGGGTTCGCCGAGCACGGCCGCCCCGACGTCGACCGCGCCGGCGACCAACGGTCACCGCCGTGAACCGGAACTGCCGCTCGGTGAGCTGAGCACGGCGCCCGCCGCCACCCCGGCCGCCGACGAACGGCCGGCGCAGCCGCCGGCGGCCGGTGACGCCGCGTCCGGCGCCGGTGACAACGCCGCCGAGCGGACCACCGAGCGCGACGGCGCAGGCGACCAGGAGTCGGGTTCCGCCTCCGGCGAGGACGGCCAGCGCGGTCGCCGCACCCGGCGTGGTCGGCGCGACGGGCGCGACCGGGGCGACGCCACCGAGGGATCGATCAATGGTGCTGCCAACGGCTCGGTCGTCACCGAGCGGCCGCAGCAGGGCCGTGACCAGCAGCGCGACCAGGGTCGGGACCAGAACCGCGATCAGGGCCGGGATCAGAACGGGGGCCGGGACGGCCAGCCGAACCGGGACCAGAACCGGTCGGGCGGCACCCAGACCCGCAGTGACAATCGGGGCGACAATCGGGGCGACAATCGGGGCGATCGGGGCGACAACCGACCCGACAACCGGCGCGACGATGACGACGAGGGTGACGGTCGCGGCCGGCGCGGTCGCCGGTACCGCGACCGCAATCGGCGGGGCACCCGGGACCGGTTCGCGGACGGTCCGAGTGAGCCGGAGATCCGCGAGGACGACGTCCTCGTCCCGGTCGCCGGCATCCTGGACGTCCTGGACTCGTACGCCTTCATCCGCACCTCGGGCTACCTGACCGGGCCGAACGACGTCTACGTGTCGCTGTCCCAGGTGCGCAAGAACGGCCTGCGCCGCGGCGACGCGGTGACCGGTGCGGTTCGCGCCCAGCGCGAGGGCGAGCAGCAACGGCAGAAGTTCAACGCGCTGGTCCGGCTGGACTCGGTCAACGGGCTGGATCCCGAGCAGGCCCGCAACCGGCCCGAGTTCACCAAGCTGACGCCGCTCTACCCCAACGAGCGGCTGCGCCTGGAGACCGAGGCGCACCTGCTCACCACCCGCGTCATCGACCTGGTGATGCCGGTCGGCAAGGGCCAGCGAGCACTGATCGTCTCCCCGCCCAAGGCCGGCAAGACGATGGTGATGCAGGCGATCGCCAACGCGATCACGACCAACAATCCGGAATGCCACCTGATGGTGGTGCTCGTCGACGAGCGCCCGGAAGAGGTCACCGACATGCAGCGCTCGGTCAAGGGTGAGGTCATCGCGTCGACCTTCGACCGGCCGCCGGCCGATCACACGCTGGTCGCCGAACTGTCCATCGAACGGGCCAAGCGTCTGGTCGAGATGGGTCGGGACGTCGTCGTGCTGCTCGACTCGATCACCCGGCTGGGTCGGGCCTACAACCTGGCCGCGCCGGCATCGGGGCGGATCCTGTCCGGTGGTGTCGACTCGACCGCGCTGTTCCCGCCCAAGCGGTTCCTCGGGGCCGCCCGGAACATCGAGAACGGCGGTTCGCTGACGATCTTCGCGTCCGCGCTGGTGGAAACGGGATCGGCCGGCGACACCGTGATCTTCGAGGAGTTCAAGGGCACCGGCAACGCCGAGCTCAAGCTGGACCGGCGGCTGGCCGACAAGCGGATCTTCCCGGCGATCGACGTGGATCAGTCCTCCACCCGCAAGGAGGACCTGCTCATGTCGCCCGACGAGCTGGCCGTGGTGGTCAAGCTGCGCCGGGTGCTGGCCGCACTGGACACCCAGCAGGCCATCGAGCTGGTGCTCGACCGGTTGCGCAAGACACGCAGCAACGTCGAGTTCCTCATGCAGGTCGCCAAGACGACGCCCGGTGGCAACAACGACTGATGGGCTCGACCCGGTGACGCTGCTGGGTCGGGCGGACTACATGCTGTTGACCACCTTTCGGCGGGACGGCACGCCCGTGGCGACGCCGGTGTGGGTGATGCCCGCCGACCCGGACTGGCCGGGAACGGCCGGGGACCAGCTGTGGGTGTGGACGAACCCGGGCGCGGGGAAGGTCAAGCGATTGCGGCGCAGCGGGGCCTGCGAAGTGGCGCCCTGCTCGGTGCGCGGGGTTCCGGTGGGCCGGTCGGTGCCGGCGGTCGGCCGGGTTCTGCCGGCGTCGTCGGTGGACCGGGTCCTGGCCGCGCTGGTGCGTAAGTACGGTCTGCGCGGCCGCCTCAGCACGCTCGGGCCGCGCTGGGGATTCGCCCCGACCGGCGCGTTGGGCATCCGGCTCGCCTCCGCGCCGCCGGAATAGATCCCGGCCGCCCCGCGTTTGGCATGTCGACCGGCTGATCTGGAATACTGGTCGGTCGAGCCCGGCTCCGGTTCACGTTCGCGCACCACGACGCGGGCGACCCGGCGGCCCGTCCGAAAGGCTCTCCCGGAAAGAGGAACACGCGATGAAGACCGGCATTCACCCGGCGTACGTCACCACCGAGGTGCACTGCGGCTGTGGGAACACCTTCACCACCCGCAGCACCGAGACCAGCGGTTCGATCCACGTCGAGGTCTGCTCCAACTGCCACCCGTTCTACACGGGCAAGCAGAAGATCCTGGACACCGGCGGCCGCGTCGCCCGGTTCGAGGCGCGGTACGGCAAGCGCAGCCGTTAGCACGACCACGGCGCCCGCAGGGCTCCTCACGAGGGAGCCGGCGGGCGCCGTTTCGCGTTCGGGAACCCGCTTGGCTGATCAAAACCGCCCGCCGTGCGGGTTCGCTGATCAAACCCGCCCGCCGCGCGGGTTCGCTGATCAAACCTACGCCGGATGCGACATTTCGGGCACGGTTGCGCGGGTTTGATCAGCGAAGCGGGCCGGCCCCGCATGGTTCGCTGATCAAGACCGGGAGTAATCCGGACTTTTCCGGCGTGAGGCACGGGTTTGATCAGCGAACGGAGGCCGGGCGGATGCCTAGCCCCCGGGAGGCGGCAGAATCCAGACAGACGGAGGTGGCGGGCGGATGAGCACGCAGAGCGCGTCGGCGGTGGATTCGTTCGTCGCCGAGTACGAGGCGCTGCAGACCAGACTGGCCGACCCGGCGATCCACGCCGACCAGGCCGCCAGCCGCAAGCTGGGCCGGCGGTACGCCGAACTGACCCCGATTGTCTCCACCGCACGGGATCTCCAGGCCACCCGCGGCGATCTGGAGGCCGCGCGGGAGCTGTCCGACGAGGATGCGGGGTTCGCCGAGGAGGCCCGCGCCCTGGCCGCGCGCGTCGACGAACTCGAGCATCGGCTTGCCGAACTGCTGGTGCCGCGGGACCCGGACGATGGCAAGGACGTGCTGGTCGAGGTCAAGGCGGGCGAGGGCGGCGAGGAATCGGCCCTGTTCGCCGGCGATCTGGTCCGCATGTACCTGCGCTACGCCGAGCGTCGCGGCTGGAAGACCGAGGTGCTCTCGGCCACCGAATCGGACCTGGGCGGCTACAAGGACGTCACCGTCGCGGTGAAGGCCCCCGGCGCGGCCGCCGACGGCGTGTGGTCCCGGCTGAAGTACGAGGGCGGCGTGCATCGCGTGCAGCGGGTGCCGGTGACCGAGTCGCAGGGCCGGGTGCACACCTCGGCGGCCGGTGTGTTCGTCGCCCCCGAGGTCGAGGATGTCGGTGATGTCGAGATTGCCGACGGGGACCTGCGGATCGATGTGTTCCGATCGTCAGGACCCGGCGGGCAATCGGTCAACACCACCGACTCGGCGGTGCGGATCACCCACCTGCCCACCGGCATCGTGGTGTCCTGCCAGAACGAGAAGTCGCAGCTGCAGAACAAGGAACAGGCGATGCGGATCCTGCGGGCGCGGCTCCTCGCGGCGGCCCGGGCCAGCGCCGATGCCGCCGCCGCGGATGCCCGCCGTTCCCAGGTCCGGACCGTCGACCGGTCCGAGCGCGTCCGCACCTACAACTTCCCGGAGAACCGCATCGCCGACCATCGCGTCGGCTACAAGGCCTACAACCTGGATGCCGTGCTCGACGGTGATTTGGATGCCGTCCTGGACGCGCTCTCCGCCGCCGACCGGGCCGAACGGCTGGCCGGCGCAGGGTCACCATGAGCGAGGCCGGCCGCGGAAACGCCGGACATCGTCGCCGCGGCGCCCGCGTCGGCGCGACCGAGCCGGCGACGGGCATCGAGGGCACGGTGGGATGAGCCGACATTCGCTGCGCGCCGCCATCCTGGACGGCGCCCGAACCCTGCGTGCCGCGGGCGTGGCCAGTCCGGACGTCGACGCGCAGGAGCTGGCCGCCCATCTGCTGGGCGTGCCGCGGACCCGGCTGGGCCTCACCCCGCTGGTCGAGGAGGACTTCCTGGCCGACTACCGCGCGCTGGTCGAGCGCCGGGCCGAACGTATCCCGCTGCAGCACCTGCTGGGCACCGTGCAGTTCGGCCGGGCCACCCTGGCGGTCGGGCCCGGGGTCTTCATTCCTCGACCCGAGACCGAATCCGTCCTGGCGTGGGCGGTGCACTCCATCGCTGCCGTCGAGCGGCCCGTGGTGGTGGACCTGTGCACCGGCAGCGGCGCGTTGGCCCTGGCCATCGCCGCGGAACGTCCGGACGCCCGGGTGATCGGCGTCGAACGCTCCTCGACCGCGCTCGCCTGGGCCCGGCGCAACGCGGTGGCCCAGGCCGGGGCCGGGCGGACGCCGGTGGAACTGCGGGGCGGGGACGTCTTCGACGACCGCCTGCTCGCCGACCTCGACGGCGTCGTCGATCTGGTCACCGCGAACCCGCCCTACGTGCCCGATGGCACCGAGGTGGAACCGGAGGTGGCCGATCACGACCCGGCGGAGGCCGTCTTCGCCGGGCCGGACGGGTTGTCGGTCATCCGGCCGCTGCTGTCGGTGGCGGCCGCGCTGCTCCGGGTGGGTGGGGTGCTGGCCATCGAGCACGACGACACCCAGGGCGAATCGGTGCCGGCGCTGCTGCGCTCCCGCCGGGTGCTGGCCGACGTCGAGGACCATCCGGACCTGACCGGCCGACCGCGGTTCGTCACCGCGACCCGGGTGCGGTTGACTGGCGCAACGTGAGCACATTCGACTGCGCAGACCCGATCGACCGGCGGGCCGGGCTGGAGGCGGCGGCCCACGCCGCGGCGTCGGGCAACCTGGTGGTGCTGCCCACCGACACCGTCTACGGCATCGGTGCCGACGCGTTCAACGCGGCCGCGGTGCGCGCACTGCTGGCCGCCAAGGGCCGCGGCCCGGATATGCCGGTGCCGGTGCTGGTCGGCTCGTGGACCACCATCGAGGGCCTGGTGATGGCCGTGCCGCCGGTCGCCCGCACCCTGGTCGAGGCGTTCTGGCCGGGCGGACTGTCGCTGGTCATCGAGCACGCCCCGTCCCTGCAATGGGACCTGGGCGACGCGAAGGGCACGGTGATGGTGCGGATGCCGCTGCACCCGGTGGCGATCGACCTGCTGCGGCTGGTGGGGCCGATGGCGGTGTCCAGCGCGAACAAGAGCGGGAACCCACCGGCCACCACCGCCGCCGATGCGCAGGCGCAGCTGGGCGACCAGGTGTCGGTCTACCTGGACGGCGGGCCGTCGCCGATCGGCGTGGCGTCCACCGTCGTGGACATCACCGGGGACATTCCCCGGGTGCTGCGGGTCGGTGCGGTCCCGCTGGACCGGCTGCGCGACGTCGTCGGCGCCGTCGAGGACGCGACCGCGCGCTGACCGCCGGCTTCGAGGCGGCCCGGCGCGAGATCGGCTCGGCGATCTGGAATCTCGCGACCGCACATCGGGGTCACCGTGCGCACCGGATGCGGCCGGGACAGCGCGCCCACCCGAAGCGGACGGACCGTCGGTGGGCCTGCGCGGATGACATCGGCACCTTCGGTCACCGGCGTCACCAACAGGGGGATTTCGTCCGCGCCGGCAGCGATGACCCGCTCGGCACCGACCCGGGACAGCCGAAGGCCCGATCCGACGGCGTGTCGTGATCGGGCCTGCGGGCAGCTCCCGGCGTGGGGCTCATGTTCAGTTCGGCAACACTGACAGTTCGGCAACGCTGATTCGCTCGGTGCGGCGGCAGATGGTGGGTCCGGGCATCGAACCCGCCTGCCGTCATGTGCGAATCGGAGCTACATCAGGGGGACGGACGAGCCGGTCGACCGTTGCGCGAATTGCCGGTTGCGGTTCGGTAAAGTCCGCCGGCCGGCCCGTGAGCCGGCGCGGCGGGCGGGCCGCCGCCGAGCGGAGCGGGTCGCCTGCCGGGGCTGCCGCGCCGGCCGGCGACACTCCAGGCGGTCAGCGCGCGCACACCGTGATCGGCGGCCTTGCCCACTAACCTGGGCGGGTGACGGGATACATGCTTCCGTTGCGCGAATACGCCCTGGTCTGCGGCGCTGCGGTGGTCGTGACGTTCCTGCTGACCGGCGTGGTGCGGCTGATCGCCGTACGGATCGGCGCGGTGTCGCCGATCCGGGAGCGCGACGTGCACTCGCTGCCGACGCCGCGGATGGGTGGCCTGGCCGTCTACCTCGGCTTCGCCGCCGCGGTGCTGATGGCGCTGCAGTTGCCGGCGCTCGGCGCGGCGTTCTTCTCGTCGTCCGAGATCGTCGGGGTGCTGGCCGCCGGCGGGGTGATCTGCCTGGTCGGCATCATCGACGACCGGTTCGACCTGGACGCCGTGGCCAAGCTGGCCGGTCAGATCCTCGCCGCCGGCGTGATGGTGCTGTTCGGCGTGCAGTGGCAGGTGTTGTGGCTGCCCAGCAGCGGGCCGTCCGGCGGCAGCCTGGTCAGCCTGGACCAGACGCAGGGCATCGTGCTGACCGTGCTGCTGATCGTCGTGTTGACCAATGCGATGAACTTCATCGACGGGCTGGACGGCCTGCTCGCCGGGGTCGCCGCGATCAGCGCGTTCGCGCTGTTCATCTTCTCCGCCCGGCAGCTGGTGCTGTCCGGCGACGACACGGCCGCCTCGCAGCCACCGCTGATCGCGGCCGCGCTGCTCGGTGCGTGCATCGGGTTCCTGCCGCACAACTTCTATCCGGCCCGGATCTTCATGGGCGACTCCGGGTCGATGTTCATCGGTCTGGCCATGGCCGGGGCCATCGTCAGCGCCGGGGGCAAGCTGGACCCGGCCACCTTCGGGCCCCGGTCCACGATCGCCCTGCTGACCCCGTTGATCGTCGCGTTGGCCGTGATCTTCATCCCGGTGCTGGACTTCCTGCTGGCCGTGGTCCGGCGGACGAAGGAGGGACGGCACCCGTTCAGCGCCGACAACCGGCACCTGCACCACCGGATGCTGGCCATCGGACACACCCACCGCCAGGCCGTTCTCATCTTCTACTACTGGGCCTTTGCGCTGGCCGCGAGCGCCGTCTCGCTGACGTTCGTGAACTGGCAGATCGCCGTGATCCCCACCGCTGTGCTGTTCCTGGTGGGGCTGATGTTCTCCGTGTGGCCGAGGGTGCGGGCCCGCCGACGGATGCGGCGCGAACGCGACCGGATACCTGCCACACTGCGTTGAGCCCCGACCCCGACCCGCAAAGGTGACCCGACATCCCGTGACCGGAGAATCGCCCACCCACGACGGCCCCGGGCGGCCGGGGGTCGACCTGTCCGCGCAGATCGAGGCGGCCGCGAAGATCGCGGAACGCAGCCGTTCGGCCGGCGCCTGGTCGCTGGGTCACCTGCGGTTGTGCCTGCCCGTGCTGGTGGCCGGGGGAGTGTTCCTCGGGGTGGTGGGCGCGCTGGTCGCCGGGTGGGGGGCCGTGCTCGGAGTGCTGATCGGCACGGTCATCGTCGGTGCGTTCTTCACGTTCTCGGCCGTGGTCATCGCGTGGGTGGGCCGGACCAACCCGAACACCGTGATGATCGCCGCACTCTTCGCGTATGTGATCAAGGTCTTCATCCTGGCCCTGATCCTGATGACGATGCCGATCGACGGTCCGGTGGACGTCCGGTGGATGGCCGGCGCCATCGGCCTCGGGGTGTTTCTGTGGCTGGGCGCACATATGAGATATGTCTGGACATTGAAGCTCTACTACGTGGACCCGCGCTGACCCGCCGGTTGTCCGGTCCGAGCCATCGGAACCCGCAAAGCTGCAGGCCAAGAGGTTGCGAAAGCGTTGCGACGGGCGCCACGCCATGAGAACCAGGTGCACGGCACGTCTGAGTCTCCTGATAAGGTCCGGGACGCCATGAAGATGTTTCCCAAGGCCAAGCCCCCATCGCCGGGAGCCGACGAGGGATGGGCCGTGTTGGGCAGCCTGATGTCGGGTCTGCTGCTGTTCGGTGGCCTGGGCTGGTTGCTCGACCAATGGTGGGACATCCGGGTGATGGCGCCGGTCGGCGCCGTCATCGGCATGGCGTTGGGTATCTATGCGGTGGTGATGCGGCACGGTCAACGGGCCGGCGTCACGTCGCAGACCAGCGAATTGACATCGTCCGCGCAAGCCAGGGCGGACGCGGCACGGGCACTACGTGAAGCGAAGACAGCGAATCGGCGGCGGGCACTGCGTTCGACCGGGTCAGGGACCCGGGCGGATGCGGCGCCCTGCACCGGTACCCGAAGGGAGACGGTGGCGTGAGCCTCCTGTCAGCGGTGATGCTGACCGCGACGGACGACGGCGGCGTGTTCGAGCCGCCCACCGTCGAGCATTCGTTCTTCTTCGACAAGGTCGCGGCGGGCGAGGTCGTCTCCTCGGTCAAGGCGATGGTCCTGCTGGGCCTCGGCGTCATCCTGATCATGGCCTTCTACCTGGCCTCGTCGCGTAAGGCCGCGGTGGTTCCCGGGAAGCTGCAGTTCGCCGGCGAGAGTGCCTACGGATTCGTCCGCAACGGCGTCGCCATCGAGATCCTGGGCGGGGCGAACGGGCGCAAATGGGCCGGCTTCCTGGCCACCCTGTTCGCCTTCATCATCGTGCAGAACCTCTGGGGCATCGTGCCTCTCGCCCAGCTACCGGTGACATCGCACTTCGCCATCCCGGTGCTGCTGGCCCTGACCGTGTGGTTCATCTACATGTTCGTCGGTATCCAGAAGCACGGGTTCTTCGGCTTCTTCAAGCTGATGTGCTACATCCCGGGCATTCCCGCGGCGATGCACCTGCTGCTGATTCCGATCGAATTCCTGTCGAACATCATCCTGCGGCCGTTCACGCTGGCCATCCGGTTGTTCGCCAACATGTTCGCCGGCCACATGTTGATCACTATCGCGGCCGTCGGCACCTTGTACCTCTGGGGGACCGGGACCCCGGTCAACTACATCCTGGGCGTGTTGCCGTTCATCGGCAGCCTCGGGCTGGTGTTCTTCGAACTGCTGATCTGCTCCCTGCAGGCCTACGTGTTCGTCCTGTTGACCGCGATCTACCTGGAATCGTCTCTGGCCGACTCGCACTGACCCCTCATTCGTCCACCGTCCCACCCGACCGCACCACCTGGCCCGCACCGGCGCGGCCAGCGATCGACCACTTGGATCCGCCACGGATCGCGTGAAAGGAACGCACTCATGGATCTCGCCGAACTGACCGGCAACGTCGGCACTCTCGGTTACGGTCTGTCCGCCATCGGCCCGGGTATCGGCGTCGGCATCGTGTGGGCGGCGTACATCTCCTCGACGGCCCGGCAGCCCGAGTCCGCCGGCCTGACCCGGACCTACGCCTTCCTCGGGTTCGCGGTCTCCGAGGCGCTGGCCCTGCTCGGCTTCGTGGTGCCGTTCATCCTGACCTGATCCGCCCCCGACCTTTCGAGAGTGCAGGATCGTGATGAATCAGAACATTGCCGCCGAGGGGACGACCAACCCGATCGGCCTGCCGTGGGGCGAGGTCGTCATCGCGGCGATCGGGTTCGCGCTGCTGCTGATCGTCCTGGGTAAGTTCGTCTGGCCCCAGTTCGAGAAGGCGTACGCCGCCCGGACCAAGGCCATCGAGGGCGGGATCGCCAAGGCCGAGGAGGCCCAGAACGAGGCGAAGGCCGCGCTGGACCGCTACAACCAGCAACTGGCCGGCGCCCGCGAGGAGGCCGCCAAGATCCGGGAGGACGCCCGGTCCCAGGCCCAGGCGATCCGCGACGACATGCTGGCCCAGGCGCACGCCGAGGCCGAGCGGATCGCCGCGGCCGGCCGGGCGCAACTCGATGCCCAGCGGGCCCAGATCGTGGCCGAGCTCCGGGCCGACCTCGGCCGGGTGTCGGTCGAGTTGGCCGGCAAGGTGGTCGGTGAGTCGCTCGAGGACGAGGCCCGGCAGAACCGCACGGTCGAGCGCTTCCTGGCCGAGCTGGACCGCTGATGATCCAGCACATCGCCAGCCGGGAGGCGCTGGAGGCCACCAACCGGCACCTGCTGGAGGTGTCCGAACCGCTGAACGGCGTCGGGCTGGCCGCGCTGGGCAGCGACCTGGACGGCGTGTCGGATCTGCTGCTCGCCCAGGTGCCATTGCGCCGGACGCTGTCGGAGAACACCCTGTCGCCCGACGTGCGGGCCGGCATCGTGGAGCGGCTGCTCGGCGGGAAGATCGGCGCGCCTGCGCTCGATGTCGTGCAATTCGCCGTCCGACAGGAGTGGGCGTCGTCCCGCGATCTGCAGGATGCGATGCGCCGGCTGAGCCGGACCGCGATGTTCCGGCGGGCAGAGCGCACCGGTGAGCTGGACGAGGTCGAGGATCAGCTCTTCCGGTTCGGCCGGATCGTCGACGCCAGCCCGGACCTGTCGGTGATCCTGGACGACCCGACCGCCGACCCGGCGGCCCGGTCCGCGCTGGTCCACCGGTTGTTGGCCGGCCGCGCCCACACCCTGGTCACCGAGTTGGTCGACGCGCTGGCCCGGGACACGGCCGGCCGCTCGTTCACCCACGGGGTGCGCGAGCTGCTGGACCAGGCGGCCCAGCGCCGGGACAAGGTCGTGGCGTTCGTCAGGACCGCTCGTCCGTTGACCGACGAGCAGCAGGGGCGGCTGGGCGCGTCGCTGGCGCGGATCTACGGCCGCGCCGTGACCACCCACGTGGAGGTCGATCCGGGCCTGCTCGGTGGCATCCGGGTGCAGATCGGCGACGAGGTCATCGACGGCACGGTGGCCGGGCGGCTCGCCGAGCTGCACCGCACGATGGCCGGCTAGCACCGCTTTTCGGCAGACTCGCAGCACATCTTCACGACACAGAACGGGAACGCGATGACCGAGTTGACGATCTCACCCGACGAGATCCGCTCCGCGATCGAAAGCTACGTCTCCACCTACTCGCCCGAGGTGACCCGGGAGGAGGTCGGCATCGTCGCCGAGACCGGTGACGGCATCGCGACCGTGGAGGGCCTGCCCTCGGCCATGGCCAACGAGCTGCTGTCCTTCCCGGGCGGCGTGCTCGGCGTGGCGCTGAACCTGGACGTGCGGCACATCGGTGCCGTGCTGCTGGGCGACGCCACCTCGGTGGAAGAGGGCGCCCAGGTCACCCGCACCGGTGAGGTCCTCTCGGTGCCGGTGGGCGATGCCTTCCTGGGCCGGGTCATCAACCCGCTCGGCCAGCCCATCGACGGTCTCGGCGACATCGAGTCGACCGAGGTTCGCGCGCTGGAGCTGCAGGCGGCTACCGTCGTCCAGCGGCAGGGCGTCAGCGAGCCGCTGCAGACCGGCATCAAGGCCATCGACGCCATGACGCCCATCGGTCGCGGCCAGCGCCAGTTGATCATCGGTGACCGCAAGACCGGCAAGACCGCCGTCTGCGTCGACACCATCATCAACCAGAAGCAGGCCTGGGCGACCGGCGACCCGAAGCAGCAGGTGCGCTGCATCTACGTCGCGGTCGGCCAGAAGGGCACCACCATCGCCGGCGTCCGGCAGTCGCTGGAAGATGCCGGCGCGCTGGAGTACACGACGATCGTCGCCGCCCCGGCCTCGGACTCCGCCGGCTTCAAGTGGCTCGCCCCCTACACCGGCTCGGCCATCGGCCAGCACTGGATGTACCAGGGCAAGCACGTCCTGATCATCTTCGACGACCTGTCCAAGCAGGCCGAGGCCTACCGCGCGATCTCGCTGCTGCTGCGCCGCCCGCCGGGCCGCGAGGCCTACCCGGGCGACGTCTTCTACCTGCACTCCCGCCTGCTGGAGCGTTGCGCGAAGCTGTCGGACGAGCTGGGCGCCGGCTCGATGACCGGCCTGCCGATCATCGAGACCAAGGCCGGTGACGTGTCGGCCTACATCCCGACGAACGTCATCTCCATCACCGACGGGCAATGCTTCCTCGAGGGCGACCTGTTCAACTCCGGCGTCCGCCCCGCGGTCAACGTCGGCATTTCGGTGTCCCGGGTCGGCGGCGCCGCCCAGGTCAAGGCGATGCGCGCGGTGTCCGGCACGCTGCGGCTGGACCTGTCGGCCTATCGCGAGTTGGAGGCGTTCGCCGCTTTTGGTTCCGACCTGGACGACGTCTCCAAGCGCGCACTGGCCCGTGGTTCCCGCCTGGTCGAGCTGCTCAAGCAGCCGCAGTTCACCCCGTACCCGGTGGAGGAGCAGGTCGTCTCGATCTGGGCCGGCACGCGTGGCCACCTGGACCGGGTCCCGGTCGAGGATGTGCGGCGGTTCGAGAACGAATTCCTGCAGTACTTGCGGCACTCCTCGGGCAGCCCGTTGCAGGCCATCCGCGAGTCGAAGCTCCTCTCGAAGGAGTCCGAGGATGCGCTGAAGACGGCGCTGGCCGAGTTCGCCGACACCTTCACGACCTCCGAAGGCACCATCCTCGGCCGCGAGGCCCAGGTGAAGCCGATGGACGCGGCCGCGGTGGGGCAGGAGAAGGTCCAGGTCCAGCGCCCGGCTCCGCCCAAGAAGTGAGGCTCGGCATCATGTTCCATCCCGACGAGCGGGCCAAGCACCAGGGAGGTGAGTGATGGCGGCACAGGTACGCGTGCTGCGCCAGCGGGTGAAGTCGGTCAAGTCGACCCAGAAGATCACCAAGGCGCAGGAGATGATCGCCACCTCCCGCATCGCCAAGGCGCAGGCCAAGTCAACGAGCGGGAGCAGGCCACGCGGGCCGGCATCCTGCTGATCACCGCCGACCGCGGACTGTGCGGCGGTTACAACGCCGCCGCGATCAAGGCGGCCGAGGAACTCGGCGCGCTGCTCCGGTCGCAGGGCAAGGAATCGGTGCTGTACGTGATCGGGCGCAAGGGCGTGGGTTACTACACGTTCCGCAACCGGCCGATCGAGGCCTCCTGGACCGGCTTCTCGGAGCGGCCCACCTATGTCCATGCCGAGGCGGCCACCGAGGCCATCCTGCCCGCGTTCCTGGTCGGGTCGGCCGGGCAAACCGCCGAAGGTCACCCCGGCATCGACGAGATCCATTTGGTGTCGACGCATTTCGTCTCCATGATCACGCAACGGCCGCAGGCCCGGCGGATGGCACCGATGGAGATCGAGTACGTCGATCGGGATCCGTCATCGACCACGTTGCTGCCGGCCTACGAGTTCGAGCCCTCGTCGGACCAGCTGCTCGACGAGATGCTGCCCAAGTACCTCAAGACGCGGATCTACGCGGCGCTGCTGGATGCGGCCGCCTCGGAGTCTGCGGCCCGACGGGCGGCCTGCAAGGCAGCGACCGACAACGCCAACGACATCATCAAGAAGCTGAGCCGCGAGGCCAACCAGGCCCGGCAGGCGCAGATCACCCAGGAACTGACCGAGATCGTCGGCGGCGCAGACGCTCTGGCCGCACTTGGCAACGAAGAGGACTGATAGCGGATGACTGTTACTGAACCCACCCACCGCACCCCGGCGCCGGCGACCACCGGCCGGGTCGTGCGCGTGATCGGGCCCGTCGTCGATGTCGAGTTCCCGCGCGGCCAGGTACCCGCCCTGCTCAACGCCCTGTCGGTCGAGGTGACCCAGGGTGGCCCCGCGCGGACGTTGACCTTGGAGATCGGCCTGCACCTCGGCGATGACATCGTGCGCTGCATCTCCATGCAGCCCACCGACGGTCTGGTCCGGGGGGCGTCCGTCACCGATACCGGCGCGCCGATCTCGGTGCCCGTCGGTGACGTGGTCAAGGGCCACGTCTTCAATGCGCTGGGGCGCTGCATGGACGAGCCGGGCGTCGGCGAGAACGCGGAGCACTGGCCGATCTACCGCAAGCCGCCGCCCTTCGATCAGCTCGAGGGCAAGACGACGCAGCTGGTCACCGGCATCAAGGTCATCGACCTGCTGACCCCGTACGTGCAGGGCGGCAAGATCGGCCTGTTCGGCGGCGCCGGCGTGGGAAAGACGGTGCTCATCCAGGAGATGATCACCCGCGTCGCCAAGAACTTCGGTGGCACTTCGGTGTTCGCCGGGGTGGGGGAGCGGACCCGCGAGGGCAACGACCTGTTTGTCGAAATGACGGAGTCGGGCGTCATCCACGACACCGCGCTGGTCTTCGGCCAGATGGACGAGCCGCCCGGGACGCGCATGCGGGTCGCGCTTTCCGCGCTGACGATGGCGGAGTACTTCCGCGATGTGCAGAACCAGGACGTGCTGCTGTTCATCGACAACATCTTCCGGTTCACCCAGGCCGGCTCCGAGGTCTCGACCCTGCTGGGCCGGATGCCGTCCGCGGTGGGGTACCAGCCCACGCTGGCCGACGAGATGGGCGAGTTGCAGGAGCGGATCACCTCGACCAAGGGCCGGTCCATCACCTCGCTGCAGGCCATCTACGTGCCCGCGGACGACTACACCGACCCGGCGCCGGCCACCACCTTCGCGCACCTGGATGCCACCACCGAGCTTGACCGGGCGATCACCGAGAAGGGCATCTACCCGGCGGTGAACCCGCTGTCGTCGACGTCCCGGATCCTGGACCCGCAGTTCGTCGGTGACGAGCACTACCGGGTCGCCCAGGAGGTCATCCGGATCCTGCAGAAGTACAAGGAACTGCAGGACATCATCGCCATCCTGGGCATGGACGAGCTCGGTGAAGAGGACAAGCTCCTCGTCGGTCGGGCCCGCCGGATGGAGCGGTACCTGGGCCAGAACTTCTTCGTGGCCAAGCAGTTCACCGGCATGGAGGGCTCGTACGTGGAGATGGAGGAGACCATCTCCTCCTTCGACGCGATCGCCAAGGGTGAATACGACAACATCCCCGAGCAGGCCTTCCTGAACGTCGGCGGCATGGAAGATGTGCTGGCGAAGGCCAAGACCCTGTAGTTTCCCGTTCGTTGCGGCGGCGGTCATCCCGGTCTCCGGGGTGGCCGCCGTCGGCGTATCCGGGGTCCGCGTCCGCTCGGTCCGGGAGGGCCCGTCACGGATGGGACCCTCGACCTGCGCACGGCCGGCCGGGGCTCGACCCAGGACCGCACACGACCCGGCGGGCTCAACTCGTGCCGTAAACGCCCGGATCTGGAGACGGATCACAGCCGGGCCGGGGCGGACCCGGCCCGGCTGCGCGGGCGGGCCGGCCTCAGCCGGCAGGGATGGATGCGATCACCGACGCGATGTCCCGGAGTCGCCACGCCTGGGAGACGTTGCTCGAGCTGGACAGCACCGTCAGATCCGCGCCGTTCGCGCGGGCCAGGACGGAGGCGTAGGGATCGGTCACCGGGACCGGGAGCCAGGTCCACCGGGCCCCGTCCGCGGACAGCCAGAGCACCGGCCCGGTGTGGACCGCGGTGTCCAGACGCCCGGTGGCGACGTACCCGCCGGGGACCGGTTGAGCACGGTCGAGCCGGAACGGCTCCGCCGCGGATCCGGTGACCTGGGCCGGCGCATCGGTCATTGGAGGATCCGTCCGGGCGAAGGTTCCGGCCGGATCCATCGTCCATCGCCCCGGTCGATCCCGAAGTTCTCCGTCGATCTCCAACCGTCCGCCGACGATCGCGCAGCGGCTGAACGAGGAGACGGCGTCCGGGTCGGTCGGCAGGATCGATCGCTGCCAGCGGCCGTTCTGCTCGGTCCAGACGGTGGCCGTCGCTCCGTCCGGGGTCAGGGCGATCCACCCCACCGCGAACGCCCAGCCGGACGGGCCGAGGCACACGTCTGTGATTCGCGATGAACGGTCGCCGTCGGCGAAGTCACCGTCCGCCCGGCTCCAGGCGATGCCGTCCCGCGACGTCCACAGCATGGCCTGCTCGTCGCCCCCGGTGCGGTCGGCCCGACTGCCGTGCAGCAGCCACCGACCGTTCAGCCGGTCGATCCCGTCGGGGCGCTCCACGGCTTCGGCGCCGAATCCGGTGGTCGGCTGCCAGGGCTGGTCCGGGCCGCCGCGAAACCAACCGGCGACCGGCACCGCGCGTTCGTCGTCCGACATCCGCGTGGTCAGGACGACCTCGGCCGGGCCGTCGACGCCGATCGCGACGTCCTCCGCGCCCTCGGCCGACGGTGGATCCCACGGCAGCAGGCTGAGCTGGTCGGACGGGTCGGATTCGGCCTGGCCCACCAGGGTGGGCCGCCAGACGGTCCGGAAGCCCCCGTTGCCGAACGGGAGGAATTCCCGCTGCCGGACGACCGCCAGGCGGCCGGTCTCCAGGGCCGAGAAATGGGGCGGATCCCGATACACCTGCGGGGTGACGTCGGTCGTCCAGACGCCGGACGCGACCCGGCCGACGACCGCGCCGTGAGCGCCGTCGATCGCGACGAAGAGGCCGGCCGGGCAGGCGGGACCAACAGGCTGGACGATCGGCACGGCAATGCCGATCCGGCCGACCCCATCTGCGACTTCATCGGTCTCGGCGGTGGCGAGCCACTCGCCCGACGGCTGTCGTTGGAACAGCCGCGCGGATCGGCTGTTGCTGCTGCCGGCTACCGCGACCACGTCGTCACCGGCGGCCACCGGCGCGGTCAGTGCCGCGACGTGGTCGGTCCATCGGAACCCTTGGGGTTCCGGGACACTCTCGGCCTGCCAACCGGCGCCGTCCGGCGACGACCAGGCGGCCATCCGCCGCATGCCCTCCGGGTCGTCCGGCGCGGGTGCGTCGCCCGTGACGACGAAACCGCTCGCAACATGCGTGACCCCCCAGGCGGTCGCCCGGTTCTGCGTCGAGATCGGCGCGGGCTCGGCCCAGCTGCGTCCGGCGTCGGACGACCGGAACGCCGTGGGGGGACCGCCGCCGTCGGGTCCTTGACGTCCGGTCAGCACGATGGTGTCACCGCTCAGGGCCAGCCCGGTGAACGAGCGGTCCGTGCCGGGTGCGGGCGTGGGGAGCGGGCGCACCGCCGGTTCTCCGTCGACCCCGTCGACCACGATCACTGCCGCGGAGTGCGCCTCACCCTCGGCCAGGGCGACCAGCCGGGACCCCTCGACCGCAAGCAGCCGGACAGAGGCTGCGTTCAGGGCGGCGGGCAGGACGACCGGCGACCACGTGCGCCGATCGGTCGAGACCAGCAGGTAGGGCCAGACCGTGCCGGCCTCCCAGCTCCGGCCGCCGATCGCGGCGAGGTTCGCGCTCCCGGCCAGGCCCGCCGTCTGCGGATCTCCGGGTACGCCCGGACCGACATCGGTAGGCTGCCAGGCGGTTCCGTCCCAGGTCGACACCTGCAGCCAGTGGCGCCCGTCAGGTGAGGTGCGGACGGCGGCGAACAGCGCCGGCCGATCGCTCGTCCCGGCGACCAGATCGGGGCCGTCGAGCCGGTCGGCGCCGGCCACCATCTCGGCCGGGACGCCCAGTGGCCGGAAGTCGCCCTGGGTCCGCCACCGGTCGGGATCCGGCGGGGCGGAGGTCGCCGGGCCGGGCGCCGATGCCCCGGCGGTGCCGTCCGCGACCGGGCCGGACCCGGTCGCCGGGGCCGCCGACCCGCCGGTGCAGCCGGCCAGCACGAGCAGCGCGGCCCCGACGACCAGGGTGACGGTCCGGCGCCACCGGCGGGACGCCCGGGCCCGGGGCCACGTGCCGACTCCGCCGGTCCTGGCTGACGTGCCCGGTTCGCCCGGTTGTGCAGGGGTCATAGCCGCAGACGGTAGAGGCCTGGCCCGACACCTCGCCGAGTTGTCCACAATGCGCTGGTCGTAGTGGTGGCGGACGGTCCATCGGTCGGGGTGTGGCGATCGTCGCTCCGGACGCCGCGGGACCGGCTCGGTCGGTTAGACTGCTCGGGTCCGGCCCTGGGTGGCCGGTCTCCATGCACCCCGGATGCGTCGCTCGGGCATGACGTCGAGCGGATACAGCAGATCGAGCGGAAGGCCTAGCGTTCGTGGCAGAGATTCAGGTCCATCTGGTCGCGGTCGAGCGCGAGCTCTGGTCGGGTAAGGCACAGCTGGTCGTGGCGCGCACCGTGGACGGCGACATCGGCGTGATGGCCGGGCATTCCCCGTTGCTGGCGCAGTTGCGCGAGGGCTATGCGGCCCGGATCGTCGAGCCGGGCGGGAATGTCCTCGGGGTCGCCGTACACGGCGGGTTCCTGTCGGTGACCAAGGAGGGTGTCTCGATTCTGGCCGAGGACGCCCAGCTGTCCGACGAGATCGACGTCACGAAGGCGCGTGCCGCCTACGAGCGGGCGAGGTCCAGCGGCGGCGACTCGGCGGACACCGAGGCCGAGCTGCGCCGGGCGCAGGCTCAGCTGCTCGCCACCGGCAACGAGATCTGACCGGCGTCGATCCGGCACAACCGAGATGGATCTTGCCTCGCTGGCCCAGTTTCTTGGTCTGGCGGTGCTCGTTGTCGTCATCCTGTCCATCTCCGTGATCGCTCTGCGACGGTCCGTGCTGATCCGGTCCGGCGCGATCGACGTCAGCTGGCGGTCCAACCTTCGGTCCGACGGCGGTGGCTGGATCCTCGGGCAGGGCCGCTACCGCGGCACCGAATTGCTGTTGTACCGGGCCTTCTCCCCGTTGCCGGGCGCGGCCAAGCGCGTCCACCGGGAATCGCTGAAGCTCGGACCACGCCGCCCCCCGGTGGGCACCGAGCCGGATCTGTTGCCGGTCAACGCGGTGATCGTCCGATGTACCGACGGCGGTAGCGAACTCGAATTGGCCCTGGCCGAGGAGGCGTTGACCGGCCTTCGGTCCTGGCTCGAGTCGATCCCGCCGGCCACCAGATCCGTGCGCCTATTCCATCGCGGCGTCCGCAAGCAGTAGTTGGCCGAGCTCGCGAGGCCACTGTCCGCCACCGGCCGCCACCGGCCGTCACCGGTCGCCACCGTCCGCCGCCGGTCGCCACCGTCCGCCGCAGGCCGTCGGCGCCGGCACGGGTGCCCCGTGGCCGGGGTCCTATTCGCGGCTCCCGCCGGGCACCCACAGCACGTCTCCGGCCGGATTGGCCGTCCGGGCCAGGATGAACAGCAGGTCCGAGAGCCGGTTCAAGTAGGTCGCGGCCAGCGGGTTGCTCCCGTCCGGGTCGTGTTCGCGCAGCCCCCAGGCGCTCCGTTCGGCCCGACGTGCCACCGTGCGGGCCACGTGCAGCAGCGCGGCCGCCGGGGTTCCGCCGGGGAGGATGAAGGAATCGAGCGGCGGTAGGCCCGCGTTGAAGGCGTCGCAGTCCGCCTCCAGCCGGTCGATGTACTCCTGGGTGATCCGCAATTCGTGCGGCTGTGCAGGGCGATCCGGGCTGATCGGGGTGGCCAGATCGGCGCCGAGGTCGAAGAGCTCGTTCTGCACCCGTCGGACGACGGTCGCGATCGGCTCCGCCGGTGCTCCCGTGGCGATGACCAGGCCGAGGGCGGCGTTGGTCTCATCACAATCCGCGTACGCGACCAGGCGTGGGTCGGTTTTGCGCACCCGGCTGAAGTCGGCCAGTCCGGTGGTGCCGTCGTCACCCGTTCGGGTGTAGATGCGGGTCAGGTGAACGGCCATGGGTTCACACTACGGTGGTCCCGGCCGGCGTCCGTGCAGGTCAGTTCGCCGATGTCCATGCGGTCGCGGCCGCCCGGCTACAGTGCCTGGCGTGGAACGCTTCCTGGTGACCGGAGGATCTCGCCTGGCCGGCACGGTCCGCGTCGCGGGCGCCAAGAACAGCGTGCTCAAGCTGATGGCCGCGGCGCTGCTGGCCGAAGGCACCACCGAGATCTCCAACTGTCCGGCGATCCTGGACGTGCCGTTGATGGCCGACGTGCTCCGCGGACTGGGTGCCCAGGTCGTCCAGGACGGCGACACCGTCGCCATCACGACTCCGGCCGATCTGTCGTTCCACGCCGACTTCCCCGCGGTCGGGCGCCTGCGGGCGTCGGTCTGCGTACTGGGCCCGCTGATGGGACGGTGCCGGCAGGCGCAGGTGGCGCTGCCGGGCGGCGACGCCATCGGATCGCGACCGCTGGACATGCACCAGTCGGGACTGCGGGCGCTCGGGGCCACGATGGGCATTGAGCACGGCAAGGTGGTCGGTTCCGCAGCCGAACTGACCGGTGCGGTGATCGGCCTGGACTTTCCGAGCGTCGGGGCGACCGAGAACATCCTGATGGCCGCGGTGCTGGCCCGGGGCACCACGGTGATCGACAACGCCGCGCGCGAGCCGGAGATCATCGACCTCGCTCAGCTCCTGGTTCAGATGGGTGCCAAGGTGGAGGGTGCCGGCACCGCGACCATCACCATCGAGGGCGTCGACGAACTGCATCCGACCAGCCACCGCACCGTCGGAGATCGCGTGGTGGCCGGCACCTGGGCGTACGCGGCGGCCATCACCCGCGGATCGGTGCGGGTGGAGGGGGTCGACCCGGCGTTCCTCACCGCTCCACTGGAGCGGCTGGCCAGCGCCGGCGGCCGGATCGAGACCGAGCCGGACGCCGTCACCGTGACGATGGCCGAGCGGGCCAAGGCCGTCGACTTCATCACGATGCCGTATCCCGGCTTTCCCACCGACCTGCAGCCGATGGCCCTGGCGTTGGCGGCGGTGGCCGACGGGCATTCGCTGATCACCGAGAACGTCTTCGAGGCCCGGTTCCGGTTCGTCGACGAACTCATCCGGATGGGCGCGGACGCCCGGACCGACGGCCATCACGCCTCACTGCGCGGCCGCGATCAACTCTCCAGCGCGCCGGTCTGGGCCACGGACATCCGCGCGGGTGCCGGTCTGGTGCTCGCCGGGCTGGCCGCCGACGGGGTGACCGAGGTGCACGAGGTGTTCCACATCGACCGTGGCTATCCGCATTTCGTCGAAGACATGCAGAAACTGGGCGGCCGGATCGAACGGGTCGGGGCCGAGGAGGAGTGCTGACCGGTCGCATGTAACCCTCGACTAGGGTGGCCGGGTGCGTCTGGTGGTGGCTCGTTGCTCGGTGGACTACGTCGGTCGGTTGACGGCCCACCTCGACCCGGCGGTTCGGCTGCTGATGGTCAAGGCGGACGGCTCGGTGCTGGTGCATGCCGACGGTGGGTCGTACAAGCCGCTCAACTGGATGTCGCCCCCGTGCCGGCTGTCCGAGGAGGACAGCCGTTGGACGGTGGAGAACAAGGCGGGCGAACGTCTGCTGATCACCCTCGACGAGGTGCTGCACGATTCCTCGCACGAACTCGGCGCCGATCCGGGCCTGGTGAAGGACGGGGTGGAGGCACACCTGCAGGCCCTGCTCGCCGAGCACGTCGGCACCCTGGGTGCGGGCTGGACCCTGGTCCGCCGTGAGTACCCGACACCGATCGGCCCGGTCGATCTGATGTGCCGCGCCGGCGGTCCGCCGGTCGAGGTAGAGATGCCGGCGCCTGCGGGCGATCCATCGACCACCGCCCGCGCCGGGTACGTCGCCGTCGAGGTCAAGCGCCGGGCCTCCATCGACGCGGTGGAGCAGCTCTCCAGATACCTGGAATGCCTCAACCGCGATCCGCTGCTGGCGCCGGTGGCGGGCGTGCTGGCGGCACAGAGCATCGCCCCGCAGGCGCGGACGCTGGCGCAGACCCGCGGGATCCGCTGTGTCGTCCTGGACTATGACGAACTGCGTGGCATCGAGGTGGACGGAACGCTGTTCTGATCGTCGTGCCGCGACCGGACGTCGGCACCGACGTCGCCTGTTCGCGGTCGGCGGACGGGGGAGGGCCGGAACCGTCGGACGGCTGCACTAGCCTGAAACAAGCCCGATCCCGGGAGCGTCCGGTGAGCGGGCGCCGAATGCACGGCGACAGAGCGTTGGAGGAATTGCGTGGACGTCAAGATCGGTGTCACGGACACCGGGCGCGAGCTGGTGGTGAGTTCGGCTTCCGACCCCGAGGAGATCGAGACGCTGGTCGCCGAGTCGCTGAAGGATCCGCAGGGCACCCTGGTGCTGGTGGACGAGAAGGGCCGCCGCGTCATCGTGCCGTCCGCCCGGATCGGCTACGTCGAGATCGCGCCCGCGGACAGCCGGCGGGTCGGGTTCAGCTACTCGCCGTGACCGGCGGGCTCCGGCGCGATGCGGTCGTGCTGGGACCGATCGGAGGGCGGCTGATCGTGCCGGGGAAACCGGGAGATGCCCCGCCACATCAGCGTGGACAGCAACTCGACGGCCTCGGTCCGGGACACGTGCGGTGACTGCTGGATCCAGTACCGGGCACTGACCTGGGACAGGCCGACCATCCCGGACGCCAGCAACCGCGCCCGTTCGACGTCCACCCCGGTGTCGGTGGTGATGGTCTCGGTGATCGCCGAGATGCACTTGTCGAAGGCTCGTTCGACGATCCGTTCGACCTCGGGCTGGCCGCGAAGATCGGACTCGAAGATCAGCCGATACGCCTGCCCGTTGTCGGCCACGAAGCTGAAGTAGGCGGCCACCGCGTTGTCCACCCGCACGTGGTTGTCGTTGGATGCGCGCAACGCCTCCCGGACCAACCGGACCATCTCGTCCGCCGACTCACCGAGCAGCGCCAGGTACAGCTCGAGTTTCGACGGAAAGTGCTGGTAGAGAACCGGTTTGCTAACGCCGGCGGCGACGGCGATCTCGTCCATGGCCGCCGCGTGATAGCCCTGGATGACGAAGACGGCCTTGGCCGCGGCCAGCAGTTGGGCACGCCGGGCGGACTTGCTCAGCCGCGGCGTCACCCTGGAAGCGTCGGTCATCGCTGTCCGCATCCTCCTCACCCGGCCCGCGCTCACCCTACGCGGGCGGCCGGGGGATCGATGTCGCGGAGGCGGGTTCGACCCGCTCGGCGCCCGGACCGGCCGCCGGCCCGGCGCCGACGGCGCACCTGGCGGTCAACGTCCCGGGCGGGTCGGGACACCGTCGTAGGCGCCGACCGCGATCGCGGCCATCGCATCAAGCGAGGGACCCGTCAGGTAGTTGCCGCCGTCGTGGTGCAGCCGTAGCGCCGTCACCTCGTTCCCGATGAACTCGGCGAGCCCGCCGAGCGGTCCGCCCACCTGGACCCGGATGTCGGGAGCGTTCGACGGCACGTCCAGCACGTGGGCGCCGAAGTCGGCGTCGGCCGGGTCGGGACCAAAGGGGGTCGGTTGCACGAGCGGGACCACCGGGGTCAGGCCGAGGAGGCCGCCGGCGAGCGCATCGGTGACCCCGGTGGTGATGGGATCCACGTCAAGGCTGTTCACCCAGACGTGCCCGGGAGCCATGTCCGGGTAGTCGGCCACCGAGTCGACCCCCACACTCGCTCCCGGCGACCCCGCCAGGATCACGTCGTCGAACCCGGCCCCGCGCGCGGCGGCGGCCGACATGAGGGTGGCGCCCATCGAGTGCCCGTAGCCCACGAAGCGGGCGCCCACCGGCGCCATCGCCCGGAACCGGGCAAGGTCGTCGACCAGCTGCCGGCCGCCGATCCGGGCGTAGAGGTCGTTGGTTGCCGCGGTGACGTTCGCGATGGATTCGGGAAGTCTCATCGGCGTTCCGCCGTCCACCGCCAGTGGGGCCTGGTAGCCGTACCAGGCGACCACGGCAGTCTGCCGGCCCGGGTCGAGTTCACCGGTCCGTCCGGCGAGCGTGAGCGCATCGTGCACGCCATCGCCCATCTCGACCAGGGAGCTGGACACGCCGGGGGCCATCGTGACGACGTTGTCGGCAGTGGAGATGTCGCCCACGCTGATCGCCGCCCGACCCTGGCTGGTCGGGCCGGCCGGTTCGTAGACCAGCAGCTGGGCGACCCGACCGTCAGCGCGGGCCCGTTCGAGCGCGGCCTGCACGCCCTGCGCGGCGCCCCGGACGGCCTGGTCGGTGGACTGCAGGTCGACGGCCAGCCGGTCGAGGTTGACGCGGTCGATGGACGGGGTCGGCGGTGCCGATGCCACGCCGGGAAAAGGGGCGGGCAGGATCGCGGCGAGGGACTCGACCGGCTCCGCGGGGTCGGCCCGCAGCGCCGACTGCAGCGCTTGCAACGCCTGCTCGTTGCGGCCACGGAGCCGGCGGACCGTCTCGGCCAACCCGCCGACCGTGGCCACCACCGCGGGCAGCTGGCCGTTGGTGCTTGCCCAGGCCACCAGGTCCTCGCCCGACGGCCACCCGGTGGCACGGATCTGGTCCGCGGCGCGGGCCAGCTCCGCTTGCGCCGACGTCCGGCTGGATTCGATCGTGCCGATGGTGTCCCGAGCGGCGGCGAGGTGCCGGTCGACGACGTCGCGGGCGGTCAGGGCGGCCTCGCGGTGACGTCGGGCGGCGTCCTGAGGAGCCGGGCTCGACCACCCGTCCGCCAGCAACGGCAACGCGTGTCCGAGTCGTTCACTGCCGTCCGCCAACGCCCGGCGCACGAGTCGGGCCGCCTCGCTCCAGTTGCGTAGCGCGGCGACGTCCACGTCGGTCAGTTCGTCCACCGCCGCAACCGGATCGTCATGGCCGAACCGCCGGGCTGCGGCGGCGATGGCGGTCCGGATGTCGGCCCCGGTCATCGCGCGGCCGTCCCGGGATCCGTCGTCGGATCGATCGTCCCCGCTCGGGCGTCGCGCCGACGGTTCACCCGGCTCATCGCACCGCGCCGATCACTGAATCCACGACATCGAACATCGCCGCGGTGGCCACCATTGCGCCCGCCATCGCGCGGCTGCGTTCGGCCAGCCCTCCGGTGGCCGTCTGAGCACGTGCCAGTCCCCGCGCGGCCGCCGCGATCGCGGACTGGGCGGCCGCCGACGGTCCGAGGTCGCCGATGGCCAGGGGAGATGGATCGGGCGACCCGGAGGCGTCGAACGCAGCCGCCGCCTGCGTCACCACCTCGGCAGCCTGCCTGATCGCCGAACTGTCCACCTCGAGCGTTTGCCCGGTCACACTTCCTCCTGACGCCGGTACCTGCCATCAGCGTGGCGCCGGTGATGCGGTGTCGGGTCGGTCGTCCGAGGAATGTGCGCGAATTTCGGACATGTGGACAAACGGTGCGGTCAGTCGATCGTCGACCCGCCCCGGTTGGTCACCGGATCGTGAAGGGGCACCATGGGTTGGTGACCTCGACCCCGTCCTGGCATGCGGCCGGACCGCCACCGCGCGACGAACTGACCGCCTGGACCACCGCAGAGCTGGCCGACGGCGAGGTGGGCGTCATCCCGCCGCTGTCCCAGCCGGCTCCACCCGGACGGATGCGGCTGGTGTTCGGCGGCGGGGTCAACGTGCGCGCTCAGCCGGGGCCGGCGGGTGCCGCGCCGGCCGTCTACGTCCACGGGCTGGGTGGCGCGTCGACCGATTGGACCCGGCTCGCCGCAGCGCTGGCGCCGCACGCGCCCGGATACAGCCTGGACCTGCCGGGCAGCGGGCGCTCCGATCCGCCGCCCGCCGGCCGTTACTCGCCGGCCGTGGATGCGCGCGTCGTGGCGCGGGCCATCGAGCAGCTGGCCGACGGCCCGGTTCACCTGGTCGGCAACTCCTACGGCGGGATCGTGGTCACCCACGTGGCGGCGGGTTGGCCACACCTGGTGCGTACGCTGACGGTACTGGCGCCGGCCGTTCCGGACCTCCGGCCCACCGCAGATCGAGGCGCCGACCCACGGCTGGGTGTGCTGCTCGTGCCCGGCACCGCTGCCCTGGCCTACCAGCGGCTTGCCTCGATCGCGCCGATGGCGCGGGCGCGCGGCATGGGGGAGCTGTGCTTCGGGCGACCGGAGCTGGTCACCGATCGGGACTACGCCCTCGCTGCTCGGGAACATGCCTGGCGGGCCCGGTTGCCCTGGGTTTTCGAAGCCACGATCGGCACACTGCGCGGGCTGATGAACGGGTACTTGCGCCCGGGGTCGAGGTCGTTCGCGGCCCAGGCCGGCCGGGTCCGGGCCCCCGTGCTCGTGGTGTGGGGAACTCGGGACCGCCTGGTCGATGTGCGGCTGTCGCGCCGCGCCGCGGCGGCCTATCCCGACGCGCGCCTGCTGGTCCTGGCCGGTTGCGGCCACGTGCCGCAGATGGAGCAGCCCGAGGCGACCGCCCGCGCGATGCTCGCGCTGTGGCGGCCCGACGCCGCGTGCCGGAGGGGCGGGACCCCGGACAAGATCGACCCGGGCGCGCCGCCGCGGCTGATCCGGACCCCTGTGGCAACCTCGTAACGTGACGTGGGACTCCGGCGGATACCGCCGGCCGGGCGCTGGTGATGGCCAAGAACCTGCCGACCCTCGTCGGAGTGCAGGTCGGTCCGGTTCCTACGGCCACGATCCGCTGCTCGAGTCCGAACCGCCGATCCGATCGGGCCCCCGGGCGCGCGACGGTTCCCCGCGGCCTTCCACGGACGGCAACCGCTCCGGTTCGGCGCGTGGCGCGCAGCAGCCGGGCTCCAGGGACGCCGGCAGTGCGTTTCGCGGGCGCCCCGCGTCGCTGTCGCGTTCGTCGCTGTGGGACGACCAGGACTCCCCGTCGATCCACGCGGAGTCGCACCGGCGACCACGGCCCGCCGTGGACGACCGATCCGGTCCGGAGGCTGGGACGGCGGCGCCACGCACGCCCCGGGCCGGCGCCCGCCGCCCGGCCGGATCGAGCACGTCGGCGCGCGGTCGGGGCGACGATGCCCGCTCCGGCGACGGTGACTCCCGGGGCCGGACCTTCGCCCCGAAGGGGTCACCTGCTCAGTCGTCCGGGCGGTCCCCGACGACGCGCTCGGCTACGCGGTCGTCGGTTCGTTCGCCGACCGCCGGATCGACCGGATCGAGCAGATCGACCGGATCGACCAGATCGACCGGATCGACCGGGCGGCCGGACCGGGCCGGACAAGCCGTCCGGCGCAGTCCGTGGCGGCTGGTCTCCATCTGCGTTCTCGGCGTGCTGACGGTCCTGGTGCTGGTGCAAACCGCGGGCCGGACCTCGCCCACCGAGCCGGCGGCGGCCGAAGCGGCAACCGCGGCCGCGACGACGAGTCGGGCGAACGGACCGACCACGCCGGGATTGACGACCGCGCCGTCGGTCACCGACTCGGTGGCCGCCCTGGCGCCCGACCCGACCAACACCGACGCCCAGGGTCACGTCGCCGCGTCGATCGCCGCGGGTGCATTGCCGGCCGGTGACCCGTTCACGCCGGCCGGCACCGACAGCTGGCATGTGGTGCCCGGCACGTCGCCCACCGTCGGCACCGGGGAACGCGCGCTGACCTACACCGTCGAGGTCGAGGACGGCCTGCCCGCGGACCTGGACCAGCAGTTCGCCCAGAAGGTCGACGCGACCCTGGCCGATCCGCGGTCGTGGATCGGCGACGGTCAGGTGAGTTTCACCCGGATCGACAGCGGGGACCCGGACATCCGGATTTCCCTGACGAGTCAGCTGACCATCCGTGCGCCGGCCAACTGCGGTTGGGACATCCCGCTGGAGGCGTCCTGCTTCAACGGTTGGATGGATCGGGTGTTGATCAACGATGCCCGGTGGGCGCGCGGCGCGATGTCCTACAACGGCGATCTCGACGCCTACCGTGCCTACGCCGTCAACCACGAGGTCGGCCATGCCCTGGGGAACCGGCATCAGCCGTGCCCGGCGAACGGGGCGCCGGCGCCCATCATGATGCAACAGTCCTGGAGCACGTCCGACAACGATCTGGCGATGCTCGATCCGCAGACGATTCCCCCCGATGGCAATGTCTGCGTCGCCAATCCCTATCCGTTCCCGGACAACACCGCGGTCCCCGGCCCGGTGCAGTCACCATCCCCCGCCGGCTGACATCGACGAACGGGTCTGGGAAGATTCCCCGGCCGTTCGCGGTTGCCCAAGAGGCAGATTGTGGTTCGTGCGCGAGGAGAAGAACGTGACATTGCCGCCACTGGTGGAGCCAGCCGACTCGCTGACCAAGGCCGAGGTGGAGCGATACTCGCGCCACCTGATCATTCCCGACGTCGGCATGATCGGTCAGAAGCGCCTGAAGAATGCCAAGGTGCTCGTCGTCGGCGCCGGCGGGTTGGGATCCCCGGCGCTGCTGTACCTGGCCGCGGCCGGGGTCGGCACGCTGGGGATCCTCGACTTCGACACAGTTGACGAGTCCAACCTGCAGCGCCAGATCATCCACGGGCAGTCGGACGTCGGCAAGCCCAAGGCGGTGTCCGCCGCGGAGTCGATCGCGGAGGTCAACCCGTACGTCACCGTCATCCTGCACACCGAGCGGCTCGACTCGGGGAACGCCCTGGACATCTTCGAGCCTTACGACCTGATCCTGGACGGCACGGACAACTTCGCCACCCGCTACCTGGTGAACGATGCCTGCGTGTTGCTGGGGAAGCCCTACGTGTGGGGCTCGATCTTCCGGTTCGAGGGTCAGGTGAGCGTGTTCTGGGCCGAATACGGGCCGCAGTACCGCGATCTTTATCCAGAGCCGCCACCCCCCGGGATGGTCCCGTCGTGCGCCGAGGGTGGCGTGCTCGGCGTGTTGTGCGCGTCGATCGGCTCGGTGATGGTGACCGAGGCGATCAAGTTGATCACCGGTATCGGCGAACCGCTGCTCGGCCGGCTGATGGTTTACGACGCCCTGGAGATGACGTATCGCACCGTCAAGATCCGCAAGGACCCGGCGGGCGAGCCGATCACCGGGTTGATCGACTACGACGCGTTCTGCGGAACGCTCACCGACGAGGCGGCGGAAGCCGCCGCCAACCACACGATCTCGGCGCGGGACCTCAAGGCCAAGATGGATGCCGGTGACGACTTCCTGCTGGTCGACGTCCGCGAGCAGAACGAGTACGAGATCGTCTCCATCCCCGGGTCCGTGCTGATCCCCAAGGGCGACATCATTTCCGGCGAGGCCCTGTCCTCGCTGCCGATGGACAAGCCGCTGGTCCTGCACTGCAAGTCGGGGGCGCGGTCCGCCGAGGCGCTCGCCGTGCTGCACAAAGCCGGATTCGGCGATGCGGTGCACGTGGGCGGTGGGGTGCTGGCCTGGATCAAGCAGGTGGATTCGAGCCTGCCCACCTACTGACGTGCGGTGGGCGGCTGGCTCGGCGGCGTGGCGGTGGGCACAGTTGCCCGGGGCGCCGCTCGGCGCGCGATCCGTCAACGGCCCATGCCCGACCGGTACGGTCGGCTGGTGACCGCACGACCGGACGAGCGGGTGACGGGCGGTGTCGCGGCGGAGGCCGAACTGCACCACCTTGATGCGGTGCTGCCCGCGGCGCCCGCCCGCCCGCCGGACCATGTACTGACGGCCTTCAACGCTGCCGGTCATGAACTCGAGCGGTTGCCCGGCAGCCGAGGTCGGACATGGCGGGCCGGCAACACCGTGGTCAAAGCGGTCGATGAGCCGGTCGAGGCGAGTTGGCTGGCCTCCGTGCTCGAGCAGCGACCGGTGCCCGGGGTGCGGATCGCCCGGCCCATCCGCTCCACCGACGGTCGATGGGTGGTCTCGGGCTGGACCGCACACCGGTTCGTGGCGGGAGGTCTTGCCCCACGATTCGATGAGATCCGGGTAGCTGGGCAGGCGCTGCACGAGGCGATGGCCGACGTGCCCGAGCCACGCTTCCTGCGCGAGCGCAGCGATCTCGCCAGCTGGGCGGACCGGCTCGCCTGGGGCGAGGTGCTCGACACCGAGGAGCGCCTCGGGCAGGGGCACGCCGTGGCCCTCTACCGCGAACTGGCCGCCTCCCGCCGACCGGTGACCGCGCCGAGCCAGTTGACCCACGGTGATCTTTTCGGCACGGTCCTGTTCGCCGGGGACGCCGATCCCGCTCTCGTCGACGTAACCCCGTTCTGGCGCCCGGCGGGGTGGGCATCGGCGGTGTTGGCGATCGATGCGGTCGCCCGCGGCGGTGCGCCCATCGAGGTGATCGGGGAATGGGCGGACGGTCCCGACTGGCCGCAATTGGTGCGGCGAGCCGCGCTCTTCCGGCTGGCCGCCAGCCTGGCCCATCCGCGGACGCCAGCGGACGACCTGGTGGCGATGTTGTCGACCGCGGAACGCGTCGACCGGTTCCTGCGCTGACCGCCCGGCCGGTCCTGGGGCCTGATCAGGCAACCGCATCGTCGTCGTCCTGGGCGGTCACCGATTCGAGGTCCGCGGATGCGTCCGGCGACGAGTCGAGCAGACCGAACCTGGCCCGCTCGAACTGGTTCACGTCGAACCCTTCCATGTCGAACCCTTCCACGTCGAACCCGTCGAGACCGAGCCCGGCCGATTCACGTTCGTTCAGGCCGAGCCCGTCCTCGTCGAAACTGCCCAGCTCGTCGTCCGGCGGAACCAGTAGCCGGTCAAGGGCTTCGGGTGGCAACCCGGCCTCCATGGTGGCCACCAGCAGGTGGACCAACCGATTCTCCGGCTCGGCGGCCAGGCACCGGTCCACGCTGACCTGGGCCAGTCCACCATCGCCGTGGCGGTAGGCGACCGTCGCCAGAACCGCGCAGATGCCCGCCGCCAGATCGTCGGTCGTCCACCCGGCACAGGAGATGAGCATGGCCAGCCAATCCCGGTCGAGTTCGAACAACCCGCGGGCAATGACGCCGTCACGCACGTCGCGATCCAGGCAGGCGATCGCCAGCTCGACGGCGACCTCGACGTCCACCACCCCGCCCGCCGACACCTGGTCGAGTGCGCAATCGACGAGCCGGTCGACCCGTTCGGGCAGCGGGGCGAGGGCCACCGGCGGCCGCAGGCCGTCCCGTGCGGTACCCGCTCCCGGTGACCGGCCGTGAGCTCGGGTGAGGTCGACCGGACGGCCCTGAATCACCGCAGCGACGGCGCGCGCCGCCAGCCGGCGCCGATCGCCCAGCGGCCCGGCGACCGACGCCCGCAGCTGCGCCCGGTCGGTCAGCACCACCCGGCCGAGCATCGCGTTCGCCGCCGCGAACGCCTGCGCTGCGGGATGGCGTTCACCGGGCACCGGCTGGCTGTCCGCCAGCCGCAGCGGCCGGGGCCCGGGTGCCTCCCAGACCCGACCGCCGTGGACCACCAGGGCGGCGATCACATCGATCCCGACCGCGGTCAATCCCTCGATCAACTCGCCCAGCACGGCCGGGCGTCGGCGCCGTCGGGGGTAGCAGACGATCGCGACCCGGTCGGCATGGGTGAGTGCGGTCCCGATGAGATGGCCGACCAGTCCTCGGTCGCGGCCGCTGGGGAGGTCGACGCGAGCCACCGGCCCGATGACACTGCGTTCGCCGTTCATGCACATCAGCACGAGGCTGTCCGACGGGTGGAACCCCAACATGCCGGGCACGGCAGCCAGCAATCCGGCAGGGCCGCTGATCTTGATGCGGGCTGGCCCGCCGATTTCGTCCATGCCGGACACGGTCGTCGCGGAACCCCCACCGATTCCATGCGAGATGGCCCCGTGGGGATCGAATTCGGACATGTGCACTAACCGCCGGGCTAGTGGAGTGGGGTCGCCGGTCAGTCCGTCCAGCGGTACCGGCGCAGGTCGACCCGGCCGCCGACCGCCAGCACTCCTTCACCGCGCAGCAGGGCGAGCTGCTCCGCAGCCAGCTGGGGGGCCGGGGTGCCATTGCTGCGCAGGACACGGTGCCAGGGTGTCCCGTCGTCGGCCAGATTGGCCAGCACGAATCCGGCCAGTCTCGCCGACCGGCTGCCGGCGCGCGCCGCGACATCACCGTAGGTGGTGACGCGGCCGGATGGGACGGTCGCGACCACATCGAGCATTCGCTGGGCCAGTTCCATGTCCACCACCACAGTGTGACCGTTCGGCGCCCGAGGCGGTCCGGACCCATGTCGCGCGGTGGCACTGTCGGAGGTCCGTGATGGGATCGTGGGCATGACGTCCAGAACGTTGCTCGGCGCGCCGCAGGCGGTGTCCGGCCCGGCGCCCGATGTGTTGCTTCGGCGGCCGGCGCCGGCGCCGGTGGTGCGGCCGACCGCTGAGCAGCAGGCCGTCATCGGCAACGTTGATCGTCGGGTGCGGGTGCTCGCCGGCCCGGGGACGGGAAAGACCGCCACCCTGATCGAGGCGGTCGCGCAGCGGATCACCGACCGCGGCGTTCCGCCGGAACAGATCCTGGTGCTGACCTTTTCCCGGCGGGCCGCCGCCGAACTGACCGCTCGCATCACCCAGCGGCTGGGCGTGACGACCCGTGAGCCGATCGTGCGAACGCTGCACGGGTACGCGTTCTCCGTGTTACGCCGGCAGGCAGCCGTCGCCGGCGAGTCGGTACCCCGCTTGCTGGCGGCCGGCGAGTCGGACCAGGTGGTGCGGGAACTGCTGGCCGGCCATCTGAACGACGGGAGCGGCGAGTGGCCGGGCTCGCTCCGCCCGGCACTGGCCTCCCCGACGTTCGCCGCCGAGCTGCGCGATCTGATGTTGCGAACGGCCGAGCGCGGCATCACCCCGGGCCGGTTGGCAGAGCTGGGCCGGCGCCGTCGGCGCCCCGAGTGGCAGGCCGCCGCCCGATTCGCCCGCGAGTACCAGGACGTCGCCGATCTCCGGCAGGGCACCGCCGGCCTGGGGCCCGCGCTGGACCAGGCAGAGCTGACCAGGGCGGCCCTGGCACTGTTCGCCGACGATGCGGTGCTGGCCCGGGAACAGGGGCGGGTACGGCGGATGTTCGTCGACGAGTACCAGGATGTCGACCCGGCCCAGGCCAGGCTGATCGAACTGCTTGCGTCCGGGTCGGACGAGCTCGTCGTCTTCGGCGATCCGGATCAGGCGATCTACGCCTTCCGGGGTTCGCAGCCCGGTGCGATGCGCCGGATCGAGGTGGATTCGACGTTGTCGCTGACAGTGTCGCACCGGCTGTCGCCGGCCGTGCTGAGTGCGACGCGGCGCGTCGCCGCTGCGCTGCCGGCCGGCTGGCCGCATCGGCAGCTGACCGAGGCCGCCGAGCCGGTCGGCGACCCCGGCCCGGCGACCGATGCAGCGCCGCCGACCGGTGGCACGGCCATCACCGGGGACGACGACCCGAGCTGCGATCCCGCCGGCGAGGTGATCGTGCGCACGTTCCCGACGGCTGCGGGTGAGGCTGCCTTCATCGCCGACGAGCTGCGCCGGGCGCACTTGCGCGGCGGGTTTGCCTGGTCGCGGATGGCGGTGCTGGTGCGTTCGCCGGCTCGCGATCTGCCGCCGATCCGGCGGGCGTTGGCGGCGGCCGGGGTGCCCTGCGCCGCCGGCGCCGTCGACCCGACGGCCGACGACCCGGTCGTCCGCACCATTCTGGCCGTGCTGCGGTTCGGGTTGGAACCGGAGGGACTGACCGGTGAGCACGCGGTGGCGCTGCTGACCGCTCCGGGCATCGGCCTGGACACCGACGCCGTGCGACGGCTGCGCCGGCGACTGCGGGCGGCGCATGCCGCCGCGGGGCCGACATCCGACCTGGTCGCCGCGGCCGTCCTGGGGGCCCCGCTGCCCGAGGATCTGCCCGCGGAGCTGCGCGAACCGGTGCTCACCGCACGGGCCCTGCTGGACCTGGTCGGGTCCGTGGCTCGGGAGCCGGATCCCAGGGTGCCGCTGTGGCTGGTCTGGCAACGGCTCGGCCTGACCGACGAGCTGCTGGCCGCAAGCCTGCGCGGCGGGCGCGGTGGGTTGCGCGCCGACCGGAGCCTGGACGCGGTGCTCGCCCTGTTCGACCTCGCCGGCGAGCTGGCCGAACGGTTGCCGTACGCGGGCATTCAGGCGTTTCTCGATCAGGCCGTCGACCGGCGGATCGCGGTCGACCCGGCGGCCGGCGACGGCCGGCCGTCGCCGGGGGTCGCCCTGCTCTCCGCGCACGCCGCCAAGGGTCTGGAATGGGACGTGGTCTGCTTGGCCGCGGTCAGCGAGGGGTGCTGGCCGGTGACGCGTCGGCCGCACAGCCTGCTGGGCCTGGACGAGTTGCTCGACGTCCAGGACGGGGTGACCGTCGCTGCCGGCCCGGCCGGTGGATCGGGGGAGGCTCTCCAGGAGGAACGCCGACTGTTCTACGTGGCCGCCACCCGGGCCCGGCACCGGCTCGTCGCCAGCAGCGTCGCCGACCAGGACACGCTGCCCAGCCGGTTCCTCGTGGAGCTGGCCGGTGCCGCCGAGCTGCCGCACGGCTGGCCGGCCCGGTCCGACGGCAGACCGCGCCGCAGCCTCCAGCTCGCCCATGTGGTCGCCGACCTGCGCCGGGCGGTCACCGATCCGTCCCTGCCGGCACCCCTGACGGAGCTGGCCGCCCGGCAGCTGGCCCGGTTGGCTGCGGCCGGCGTCGACGGCGCGCATCCGCGGGACTGGTACGGCCTGGCCGGACCGTCCACCACGGCGCCACCGGTGGCGGCGCACGCTCCCGTCACGTTGTCCCCGTCCGCTGTGGAGGCGGTGCTCCGGTGCCCGCTGCGGGCGGTCCTGGAACGCCGCGGCGGCCGGTCCGCGGCCAGCCAGCAGCAGATCGAGGGCGTGGTGATGCACGCGCTGGTCGACGGGCTGGCCCGTGGCGTCTCCCGCGCCGATCTGGAGGCCGAGATGGAGCGTTATCTGGCTCAGCCGACCGGCTTGCCGCCGTGGTTGATCGCGCGGACCCGCCGGGCGCTACAGGCCATGCTCACGGCCGCTCAGGCGTGGATGGCCGATCTCCCGGCCGGCCGCCGAGCGGTCGCCACCGAAGCTTCGCTGTCCGCCTGGCTGCCGCCGGTCGCCGCGCCGCCGATCGCCGAACCGGGACGCGATTTCGATCATCGCGATCCGCACCCCGCCGATCCCGGCTCCGCTGATCCTGACGGTGCCGATCTCGACAGCGCCGATCTCGACAGCGCCGATCCGGTGGTCCCGGCGGCCGCGTCCCGGCCGGTCCGGGTGAAGGGTCGGGCGGACCGCATCGACCGCGGCGCAGACGGCAGCCTGATCATCGTCGACTTCAAGACCGGGGCGACGGTCCCGTCCCGGGCCGCCGTCGAGCAGAACGCGCAACTCGCGGTCTACCAGCTCGCCCTCCGGCTGGGTGCGGGTCGGGCGCTCTCCGGTGACGACGACGCGACGGCGGGCGCGCCGGGGGGAGCGGAACTGGTGTACCTGCGCTCCGGGACGCCGACCGTGCGGCAGCAGCCCGCCATCGACGACGACGCCGCGCTGAACTGGACGCTCCAGTTGCGGCAGGCCGCCGAGTTCCTGGCCTCGCCATCCAGTATCGCGGTCGAGAACCGCGGCTGTGAGCGATGTCCGGTCCGTTCGAGTTGCCCGCTGCAACCCTCCGGACGGCAGGTGACCCGATGATCTCAGCGGCCGAACTGGCCCACGATCTCGGACTGCCGGCGCCCACCCCCGAGCAGGCCGCCGTCATCGAGGCGCCGCTGGAACCGGGACTGGTGGTGGCTGGCGCCGGATCCGGTAAGACCGAAACGATGGCCGCCCGCGTCGTGTATTTGGTGGCCTCCGGCCAGGTCCGGCCCGAGCAGGTGCTCGGATTGACCTTCACCCGCAAGGCCGCCGCGGCCTTGTCCCAGCGGATTCGGCGGCGGCTGGCGATGCTGGCGGCCGGGGACGACTCCGGGGCCGGTCGGGAGACCGCGGGTGACCCCGATGTGAGCACGTACCACGCCTACGGCGGCCGGCTGATCGCGGAGTTCGGCCCGCTCGCGGGCGTCGAACCCGCCGCCCGGGTGCTCACCCCGACCGGTGCCTGGCAACTGGCCCGGCGGGTCGTCGGTCGTTGGGACGCCGACCTGCTCACCGATCTCGGCCCGGATCAGGTCACCGAGCGGCTCCTGGCCATTTCGTCCGCGCTGGCCGACCACCTCACCGATGTGGACGCGCTCTCGGACGAGCTGGCAAGCGTCCTCGACCGGCTGCGGTCCGCACCCCCGGGGCCGCGGCAGCGGCAGGCCCTGCACAGCGGCCTGACCGGACCGGTCAAGCGTTTGCAGGACCGGCAGTGGATCCTGCCGCTCGTCCAGGCCTACGTCCGAGCCAAGCGGGAGCAGGGCGTGGTCGACTTCGCCGACCAGATGCAGATCGCTGCCACTCTGGTCCGCGACCATCCACGGATCGCCACCGCCATGCGCGATCGCTATCGGGTGGTGCTGCTGGACGAGTACCAGGACACCGGACATGCTCAGCGGTTCATTCTGCGTGGCCTGTTCGGCGCAGGACCGGCCGATCCAGGCGCGGGTGCGACCAGCCCGGCCGGGCGGTCGGAGACGTCGCGGGGCGGTCATCCGGTCACGGCGGTCGGCGATCCGGTGCAGTCCATCTATTCCTGGCGCGGCGCCTCGGCCTCCAACCTGCCGCGATTCGTCACCGACTTCCCGCTCGCCTCGGGCCGCCCGTGCGGGGTGCGTCCCCTGCTGACCAGCTTTCGAAACCCCGCGGCGGTGCTGACGCTGGCCAACGAGTTGTCCGCACCCGTTCGGCACGGTGGGCAGGTCGAGGTCGGCGAGCTCCGGCCGGCACCCGGCGCGCCGGCCGGGGCGGTCCGCTACGGGCTGTTCGGCACCGCGGCGCAGGAGAACGCCTGGCTGGCCGCCACGATCGCCGGGTACTGGCGCGATGCGCCGGACCCGGTCGAGCCACCCACCACCGCCGTTCTGGTCCGGCGACGCAGCGACATGGCCGACATCGCGGACGCGTTGCGGGCTGTTGGGCTGCCGGTGGAGGTGGTCGGGCTCGGCGGACTCCTGGACGAGCCCGAGGTCGCGGACCTGGTCGCCACCGTGCGGGTGCTGGTCGATCCCACCGCGGGCACCGCGGCCATGCGGCTGCTGACCGGCGCCCGATGGCGGCTGGGTGCGTCCGACCTGGAGGCGCTGGCCACCCGGGCGCGCGAGCTGGCCCGACCCGGGTCCGCCGCCGACCGAGATGCTGCCGGCGGGGTCGAACCCGGGGCGGCAGGCGGCGGGCCGATCGGCGACGCGGCCGCCGGGGTCCGCGCCGCAGTGACCGCCGCATTGCCGGTCGAGGACATCGACAGCTGGTCCCTGGTCGATGCGGCCGCCGACCCCGGCCCGGCCGAGGACTACTCGCCCCAGGGCTACCGCCGGCTGCAGCGGTTCGCCGGCCAGCTCGCCCGGATGCGGACGCGCATGGCCCAACCCCTGCCCGATCTGATCGCCGACCTGGAACGAGCCTGCCTGCTCGATGTCGAGACCCTGGTCGCGGGCGGGGCCGCCCGGGCCCATCTGGACGCCTTCGCGGCAGTCGTGGCCGACGTCGCGGCCACCGGGGCGGGCCCGGCCGAGCTGCTCGAATACCTGGACGCCGCCGCCGAACGCGAAGACGGTCTGACCCCCGGCGAGGTACCGCAACCGTCCGGCCGGGTCCAGGTGCTGACGGTGCATGCAGCCAAAGGCCTCGAGTGGGAGCTCGTCGCGGTGCCCCACCTGACCGACGGGGTCTTTCCGATCACCCGGGGCAGCACCTGGTTGGGCGATCCCGCCCAGCTGCCCCCGCAGCTCCGGGGGGACCGTGTCGACCTGCCACAGCTCGTGCTGCCCGATGACGGCACGCAGAAGGACCTGGCCGAGGCGTTGACTGCCCACGCTGCCGAGTTCGCCGATCTGCGCCAGACCGAGGAACGGCGGTTGCTGTACGTCGCGCTGACCAGGACCGAACGAACCTTGCTGTTTTCCGGGCACCATTGGGGGCCGGGCACGGCCAAACCGGCCGGACCCAGCGAGTTCCTGCACGAGTGCGCGCGCTGGGCGCAGGCGTTCGCGGACCCGGACGAGTGGGCCGACCCGCCCGATCCGCAGGACGCCGAGGTGCTTCTCGCGCGGACGGTGGTGTGGCCGGTCGACCCTCTCGGTGCCCGCCGGGACCGGGTGCAAGCCGGCGCAGATCGGGTCCTGGCGGCCCTGAGCGAGCTCGCCGAACAGAGCGAGCTCGCCGAACTGACCGAGCTCACCGAACTGACCGAGCTCACCGAAACTGACAGGCGGCCGGCCGTCGCACCGGGAGCGGACGAGGTCGGACCCGAGCCGGACCCGTTCGGGTGGGTCGCCGACGTCACCACCTTGCTCTCCGAGCGGTCCGCCCGCACCGGCCGGGTGCTGGACGTCGAACTGCCCGGCACCATCACCGTGACCTCCCTCGTCGAGTTGGCCGACGATCCGGCCGAATTGGCCCGGCGGCTCAGCCGGCCGGTACCCACCGAACCGACCGGTCGACTACGCCGTGGATCGGATTTCCATGCCTGGCTCGAGCACCGATTCCGCGGCGACGCGCTGCTGGACCTGCGTGACCTGCCCGGCGCCGGTGACGCGTGGGTGGGTGAGGATCCCGAGCTGGAGAGTCTCAAACGTCGGTTCCTGAACTCGGTCTGGGCGGACCGCGTACCGGTGGACGTCGAGGTTCCGTTCGCCACCCGGATCGCCGGCATGGGCCTGCGCGGCCGGGTGGACGCCATCTTCGCCGACGACGACGGCGGAGTGACCGTCGTGGACTGGAAGACCGGCCGGCCGCCCGCGCGCGAGGGGCCGGCCGCGGTCCAGCTGGCCTGCTACCGGCTGGCCATCGCCGAGCTGCTCGACCTGCCGCTGGACCGGGTGCGGGCCGCCTTCCACTACGTCCGGGCCGGCGTCACGGTGGCTCCGGCCGACCTGCTCGATGCGCCCGGCATCGCGGCGCTGATCGCGGCGAACACCGCCGCCCCGGCGGCCGGGCCGTGACGGCCCCGCCCGCCGGGCGGGCCCATCCGCCGGTGGTCCTGCGCGGGCGCCCGCTGCCCGCCGACCGGGCGGCGGTCATGGCGATCATCAACCGCACCCCGGACTCGTTCTTCGATGCCGGGGCGACCTTTGGCGAGCACGCGGCCATGGACGCGGTCCACCGAGCCGTCGACGACGGCGCCGACCTGGTGGACATCGGCGGGGTGAAGGCGGGGGTCGGCCCGGAGGTGACCGAAGCCGAGGAGATCCGTCGCGTCGTGCCTTTCCTTGCGCGGGTGCGCGAGCGCTTTCCCGAGCTGCCGATCAGCGTGGACACCTGGCGCTCCGCGGTGGCGGTGGCCGCTTGCGAGGCCGGGGCCGACCTGATCAACGACACCTGGGCGGGTGCGGACCCGGGACTGGGCGACGTCGCCGCCCGGTTCGGCGCGGGCATCGTGTGCTCGCACACCGGAGGCGCCGCCCCCCGGACGAATCCGTACCGGGTCGCGTACCCGGACGTCGTGGCCGCGGTGATCGAACAGACCACGACGGCCGCCCGGCGGATGGTCGCCCTCGGCGTGCCCCGGGCCGGTGTGCTGATCGATCCGACGCACGACTTCGGCAAGAACACGTGGCACAGCCTGGAGCTCGTGCACCGCACCGGCGAGCTCACGGCGACCGGGTGGCCGGTGCTGATGGCCCTGAGCAACAAGGATTTCGTGGGGGAGACCCTCGATCTGCCGGTGGACCAGCGGCTGGAGGGGACGCTGGCCGCGACCGCGATCGCCGCCTGGCTCGGGGCGGCGGTCGTCCGCGCCCACCAGGTCCGGGCCACCCGCCGGGTGGTCGAGATGGCGGCGAGCGTCGCCGGCAGCCGGCCGCCGGCGGCCCCTCGCCGGGGTCTGGTGTGAGCGGGTGCCCGCCGGCCGCGGGCAATGTCGGAGGTCCGTGGCACCATCGTCGCAGCGAACGACAACCGCGGGTCGAGCCCGTGGAGTTGCCCGAGAGGACGTCAGCGTGACGACGGTTCTGCAGTACCTCGTGATCGCCGCGGTGATCGGTGCCGCCATCTTCGCGATCGCGGTGTTCGTGTTCGGCCGCGGCGAGCAGATGGCCTCGCTGCCGCCGCGGACCTCGCCCACGGAGCTGCCCGACGACGGGATCACCGGCCAGGATGTGCGTTCGGTCCGGTTCGCCATGGCGCTGCGCGGCTACCGGATGAGCGACGTCGACTGGGCGCTGGAGCGGATGGCCACCGAACTCGACGGGCTCCGGGCCCAGCTGGCCGAGCGGGCCGACGTGCCCGTCCCCGTCCCGGCCGACGACCTGGCCCAGCGCCGCGCGCCGACCGCGGACCGGGTGCTCGACCAGCCGACCGCCGGGAGCGAGGAGCGATGAGAGCCGTCGTCACCGCATCGGTCGAATTGCCCGGAATCGCGGCCCCCGACGCCTTCGCGGCGATGGTCGACCTGTCCGCGCAGCAGCGGTGGATGATTGCGACCAGGCTCTATCCGATCGCGGCCGATGCCCCGGTCCCGCTGGTCGGGTCGCGAGTGGCCGCGTTCACCGGGGTCGGTGGCCTCGGCTTCCTGGACACGATGACGGTGACCGCCTACGAGCCGCCGCACCGATGGGTGGTGGACAAGGACGGTGACCTGCTGCGCGGGGTCGGCATCATGCAGGTGACGCCGACGTCGGACGGCTGCCGGGCCACCTGGACCAACGAACTGAACCTGCCCTTCGGCGTCCTCGGTCGCGTCGCGTTCCCGCTGATCAGGCCGGTCGCCGGGGCGGCGCTGGGCGCCTGCTTGCGCCGGATGGCGCGGATGCTGGGGACCGGGGCGTTGCCGGGAGATCGTCGACTGCCCGGCGACGAGCGAAGGGCGGCGCGGTGACGGCGCCGGCGGTACCCGCGGACGGTCTGGTGCTCGGCGAGGACGGCCACGCGCGGTGCCGGTGGGGAGCGAGCGCACCCGAATACATCGAATACCACGACACCGAATGGGGTGTCACGTTGCACGGCGACGACGCCATGTATGAGCGACTGTGCCTGGAGGCGTTCCAGTCCGGACTGAGCTGGTTGACGATCCTGCGTAAGCGCCCGGGGTTTCGCCGAGCCTTCGCCGACTTCCGGATCGAGGCCGTGGCCGATTTCGACCAGCGCGATGTCGAACGCCTGCTCGGCGACGCGTCGATCGTCCGCAACCGAGCGAAGATCGAGGCCTCGATCCACAACGCACGTGTGGCCGCCCAACTCGACGACGGCTTGGACGCGCTGCTCTGGTCGTTCGCCCCGGCGTCCCGACCCCGCCCGCAGTCGTTGGCCGATATCGTCGCCGTCAGCGCCGAGTCGACCGCGATGGCCAAGGATCTCAAGCGCCGCGGATTCAAGTTCGTCGGCCCGACCACGGCCCATGCACTGATGCAGGCCACTGGAATGGTGGACGACCACCTCATCGGCTGCTGGCGGTCCGGGTCCGGCTGAGGCTGTGCTGCCGCGCCCGCCGGCACCTGATTAGTCAGCGACGCGCGGCGCTCATCGCGCGTTTGCCACGCGGACGCAGCGGCGCCGGATTCGAATCCGCGGCCGGATCGGTCTCGCTCGCCGTTCCGCCCGATTCAGGCCCGCCCGATTCAGGCCCGGCCGATTTCGACCCGGGCGATCCGGACTCGGCGGAGTCGGATTCGGCGGTGGTGGATTCGGCGGTGGTGGATTCGGCGGTGGTGGATTCGGCGGTGTCGGAACCCCCGGTGTCGGAACCCCCGGTGTCGGAACCCCCGGTGTCGGACGCACCGGTGTCGGAACCCCCGGTGTCGGACCCACCTGAGTCGGACCCACCAGAGTCGGATGCGGTGGTCTCGGGCCCGATGGACTCGGCAACGACCGACCGTTCGGGCGATGCACCTCCCGAATCGACCGGGGTGTCGTCACCCGGGGCGTTGATCACCGCGACCCCGGACTCCAGATCGATCCGCAGATCGCCGTCCCGGGCGTTGCCCTCCTCCTCGCGGCGCGCGGCACGGGCCCGACGTTCTTCGAGTTCGTGGCGCATGCCGGGGTTGAACAGCGCGCCCAGCTCTCCCATCGGTCCCACCCGGCAAGGTTACGCCGCGACCGTCCGGTCAGCGCCCGGTGAACCGCGGAGGTCGCTTCTGCACGAAGGCGGCCACCGCCTCCAGGTGGTCCTCCGAGGCGAAGCATGCGGTCTGTGCCCGGTCCTCGAAATCCAGGGCGGAGTCCAGGTCGGCCGTCGCGGCGTGCTGGAGTGATGCCTTGATCCAGCCGTACGCCCGGGTCGGCCCGGCGGCCAGCCGGTCGGCCAGCGCGGCCACCGTGCCGACCAGGTCGGCATCGTCCACCACCTGATCGACCAGCCCGATGCGCAAGGCTTCGGCCGCATCCACCTTCTCGCCCAACACCATCATCGACGACGCCCGGCCGTAACCGACGTATCGCGGCAACAGGTAGGAGGCGCCGGTGTCGGCGGACAGCCCCACCCCCGCGAAGGCCATCGAAAAAGTCGCGGCGGTGGCCGCGATGCGTAGGTCGCAAGCCAGCGCCAGGCCGGTGCCGGCTCCGGCGGCCGGCCCGTTCACCGCAGCGATCACCGGCTTGCGCAGGCCGAGGACCGCTCGCACCACCGGGTTGTAGAACTCGCTCACCGTGCGACCGACCCGTTCGTCGCCGGCACCCACCAGCGCCAGATGCTCCTTGAGGTCCTGGCCGGCACAGAACGCGCGGCCCGCCCCCGTGATCACGACCGCACGCACCGATCGGTCGGCGGCGCCGTCCAAGGCGGTCAGCAGGGCGCCCTTGAGGGCCAGATCGAAGGAATTGAACGCGGACGGCCGGTTCAGGGTCAGCGTGCGCACGGCGCCGCGATCGGTCACCAGCACCGGCGGTTCCGCGGTCGGATGGGTCATCAGCGTCCCTTCGGGGTCGAGTTCTCGTCCGGTCCCGGGCCGAACCCGCCGGTGGGCGAGGCGACCTGGATTCGGCACTGCACCGATCATGGGGGAGAATGGACCGTCCGCGAATGATCGCGGAAGGTCGGCGGGCCGTGCGGTCCGACCCGGCCGCAGATTTCTGGTGAGTGTTGGAGGGAGTCGCACATGGCGGCCATGAAGCCCCGAACCGGGGATGGTCCCCTCGAAGTGACCAAGGAGGGCCGCGGGATCGTCATGCGCGTTCCGCTCGAGGGTGGCGGACGTCTGGTCGTGGAGATTTCGGCCGATGAGGCATCCGCGCTGGGTGATGCGCTGAAGGCCGTGGTCAAGTAGCGGTTCGTTCGCGAGCCGAATTTTGTTGGACCGCCCGGGTTGCCGTGATGGCTCCCGGGCGGTTCGCTTCCTCGGCCGACCCGGCCGGCCCTGGGGACAAGGCGGCTCCCGCGTCGCCGCCTCCCCTTCCAAGGCCCTCCGTTCGGTGTTCGACGGTGGCCTCGCAAGCTCGGCCACTGGGAGGGCCTCGGGGACAAGGCGGCTCCTGCGTCGCCGCCTCCCCTTCCAAGGCCCTCCGTTCGGTGTTCGACGGTGGCCTCGCAAGCTCGGCCACGGTGGCCTCGCAAGCTCGGCCACTCGCCAGCCGGCGGCTCGGATTCAGCCGGCGAGCACCTGCCGGTACAGGTCCACGGTCTGCTCGGCGATGGCCGTCCAGGAGAACTCGTTCACCGCACGGTCCCGGCCGGCCTGTCCGTAGGCCGCAGCCCGGGCAGGGTCGCGCACCAGATCGTTGACCGCGTTCGCCAGGTCGTGTTCGAACGCCTCGCCCTGCTCGGCGTCATAGTGCACCAGCAGGCCGGTCTCACCGTTGTTGACCACCTCGGGGATGCCGCCGACGTCGCTGGCCACCACCGCTGCGCCACAGGCCATGGCCTCCAGGTTGACGATGCCCAGCGGTTCGTACACCGACGGGCAGACGAACACCGTGGAGGCCGAGAGCACCTGCTTGACCTCGGGGAGGGTCAGCATGCCGTCGAACCAGAACACCCCGGGCCGCTGCGCCTGCAACTCCGCGATGGCCTCCGCGGTTTCCGCGGCGATCTCCGGAGTGTCGGGCGCACCGGCGCACAGCACGAGCTGGACGCCCGGATCGAAGTGATGGGTCGCCGCGACCAGGTGCCCGACGCCCTTCTGGCGGGTGATGCGGCCGACGAACGAGGCGATCGGCGCGTCCAGGTCCACACCCTTGTCGGTCAGTAGCGACCGCTCGTCCGTCGCACTGTAGATCTCGGTGTCGATGCCGTTGCGAATGACATGCACCTTGGCCGGATCCAGTGCGGGATAGCTCTCCAGGATGCCGCCGCGCATCCCGGTGGACACCGAGATGATGGCGTCGGCCGACTCGTAGGCGGTCTTCTCCGCCCAGGACGAGAGCCGGTAGCCGCCGCCGAGTTGTTCGGCCTTCCACGGGCGGTGGGGCTCGAGCGAATGCGCGGTGATCACGTGCGGAACACCGTGCAGCAGTTTGCCGATGTGCCCGGCCATGTTCGCGTACCAGGTGTGCGAGTGCAGCAGCTCGACGTCGCCGGTGGCGGCGACCATCGACAGGTCGACCGACAAGGTGGTCAGGGCGGCGTTGGCGCCGGCCAGGTCGGGCGCGGGCCGGTGCCCGGTGGCGCCCGGGCGGTCGTCCCCGAAGCAGTGCACATCGACATCGATGAGCTTGCGCAGTTCGCGGACCAGGTACTCGACGTGGACACCGGCGCCGCCGTAGACGTCGGGGGGAAACTCGCGGGTCAGGATGGCGGTATGCACGCCCGGGAATCTACTCACGCGCACCGGACGCCGCAGGTTGGGAACGGGCCTGGGCCGATCGGGTGCGTCCCACGCGCGGAAGCGGCCGCTCGCGGCTAGTGTCAGCGCCATGCCCAAGCCCAAGGTTCTCGGCATCGTGTTGGCGGGTGGCGAAGGAAAACGGTTGTGGCCGTTGACGGCCGACCGGGCCAAACCGGCCGTGCCGTTCGGCGGTAACTTCCGCCTGGTCGACTTCGTCCTGTCCAATCTGGTGAACGCGGGATACTTCCGAATCTGCGTCCTGACGCAGTACAAGTCCCATTCCCTCGACCGACACATCACGCAGACCTGGCGGATGAGCACCATGGTCGGCAACTACGTCACGCCGGTGCCGGCGCAGCAGCGCCTCGGCCCACGCTGGTACACCGGCAGCGCCGACGCGATCCTGCAGTCGCTGAACCTGGTGTACGACGAAAAGCCCGACTACCTGGTCGTTTTCGGTGCCGATCACGTCTACCGGATGGATCCGTCACAGATGGTGGCGGATCACATCGACTCCGGCGCCGACGCCACCGTGGCGGGGATCCGCGTGCCGCGGCGGGAGGCGACCGCGTTCGGCGTGATCAAGACCGCCGCGGACGGCCACCACATCGCCGAGTTCATGGAGAAGCCCGCCGATCCGCCGGCCGTGCCCGACGATCCGGACGTGGCGTATGCGTCCATGGGTAACTACGTCTTCTCGACGAAGGCGCTCATCGAGGCGCTCAAGATCGATGCCGCGGACGAGGCGTCGGTGCACGACATGGGTGGCAACATCATCCCGTATTTCGTGAACAAGGGCACCGCCAACGTTTACGATTTCGCCCGCAACAATGTCCCGGGATCCACCGATCGGGACCGCGGATACTGGCGGGACGTCGGCACCCTGGATGCGTTCATGGACGCGCACATGGACCTGATCTCGGTCGAGCCGATCTTCAACCTGTACAACCATGACTGGCCGATCCTGAGCTACCCGCCTCCATTGCCGCCGGCGAAGTTCGTCGAGGACGGCACCGCCCGCGACTCGATGATCGGCACCGGCACGATCATCTCCGGCGCGACGGTGACCCGGTCGGTGATCGCCGAGGACGTGCATATCAACAGCGGCAGCCGGGTCGAAGGCTCGGTGATCATGCCGGGCGTGCGGATCGGCCGTAACGCCGTCGTGCGGCACAGCATCCTGGACAAGAACGTCGTCGTGCCGGACGGGGCCAAGGTCGGCGTCGACGTCGAGCTGGACAGCGATCTGTACACGGTGAGCCCGGGCGGCATCACCGTTGTGGGCAAGGGCGTGACGATCGGCAAGTGACCTCGACCTGGCAGGGCCGGCTTCCCATCGGGAGGCCGGCCCTTCCCGGTTGGCGCGGGGTCGTTACCCGGACGGCGTCGTGGCCGTCGCCGGTGCCGTCGCACCCGGGTCGGCCACCAGCGCCGGACAACCGGCCGACGAGAACGACGGGTCGAACTCGAAGTGCCAGGCCTCGTTGCCGTAGCGACGGCAGAAGTTGAAGGCGCCGTTCGTGCTCTCCAGCCAGGTATAGGCCTGATACGGCTGCACATCGACGGCCAGGCCGAGCACATGCGCGGACTTGTCCGGTGGCAGAACGTACTGGTCGGCCATCGCCTGCCCGTACTGCTTGACGTAGTCGTCGTAGGTCTGTTGCTGCTGCGCCCGGCTGCGCTTTCCGTCGGCCAGGCACATCGTCAGGCCCTGGGCCTCGCCCGCCGCGCGAACGGCGAGCCAGCCCGCCGCGGCGTCGGACTGCATGCCCGCGGGCTCTTCGTCGGCGTACTGCTCGAAGCCGGCACACCGGGCGGTGTCGCCCTCCGGGCCGGGCGCGTCGGGATCGGCCGGTGGCGACCCGGCGGCGATCGCGGCCGCCGCCGCCACCGCGGCCGCCGATGCCGCCGCGTCCAGGGCGGACCGCGCGGCCGAACTCGCGGCGACCGACGCCGACGACGCGGCCTGGGCCGCCGACGACGCCGCGGCGGCCGCCCGGGACTGCTGGGCCGCTTTGGCCGCGACCGATGCCGACGACGCCGCCGCGGCGGCTGAGGACGACGAGGCCGAGGCCGCCGATCGCGCCGATGCCGCCGACGAGGCGGCGGCCTCGGCGGACGAGGAGGCTGCGGCCGATGATGACGATGCGGCCGCCGCCGACGCCATCGATTCGGCCGCCCGGCGCTCCTCCTCGGACTGCCCGCAGGCGGCCAGCGTCAGCACGGCCACCAGGACGGCCCCCGTCGCGGCGACCGAGGCCCTGGTTCGCGGCATCACCCGCGCTTGACCGCCGCCAGTAGTCCGTCACCCAACGGCACCAGCATCGAGGTCAGATTCTCGTCATCCCGCACCAGCCGGCCCGCGTCCCGAACGGCGACCGTGTCCGCGTCCCGCTGCGTCGGATCGGCCACCTTGTCGCCGGCCAGTGCGCCGTCCACGATCAGGATCCCGCCCGGCCGCAGCAGGCGCAGCGCCTCGGCCACGTACTGCGGGTATTCGGTGCGCGCGCCGTCGACGAGGACGAGGTCGTAGGCGCCATCCGTGAGCCGCGGGAGCACGTCGAGGGCACGGCCGTTGATCAGCCGCGTCCGGGTCGGCGCGATGCCCGCCTCGCCGAACGCCTTCTTGGCCGCCCGCTGGTACTCGGCCTCGATGTCGATGGTGGTCAGGATTCCGTCCGGGGCCATGCCGGCGAACAGGTGCAGGCCGCTGACCCCGGTGCCGGTGCCGATCTCGACCACCGAACGCGCGGAGACGGCGGCGGCCAGGAACGTCAGGGCCGCGGCGGTTCCCGACCCGGTCGGCGCGGCCCCCAGATCGGCTGCCCGGGCCCGGGCGGACAGCACGACATCGGACTCGGGTACGAAGAAATCGGCATAGGACCGGCTGGTGGTCACCGGGAACCTCCTGAGCTCCACATCACGTCGGCGGATCCCCAGACACCACGGCGCACGGCCGGCGAGAGCGCAAGGGACCCGGTCGCCACGCGGCTGAGGCCGCGGGCTCCCGGCCGAACCTACCGGCCATCGGGCACTCGGTCGCACAGGCGCACCGGATGGCGGCCGGTGCGCAACGGCCGGGCCGAACTCCTGTCACTCCAGTCCCGGTGGCCACGGATCGGGCGTCCTCATGCGGACGGTCGAGCGGCCGAACCAAGCGTCATGCGGCGCGCGGACCGCTCACATCCCGCTCACACCTGGGCCGGGAACAATGATCCAACACCGGCCGTTGTTGCCGGTGTCAAGAACCCGGAGGTGGTTTTCCTGTCCAGCGTCCCCGCACCGCCCGGCCCCGTGTGGACCCCGCCGGCTTGGGACGAGATCGTTCGTGACCACGGCGACCGGGTCTACCGACTTGCGTATCGACTGTCCGGCAACGCCCACGACGCCGAGGACATCACCCAGGAGACTTTCATCCGGGTCTTCCGGTCGCTGGATACCTTCCAGCCGGGATCGTTCGAAGGCTGGCTGCACCGGATCACCACCAACGTCTTCCTGGATCTGGTCCGACGCCGTCAGCGGATTCGGATGGAGGCCCTGCCGGAGGAGACCGACCGGATCGCCGGCCGCGAGCCCTCGCCGGAGCAGGCATTTCACGACGCCCACCTGGATCCCGATCTTCAGGCGGCGCTGGACGATCTGCTGCCCGAATTCCGCGCCGCCGTGGTGTTGTGCGACGTCGAGGGCCTCACCTACGAAGAGATCGGCGCCACGCTCGGGGTGAAGCTGGGCACGGTGCGGTCGCGGATCCACCGCGGCCGGCTGGCCCTGCGGGCCGGTCTGGAACAACGGCGGGCCCTGCGTGGTGAGACGGCCGGCACGAACGGACACGACGAGGTGGAGGCGGTGGCGTGAGGGAGGCTGGCCGAGTGAACCGTGGTCACCGACGCGTCGGCCGCGCCGGGATCGCTGAGCGGGCGACGCGGTCCCGGGAGGCGGTGGCGTGAGCGTGGGTCCGATCGATCATCTGACGCTCGACGCCGTCGTCGCCTACGCCGACGGGGAGATGCCGATGGTGTCCTACCAACGCGCGGCGGCGCATGTGGCCCTGTGCCCGCAGTGCGACGCCGAGGTGCGGGCCCAACTGACGGCCCGGTCCTGGCTGCGTGCGGCGCAGGCCCCGGAGATGCCCACCGCGCTGCTGGACACGCTGCGTTCGATCCCGGTCGCCCTGCCGTCGACCGGACCCGAGGTCCATTCGTCGCCGGAACGGATCCGCGGCGAACGGCTGGCGGGCCCGTTGCCGGCCCACCAGCGGGCCGTCCATCGGAGCCGCCGGTTCCGTTTCCTGGGTGCCGGGGCGCTCGTCGCGGGGCTGACCGTCGGCGCGCTGGTCGGCAGCGAGCCGACCGGGGATGTCGACCCCCATCCGGACAGCCCGCAGGTCGCCCACGTCAGCCCGGCGAACGCACCGCATGTCGCCACCGCCGGGTGGGGCAACCCCTAGCGGTGCCGGACAACCACGACCGGGGTGACAATCGGGCCGTGCCGAACGGATCGCCCTCCGCGCCGCCGACCAACGGTCGGCCGCACCAGCCGCCCACCGGCACCGTCCGTGCCGCGCCGTCGCCGGATCCCGCCCAGGTCGGCGCATACGCGCGGCCGGGTGGGGTGAACGGTTCCTTCGGTCCGCGGCCGCAGCGCTCCGCGGTGCGACTGGGTGCGCCACCGATCCCGGAGTACCTCGCGGATGCCTTCGGTCGCGCCCCGGGGGAGGCGAGCATCGGCCGCCCGCCGGAGTCGGCGTCGGCCGGGTCGCCCGAGCCTGCGGTCCAGGACCCGTGGCGAGACCCGGCGGCGACCGCTCAGCTCGGCCGGCCCGCGGTCCCGGCCGACGAGCAGGAACCGGTGGTCAGGCCGCCGGCCGAACGATTCACCCTCCGTCAGGCGCTGTTCGATCGGCGGCTCAGACCGTCGGCGATCATCGGGATGCTGGTCAGCGCGCTGCTGATCGGCGCGCTCGGTGCGGTGATCGGTGTGTTCGCGGCCGGCCGGCTGCCCGCCCCGGTCACCGACCCGTCGTTTCAGCTGGCGCCCGTCTCGCCGGGCGTGACCCGGGAACCCGGCTCCGTCGCCGAGACCGCCGCGAAGGTCCTTCCTGCGGTGGTCTCCCTGGAGGTCCGCACCGGGGACGTCGGCGAGACCGGGTCCGGTGTCGTCATCGACGGCAACGGCTACATCCTGACCAACAACCACGTCGTGTCGACCGCGGCCACCGATCCGTCGGCGACGTTGACGGTGATCTTCGACGACGGCCAGCAGAGCCGGGTTCCGGCCACGATCGTCGGCCGGGATCCGCTGACCGACCTGGCCGTGATCAAGGTGGACGTCGATGACGCGACCGTGGCCCAGATCGGCGACTCCGCTGCGCTGGCCGTCGGCGACCCGGTGATCGCCATCGGTTCGCCGCTGGGTCTGGCCGGCACCGTCACCACCGGCATCGTCTCCGCGAAGGACCGACCGGTGCGCCTGCAGGGCGGCGGTTCGGACACCGACGCGGTGATCGATGCCATCCAGACGGACGCCGCGGTCAACCCGGGCAACTCCGGGGGTCCGCTGGTCGACGCGGCGGGTGCGGTCGTCGGCATCAATTCTGCGATCCGAACGCTCGGTGGCGACTCCAGCGGGTCCATCGGGCTCGGGTTCGCCATCCCGATCGACACCGCCAAGAGCGTGGCCGAACAAATCATCCGATCGGGTAGCGTGCAGCATTCGACGATCGGCGTGAATGCCCGATCGGCGACCGACGGGGTGACCGACGGGGCCCAGGTCCAGAACGTCCAGGCAGGCGGCCCGGCCGCGGCGGCGGGCATCGCCGAGGGCGACGTGATCACCAAGGTGGGCGATCGGCAGGTCGGCAACGCGGACGAACTGGTGGTCGCGGTCCGGCAGAATCCGGTCGGCGCCACCGTGCCGGTGGTGCTCCTGCGCGATGGGCGGGAGATGACCGTCTCGGTGACCCTCGGCTCCGAATGAACCGCCACCGGGCGCCGATATCCTGGGTCGGCGACCGGGCAATCCCGGTCCGGAACGTCCGGGACGAGGGAGGCGGCGACGATGTTCGGCCTCTCCTGGGGTCAGATCACCATCATCGTGCTGGTCGGCGTCTTCGTCCTCGGGCCCGAACGCATCCCGACCGCGGTCCGCTGGGTGACGGACGGGCTGCGCAAGCTGCGGACGATGGCGGCGGGCGCGCAGGCCCAGCTGAATCGGGAGATCGGCCCCGAGCTCGACGAGCTCCGGCGGCAAATCGCCGACCTGCAGTCCCTGAAGGAGATCCAGGACCTGCGCGACCTGCGTGATCTGCATCCCAAACGGCTGATCGGCAACACCATCCTGGGCGAGGAATTCGCCGGCGGCGGGATCGGTGGCTTCCTGGGCCTGAACGGCACGCCGACCGTGAAAGGGGGGCCGCCGTCGGGCGGTCCGACCGTGAAGCCGGTCAGTGCCACCCCGCCCAGCGCGCCCGTCGCGGCCCCGGCGACGCCGGCCCCGGCGATCACCCCGGCCGGGGGAGCAGAACCGGCAACGCGGTCACCGGCCAAACCGGCGCCCCGACCCGCGGTGAACACCCCGTCCGCGACCGCCGGCTCGCCGGCCGGCCGGCTGGGCGCGCCGAAGGTCGTCGGAGCCCCACGCCGGAATCCGGTCGCGCCCCCGCCTGCCGAGACCGTCGCCGGCTTCGACGTCGACGCGACCTAGCTGGAGCTGGCCGAGCCTGCGCGGCCACCATGCAACCCTGGCCGACCCGGCCGTCGCGGAGGGCCGGCGCGGCCCCGCGTCACACCGCCGCGTTCTGCCGCCGATCGGTGGGTGAGATCCCCAGTGGCACCCGGGCCAACGGCTTCGTCCGCTCCCCGAGGGCATCCGCAACGGCCCGCAGCGACTGGGCCGCCGGGCTCGGTGCGGCGTCGAGCACCAGCGGCGTTCCGGCGTCACCGGCAACCCGCAGACCGACTTCCAGCGGCACCTGCCCGAGCAGCGGGACGGTCGTCCCGGTGAGCCGGCTCAGCGACGCCGCGACCGCCTGTCCGCCGCCCGTCCCGAAAAGTTCGAGCCTGCTCCCGTCCGGCAGGACCATCGCGCCCATGTTCTCGACCACCCCGGCGATCCGCTGGCGGGTCTGGCTGACGATGGCTCCGGCCCGCTCAGCGACCTCGGCGGCCGCCGCCTGTGGCGTGGTGACGACCACGATCTCCGCGGTCGGCACCAGCTGCGCGGTGGAGATGGCGATGTCGCCGGTGCCGGGCGGCAGGTCCAGCAGCAGCACATCCAGATCGCCCCAGTACACGTCGGCCAGGAACTGCTGTAGCGCGCGATGCAGCATCGGCCCACGCCAGACGACCGGCACGTTCCCGTCGACGAACATGCCGACGCTGATCACCTTCACCCCGTGCGCGACCGGCGGCAGGATCATGTCGCCGACCCGGGTCGGCCGCGCGGACACGCCGAGCATCCGGGGCACCGAGAAGCCGTACACGTCGGCGTCGACCACCCCGACCGCCAGCCCACTCGCGGCCAGGGCCGCCGCCAGGTTGACCGTCACCGTCGACTTGCCCACGCCGCCCTTGCCCGAGGCGATGGCATACACCCGGGTGCGGGAATCGGGCCGGGCGAACTGGATCTCCTTGCCGGGACCGCCACGCAGTTTGTCCCGCAACGCGGCCCGCTGCTCGTCGGTCATCACGCCCAGGTCCAACCGCAGGTCGCTGACGCCGGGCACCCCGCGGACGGCGGAGGTGACGTCTTTGACCAGGGTGTCGCGCATCGGACAGGCCGCGATGGTCAGCAACAGGGTGAACTCGACCACCCCCGCCGGGTCCACGGACAAGCCCGTCACCATGTCCAGATCGGTGATCGGCCGGCGGATCTCGGGGTCCTTGACGGTGGCCAGCGCGGCGCGCACGGCCTCGACGGTGACGCTCATGATGTCCTTTCGATCCCGGCCAGGTCGGGCCGGGCCACTGTCAGGGTACGGGCGATCCGAACTCTCCCGTCCCGGACGAGTCGCCGCGGGCACTCCCATCGCTTGCACATCTGCGTGTGTCAGCATGGGTGCGGTCGAAGTGGAGGTCTGTGCATGACGTCGCCCATCGGTTTCCGCAACGTCGGGTCGGTGCCCAATCTGCCGACGCCGCCGACCGGTTTCGCGGTGGCCGCGTACCCGACCTACGCCAGCGCGCAGGCCGCCGTCGAGCATCTGATCAAGAACGACTTCTCGATCCAGGACGTCACGATCGTCGGCTCCGATCTCCAACTGGTCGAGCGGGTGACCGGGCGGCTGACCGCCGGCAAGCTCGCCGCCGCCGGCGCCGCGTCCGGCGCCTGGATGGGCCTGTTCGTCGGCCTGTTGATGTTCGTCTTCTCGCCCGTGCAGAGCGGGGTCATGCTGCTGATCCTGGCCGCCGTGGCGATCGGCGCCGCCTTCGGCGCGGTGATGGGATACCTCGGCTACTCGGTGGCCAAGGGCCGACGGGACTTCACCTCGGCCTCGCAGGTCGTGGCCCGCCGCTACGACGTGCTGTGCGAGCCGCGCACCGCCGAACAGGCGCGGGACATCCTCGCCCGCATGGAGCTTGGCCGCCGCTAGCGGACGTCCCGCTCCTACGTCGCAGCACGTCCGCCGGCCGCGGTCCGCGCTCGGTGTTCGATGGCGGCCTCGCGGGCTCGGCCGACCGGGGCCGCCGCTAGCGGACGTCCCGCTCCTCCGTCGCGGACGTCCTCCGGCCGCGGTCCGCGCTCGGTGTTCGATGGCGGCCTCGCGGGCTCGCGCTCCTCCGTCGCGGACGTCCGCCGGCCGCGGTCCGCGCTCGGTGTTCGATGGCGGCCTCGCGGGCTCGGCCGACCGGGGCCGCCGCTAGCGGACGTCCCGCTCCTCCGTCGCGGACGTCCGCCGTCCGCTCACCCCCGGACACGAAACGGCCCGGCGGGGGAGAACCCCGCCGGGCCGTTGTGGCCGGCCGGGCGCTGTCAGGCCAGCGCCTTGGCCTTCAGCTGCTCGAACTCCTGCTGGCTGATGGCGCCGCTGTCGAGCAGCGCCTTGGCGTCGGCGATGTGCTCGGCCGGCGACTTCCCGGCGACGTCACGGATGTAGGCGTCGGTCTGGGTCTTGGCCTCCCGGAGGTAGGCCTGCTGACGCTCGGCCATGCCCTTGCCGCGGGCGATCACGTACACCAGCGCGGTGAGGTACGGAGCGAAGATCAGGAAGATGATCCAGAGCGCCTTCCACCAGCCGCTGAGCTGATGATCGCGGAACAGGTCCGTCAGGATGTAGAAGAGGACGAACAGGTACGCGACGAAGACAAAGCTCCAGATCACGACCCAGATGATGCTCCAGAAGTTTTCCACCGATACCTCCGTGTTTCGCGGCCGGTGTCCTCCGGCCAGGCCCGCGAGCGGCGGCGGTGCGCGCTCTCGACTTGCGTGGTTCCGGGTGTGCCCGGGATGCCGCGCAAATCCTGGCACACCGGACGCACCGGATTGCTCACCCAGATCGGAGGGTCGGCCACGATTCGGTGACGATCGGGCGTCGAAATGCCGTCGGTCGCAGCGGATACGCCGGGCTCCGGGCCGCTACAACCAGCCTCGTCGACGCAGCACCAGGTAGAGCGTTACACACAATCCGACGATCACACCGAGCGCCATCGGATAGCCGAATGCCCAGTTCAGCTCCGGCATGTTGGCAAAATTCATGCCGTAGATACCGGCGATGGCGGTGGGCACCAGGGCGATCGCGGCCCACGCCGAGATCTTGCGCATGTCCTCGTTCTGCCGGGTGGTCACCTCGGCAAGGGCGGCGCTGACCAATGTGGTGAGCATCTCGTCGAAGGTGGTCACCCGATCCGCCACGACGGAAAGGTGGTCCTCCACGTCCCGCACGTAGGACCGGATCTTCTTGGGCAGCAGATCGGTGGATGTGCCGGACAGCGAGCGCATGGCCGGCATCAGCGGGGAGACCGCCCGCCGCAGCCCGAGGATCTCCCGCTTGAGCAGGTAGATCTGCTCGATGTCGACGGGCCGGTTCGGGGTGAAGACCGAGTTCTCCATCTCGTCGATGTCGTCCTCCACCGCCTCCACCACGCTGAGGTACTCGTCCACGATGTGGTCGGCGATCGCATGCATGACCGCGGCCGGCCCGATGGTCAGCCGGTCCGGGTCGTCCTCCAGGGCCGCCCGCACGGTGCGCAACTGGGAGTGCGCGCCGTGCCGGACGGTGACGATGTAGTCCGGCCCGAGGAAGACCATGATCTCGCCGTCCTGGACGATCTGCACCGCATTCCCGGCCGTGTGTTCGACGTACGCGACGGTCTTGAGCACAAGGAACAGCGAGTTGTCGTAGGCCTCGAGCTTGGGCCGCTGGTAGGCCTGCACGGCGTCCTCCACGGCCAACTCGTGCAGCCCGAACAGCTTGGCCAAGAAAGCCATCTGGCGTTCGTCCGGTTCGTGCAGGCCGATCCACACGAACCCGCGTCCCTCCGCGCGGACCCGGTCGATCGCGGTGGCGGGATCGCCGCACTCCTGGGCGCGCTCGCCGTTGATGTAGGCGGCGCAGTCGACGATGGCCATCGAAGTGTCGGCGGCGTGAGCGGCATCCCCGCCGGCCGAGTCGGAGCCGGACCGTTGACGCGGATGTCGCAACGAGGGCAGGGACGGCAGGACAGGCATGGCCACCTCCTCGTGGGCTGGACCTCCGGGGCGGATCGATGCAGGTCAGGACCGCTACGCCGGAGCGCCACCGGGTCTGCCCGACGACTGTACCCGCGCTGGACCCCGCGGGTCCGCCGCGAAGCCGACCGGCCGGCGACGCGCGGGTGAACCGATGACGCCCGCCGGATGAACAACGACACCAGCGAGCCGCCGGTCGGGCGGGCGGGCGCACCCGGCAGGATGGGGCGCGTGCTCATCGACCTGCACGCGCATTCCACCGCGTCCGACGGGACGGATACCCCGGCCGAACTCATGCAGGCCGCGGCCGCCGCCGGTCTGGACGTCGTGGCCATCACCGACCATGACAACACGATGGGGTGGGCACCCGCGCTGGCTGCCCGGCCGCCCGGGCTGACCGTCATCCGCGGGGCCGAGTTCTCCACCTCGGTCCCGTTGGGGGACCGCAGGGTCAGCGTGCACCTGCTCGGCTACCTCTTCGACCCCACGCATCGCGCAATCGTGCAGGAGCAGGCACGGCTGCGCGAGGAACGGCTCCACCGCGGTCTGGCGATCGTGGACCGGATGGTCACCGCCGGAGTGCCGATCACCGCCGACCGGGTGCTGGAGATCGCCGACGGGGCTCCGGTGGGCCGCCCGCACATCGGTCGCGCGCTGGTGGACGCCGGGGTGGTCGAGTCGGTGGACCAGGCGTTCGCCATGCACCTGTCCGGACGCGGCCCCTACTACGTGCCCAAGGCCGACACCGATCTGCCCACGGCGATCGCGATGATCACCGCGGCCGGCGGGGTCAGCGTGATCGCGCATCCGCGCGGGCGGGGCGAGCGGCGAGTGCTGACCGCCGACTATCTGGCCGAGCTCGCGCGGCTCGGGCTCGGCGGGCTGGAGGTGGACCACCCGGACCACGACGAGGCGGCGCGGGCCGAGTTGCGCTCCATCGCCGACGACCTCGAGCTGCTGGCGACCGGCTCGTCGGACTACCACGGTACGAACAAGGTGCTCCGGTTGGGCCAGGAGAGCACCGACCCGGTGACGTTGACGATGATCATCGAGGCGAGCAACGGGATCACCGAACCGGTCGGCCCGGGCGGGTGACCTCGGACGCGCAGCCGGGCGCGTCAGGGTCCCCGGCACCGAGCGCACCGGCGCCGGCCGGGCCGGTGCTGCGGACTCTCGACCTGCTCACGGGTCTGTTCGCGGCCGGAATGGTCGTGTTCGGGGTCGGGCTGCTGCTCGCGCAACTGCTCGCACCCGCGCTGCTGTCGGCGGCCGGCTGGGGCGCCGCCACCGGGCCGGGGTGGGCCCGGGTGCTCGCTCATCTGCTGGTCGGTCTCATCGGCGAGATCGTGGTCCGTGCGCGGCACCGTTGGCCCGGCCCGATCCGGGTGGCGGCCGACCTCGCGGTCGTCGGTGCGGCGGTCGTCGTCGTCGCCTGGGCCTGGTGGCCCTGACCTCAGCGCCGGTCCTCAGGGCCCGGCGGCCACTCGGGGGCCGTTCCGGGCGGATTTCCCAGGCATCGGTGGCGACCCCGCGGTAATCGACGGCCGGACCCGACAGTTGGTCAGCCCAGCCCGACGACGCGGTCACCGCGGGTTTCGATGATCATCGACCCGACCGCCGCGGCGTCGACCGGACCGGTGTAGCCACCCCGGTCGACCGGGACGACGGCGGGCACGACGCCCGGATTGCCGTTGTCGGCGGCCACCGCGGCGAGCCCGCCGGGCACCGGAAGCAGGACCTGGGCCCCACTGACCGCAGGCAGCCCGAGCACCCCTGACCGGGTCCAGCCCACCGTCAGGTCCTCGATCCGCTCGGTGACCGGCTCGGCCGGCGCGTCGGAGGCCAGCACCCCGGGGGTCGGCGGCGTGGTCTCCAGTTGGGCCAGGCTGGGGGTGGGGGTGGTTTGCACGGACGCCGATTCCTGGGCCACCGCAATCAGCGTGTCGCCGACCACGGAGAACCGGATCGAGCCGGATCGGACGGAGGGGGTGGGGCGGGTGCCGCCGCTCCCGGTCAACCGGTCGGCGTCGATGATGGACCGGGCGGGGTCCGGCTCCGCCACCAGGACGGCCACCCGGTCGGCGGTGATGCCGACCAGCCGGGCCGCGGACGATCCGGTGTCGATGGTGGCCCGCGGGTCGTGCTTGAAGACGTCCTGGTCGTCCGGCTTGTTCGGGGCCGAGTCCGGCGTCGTCCAGTTCAGCACCACCTGGGCGGTGGCCACATCGGCGCAGTGCTCGACGGTGGCGAACTGCTCGTCGTCGATGATCATGTCGGTGAACGTGCACCCGGTGCGGGAGGCATTCGGCTTGGGTGGCGCCGGCTCGTCGCCGTACTGAATGGTGCGCACGAGGTCGTCCCGCCACAGCTCCACCAGGGTGGCCCCGAGCCAGCCGGCGTACGGGCCGCCGAAGGCCAGGCTCCCACCGGCCTGGTTGGGGCTGGTCCGGTAGTAGTGGCGGTCCCCGGTGAGCGGATCCAGCAACATGACCTGCGAGCAGTAGCCGTTCTTCGCCGACACCACCATGACGCCGCGCACCTTGCCCCGCACGGTGACGCCCGGCGCGTCGGTGTCACCGGATCCGATGGCGCACAACCCCTCGTCACCGCGGTCGTAGGACCATCGGGGTTCACCGGTGACCGCGTCGTACGCGATCGCCGCCGTGCCCTGTCCGGTGACCACCACGCCGTACGGCGAGGCGACCGCTCCCACGGCCGGATCGGTTCCCACGGACCACTTCTCGGTCAGCGACGTCGGCACCGCGTCGGGGGCGGCCGGGGCCGGGACCGCCGGGCCGGTGGTGTCGGTCGTCGCGCGCACGTCACTGCTCAGGTAGACGACCACAGCGACCGCGAGCACGACCAGCGCGATGGCGCCGGCCACGATCCGGTCGATGCGTCGTCGACGGGCCGGGCTGAGCGTCACGTTTGGCAGCCTACGGGGCCAGGCTGTGCCACTCGGTCCGGCCGCGCCGACCGGACCGAGGCCGGCGAGCGGGTACCGCACCGGCGGCCGGTGCGCTGATCACAGCGTCGAGAATGCGCCGGATTTGCGAGGTCTCGCGACGCGATGATCAGCGCGCGCACGGGACCGGGTCAGACCGCGGCGCTTTCGGCGACCGGAGCGGTCTCGGCAACCGGCTCACCGCTGCGGGTCCGCCGACGCGGGCGACGACGGCGGGCCGGCGTTTCCGCGGCCCCGCCCGGAGCCGTCGCGTCGACCGGCGTATCGCCGGCCGGCTGGGCGGTCGGGTGCGCGTCGGCGCCGCCACCTCGGGTGCGCCGGCGTCGGCGACCTTCCCCGGACGAAGCGGTGCCGGAGGGCGTGGACGTCTCGGCCGCGCCGTGGCCGCGCTTGGGCGTCCGGGTCCGGCTGCGGGAGCGCCGGCCGCCGGTCTCGCCCAGGTCCTCGACCTGCTCGGCGTCCAGGCCGGCCCGCGTCCGGTCCTGCTTGGGCAGCTGGCCGGTGACGCCCTCGGGAATGTCCAGCTCGGCGAACAGGTGCGCCGACGTGGAATAGGTCTCCGCCGGCTCGGCGAAGCCCAGCCCCAGCGCATCGTTGATCAGCCGCCAGCGCGGCACGTCGTCCCAGTCGATGAAGGAGACCGCGGTGCCCGTCTTGCCCGCCCGGCCGGTCCGGCCGATCCGGTGCACGTAGGTCTTCTCCTCCTCGGGACACTGGAAGTTGATGACGTGCGTGACGTCTTCCACGTCGATGCCGCGAGCGGCGACGTCGGTGGCCACCAGCACGTCGACCTTGCCGGCCCGAAACGCCCGGAGGGCCTGCTCCCGAGCGCCCTGGCCAAGATCGCCGTGCACCGCGGCGGCGGCGAACCCGCGCTCCTCGAGCTCCTCGGCCACCTTGGCGGCGGTCCGCTTCGTGCGGGTGAACACCATGGTCAGGCCGCGACCGCGAGCCTGCAGCACCCGGGCGAGCATCTCCACCTTGTCCAGCGCGTGCGCCCGGTAGACGAACTGCCGGGTCGAGCTGTGGGTGGCGCCCTCGGCGGCGGCCTCGGCCCGGATGTGCATCGGCCGGGACATGAAGGTCCGGGCCAGGGTCAGGATCGGGCCGGGCATGGTCGCCGAGAACAGCATCGTCTGCTTGGCCCGCGGGACCAGGTCAAGCACCTTTTCCATGTCCGGCAGGAAACCCAGGTCGAGCATCTCGTCGGCCTCGTCCAGCACCAGGACCCGCACGCCGCCCAGCACCAGGTGGCCGCCATTCGCCAGGTCGAGCAGCCGGCCCGGTGTGCCGACGACCAGATCCACCCCGGCCTGCAGCGCGTTGATCTGCGGCTCGTAGGCGCGACCGCCGTACACCGCGGTGACCGTCAGGCCGACGGCCTTGCCGATCGCGTGCAGATCCCGGGTCACCTGCACGCACAGCTCGCGGGTCGGCACCATCACGACGGCGCGCGGGGCCCGGCCGGTCGGCAGCTTGCCCTTGGCGTCCGGGGGCATCAGCGCGTCGTGCGCGAGCCGGTGCAACAGCGGCACGCCGAAGCCGAGGGTCTTGCCCATGCCGGTGCGCGCCTGTCCGATCAGGTCGGAGCCGGTCAGGGCGATGGGCAGGGTCAGCGCCTGGATGGCGAAGGTGCGTTCGATGCCGGCCTCGGCCAGCACCGCCACGATGCGCTCGTCGACGTCGAACTCGTCGAACCGGGGCGATTCCGGGCGGATGTCCGCGTCCGCGGTCAGCGGATGGGAGCGGGCCGCGTCCTCCGGATCGATCGCGGCGTCGGCGACCACGCCGTCCGGGTCCTGGACGTCGCTGCTGGCTGCCGTGGTGGCGGGCACGACGGCGTCGGTCGGGTCGAGGAGGGCGGTCGGGTCGACGGGGCCGGTCGGCAGGGCGTCGGTCGGGTCGAGGGCGTCGGTCGGGGTGTTCTGGGTCATGCAGGCGTGCCTTCCGTGTCGTCCGCGCGCGTTCACGCGACACAGAAAAGGCGCTCCCGGCGATCGGTGCGGTACACCGATCGCCGAAGACTCCCCGCTGTCCGTCTCGCCCGGCCGGCGAACCCGTCATCGAGTGCCCGTGTCGTTCGATCCGGGCCCGCCTGGGCGGGTCCCCGGGGCGCGTTCACACTGGCGCGCCGCAATGCCTGGTCGACCGGTCGTCGTTGTCGACGCTCCGGTCGGTCCGACGGGCAGTCGGTCCGATTCGGCCGTCCGCGCGGGTGACGCGCGCACATTACCGCGGTGCGATGGTCGCACCGTCCGGCCCATCTTACCTTCTCGGATCGCCGGAACGGCCGAGCGCCGAACGGCCCCGCCATGCGCGGCGTTAGGCTCGTCGCTCAGCGGTTCGCCGATCGTGGGTCTACCGATCGTGGGTCAGCCGATCGTGGACGAGGGCGTGGGAGTGGACATGGGCACAACGCATCCGGCCGAGCCGGCACCGGCTGCGTCGCTGCCGCCGCCGGACCCGGCGGTGGTCGACCTGCTCGGTGTACTGGCCTACGGCGAACTGTCCGCGTTCGACCGGATGGCCGCCGACGCCCGGTGGGCGCCCACCCTGGCCGGCCGGGTGCAGCTGTCCACCATGGCCACCGCCGAGATGGGGCACTTCACCGCACTGGCCCGCCACCTGGCCGCGCGCGGCGTGTCCGTCGAGGACGCGATGAAGCCGTTCATCGCCCCATTCGATGCCTTCCATGATTCGACCGCGCCCCATTCCTGGCTGGAATCGCTGGTCAAGGCGCATGTCGGGGACGGGCTGGCGGCCGACTTCTACCGCGAGATCGCCGAGTGGCTCGATCCGGTCACGCGGGACCTGGTGTTCGAGGTACTGGCCGACTCCGGCCATTCCGCCTTCGCGGTCCGGGAGGTCCGCAAGGCCTGCCAGGCCGATCCGCGAATCGCCGGACCGCTGGCCCTGTGGGGGCGCCGGCTGCTCGGCGAGGCCATCACCCAGGCCCAGTACGTCGTCGCCGACCGGGACACCCTGGCCGAGCTGATCGTCACCGGCTCCGGCGACCTGGCCGGCATCGCCGCGTTGTTCCGCCGGCTGCAGCAGGGCCACACCGAGCGGATGAAGTCCCTCGGGCTGGCCTGAGCCCCGCGTCGTGGGCGTGTCCCCATTCGTCAAGCAGCGCGCCGACGCGCCGGCCGACTTCTTCGCCTGGGAGGCCGCCGGCCTGGGCTGGTTGGCCGCGGCGGGCGGGACCGCGGTCGTCGCCGTCCGGGCGGTCGAGCGGGGACGCATCGTCCTGGACCGCGTGGCGGCCGGGACGGCGACCCGCGCCGCGGCCGAGGCATTCGGCCGCTCGCTCGCCGCCGGCCATGCCGCCGGGGCGCGTGCGTTCGGGGCCGGCCCACCCGGCTGGACCGGGGACGGTTGGATCGGCCGGCAGCGGCTGCCGATCCGGCCGTTCCTGCGGTGGGGCGAGTTCTACGCGACCGACCGCCTCCGGCCGTACGCGCGGGCGGCCCACCGCATCGGGAACCTGTCCGACGCCGCGCTGCGCGCCGTCGAACGGGTGGCCCGGCGCCTGGCCGACGGCGAGTTCGACGACGACACGCCGCCCGCGCGCATCCATGGCGATCTGTGGGGCGGCAATGTGCTGTACCGGGCGCGGGCGGGCGGTGGTGCGGACGCGGTCCTGATCGACCCGGCGGCGCACGGCGGCCACGGGCTGACCGACCTGGCGATGCTGGCGCTGTTCGGCACGGAGCACCTGGACCGGGTGCTGTCCGCCTACGCCGAGGCGGCCCGGCTGCGCCCGGACTGGCCCGAGCTCATCGGCCTGCATCAACTCCATCCGCTGCTCGTACACGCGGTCACGCACGGGCCCGGATACGGTCTACAGGCCGGCCAGGTGGTCACCCGCTACATCTGACCCGGACCGGATGTGGGCGACCGTGTGATTGACGCCCGAAGTGCGATGTTGGGAGAGCGCGAGCGGCCCGAAGAGGCCAGGATGAAGCGGGCACGTTGCAGTGCATGCGTCGACCGCTTTCCGACGACCGGAAGCCCGTCGCGCGCCCACCGGAGAACCGGGCGCGACGGAACTGACCGAAGTCGAGGGCGAGGCGCTCTTGGTCGAAGTGGATGGAGGAGCACCAGGCATGTTTTCGCGCATTGCGGTGATCAACAGGGGTGAGCCGGCGGTCCGGCTGATCCGGGCGGTCCGCGAGTTGAACGCGGAGTTCGGCTACGGGATCAAGGTCGTGGCCCTGCACACCGAGTCCGAGCGTGGTGCATTGTTCGTGCGGCTGGCCGACGAGGGCGTGGTGATCCGGGAGAAGGGCGAGCTGAGCAGCCCGTACCTGGATCACGAGGTGCTGCGCAAGGCGCTCGTCGAGTCCAAGGCGGATGCCGCCTGGGTCGGCTGGGGATTCGTCGCCGAGGACCCGGCGTTCGCGGAGCTGTGTGCCGAGCTGGACGTGACGTTCATCGGCCCGCCGCCGGACGCCATGCGCAAGCTCGGCGACAAGGTGCAGGCCAAGTACATGGCCGAGGCGACCAAGGTGCCGGTCGCGCCCTGGTCGGGCGGGCCGGTCGAGACGATGGAAGAGGCGCTCGAGCACGCCAAGAGCATCGGCTACCCGATGATCCTCAAGGCCCGCAGCGGTGGTGGCGGCCGGGGCATCCGGATGGTGTTCGATCCCGCGGAGCTGGAAGAGGCGATCGAGCGCACCCAGTCCGAGGCGCAGAAGGCGTTCAACGATCACGTCATCTTCATGGAGCACCTGGTCCAGGGTGGTCGGCACATCGAGGTCCAGGTCATCGCCGACAACTACGGCAACGCCTGGGCGCCCGGCGTCCGCGACTGCTCCATCCAGCGGCGTAACCAGAAGCTGATCGAGGAGTCGTTCTCCCCGGCGCTGACCAAGGAACAGGCCGACGACCTGGCCGCCCGGGCGATCGACCTGGTGCTGGCCGTCGGCTACCGCGGGGCCGGCACGGTCGAGTTCCTGTACCAGCCGGAGAAGAAGACCTTCGCGTTCCTGGAGGTCAACACCCGGCTGCAGGTCGAGCACCCGATCACCGAGGCCTCGACCGGCCTTGACCTGGTCAAGCTGCAGATCCTGGTGGCCGACGGGCACGAGCTGGTGGGCGAGTGCCCGCCGGTGTTCGGTCACTCGGTGGAGGCCCGGCTCAACGCCGAGGACGCCGACAACGGGTTCGCGCCGTCGCCGGGCAAGGTCGAGTTGCTGAACCTGCCGGTCGGCCCGGGCATCCGGGTGGACACCGGCATCGCCACCGGCGACGCGATCTCCCCGGACTACGACTCGATGGTCGCCAAGATCATCGCCTGGGGCCGGGACCGGGACGAGGCGCTGGCCCGGCTGCGGGTCGCGCTGCGGGAGACCACCGTGGTGGTCAAGGGTGGCACCACGACCAAGTCGTTCCTGCTCAAGCTGCTGGACCGGCCCGAGGTCATCGAGGGCACCGCGGACACCGGCTGGCTGGACCGGGCGAACCTGCACGAGGACCCGGAGCTGGCCGCCGGCGCGGACGCCGCGTTGCTGTACGTGGCCGCCGACGTCTACGAGTCCGAGGAGCAGCTGGAGCGCGACGCGTTCCTGCGCACCGCGCGGGGCGGCCGGCCCAAGGCGTCGCACGACGTGGGCCGGGAGATCGAGCTGGGCTACCGGGGCCAGACCTACGCGCTGAACATCGCGCAGATCAGCCCGCGCCGGTACCGGGTCGAGGTACCCGGTGGGGGCGTCGTCGAGCTGGACCTGGAGCGGCAGTCGCAGTTCGAGAGCCGGCTGACCATCGGCAACCGCCGCCATCAGATCGTCGCGTCGACCAGCGCGGCCGGTCACCTGGTCGAGGTCGACAGCGTCAGTCACCGGGTCAGCCGGGACGAGGGCGGCATGGTCCGTTCGCCCGCGCCGGCCGTCGTGGTCGCGCTGCGGGCCGCGCCCGGCGACGAGGTCGAGGCCGGCGACACGATCATGATCCTCGAGGCCATGAAGATGGAGACCCCGGTCAAGGCGCCGTACGCGGGCCGCGTCCGGGAAATCCTGGCCTCGGTCAACTCCCAGGTCGATGCCGGTGGCGCGTTGCTGCGGCTGGACAAGATCGAGGAGGAGGGCGCCGCGTCGTCCGCCCCGGTGGTCGAGTTCTCGGCCGACACGGTGGTCGACCGGACGGACCTGCGGGTCAAGGCGCTGCGCGACCTGCGCGCCCTGCGGGCGCTGGTCATGGGCTATGACGTGTCGGCGCAGCGGTCCCGCACCCTGTGGAGCGAGTACGACCAGGTCCGCGAGCAGGTCCCGCTCGACGACGACGAACTGCTGGGCGCCGCCCTGGACGTCCTCGAGACCTTCGCCGACCTGGCCGAACTGTCCCGCAACCGGCCGGCCGGCGAGGAGGAGTCCGGCGACGAGCAGGTGCACAGCCCGCGGGAGTACTTCCACACCTACCTGCAATCCCTGGATCTGGAGGTCGCCGGGCTGCCGGAAGGTTTCCGGACCCGGCTGGCCAAGGCGCTGGCCCACTACGGGGTCACCGACCTCGAGCCGAGCCCGGCGCTCGAGGAAGCGGTGTACCGCGTCTTCCTCGCCCAGGAGCGGGTCGGCGACCAGATCCCGATCATCGCCGGCCTGCTGGAACGCTGGCGCACTCGCGCGTCGCTGCTGTCCGAGGACATGCGGCAGCGGGTCGGCGGCGTCGTCGAGCGGCTCGTCGTGGCCACCCGGTCGCGGTACCCGCTGGTCGGTGACCTGGCCCGGTCCATCCGATTCGAGGTGTACGAGCGGCCGGTGATCGAGGCGGCCCGCACCTCGCTGTACGAGGAGGTCCGGGCCGATGTCGGCGCCCTCGCCGAGAACCCGGACGCGCCCAACCGGGCGGAACTCATGGACACGTTGGTGGCCAGCTCCGAGCCGGTCGTCCGGTTGCTGGCCGAGGAGCTGCTGGGCCGGCCGTCCGGCGTGCCGGCGATGCTCGAGGTGATGAACCGGCGGTACTACAAGATCCGTGACCTGGAGGACGTACAGATCGGCGCGATCGACGGCCGACCGACGTTGACCGGCAACTACGTGCTGGGCGGCAACCGGCTGTACCTGATCTCGACCACCGCCGATCACGCCGATCTGCCGGCCGCGCTGTCCGCGGTCGACGCGGCGGCGAACCAGGTGCCGGATCCGACCAACCTGGTCACCGATCTGTACGTGGCGTGGGCGGATGCGCCGGAGGATCCGGACGCGATCTCGGCCGAGCTGGCCCGGACCCTGCAGGACTACGGCACCATCGCCGGCGGCCGCCGGGTCACGGTGACCGTGGCGTTCAACTCCGAGGCGCCGGACGTCCTGCAGTTCACCTTCCGGCCGGGCCCGCACGGGCTGACCGAGGAGCGGGTCATCCGGGGCATGCACCCGTTGACCGGCCAGCGGCTGGACCTGTGGCGGCTGAAGAACTTCAACGGCACCCGGGTGCCGGCCGCCGAGGGTACCTACGTGTTCCACCTGGTTGCGCCGAACAATCCGGCGGACGAGCGGTTGGTGGCGTTGGCCGAGGTACGCGACGTCACGCCGGTGCGCGATGCCGATGGGCACGTCGTGTCGTTCCCGGTGGCCGAGCGGGTGCTGGCCGCGTGCCTGGAGTCGATCCGGCGCGCCCAGGCCGGGCACAGCGGCCGGAACAAGCTGCAGAACAACGCGATCTTCCTGCACGTGTGGCCGCCGGTCGAGGTGCCGGTGTCCGATCTGGGCCGGTTCGCGCAGGACACCGCGCCGCTGACCCTGGGCACCGGGCTGTCCGAGATCACCGTGCTGGCCCGGCTGCGGCAGGCGGACGGTTCGCTCAAGGACGTCGCCCTGCGGTTCGCGTTCCAGGCCGGCGCCGGCGTGCAGGTCACGGTCAGTGATCCGCCGACCGAGCCGCTGGCGGTGCTGGACGACTACGCGCTGAAGGTGCAGCGGTCGGCCGCCCGCGGTGCCGCCTACCCGTACGAGATCATCCCGCTGCTGACGGGCCCGAACGGCTCGTTCGTCGAGTACGACTTCGGGGACGACAACTCGTTCGGACCGGTGGATCGGGACGCGGGGCAGAACAAGGCCGGCGTCATCGTCGGTCTGGTCACCACGCCGAGCGAGCGGTACCCGGAGGGCATGACCCGGGTGCTGATGATGGGCGATCCGACCAAGGCACTGGGCACCGTCGCGGTGGCCGAGTGCAACCTGATCGCCGAGGCGGTGAAGCTGGCCGGCGAGCGGGACCTGCCGGTCGAGTGGTTCACCCTGTCCTCGGGCGCCAAGATCTCCATGGACTCCGGCACGGAGAACATGGACGGGGTGGCCAAGGCGCTGCGCGAGATCGTGCTGTTCACCCAGGGCGGCGGCGAGATCAACATCATCGTGTCCGGCATCAACGTGGGCGCCCAGCCGTACTGGAACGCCGAGGCGACCATGCTGATGCACACCAAGGGCATCCTGATCATGACGCCGGACTCGGCGATGGTGCTCACCGGCAAGCTGTCCCTGGACTACTCCGGCGGCGTCTCGGCCGAGGACAACTTCGGCATCGGCGGGTACGACCGGGTCATGGGCCCGAACGGGGAAGCGCAGTACTGGGCGCCGAACCTGTCCGGGGCGGTGGACATCCTGTTCCAGCACTACGAGCACGCGTACCACGCGCCGGGGGAGAAGTACCCGCGGCGGGCGGCGACCAGCGATCCGCTGGATCGCGACGTCCGGTCGGCGCCGCACGTGCATCCGGACAGCCCGTTCACCACGGTCGGCGAGATCTTCGGCGAGGAGACGAACAAGGACCGCAAGAAGCCGTTCGACATCCGGGCGGTGATCAACGCGATCGCCGACGCCGACCACCCGACCCTGGAACGGTGGGCCGGCATGGCCGAGGCGGACACCGCGGTTGTGGTGGACGCCCACCTGGGCGGCTACCCGGTGGCGATCCTGGGCATCGAATCGCGGCCGGTGGCCCGGCGCGGGTTCCTGCCCACCGACGGTCCGGACTCGTTCTCCGGCGGCACGCTGTTCCCCAAGTCGAGCAAGAAGGCCGCGCGGGCCATCAACTCGGCCTCCGGGTCGCGTCCGCTGGTCGTGCTGGCGAACCTGTCCGGGTTCGACGGTTCTCCGGAGTCGCTGCGCAACATCCAGCTGGAGTACGGCGCCGAGATCGGCCGGGCCATCGTCAACTTCGACGGCCCGATCATCTTCACCGTGATCTCCCGCTACCACGGTGGTGCGTTCGTGGTGTTCTCCGGTGCACTGAACGACAACATGGAGGTCATCGCGATCGAGGGCTCCTACGCCTCGGTCATCGGTGGCGCGCCGGCCGCGGCGGTCGTGTTCACCCGTGACGTGAACACCCGGACGGCCAACGACAGCCGGGTCACGGCGTTGGAGGCGGCGATCGCGGACGCCACCGACGACGCCGAGCGCAGCCGGCTGCGCGTCGAACTGGCCGAGACCCGGGCCGCGGTGCGGTCCGAGAAGCTCGGTGAGGTCGCCGTGGAGTTCGAGCAGATCCACAACATCGAGCGGGCCCGCCAGGTCGGCTCGGTGCACACGATCATCCCGGCCGTGCAGATGCGGCCGTACCTGATCGACGCCGTCGCCCGGGGCATGGCCCGGACCGGCGGTCCTGCGGTGGATACTGCCGACTGACGGTTCCGCATGGCCCGAGGGCCCGGTTCGGCGCACGCCGAGCCGGGCCCTCGGTCGTCTTACTCCGGGGTCCGCCGCCCCGTTTTCCTGGCGCCGACTCGCCAGTCTGAGCCCGTCGGAATCGATTCAGGCGGGCTGAGCGTGGCAAGTCGATCGGATCCAGGGCCCCGGGTGGGGCGAGGAAGGGTGGAGACGCGCGGACGGGCGGGGCGAGGAGGGGGCCGGGGTCAGGCCCGGGCCGGCAGCCGGCGGGCGCCGAGGATGAGCGGCACCGCGGTCAGCACGATCAGCGCGGACAGGGCGTTCAGTCCGCCGAATCCGATCCATCCCAGCAGCGGGCCGGAGCCGGCGGCGCCGACCGCCGCGGACACGTTCATGGCCGCGTCCGACCCACCCTGCACCCGGGTCCGGTCGGCCACCGGCACCGACTCGGTGAGCAGCGTCGATGCGGGCACCAGCACCAGCGACCAGCCGACGCCGAGCAGGAACAGCCCCGCGGTGACCTGCCACATCGCCGAACCGGCGGTCCCGGCGATCAGCGTCGCCAGCAGCAAGGTGCCGCCGCCGGCCACGATCACCGGGTAGCGGCCGAACCGGTCGGCGGCGATGCCGACCAGTGGCGAGAAGGCGAACATGCCCAGCACGTGGATGCTGATCGTCAGCCCGACGACGGTGATCGATGCGCCGTGGTGGTCCATGTGCACCGGGGTCATCGTCATCACCCCGACCATCACCGTGTGGGCTGCGCACATCGCCACCAGCGCAATCCGCGCGCCGCTGATCCGCCAGGCCTGCGCCATCGCCTTCCGGGTGCCGGACCTCGGGGTGTGCGGGTCGATGTGGGTGTACTGCGCCGCCAGCAACAGCGGGTCCGGCCGGAGGAGCAGGATCACCACCGTGGCCATGGCCAGCATCGCGGTGGCGACGACGAACGGGCCGGCCATCGGCGCCAGACCCATCGAGTCCGCCAGAGCCTCCCCAGGGGCGCCGAGGTTCGGGCCCAGGACGGTGCCGACGGTCGTCGCCCAGACGATCAACGACAGGTGCCGCGACCGGTGCTCCGGGGCGGCAAGATCGGTGGCGGCGTATCGGCCCTGCAGCGACGCGGCGCTGCCGGCTCCGGAGATGCCCAGGCCGTAGATCAACAGCGCGGACGCGACCACGCGGTTCGAATCGGCCAGTTGAGCCGCCGCGACCAGCGCCACCGAGCCCGTGGTGGCCATCGCCCAGGCCAGGCCGAGCGAGATCCGGCGGCCGGATCGCGCCGCCAGGACCGCCAACGGGACCGCGACGAAGGCCGCCACGACCGTCGACGAGGTGCGGGCGACGCCGGCCCACCCCTCGGACCGGGTGACCTGGGCGGCCAGCAGGATCCCGACGGACAGGCCGGCACCGAACCCGATCCCGCCCACCACCTGGGCCGCGGCGAGCAGCCGGAGCGTCCGGCGCTGCGCGGCGACGACCCCCGGGCGGTGCTGCCACGCGAGGGCATCGGCCGGTTGCATAGCTGCACGCTAATCGACGGCGAGCCGGTCGGGCCGCCGTCGAACCCGGCGGCGGTGCGCCCCGGCGCTCCCGGTGACGGACCGCCGCCCATGCTCGCGGCGGATCCTCGGCGACCGAGCGAGCGCGGCCGCCTCGGCCTGCGCTGTTCGACCCGGCCGATCGGGCGTCGGCGTTCGCGGCCGCATGGCGAGAATGAACCCATGAGCGACGACACCGCGGCCCTGTACGACCGTATTGCGAACCGGTTCGGCGAGCTGTTGGACCGCTGCCCGGCGGATCGTTGGGCAGCGCCGTCGCCGTGCCCGGGCTGGTCCGCGCGGGACGTGGCCGCGCACGTGATCCGCAATCATCGCCGCGCGCTGGCCGGCCTGGACGGCACTGCCTACGCGGCGCCGGCCGCGGACGAGGACATCCGTCGAGCCTGGCGCGGCGCGGCCGACGAGGTCCGGGGGGCCTTGGCCGATCCGGACCGGGCCACCCAGCTGCTGGGCGAGGAGTTCGGTTCGATCACCTTCGCCGAGTTCATCCGGCGGATGGCATGCGCCGACACGCTGATTCATTCATGGGATTTCGCGCGGGCGACCGGCCAGGACGAGACGCTGGACGCCGACGGTGTGGCCGTGGCCATCGAGATGCTGGTGCCCGAGGACGAGCTGATTCGCATGCCGGGCGCGTTCGGCGGCAAGATCGCGACGGTCGCCGGCGCCGACGACCGGACTCGGCTGCTGAACTTCCTCGGCCGGACCGGCTGACCGTTTCCCAGCCGTCCGCCCACCAGGGCACAGCGCCCGGACAGCATCGGCGGCGAGCATCCAGGTGTGGATGTGGTCGCGGCGAAGTCGGACGAGCGTGCTGGGCAGCGCCCCGTGGAGCGGTCCCGGCCGCGCTGGTGGCACCGGCCGGCCGGGGTGGCGGTGGCCGCGGCGGTGCTGGTCGTCGGGTCGACGGCCACCGCGAACGCGGCCGGGGCGACGCCACGCAAGCCGACACCCGCGGAGATCGATGTCGTCGCCGCCGAACCGGCGGACGGGCCGGTCCACGGCGAGTTCCGGGTGATCGCCGCGGACGGCACCGTGCAGACTCGGCGTTGGCAGTGGGGCCAGGTGGTCGCGGTCCTGGCGGCTGCGGACCCGGGTGAGCCGTCCAGCATCACCGTGGCCAGCGAGGACGGATACGCCAGCGACTACCGGGTCGACCCGGATCAGTCGGCCGGGCTGGCGATCGGTGACGTCGTCACCGTGGTGGGCCTGGTGCCGGCCGGCTGAACCCTGGCCGCCCGATGCCCGCGCCCGCCCGGACCCCGGCGGGTGACTCGAGCCCGGGTGGGCCGCGTCGGCGCGACGCGTCGCGGATCAACTCCGTGACAACACGGCCGACCGTGACCGAGTCCGGACGGGAATGATCAGCGAACCGGGCGCCGGGATGCACAAAGGCGGGGCCGCGATCGGTGTCGCGGCCCCGCCTTGGGTACCAGCCCATTGCCGTCGCCAGCCGCGACCGGTCCACGGTCTGGGTGCGGCCCGGGAGAACTACAGCGCGAGCAGGATCTCGGGATCGACCAGCGCCTCGACCGCCGCCCGGGCGCCGGCGGCATCGATCGCCGAGCGGGCGGCGGCGGCGATCTCCTGGCACTGCGCGTAAGTGGTGCGGGCCAGTGCATAGCGCACGGCCGGCACGCCGTTGGGCGCCATGGACAGGCTGGAGATGCCCAGCCCGACCAGGACCAGCGCCAGCAGCGGGTCGCGGGCGGCCTCGCCGCAGACGCCGACCGGCTTGTCGGCGGCCTGCCCGGCGGCACCGGCGAGCGCGATGAGGTCGAGCACCGCCGGCTGCCACGGGTCGAGCAGTTCGGCCAGCTCGCCGGCCATCCGGTCGGTGGCCATCGCGTACTGGGTCAGGTCGTTGGTGCCGATGGAGAAGAAGTCGACCTTCTCGATCAGGTGCGGGCCGCGCAGCGCGGCCGCGGGCACCTCGATCATGATGCCGCCGACCGGCAGACCGTGCGACTTCACCCGCTGCTCGAACGCCGCCGCCTCGTGCACGGTGGAGACCATCGGGGCCATCACCCAGACCTTGGCGTCGGTGGCCTTGGCCGCGGCGGCGATGGCGGTCAGCTGGTCGTCCAGCAGCTGCGGGAAGCGCTTGTCCATCCGCAGGCCGCGCACGCCCAGCGCCGGGTTCTCCTCCTCCTCGGACGGGGCGAAGGCCAACGGCTTGTCGGCACCGGCGTCCAGGGTGCGGATGACCACCTTGCGGTCACCGAACGCCTGGAACACCTCGGTATAGGACTTGGTCTGTTCCGCCACGGTCGGGGCGGTCTTGCGCTCCAGGAACAGCACCTCGGTGCGGAACAGGCCGACGCCCTCGACGTCCTCCTTGGCCGCCTTGACCGCGTCCTCGACCTTGCCGACGTTGGCCAGCAACTGGACGCCCTTGCCGTCCTTGGTCTTGCCCGGGCCGCCGCCCGATTCCCGCAGCGCGGCCCGCGCCTTGGCCCGCGAGACGATGGATTCGCGGAGTGCGTCGTCGGGGTCGACGGTGACGGTGCCGTGCGCGGCGTCGACGGCGATCTCGTCGCCATCGGCCAGCTCCAGCGAACCCGCGACCCGCACGATGCAGGGCAGGTCCAGCTGCGCGGCGATGATCGCGGTGTGGCTGGTCGGGCCGCCGAGCTCGGTGACGATGGCGACCACATGATCCAGGTCGAGGGTGGCCGTGTCGGCCGGGGCCAGGTCGGCGGCGACGACGACCGACGGTTCGGTCATCGGCGGCAGGCCCGGGGGCTGCTGGCCCAGGACCTGGGCCACGATCCGGTCGCGCACGTCGCGCAGGTCGGTGACCCGCTCGGCCATGTAGCCGCCGCTCATCTCCAGGATGGAACAGAAGCCCTCGACGGCCTGGTCGACCGCGGTGGCCGGGCCGACGCCGGTGCCCATCCGCCGGATCACGTCGGCGATCAGCCCCGGGTCCTGGGCCATCAGCGAGGTCGCCTCGAGGACGGCGGCGACGGTGGACTCGGCCGCAGCGGCGCGGGTGCGCAGGTTGGTGGCGACGAAGTCGAAGGAGTTCTTGACCAGGGCCTGGGCCTGTTCCAGGTTGGCCGCCGCCGCCTCATGAGCCGGCGGCCGGACCGGCGGCGCAAGTTTGACCACCTTGCCGACCGCGGAGCCGCGGCCCACCCCGATCCCGGTCAGCTGCTTTCCGGCTTGGTTCGTCGGCGTTGAGGTCGTGGTCGTCATGAGGTCGATTCAACTCCTGGAGTACGGGGGCGGGGCGGGATGACCTGCCCGGATCGCGGAGCCAGACGTCCGCGATCCGGGCCGGTGGTCGGTCAGGGGGCGTCGTGGTCGACTTCCAGCAACTCGACCAGCTGGTCGAGCGCGGCGTCCGCGCCGTCGCCCTCGGCGTTCAGGGTGACCTCGTCGTTGTTGCCGACGGCCAGGCCCATCACCATCAGGATGCTGCGGGCGTCGACCGGGTCGCCGTCGCCCTTGGCGATGGTGACCGGAAGCCCGGTGGCGGTGACGGCCTGGACGAACAGCGAGGCCGGGCGGGCGTGCAGGCCTACTCGGGACGCGACCTTGACCTTACGGGTGGGCATTCATCGACTCCTTAGCGGATGAATCAGCGGGTTTGGAGCAGGTGCGGCGGTCCGGTGCCGGCACAGCAGAACTGACACGAGGCCGGGGCCGCGACAGACATCGTCGCAGCCCCGGCCCGGGTGTGCAGCACGGGAGGGTGAATCAGGCGGTGACGCCCTCGGCAACATCCTCGCGAGCGGCGATCGCCTCGGTCTTGCGCGCGTCCAGGCTCATCAGGAAGACGACCAGGGCGGCGGTGATGACCGTGCCGATCGCGATCGCGACCAGGTACAGCACCGGGTTGCTGACCAGCGGCAGCACGAAGATGCCGCCGTGCGGGGCGCGCAGCTCGTTGCCGAAGCCCATGACGAGCGCGCCGGTGACCGCGGAGCCGACCATGCACGACGGGATGACGCGCAGCGGGTGGGCGGCGGCGAACGGGATGGCGCCCTCGGTGATGAAGGAGGCACCCAGCAGCCAGCAGGCGAGACCGTTCTCGCGCTCGGCCTCGGTCCACAGCTTCTTGCGGACCGCGGTGGCCAGGGCCATGCCCAGCGGCGGGGTCATGCCGGCGGCCATGACGGCGGCCATGATCTGGAACGCCGGCGAGGACTCGCTGGCCACGGCGGTGGTCAGGCCGGCCGCGGCGAAGGTGTAAGCCACCTTGTTCAGCGGACCGCCCATGTCGAAGGCCATCATCAGGCCCAGGATGGCACCCAGGACGATGCCGCTGGCGCCGGCCAGGCCGTTGAGCCAATCGGTCAGCGCGGTGGTCAGCGCGGCGACCGGCTTGCCGACGACGAAGATCATGAACAGGCCGACCACGATGACCGAGACCAGCGGGATGACGACGACCGGCATGATGCCGCGGACACCCTTGGGCACCCGGAGCCGGGTCAGCGCGTAGGCCAGGCCACCGGCGGCGAAGCCGGAGATCAGGCCGCCGAGGAAGCCGGCGCCCAGGACCGCGGCCAGCAGGCCACCGACGAAGCCGGGCACCAGGCCGGGCCGGTCGGCGATGCCGAACGCGATGTAGCCGGACAGCACCGGCACCAGCAGGAAGAACGAGATCTTGCCCAACGCGAACAGGATGCCCGCGAAGCCGGCCTGCGACAGCAGGGTGTCGAAGTTCTGTCCGTCGGGGAAGCCCAGCGGCAGGCTGCCCGCGACGTTCTCGTAGGTGACCCCTTCGAAGGTGCCGCCGTAGAGCTTGGTGACCACCTCGTCGCCGCCGAACAGGAAGCCGAGGGCGATGAGGATGCCACCGGCCGCGACGAACGGGATCATGTAGGACACACCGGTCATCAGCCACTGGCGGACGCGGGTGCCCACGCCCACGTCGCGCGCGGCGGACTTGCTGGGCGCCGGCGCGGCGGCGGCGGCCGCCGCGGCCTCCGGCGTGCCGGCCTTCGGGGCGTTCTCCACCGCGGCGATCGCGGCCTCGAGGACGGCCTTGGGGTCGTGCACCGCCTTTTTGACCCCGACGTCGACGAAGGGCTTGCCGGCGAACCGGTCCTTGCCCTTGACCTCCAGGTCGGCGGCGTAGATCACGCCGTCGGCCGCGGCGATGATGTCGTCCGACAGCGGGACGGTGCCGGCGGAACCCTGGGTCTCGACCTGGACCTCGTGACCGAGATCCTTACCGGTCTGCTCCAGGTTCTCGGCGGCCATGTACGTGTGGGCAATGCCCGTGGGGCATGACGTGACGGCGACGAACTTCATCAGCCACCCACCTCCGACTGAACGTAGGACGCCACCGCAGCCTCGTCGGCGGCGTCGATGATGGTCTGGCGGAACGCAGGACGAACCAGCCGGCGGGCCAGCGCCGCCAGGATGGTCAGGTGCTCGGAGCCGCCACCGGCGGGGGCGGCGATCAGGAACACCAACGTCGCCGGGCCGTCCGGGGCGCCGAAGTCGACGCCGGCGGGGACCCTGGCCAGCCCGAGCGAGGGCACGGTGACGTGCTCGGAGCGGGCGTGTGGCAGGCCGATGCCGCCGGGCATGCCCGTGGCCATCTGGGCCTCGCGGGCGGCGACGTCGGCCAGGAAGCCCTCCAGGTCGGTCACCCGGCCGGCGGCCTGCAGCTTCTCGGCGATCTGCCGAGTGGCGTCCGCCTTGTCGGTGGCGACAAGGTCGAGGACGACGAGTTCGGGTGTGATCAGGTCGGTCATGAGGCGACGTCCTTCACTGCTTGGAGGGGATCGGGATCGGCGACGACGCGGACTGCGTCGGCGCAGGCTTGGGTGTCTTCGGGCCCGGGGACGGTGGACCCGGGTTGCAGGCAGGCCGCCCGCCCCCAGGCCACCGCGGTGGCCAGCCGTTGGGCGGGGGTTCCGGTCGCATGGATGTACCCGGAGAGCGTGCAGTCACCGGCACCGACGGTGCTGCGTGGAACCAGCGGGGGACCGCCGGCCCACCAGGAGCCCTGCTCGGTGATCAACAGGGCGCCGTGGCCACCCATGCTGACGAGCAGTTCTTTCGTGCCTTTGGCGCGCAGGTCGCGGCCGGCCTCGACGACGTCACCGACGGTGGTCAGCTCGCGCCCGAGGATCTCCTCGAGCTCCTCGAGGTTGGGCTTGATCACCGTGGCGCCGGCGTCGATGGCCGCGGCCAGCGCCGGGCCGGAGGTGTCGATCGCGACCGGCACGCGGGCGGCGACCGCGAGCGCGGCCACCCGGGCGTAGAAGTCGTCCGGCACCCCGCCCGGCAGGCTGCCCGCGGCGACCAGCCACGAGGGCCGCGGGGCCAGGTACTCCTCGACGGCGTTCAGCAGGGCGGCCAGCTCGACCGGCGACAGGGTCGCGCCGGGCTCGTTGAGCTTGGTCGTGGTGCCGTCCTGCTCGACCACGGCGATGTTGGTGCGGATGCTGCCGGCGATCGGAACCGGAACGGTGGTGACCTTCTGCGGCTCCAGCAGGGCGATCATCCGTTGCGCGTCCGCGCCGGCCGGCAGGATCGCGGTGGTGCGGTGGCCGTGCTTGGCCAGCACCCGGGCGACGTTGACGCCCTTGCCGCCGGCCTCGACGAGCGCGGTGGAGGTCCGCTGGACCTCACCCCGCTCCAGGGCCGTGATCTCGACGGTGTGATCGATGCTGGGGTTCGGGGTCAGGGTGACCACGGATCCGGGACGGGTGGCCTCGGTCATGCTGCCGCCCCCCGCGGGAGGCTCGCAGGCTGCGCCTCCCCGATGGGGGCGGCCGCGCGGTAACGACGATTCGCTCGGCAAGCCTCGCTCATGCGCGCACGACCTCCACTCCCGTCTCGTGGATCTCTTGGGCCATGTCGGCATCCACCTCGCTGTCGGTGATGAGTGAGTCGACCTCGGACAGGTCGGCCACGTGGGCGAACTCGTCCCGACCGACCTTGGTGTGGTCGGCCAGGACGACGGTGCGGCGGGCTGCGGCGATCAGGGCGTGCTTGACGGCCGCCTCGGCCAGGTCGGGGGTGGTCAGCCCGCGAGCGGAGCTGATCCCGTTGGTACCGGCGAAGGCGACGTCGGCGAGCACGCCGCGGTAGCCGCTCTGCGCCCAACTGCCGACCGCGGCCAGGGTGCCCTGGCGCACCTGTCCGCCGACCAGCAGCAGCGTGATGTTGGGCCGGTCGGCCAGCATCGCGGCAATGGGCAGAGCGTGCGTGACGACCGTGAACTGCCGGTCGGCCGGCAGCATCTCGGCGAACCGCACGGTGGTGGTTCCGGCGTCGATGATGATCGATCCGCCGTCGGGAAGCTGATCCAGTGCGGCTTTGGCGATGCGCTCCTTGAGTTCGGCGTTCTGTCCGGTGCGCTGCGCGACCGGGAGCTCCAGGCCGAGACGCTCGACCGGGATCGCGCCACCGTGCACCCGCCGCAGCAGACCCTGACGCTCGAGCTCGTTCAGGTCGCGACGGATGGTCTCCGGCGTGACGTCGTAGGTCTCGGCCAACACGTTGACGTCGACCCGTCCCACCGAGCGGGCGTGGCCGAGGATGGCCTGCTGCCGTTCCGGTGCGTACATGTCGACTCCACTGTCGGGTGAGGGCCAGGTGGCCGCTGCCTGCTAAATCGTGGTCCGCACTCTCGGAATCTGCGAGTCGGGAGGAATCCTGCCCGGATCTGCGCTGAAGGCTCCGTGTGATGACGGTTACGAGTATGACCTGCAGGAGACCGCCATGTCAACACACTCGGAAACATTCGGATTCATTCGGGACCAAAGTCCTGTCCGAATCTGCCCGTTTGGGACGCATGGTGCAAAAAAGTATCGCGGTGACGCGTGGGTCGGCCGGGCAGTCGTGACCGGATTGATGCCAACCCTCCATCGGCACTTGATGGGTGCCGAGCGTCTGGTCGACCGTGGGAGAATGAGCCGGTCATGCCTGCCTCGCTGCCCCTCGTGTTCACCGCGCCGCGCCGTGGCCGGCCGCCGACCCATCTGGCCGATCTCGATCCCGCCGAGCGCCGGGCCGCGGTGAAGGCGGCCGGCCAACCCGAGTTCCGGGCCAAGCAGCTCGCGCAGCACTACTTCGGTGGGCTGACCCGGGACGCCGACGACATGACCGACCTGCCGGCGGCGGGCCGGGCCGAGTTCGTCGACGCTCTGCTGCCCGAGTTGTTGACCGAGGTCCGGTCGTTGTCCTGCGACGACGGCTCGACCCGCAAGACCTTGTGGCGGGCGCACGACGGCACCCTGATCGAATCGGTCCTGATGCGGTACCCGGACCGGATCACCCTGTGCGTCTCGTCCCAGGCCGGCTGCGGCATGGCCTGTCCGTTCTGCGCCACCGGACAGGGTGGGCTGCAACGGAACCTGTCCACCGCGGAGATCGTCGAGCAAGTACGGCTGGCGGCCCGGATGGCGCGGGACGGCGCGCTGGGCGCGCCGGGGCGATTGTCCAACGTGGTGTTCATGGGCATGGGGGAGCCGCTGGCCAATTACAACCGGGTGCTGGCCGCGGTCCGGGCGATCGTCGCCGCCCCGCCCGCCGGGTTGGGCATCTCGGCCCGGTCGGTGACCGTGTCGACGGTGGGGTTGGTGCCGGCGATCCGCCGGATGACCGAGGAGAAACTGCCGGTCCGCCTCGCAGTGTCCCTGCACACGCCGGACGACGAACTGCGGGACACTCTCGTCCCGGTCAACGATCGCTGGAAGGTCGCCGAGGTGCTGGCGGCGGCGCGGGCATATGCCGACAGCACCGGGCGCCGGGTCTCCATCGAATACGCGCTGATCCGCGACATCAACGACCAGCCGTGGCGGGCCGACCTGCTCGGCTCGCTGCTGCGTCAGCAGCTCGGGCAACTCGTGCACGTCAATCTGATCCCGCTCAACCCGACCCCCGGGTCGAAGTGGGACGCCTCGCCGCGGCCCGTCCAGGACGAGTTCGTCCGCCGGGTCCGCGCGCAGGGCGTCGCCTGCACCGTGCGCGACACCCGTGGCCAGGAGATCGCTGCGGCCTGCGGGCAACTGGCCGCCGAAGGTGTCGCACCGGCGTAGCACCGTGCTGCGCGCCGCCCGGTCCTGGCGGTGCCGCGGGCCGCGCCGACGACAAAGCCCGCGGCCGAAGGGGCCGCGGGCTCTGCAGTTCGGTCGGTGCGCTGGTTAGAGCGGGGTGACCTGGGTGGCCTGCGGGCCCTTGGTCCCGGCCGTCACCGTGTAGGAGACCTTCTGGTTCTCCTCCAGCGAGCGGTAGCCGCTCGACTGGATCTCCGAGTAGTGCACGAACACGTCAGGTCCGTTGTCGTCGGGGCTGATGAAGCCGAAGCCCTTTTCCGAGTTGAACCACTTGACGGTTCCTTGTGCCATGAACGCTCTCCCTGCTGGGTGTCCGAAGTGCGACGCGGTTGCGACGCACGGCTAGCCGACGATTTCGTCTTCGTCGGAGTACACCCACGGAAGTACAAGAATCGTGGTGATCCACCGGAACGGGTCTCGGACCGGTGAACGCAGCCGCAGACATTGTGTCATATCCGGGTGCGGTGGCCGCAATGGACGCAACCTATCGATCATGCGCATCCGTCGATCGGCTCCCGCGCCGCTTCCGCAGCGGCCGGGCGCCGGGCCTCCGGCGGCTCCTCGCGGTTCCGCCGCAACCGTCCTCGGCGAGGCCCCGTCGGCACCGTGCCCGGCCACCGCCGGCGGCTCGTCGGCGGCTCGTCATCCGGTCGTGCGGCCGCGGACGGCCAACTGATCTCGTAGGTCCCGGGCGACCCGAGCCCGCTTGATGTTCGCCACCAGGAAGAACGGTGAGGCAAGGACGTAGAAGCCGATCGCGAGGACGGCGACCACCGCCGAGACCGGGTCGTTGCCGAGCGGCTGCGAGTCGCCGATGCCACCGACCCGATCACCGCAGTCGGGCAGCCCGGCCTCACCCGGCCGGAACGGCCGGACCTTGAGTCGGCGGCCGTCGGACAGGGCGACGGTGAGCACCCATGGCCGGCCGGCCCGTCCCACCGACGTCACCGGCTGGGGCTCCCACGGGCCGTCCTTGACCCGCCGCAATTCGACCGGATGGCCGGACCGCACCCGGAGCGCGGCGAACCGCCGATCGATCTGCACCATCGTGATCCCGGCCGGCCACTGGTTGCGTCGGTATCCGAGGTCGCGACCCATCCGAACGACCGGCGTCAGGGACGGCGGCGCCGCTCCCGCTTGATCGAGATCTCGCCGGCGACGATCCAAACCGCCATCAAGGCGGCGATCACCACCAACCAGTACACCTCGACGTTCGATTCGTGGTTGCCGAAAAACGCCAGCAGCAGCAGACCCAGGACGCCGAGCCACAGCAACGCCCGGGATCCGCGTGGCGCCATCTTCTCCCGCCAGGAGCCGTGCCAGCCCCACTCCTCGCTGGGCGCGTCCGGGTTGTACGCGACGACGGTGCCGTGCTGGGTGGTGGCGATGTCCGAGCCACCGGGTGCGGCGCCGTGCGGCTCGATGGTGTTGCCGGCCATGGGCCCTCCCGTGCTCGGTGGAGTTGGCTCTTCCCGATCATCTTGACACGAGGCAGCCGAGCGGGCCGCGTGGGGTCGGCGCGCGCCCCGGTCAGGGACCGGGCGCCCGGGTCAGCTCCAGGTGCGCCTGGACCGACCGTTCCCCGTCGGTCGTCCCCGCGGCCACGTCCAGGGCGGCCTCGGTGGGGCCGACCCAGCCGGTGACGGTCGCCCCCTTGGCCAACGGACGGGGTAACCGGACACCGGCGCCGGTTTCGCAGGGCAGCAGGTCTGTCTCGGAGTCGACCAGCAGATTCGGTGGCAGCGCGCCGCCGACCGGCTGATCGTCGACCAGGGTGGCGGCGATCAGGGTCCGGCCCGGGTTCGACGGGTCGGCCTGCGTGACCACCACCCAGGTCCGCCGGATTGATCCGTCGCGGCTGCTGGAGGTCGAATAGATGGACAGTCCGGGGACGTCGGTCGGGGTGATGCCCAACGTCATGGACACCGGCCCGGCCGGCACCGGCCCGGCCGACCCCGGCGGCCCGGCCGAACCCGGCGACCCAGTCGAATCCGGCGGCGTGACCGATTCCGCGGCCGCGGTGGGTGATCCGGGCGGGCCGGTCGACGGGGAACCGGAGGCGCCCGCGGAGACCGCCGGCGGCGAGGGCGGTGACACCTGCAGGGCGAACTGGGCCGGCCTCGTATAGAAGGACGTGCCGCCGGTCTGTGCGCACCGGCCGTGCACGGTGATCGTCATGTCCGCCGTCCCGGTCCACGCGGCCGGCAGGACAAGTCCCGACCCGGCCAGGACGACAGGTGTCGCGGCGGGCGCGGTCGCGCTCGACCCGGCCGCCGAGGCCGACGGGACCGGCGACCTCGAGGGCCCGGACTCCGTCGACGAGGGGTCCGCACTCGCCGAACCGGAGCCGCCGGCCGACGGTTCCGCCGACTCCGATGAGCCATTGGACGAGGACGGGCTCTGCCCGGTGATCTGGATCAGACCGACCACGACCAGCACGGACGCGATCAATGCCACCACCATGATCCCGATCACCCAGCGCGTGCTGGTCGAGGGGCGGGCGGCGGCCATCCCGCCAGTATGTGCGTCGCCGATGGATGACCGGACCGTCCGTCGCGCAAATGCGACGTTCGTGACGCAACCATCCCGACGGCGACCGGACGGATCGGTCAAGGCAAGCAGCGCCGGGTCGCCGGGACCAGGAGGGTCGGTCCCGCTGGGATCGCCACCGGGACCGATGGACGGACGGGGGAGAATGAGTTCGTGACGCAACCCCACCGGCTTCCGCTGCCCGATCTTCGGGGCGACACCGGGTCCGCTCCACGTCGCCGGGTGATCGTGCTCGGCTCGACGGGTTCGATCGGCACCCAGGCGCTGGCCGTGGTGGCCGCCCACTCCGACCGGTTCGAGGTCGTCGGGCTCGCCGCCGGGGGCTCGAACCCCGCCCTGTTCGCCGCGCAGGCGGCCGCCCACCCGTCGGCCGCGCTCGCCTCGGCAACCCCGGCCGACGTCCCCGGACGCCAGGTGATCGGTGGAACCCGGGCCGCGACCGAACTGGTCGAGCAGATCGAGGCGGACGTCGTGCTCAACGGGATCACGGGCTCGATCGGCCTGGAGCCCACCCTGGCCGCCCTGCGGGCCGGGCGGTCGCTGGCCCTGGCCAACAAGGAGTCGCTGGTCGCCGGCGGAGCGCTGGTGACGCAGGCGGCGGCGCCCGGCCAGATCGTGCCGGTCGACTCCGAACACAGTGCCCTGGCCCAGTGCCTGCGCAGCGGCGCCCCGCACGAGGTCGCCCGGCTGGTCGTCACCGCCTCCGGCGGCCCGTTCCGAGGCTGGTCCCGGGAGCAGATCGAGGGGGTCACGGTCGAGCAGGCGCTGGCCCACCCGACGTGGGCGATGGGTCCGGTCGTCACCATCAATTCGGCGACGCTGGTCAACAAGGGGCTGGAGGTCATCGAGGCGCACCTGCTGTTCGACGTGCCCTTCGAAAGGATCGAGGTCGTCGTGCACCCGCAGTCGGTGATCCACTCGATGGTCACGTTCGTCGACGGATCGACCATTGCCCAGGCCAGCCCGCCGGACATGCGGTTGCCGATCGCCCTCGGGCTGGGCTGGCCGGACCGGCTCGATCCGGTCGCCCGGGCCTGCGACTTCGGCTCCCCGACCGCGTGGACGTTCGAGCCGGTGGACCGCGCGGTGTTCCCCGCCCTCGACCTGGCCTACACCGCCGGTCGGGCCGGTGGCACCGTGCCGGCCGCCTTCAACGCCGCGAACGAAGAGGCCGTGGCGGCATTCCGGCAGGGTCGGGTGCGTTTCACAGGAATCTCCGACCTGCTCGCAGGCATCCTGGACGAGGCCGACCAGGCGCGGAGCAACCCGCGCGACGTGCATGACGTCTGGGCCACGGAGGACTGGGCCCGGCGACGGGCCCGGGAGATCATCGCCCGCTCGACCGTCCGGGTCGGCGCGGGCCCGGAAACGGTGGTAGCCACCGGGAGACCAGGGCGCTAGCCATGTGGACCGTCATCGGCATCGTCGCCTTCCTGCTGGCGCTGCTGTTCTCCATCGCCTGGCACGAGGCCGGGCACCTGACGTTCGCCAAGTTGTTCGGGGTGCGTACGACCCAGTACATGGTCGGCTTCGGCAAGACCGTCTGGTCCAAGCAGATCGGCGAGACCGAGTACGGCTTCAAGGCCATCCCGCTGGGCGGCTACATCCGGATGATCGGCATGGTGCCGCCGGGCAAGGACGGCCGGCAGAAGATCACCACGACGGCGATGGGCGCCACCGGCTTCGTTCGCAACATCGTGGAGGAGACCCGGGCGGGCGACCGGTCGCAGGTCACTCCGGCCGACGAGGGTCGGCAGTTCTACCAGTTGCACCCGGGCAAGCGGATCATCATCATGGCCGCCGGTCCGGTGATGAACCTGATTCTGGCCGTCGGCATCTTCGCCGTGCTGCTCGTCGGCATCGGGATCCAGGCGCCGAGCACGACGATCGCCCAGGTCAACCAGTGCGTCATCCCGGCCGCCGCCGCCGGCCAGACCCAGCAGACCGAGTGCACCGCCGCCGACCCGCCCACGCCGGCCGCCCAGGCGGGATTGCTGCCCGGCGACACCATCACCGCCTTCGACGGCGATCCGGTCTCCAGCTGGGACCAGCTGACCGAGCAGATTCAGGCATCGGCCGGCCGGACCGTGCAGATCGAGTACACCCGGGGTGGTCAGTCCCAGGTGGCGGCGGTGACCATCGTGCCGAACCAGCGGCCGGTGTTCGACGAGACCGGCACCCAGGTCGGCGTCAAGGTCGCCGGTTTCCTCGGCGTGTCGTCGCTGCCGGAGTACCAGCCGCAGTCCATCGGCACCGCCTTCAGCTACACGGGCCAGTTCATCGGCCGGGCCGCCGCCGCCGTGGTCGCCATCCCGGCCCGCATCCCCGCGCTGTGGGACGCGATCGTCGACGGTGCCCCGCGTGACCTGAATTCACCCGTCGGCATCGTCGGCGCCGGCCGGATCGGCGGCGAGATCCTCGAGTCGGACCAGACCACCACGCAGGACAAATGGGTGCTGTTCCTGCAGCTCGTCGCCGGCTTCAACATGAGCCTGTTCCTGCTCAACATGCTCCCGCTGCTGCCGCTGGACGGCGGGCACATCCTGGGGGCGGTCATCGAGTGGATCCGCAAGGGTTGGGCTCGGTTGCGCGGCAAGGCCGACCCGGGCCCGTTCGACGTGGCCAAGCTGATGCCGGTGGCCTACGTCGTGGCACTGTTGTTCATCGGGTTGACCGCGCTCACGCTCGTCGCGGACGTCGTCAATCCCGTCAAACTCTTCGGCTGAAACGGACAATGAACAGATGACATCTCCAGGGGCGACTTCCGTGGGTCTCGGCCTGCCGAGCATGCCCGCCGACCGCGTCGTGCCGGTGCTGGCGCCCCGCCGCAAGACCCGCCAGCTCGACGTGGGCGGGGTCGGGGTGGGCAGCGACCATCCGGTGTCGGTCCAGTCGATGACGACCACCGTCACCGCCGACATCAACGCGACCCTGCAGCAGATCGCCGAGCTGACCGCGTCCGGTTGCCAGATCGTCCGGGTCGCCGTGCCCAGCACCGACGACGCCGCGGCGTTGCCGATCATCGCCAAGAAGTCTCAGATCCCGGTGATCGCGGACATCCACTTCCAGCCCAAGTACGTCTTCGCCGCGATCGACGCCGGCTGCGCCGCCGTGCGGGTCAATCCCGGCAACATCAAGGCGTTCGACGACAAGGTGGGAGAGATCGCGCGCGCGGCCTCCGATGCCGGCACGCCGATCCGGATCGGCGTCAACGCCGGCTCGCTGGACAAGCGGCTGCTGGCCAAGTACGGCAAGGCCACCCCGGAGGCCCTGGTCGAATCCGCGCTCTGGGAATGCTCGCTGTTCGAGGAGCACGACTTCCGGGACATCAAGATCTCGGTCAAGCACAACGACCCGGTCGTGATGGTCCGCGCCTACGAGCTGCTGGCCCAGCAATGCGATTACCCGCTGCATCTGGGGGTCACCGAGGCCGGCCCGGCGTTCCAGGGCACCATCAAGTCGGCGGTTGCCTTCGGGGCGCTGCTCGCCCAGGGCATCGGGGACACCATCCGGGTCTCGCTGTCGGCTCCGCCGGCCGAAGAGGTCAAGGTCGGTCTGCAGATCCTGGAATCGCTCAATCTGCGGGAGCGCGGGCTGGAAATCGTGTCCTGCCCTTCCTGTGGCCGCGCGCAGGTGGACGTGTACACCCTGGCCGATCAGGTCACGGCCGGGCTGGAGGGCATGGACGTGCCGTTGCGGGTCGCCGTCATGGGTTGCGTCGTGAACGGGCCGGGGGAGGCCCGGGAGGCCGATCTCGGTGTCGCCTCCGGCAACGGGAAGGGCCAGATCTTCGTCAAGGGCGAGGTGATCAAGACCGTGCCGGAGTCGCAGATCGTCGAGACGCTGATCGAGGAGGCCATGCGGATCGCCGAGGACCTGCGGGCCGCCGGCGCGCCGTCCGGCGAACCCACCGTGGTGCACGCCTGACGTCCACGTCCATCCCTCCGCCCGCCGTCGGGTCGCGAGTCGACCCGGGAGTCCGGCCGGGAGTCGTGGCGAACCGGGTCGGTCATGGCATCCTTGGCCTACCGACCGAACCACCCGCCCTCGGACCAGCGCCAGCTGAGATTCCCAGCAGTGTCGATCCTGAGCCGGACCAGCGAAGGCCACGCATGCTCACCGCGAGTTTCTCCCGGATCCTCGGTCCGGGGCACGCCGCGCAGGTGTCCCGGGTGCTGACCACCGACCCGGTGAGTTCCTGCATGATCGCCGCCCGGTTCGAGCAGGTCGGGATGAACGAAGCGGCCATGGGCGGCCAGTTCTGGGGGATCGGCGGCGGCCGGGAGGGATTGCTGTTCGCGGGTGCGTCGATGGTGCCGCTGGCCGGCGACGCGTCGGCCATGCGCACCTTCGCGCACACGGCCGCCCGTCGGGGACGACGGTGCGCGACCATCCTGGGTCCGGCCGACCGGGTGCTGCCGTTATGGGAACGTTTGGAGCCCCGGTGGGGGCCGGCCCGGGAGTTGCGGCCCGACCAGCCGTTGATGGTCTGTCCCACCGACCCGACCGGTCCCGCGGATCCGCAGGTCCGGCTGGTCCGGCCGCACGAGGTGGACAACTACTACCCGGCCGCGGTCGCCATGTTCACCGAGGAGGTCGGCGTCGATCCGCGTGGCGGCGACAACGGGCGCAGCTACCGCGCCCGGATCACCGAATTGATCGCCGCCGGGCGCGCCTACGCCCGGTTCGACGGGGACACCGTGATGTTCAAGGCCGAGGTGGGATCGTTGTCCAGGTCCGTCGCGCTCATCCAGGGCGTATGGGTGCATCCGCAACTGCGCGGCCGGGGCCTGGCCGCACCCGCGATGGCCTCGGTGGTCCGGTCGATCCAGCGTGACCTCGGCCGGATGCCCAGCCTGTACGTCAATGATTACAACGTCCGGGCCCGTCGCTGCTACGAGCGGATCGGCTTCCGGCAGATCGGGACCTTCGCGTCGGTTCTGTTCTGACGGCACGCCGAATGTGCAGCCCTCAACCGGCCCGGAAGGTGGCCCTTTCCGCACACTCGGTGCGGGAGCGGGCCGGGGTCAGGACTCGATCACCCGGTGCTCGACCTCCGTGCCCCGCGCGATCAGCACGTCGTGCACCATCGACGGCGGGAACAGGCCGTGGTCGACCAGCCCCGGGGCCGCGCTGAGCCGTGCGGCGAGCGCGGCCGGGTCGGACAGGTCCGCGTGGTAGTCGCCGATGACGCCGCCGTCGGGGCTGCGCGGCACGTCGCGCAGCACGACGGAGGCCAGCTCACGCAGCGTCGCGGCCAGGCCGAACTCCATCAGCTCCACCGGCACCGACCCGTGCAGCGCGTCGACCGGCTTGCTGGAATCGGCGATCACCACGAACCGATCGGCGGCGTTGGCGACGACCTTCTCCCGGGTGTGCGCCGCCCCACCGCCCTTGATCAGCCAGCCGTCCGGGGCGATCTGGTCCGCCCCGTCGATGGCGATGTCGAAGCGGTCGACGTCGCTGAAGTCCAGCACCCGCAGGCCCAGGGCCGTCGCCGCCTCGGCGGTCCGCGGCGACGTGGCCACACATCGGATGTCCAGCCGCCGGTCGGCCAGCGCGGGCAGCAGGTAGGCCACGGTCGAGCCGGTGCCCAGGCCGACCGTCATCCCGCTCTCGACCAACGCCACGGAGGCCTGGGCGGCGACTCGCTTCTCGTCCTCGGTCGTCATACCGGTGCCTTTCCAGGGCGCATGCGGGCTCGGCCGCCCGGGAATCCCGTGCGGGCGGGCGACGTTTGAAGGTTCGATCCGCCGGTGCTCGCCGGCGGATCACGGGTCGCGGCGCAGGGGTCACTGTAGAGGGCGGTCGCCGCGATCGACCGCGCGGATGAACTCGACAACGTGCGTCACACCAGCAACTTCCGAGGTGAGTTCAACCGCGCCGGCGTCGTTCATTCCCCCGGAAGGCGAGCCGAGGTGCCGCCCGGGACGCTCGGGCGCGAGGTCCCGGGCGGCCGGCGGTCAACCGCGGGCCATCTCGTCGATGCAGACGGTGACGGCCAGGATGAACGGTTGGTTCTCGTCGGGGGCGACCTCCACCCCGTAGGTGTCCCGCACCCGGAACCACTTCTTGGAGATCGTCGCGATCGTGGTGCCGTCGCGTTCGATCTCGTACTCATGATCGACGAAATTGCCGTGGGCGTGCAGCTTCTCGCCGTTGTCCGGATCGATGACGAACCGGTCCCGGATGCCGACGAGGGCTTTGTGCACGACGGCCTCGGTGCCACCCCACTCGATCTTCATCTTGTCCCGGACGGAGAGCTTCTTCTCCTGGATCTTGGCGAGCTCACCGCCCGCGTTGTCCTCGAGAATGAAGGTGTCACGGAAGCGGATCGCCTTGCCGTTGACCTTGTAGATCTTGTCCCCCTGCTCGTTCTCGATCCAGTAGTCGTCGCCGATCGCGAGCAGTTTCTCGCGCATCTGGTAGCGCCGGGGCGCCGGGCCGTCGTCGTGGTGGCGGAAAAGTCCCATGGGCCGATCCTCCGCCTCGGGCCGGTCCGTCGCGCCGCCCGGTCGGGGTGAGATTTCGCGCGGCCGGCCGGCCGATAGTTGCCCCGTTCGGCCGTCCCCGACGGTCGGACCGGACCAGTAGTGTGGGGAGTCACACACGCTCGGGGGACGTGCGCGGTTGCGCAGCGTTGTGTCGACTTGGGACAGAAACGGGGGAGGCGCCGGTTGCCAGCGTTGATCAGTGGACGGTCGACCCACCGGGGGTACCGGCACGAGGCCGTCTTCTACCGGGGCGAACCGGAATTCCTCGAACTGGTCGTGCCCTTCCTTCGCGACGGGGTGGACGCCCGCCAGCCGGTGATGGTCGCCGTGGCCGGTTCACGCATCGCGGCGTTGCGGGCCGAGCTGGGAACGGCGGCGCAGGTCGTCGAGTTCGTCGACATGAGCGAACTCGGCCGCAACCCGGCCCGGCTCATTCCGGCGTGGCGTGATTTCCTCGAGCGGCACCGCTCGGCCGGTCCCGTCCGCGGCATCGGCGAGCCGATCTGGGCCGGTCGACGGGCCGCCGAGGTGCAGGAGTGCCAGCTGAACGAGGCCCTGCTGAACATGGCGATCGCACCGGGCACCCCGTTCTGGTTGTTGTGCCCGTACGACCGGTCCGGCCTGGAGCCCGCGGTCATCGAGGAGGCCGCCCGCAGTCACCCGGTCATCGTCGAACCGCGGATCTACCGAGGGAGCACCAGCTACGGGGGTTCGCAGCACGCGGCCGAACTGTTCGGCCAGGACCTGCCGGCGCCGGCCGAGCCGGTGCGGCGCCTGGTGATCGATCCGTCGGCCGGTCACCACATCTCGGACTGGGTCCGACGGTGGGCCGAGGCCTCCGGCGTGCAGCGCCGGCGGGCCGCCGGCCTGGCCGCCGCGGTCCGGACGGTGGCCCAGGCCACGGACGCGCATGCCGGCCACAGCCAGATGCTGCAGCTGTGGCAGCAGGGCGACGACCTGGTCTGCGAATTGCACGACTCGACGCCGGTCCGTGACCCGATGATCGGCCGGCGCGTCCGCGGTCAGGACAATTCCCGGGGCGATGCCCTCAGCGCGGCCTACCAGGCGTGCGATCTGGTCCAGGTGCGTTCGAATGCCGGCGGCACCACCGTGCGGGTGCACACCTGGCTGTGAATCCTCGTCCGGGAATGTCGTGACGCCCGGCCGGTCCGACGCTTGGGGATACTGGAGCCATGGCGGTGCGTCGGACGGGGTGGCGGTCGCACCGGCGAGGTCGCGCGGTGCTCGTGCTGGTGGCGGTCCTGGCCGCACTCACCGCATGCACGTCCGACCCGAACCAGGGTGACCCGGGCCCGGCCGACCGGCTGGCTGCCTTCGTGAGCGCGTGGCAGCAGATGGATTACGGCGCGGCGGCCGACGAGACCACCAGCCCGGCGGCCGCGGCCGTGATGCTGGAGGAGGTCACCGGCGATCTGCGGCCCGATCAGCTGACGATCACGACCGGGGATGTGACCCGGTCGGGCAACCAGGCAACCGCCGCCGTCACCTTCAACTGGCAGCTACCCGACGCCGGGACCTGGACGTACCCCGTCACCTGGACCTGGAAGAAGAACCGCGACTGGGAGCTGGACTGGTCCCCGGCGGTGATCCACCCGAAGCTCGGCGAGCGCCAGACGCTCGCCGGGCGCACCACCGCAGCCGAACCGGGAGTACTGGTCGACCGGAACAACAACCGGATCGTGCAACCGGTGACCGTGTACTCGGTGGTGCTCATGCCGGCCAAGACCCCCGACGTCAACGCGGCGGCGGCGGCACTGGTGCCCGTGCTGTCGCCGTTGGACCCGACGGTCACCGTCGACAGCATCGTCGCGGGTGTCGCCCAGGCACAGGCCGAGGCCGCGGCCGCAACCGCTCCGGCCGCCGGCTCGGTGACGCCGAGCTCCGGCGGGACGGCCACCGTGGGGGACGGGACCCCGCCGGCCGATCCGGCGAGCATCGGCTACACCGTGACCAACCTGCGCGAGGCGGACTTTCTCAAGGTCAAGCCCCAGTTGGACGCGATCACCGGGCTCAGCTTCCCGTCGCAGGTCCGCAACCTGCCGCCGACCCGGGACTTCGCCAAGGCGATCCTGGCCCAGGTGACGCCGGTCGCGGAACCGCTGATGAAGGGGACCGACGGCTGGTCGGTGGTGATCGTGGACAGCACCGGCGGCGTCCTGGAGACGCTGGAGGACCATCCCGCAGTGGCCGGTCAGCGCGTCACCCTGACCCTGGACTCTGCCATCCAGCAGGCCGCCGAGGCGGCGCTCGCCGACCAGGATCAGCCCGCCGTCCTGCTGATCATGCAGCCGTCCACCGGCGAGTTGCTGGCGGTCGCGCAGAACGCCGCGGCCAACGCGCAGGGCACTCCGGCGTTGACCGGTCAGTACCCACCCGGGTCCACGTTCAAGGTGGTCACGGCGACCGCGGCGATCGAACGCGGCCTGACCGCGCCCGGGCAGCCGATCGACTGCCCCGGGGTGTTCACCGTGCAGGGACGGGCGATCCGGAACCACATCGACTTCGCCCTCGGCACCGTCGACGTCACCGACGCCTTCGCCCAGTCGTGCAATACGACCTTTGCCGCCCTGTCCACCCAGATGCCCGCCGATGCGCTGCCGCAGGCCGCGGCGGCCTATGGCATCGGGCTGGATTTCGTCATGCCGGGCGCAACGACGCTGACCGGCAAGGTGCCCAACGCCGATTCGCCGATCCAACGGGCCGAGAACGGGTTCGGCCAGGGGCAGGTGCTGGTCACCCCGTTCGGTGAGGTGCTGGCGGCGGCCACCGCGGCCCGCGGCAGCATGCCGCTGCCGGTGCTGATCCGCGGCATGACGACGACGGTCGACCAGCAGCCGCCCGCGATTCCGGCAACGGCCAACCAGGGCGTGCAGACGTTCATGAAGGCGGTCGTGGCCAGCGGCACGGGTGCCGGTCTGACCGGCTTCGGCGACACCCACGCCAAGACCGGAACCGCCGAGTTCGCCGCCGCCGATGGTTCCATCCATGCCCACGCCTGGACGATGGGCTTCCGGGGCGACATGGCCTTCGCCGCGCTGATCGTCGGCGGTGAGGACTCGGTGAAGACCAACCAGATCGCCGCCAAACTCCTGGCCACCGTGCCGGCCTGACCGGCCCCGGGTCGTAGTCTCGGGGTCATGTTGCGCACCGCCCTGCAGCCCGGCCGGCCGACCCCGATCCGGACGGTTCCGGCCGGCATCGCCCGGCCGGAGTACGTCGGCCGGCCGGGTCCGGCCGTCAGCACCGATCCCTGGGTGCAGTCGCCGGAGATCATCGAGAAGATGCGGGTGGCGGGCCGGCTCGCGGCCCGGGCCATGGTGGAGGGTTCCCGGCTGGTGCAGCCCGGAACGACCACCGACGCCGTCGACGCCGTCGTGCACGAGTACCTGTGCGACCACGGCGCATACCCGTCCACGTTGGGCTACAAAGGCTTTCCCAAGTCGTGCTGCACCTCGTTGAACGAGGTGATCTGTCACGGCATCCCGGACACCACCGTGATCGAGGACGGGGACATCGTCAACATCGACGTCACCGCCTACATCGACGGCGTGCACGGCGATACCAACGCCACCTACCTGGCCGGTGACGTCGCCGAGGAAAACCGCCTGCTGGTCGAGCGCACCGAGGAGGCACTGCGCCGGGCCATCAGGGCCGTCGCCCCCGGGCGGCGGCTCAACGTCATCGGCCGGGTGATCGAGTCCTATGCCAAAAGGTTCGGCTACGGCGTCGTCCGCGATTACACCGGGCACGGCATCGGCCGGACCTTCCACAGCGGGCTGGTGATCCTGCACTACGACGAGCCGAGCGTGAGCACGGTGATCGAGAAGGGCATGACGTTCACCATCGAGCCGATGATCACCCTCGGCGGCATCGAGTGGGATCTGTGGGACGACAACTGGACCGTCACCACCCGGGACGGCTCGTGGACGGCGCAGTTCGAGCACACGCTGGTGGTCACCGACTCGGGGGCCGAAATCCTGACATTGCCCTAAGGGGTCAGCGGCGGCACGAGACTCGGGCCGGGGATGGCGGCCGCCTGTCCGGAGCCGGGCACCGGGGGTCGCTGGTTAGGATGCGCCGGTGACGCCCACGGACCACCGCGGCCAGGTTTCGGCGCTGGACGTGCGGTTGCTCGGACCGCTCGAACTCCTGGTCGACGGTGCGCCGCTGCCGCTGCCCGGCGGTAAACCGCGGGCGCTGCTCGCCGCGTTGCTGATCAGCCGGAATCGGGTGGTCCCGGCGGACTCGTTGGCCGACGCCATCTGGGACGGCGACGTGCCGGGAAGCTTCCTGGGCACCATGCAGGTGCACGTGTCGACCCTGCGCCGCGCGCTGCGCCCCTTGTCCGAGGCGGGTCTGCTCACCGTCACCACCCAGTCGCCCGGGTACCGGGCGGTCGTCGACGAGGCGCTGGTCGACCAGGGTCGGTTCGGTCGGTGGGTCCGGGCGGGCAACGAGCTGCTGGCCGCGCGGCGGTACGCAGAGGCCGCGGAGCGGCTGCGGGCCGCCCTGGCCGAATGGACCGGAGCCGCGCTGGCCGACCTGCGGGGCTTCCGGTTCGCCGACGACTTCGCCGCGGCCGTCGAGGAGGATCGGCTGGTCGCCCTGCACGCCCGGATCGAGGCCGACCTGGCGTCCGGCAACGAATCGGCGGTCATCGGCGAGCTGGTCACCCTGACCGGCCAGTACCCGCTGCGCGAGCCGTTCTGGATCCAGCTGATCACCGCCCTGTACCGGTCGGGTCGGCAGGCCGACGCGCTGGAGGCGGCCCGGCGGATCCGGCAACTGCTGGACGACGAATTGGGCATCGACCCGAGCCCGGCGCTGCGGGACATCGAACAGAAGGTGCTGCGACAGGAGTCGCTGGGGCCGTCCCCGACGCCCGCCGGATCCGCGTCGTCGAATCAACGCACCGTGGCCGAGACGGCCATCGTGCTGTCCCATGCCCGGGTTCGGCTGCCGTCCGGGGAGACCCTGCCGGTGCCGAGCCGCGGACTGCGGCTCGGCCGGATGGAGGACAACGATCTGGTGGTCGCCGGCGAGCGGGTCAGCCGCTATCACGCGGTGGTGGCCGAGACCGCGAATGGTTTCACGGTGACCGATCTGCGGTCGACCAACGGCACGCACGTCAACGACGAGCGGGTCGTGGACAGCCACCTGCTGCATGACGGCGACCGCATTCGCGTCGGTGGCACCGAGATCGTCTTCCTGTCGGACGGTTGACCCTTCAGTCGTTCTTAGGTGGGTCTTCAGTGGGTGGGCCGATTCTTTGATCTGTCAGCGAGAGCGCGAACAGATCGAAGTCCAGGAGGACGCCATGAGCACCACCACCAGCACCGGTTTCGTCGGTCGGACCGCCCGGACCCTGGTCCGTCGGCTGGCCGGGATCGTCGTGGCCACTGCGGCCCTGTTCCTGGGCTTCGCGGTCGCCGGGAACGCCGCCCCGGCGCATGCGGACACGGTTGCGGGCAGCACCGTGTTCGGTACCACCGTCGAGTGTGGCGGGGATTCGCTGGTGTTCACCACGACCTCGGACGCCGACTACGGCAGCTACGCCAAGATCTGGGTGTGGGACACCTACACGCAGCAGTGGGTGACCGATGACCTGTGGGTGGAGGCCGACTACTACGCCTCGTACAACCTCGCGGATCTGACGTTCGATCCCGGCTACTACATGGTGTACGTGCAGTACGCGCAGTGGAACGGCGCCGACTTCGACTTCTCGGGTGAGTACATCGACACCTACGAGCAGTACTACTCCTACTCCGATCACCAGGCCGAGTCGTTCTGCTACATGGGCAACGACCTGACCGACTACTGATCGGGTCCGGTCGACCCGGGCCGCTTGCTCGCGGCGCACCGAGGACGAACCGCGGCGACGCCCCGGACCGGGAAACCGGCCGGGGCGTTGTCGTGCGTGCCGTGCTCGTGCCGTGTCGTGGGTGGGCGCCGATGGTGCACGGCCGTCGTGGGTGAGCTTCGCCGCCCGGGCGACGCGCGGCCGCTGCGTGGGCCCCGGCAGTGGGCAACAGTGGGTCGCGCGGGCAACAGTGGTCGCTCGGATGAAGTCATCGACTCCTGTCCCACCCGCGACAAAGGAGGTCAGTTCAGCCGCGCCGGCGGAGATGATCCGCGCGGTCAGGGTCGGCCGGTGGGCGCGGGGAGGGCCAGCAGCGCGTTCTCCACCACCTCGGACAGCGCCGGGTGGATCCAGTACTGGTCGCGGGCGACCGCATGCGCGGGTTGCCCGAAGGACATGGCCTGGACGAGCGGCTGGATGACCGTGGCCGCCTCCGGTCCGATGAGATGGGCGCCGAGCAGCAGGCCGGTCCGGGGGTCGGCCAGCACCTTGGCGAAGCCGGTGGTGTCCTCGCGGGCCCAACCGGCGGCGGTGTTGCCGTAATCGCGCCGGCCCACCACGAACGGGATGCCCCGTTCCCGGGCCTGCCGTTCGGTCAGGCCGACGGAGGCGATCTGCGGCTCGGTGAACACCGCCGCCGGCACGAACCGGTGGTCGGCGGCGATCCGCGCGTCGGGGTGGGTCAGGTTGTGCCGGACCACCCGCGCCTCGTGGTTGGCGACGTGCTTGAGCGCGTACGGCGAGCTCAGATCGCCGAGCGCGTAGATGCCGGGGACCACCGTCTCCTGGTACTCGTCGACGACGACCCGGTGCTTCTCGTCGACGGTGACACCGGTGGCCGGCAGGTCCAACAGGTCGGAATTGGGTCGCCGGCCGGTGGCGATCAGCAGCATGTCGGCGTCGACGGTGCATTCGCCGTACGGGCTCTCCAGGAAGACCCGGATACCGTCGCCGATCGGCTTGACCCCGCAGATCTCGGTGTCCCGGCGCAGGTCGTAGCGGCCCCGCACGTGCTCGGTGAAGGTGGTGGCGACGTCGTCGTCGTGGTGTCGCAGCAACCGGGACCCCCGGACGACCTGGGTGACCGAGCTACCGAACGAGTCGAAGATGTGCGCGAACTCGGCCGCGATGTACCCGCCGCCGAGCACCACGATCCGCTCGGGTCGCCGGTCGATGCGCATGATGGTGTCCGAGGTGTGCACCACGCCGTCGCCGACGACCTCCTCGTCGAGGCCGGGAATGTCCGGGATCACCGGCCGGCCACCGGCGGCCAGCACGAACCGATCGGCGGTCAGCTCCACCCGGCCCCCATCGTTCAGGGCCACGGCCAGCTGCTTCGGCCCGGTGAAGCGGGCCGTGCCCTGCAGCATTTCCAGGTTGGGCCATTTCGGGCCTTGCCGGAACTCCAGCCCGTGCGCCGAGATCTCGTCGATCCGGTGGAAGATGCGGTTCCGCAGCACGGCCCAGTCGACCGGGGCGACGGTGGCCGCCAGCCCGAGCCGGTCGGCCCGGACCACGGCGTCGGCCAGGTCGGCGGGGTAGACGAAGCTCTTGGTCGGGATGCAGCCCACGTTCAGACACGTGCCGCCGAAGGTCCCGGATTCGATCAGCGCGACGCGTTGCTCGCGGAACTCCCGGCCCAGAACGGTGTTGCCCGAGCCGGAACCGACGACGACGAGATCGAAGTGCATGGGGCCAGGCTACGACGGCGCCGCCCGACGGCAATCCGGCCGTCCCGCGGCGGGGCGGTGGGTGATACCGGCCGACCCGAGGGGACCCCGGTCAGTACGAGAAGACCGGGGTGAGGATGGCCCGGGCCAGGGTGTGGAAGACCAGGTTGAACGCCACCACCGTCGGGCTGGCGCCCTCGTCCGGTCCCAGCTTGGGCACGTCGACCGCGTGGACGACGAAGAAGTAGCGGTGGACCTGGTCGCCGGGCGGCGGGGCGGGACCGTCGTACCCGGCCGTCCCGAAGTCGTTGCGCACGTGGAACGCCCCGTCGGGCAGTGTGCCGCCCGGGCTGCCGGCGCCGCGCGGCAACTCGGTGACGGAGGCCGGAATATCCACCAGGGTCCAGTGCCAGAACCCGGCGGGCGTCGGCGCGTCCGGGTCGAAGCAGCTCACCGTGAACGATTCCGTGTCGGCCGGGAAGCCGGACCAGGACAGGGCCGGGGAGATGTTGCGACCACCGGGCGCATCCGGTCCGTACCGGAAGTCGGACGGGACCACCTGGCCGTCGGCGAGGTCCGGACTGCTCAGGGTGAACGAGGCCACCTCGGGCAGCAGTGCGTACGGATCCGGGGTGACAGGTCGATCCAGGCTCATGCACACTCTCCTCGATCTGCGGGCGAACGGGGCCGGTGACCCGGGTCGCCGGGGGCGACCGCCCCCGGCATTCAACCACCGCCGGCCGGCCGAGGTCCGCCCGCACCACCGTTCACCCGGGCACGGCGAGCCCACGCAGCCGCAATGACAGATTCTGGGCGTCGGCCGCCAGCACGCCGCGCCGTGCGAAGAACTCGGCGATGTTCCGGCAGTCCCGGTCCAGGAACTCGGCCCCGGACGGGTTGCCGACAAGATCCACGACCTGCGGCAGATCGATGACGACGCAGTGAGTTTCGCCAGCGGGCGAGACCTCGACAAGCACGTTGTACGGGGAGAGGTCGCCGTGCGTCAGGCCGGCCTCGGCCAGGATCTCCAGGGTGCCGACCAGGTCGTGCCACAGCTCGGTGAACTCGGCGGTGCTGGCCTCCACGGCGGCCAGCCGGGGCGCGGCGGTGCCGTCGGGGTCACCGATGAACTCCATCATCAACTCGCTGCCGATCAACTGGACCGGGTACGGCACCCGGGCGCCCGCCGACCACAGCGTGCCGAGTGCGGCGAACTCGGCCGCTGCCCACTTGCCGGCCAACAACTCGCGTCCGAACCCGGTGCGTGCGGCCATCGCCCGGGTCTCCCGGGACCGGCGCACCCGGCGACCCTCCTGGTACCCGGCGTCCCGGTGGAACAGGCGGTGCTCGGCCGACCGGAACGTCTTGACCGCCAGGAGGCAACCAGGCCCACCCGGCAAGGCCCGCTCCAACAGGCCGACGTCGGCCTCCTTGCCGGTCTTGACGACGCCGAGTCGGGTGTCCCGCGCAGACAGCGAGGTGATCAGCCAGTCCGGCGCGGGCGCCGGCCCCCGGCTGGCGACATCGTAACTGGAGTAGGGACTCTCGTCGACGGCATGGTCGGTGTCCCGCTCGGGGGCCAGGTGGCCGGACTTGCCCTCCGCGACGATCCGCGGCGCCGGATCCGCGGGCGGTCGGGGTCGCCGGGCCCGCCGGTCGGGGCGGGGGAGGTCGAACAGGTCATGCAGATTGTCGGTCTCGGCGTCGTCGACGTCGTGCCGGTCGAACGAATCGGAAAGCTGAAAACGGGGCACTTCGGGGCTCCAGGGACGTGAGGGATCGCCCCGAGAGCTGTGGTCAGCGAGGTCCGGGGCGGGCGGAGGGCAGCGGCTGCGGGGTGGGCAGCACCGGGACGGTCATGTCGTCATCCCTCCCATCACGTCGTCGCGCCGGTCGGCGATCGCCGAACCGAGGACCACGGTGCCCCCGCCGGGCCACCGCCGTCAATCCAATTTCCCGACCCCCGCCGCGAGTTGCCCGACCCGGGTACCCGAAAGGGCGGTCATCTCGACCCGAGATGACCGCCCTTTCGCGGGTCGAGCTGCTCAGCCGGCCCGGGGGACCGACAGGATCAAGGCGTCGCCCTGCCCGCCGCCGCCGCAGAGGGTGGCGACCCCGGTGCCGCCGCCTCGGCGCTGCAACTCCAGGGCCAGGTGCAACACCAACCGGGCGCCGGAGGCGCCGATCGGGTGGCCGAGCGCGATCGCCCCGCCGTTGACGTTCACCTTGTCCTCGTCCAGGCCCAACGCCCGGGACGACGCGATCCCGACGCAGGCGAATGCCTCGTTGATCTCCACCAGGTCCAGCTCGGTCGGCTTGATACCGGCTTTGTCGCAAGCCTTCTGGATCGCCCGGGCCGGCTTGTCCTGCAGGGTGGAGTCCGGGCCGGCGATGGATCCGTAGGCGCCGATCTCGGCGATCCAATCCAGCCCGCGGCGCTGCGCCTCGTCCTTGTCCATGACGATGACCGCGACCGCGCCGTCGGAGATCTGGGATGCCGACCCGGCGGTGATCGTGCCGTCCTTGCGGAACGACGGGCGCAGCTTGGCCAGGCTCTCCACGGTGGTGTCGGCGCGCACGCCCTCGTCGGTGTCGACCACCACCTCGCCCTTGCGTCCGGCGATGACGACCGGCTCGATCTCGGCCTTGAACACGCCGGCGGCGATGGCGGCCGCGGCCCGCTGGTGCGAGCGGGCGGAGTACGCGTCCTGCTCGGCGCGGGAGACGAAGTCGACGTCGTTGGTCGTCTCCGTCAGATCGCCCATCGGGATGTCGGTGAACACGTCGTGCAGCCCGTCGTGGGCCAGGTGGTCGATCATCGTCACGTCGCCGTACTTGTAACCGGCCCGGGAACCCATCAACAGGTGCGGCGCGCGCGTCATCGATTCCATGCCGCCGGCCACCACGGTGGTGAACTCGCCGGCCCGGATCAGCTGATCGGCCAGCGCGATGGCGTCCAGACCGGACAGGCAGACCTTGTTCACGGTGATGGCGGGCACGTCCATGGGGATACCGGCCTTCGCCGCCGCCTGGCGGGCGGGGATCTGCCCCACACCGGCCTGCAGGACCTCGCCCATGATCACGTAGTCGACGTCCGAACCCGCCAGCCCGGCCCGCTCCAGCGCGCCCTTGATGGCGATTCCCCCGAGCTCCGCCGCGGAGACGGACGCGAGCGCGCCGTTGAACCGACCGATCGGCGTTCTGGACCCGGCGACGATGACAGACGACATGGCAAGGACCTCCGCAGGTTCCTGGTGCGCGGTGAGGCGCGGGTTCGGGCCGGGGCGGCCAGGCCGACCGTCGCGGGTGATCATTCAGGCGCGGCGATGAGCATGTGCCGTAAGGCAATTGCGCCTCGGGCTGGATGTTAACGGCACTTCTCTTTGCAGGTTAGCTTTACCGTCAGCTAACGTGCTAAGGGAGCAGTTGTGACGGTCATCACACCATCGTAGGGGCGCCCGCCGCCGCGGAAAATGCGGCGCGCGGGGTCAGGCGAGACCGCCCAGCAGTGCGCCGACCCGGTGCTCCAGCGCCGTGGGCCGATCGACCGGCGCCGGGCTGGTGGTGCCGTCCACCCGGGCCACCTCGAGGTGGGTCCGCGTGGTGGGGCCGGACCGGTGCGGCCCGGGTCCGCTGCGGGTGCGCAGGTCGTGCACGGGCCGGGCCGGGACGGGCAGGCCGGATCGGGCCGTCGGAGCGACGGCCCAGCGGTCGTCGGCCGGGAACACCAGCGCGTCGCTGGCACCGTCGGACGGGGGCGTCGTTCCCTCGCAGACATGGGGGGAGTGCGCACTGAGCGGGGCCGCCCGGGCGATCACCGAGGCGACCACCCGGCCGTCGCTGTGCAGGCCGGCCAGCGCGAGCGCGTGCAGCCAGCGCGACAAGGCGCAGGGCCCGCAGATGAGGCAGTCCTCGGTCATCCGCAGGGTGATCGGATCGCCGCCCTCGACCCGCACGGTGGCCATTCCGTCCCGCACGGTGATGTCACCGACGGTCAGCGCGGCGATCGTCGCGCAGGACAGGCCGGCCTGCTGGCTGAGCACCAGCAGGGCTCGATCGCGGCGTCCGACCCAGCCGCCGGTCCAGCCGTGCGACGGCAGGCCACGGAGCACTGCGTCCACCGACCGGATGCCACCGGGTCCGTCCGGACGCGGCTCAGCCACCCGGGGGGTGGGGATGGGGCGGCGTAAGGCACTACCAGTCGGCGGCATGGTGTCCTCGATGGTCGGCACGTCCGGTGGGGCCCGCGGAACCGCACGCCCGAATATGTATGTTAGCTGAACTGCAGCTAACCGCGCAGGGTCGGATGTGTGACCGCCACCATAGGGCACGGCGGGCGGGCGGTGGACGACATCGTTGTCAGTCCTGGAGGACGCCCTTCGGTCTCGAAACCAATTGGTCGGAAGGGGAAGTCGGCTGGCGCTCAAGGATCCCCGGCAGTGGGCCGGTCCGGGTGCCGACAAGTTCTGCCCGGTCACAAGTGTCGCCACATCCATGATGGGCAAACGGCTTTCGGTGGCAGCCGGAGAACTGGCATTCACCGGTTCGCCCGTCGCCGCACGGCGATCCGGTCGCGGAAGGTCACCCTGCCCGCCGGCGCGGCGTCCGATCGAGTGGTTCCCCGGGGTGGCGGGCCGCGACGCTTCGGCCGCGCGGATCTCGCGGTCGTCGCGTGCCGGATAGGCTGGCCCGCGCGCCGGGCCGGATCGGGTGCGGCGCAGGCCACCGCCCGTGGCGTACCCGAGGAGCCCTGCCAGTGATCACACGGCTGTCCACCCTGTTCCTGCGCACGCTGCGCGAGGACCCGGCCGACGCGGAGGTGCCCAGCCATCGGCTGCTGGTCCGGGCCGGTTACATCCGCCGGGCCGCCCCGGGCATCTACAGCTGGCTGCCATTGGGCTACCGGGTGTTGCGCAACGTCGAGCGCATCGTCCGGCAGGAGATGGATGCGATCGGCGCCCAGGAGGTGCACTTCCCGGCCCTGCTGCCCCGCGAACCCTACGAGGCCACCGGGCGCTGGACCGAGTACGGGGAGAACCTCTTCCGGCTCAAGGACCGCAAGCAGGCCGATTACCTGCTCGGCCCGACGCACGAGGAGATGTTCACCCTGCTGGTGAAGGACATCTGTTCCTCCTACAAGGGTCTGCCGCTGGCGCTGTACCAGATCCAGACCAAGTACCGGGACGAGGCCCGGCCGCGGGCCGGCATCCTCCGCGGCCGCGAGTTCGTCATGAAGGACTCCTATTCCTTCGACCTGGACGACGCCGGGCTGGCCGCCTCGTACCAGCGGCACCGCGAGGCCTACATCCGGATCTTCGACCGGCTCGGCCTGCGGTACGTCATCGTCGCGGCGATGTCGGGGGCGATGGGCGGGTCCGCCTCGGAGGAGTTCCTGGCCGACTGCGTCAACGGCGAGGACACCTACGTCCGGTCGCCGGGCGGGTACGCGGCCAACGTGGAGGCGGTCACCACCCCGGTGCCCGACCCGGTGCCGATCGAGGGACAGCCGGCCGCGCACGTGGAGAACACCCCGGACACCCCGACCATCGACACGCTGGTCGACCACAGCAACGCCGCCTTCCCCCGCGCCGACCGACCCTGGACCGGGGCGGACACCCTCAAGAACGTGCTGGTGATGCTGCGGCACCCGGACGGCACCCGGGAGCCGCTGGCGATCGGCCTGCCCGGCGACCGCGAGGTCGACCTCAAGCGGCTGGAGGCCCAGGTGGCGCCGGCGGAGGTCGAGGCCTTCGTCGAGGACGATTTCAAGAACCATCCGCAGGTGGTGAAGGGATACCTGGGGCCGGGTGTGCTGGGCGCCGACGGACCGACCGGCATCCGCTACCTGCTGGATCCGCGGGTGGTGCCCGGCTCCGCCTGGATCACCGGCGCCAACGAGCCGGGCCGGCACGTCTACCACCTGGTCGCCGGACGGGACTTCACGGCCGACGGGGTCGTCGAGGCCGCCGAGGTGCGCGCGGGCGATCCGGCGCCGGACGGGTCCGGTCCGCTGAGCCTGGCTCGGGGCATCGAGATGGGCCACATCTTCCAGCTCGGCCGCAAGTATGCCGACGCGCTGGATCTGCAGGTGCTCGACGAGAACGGCAAGCTGGTGACCGTCACCATGGGCTCGTACGGCATCGGGGTGTCCCGGGCTGTGGCCGCGATCGCCGAGAGTTCCTACGACGAGCGCGGTCTGATCTGGCCGCGGGAGGTCGCACCGGCCGACGTGCACGTGGTGATGGCCGGCAAGTCGGCGGAGATCAAGGACACCGCCGAGCTGATCGCGGCCGGGCTCGACGCGTCCGGGGTGTCGGTCATCCTGGACGACCGGAACGCCTCGGTCGGGGTCAAGTTCGCCGATGCGGAGCTGCTGGGCGTGCCGACCATCTGCGTCGTCGGCCGGGGCGTCGCCGACGGCGTGGTCGAGGTGCGGGATCGGGCGAGTGGGGCGAAGGTCGAGGTCTCGCTGGCCGAGGTCGCCGAGCATCTGCGGGCCGTGGTGCGCGGCTGACCCGAAGTCGATCGCCGGCTTTCCACCCTCCGGCGACGCCGTCAGAGGCGCGGCAAGCCCATGATCAACAGCAATTGCGGGGTCAGGACTGCCCGGGGAACGCGATGGTGGGCGGCGCGATGCCGGCCGCCTGCTTCCACATCGCCAGCCGCACCGCCGCCTCGGACAGCCCGGTCAGGGCGAAGCCGCGGACCTCGGCGTCGTCGGTGGATCCGATCACCACCCGCCAGGCCGCCGCGACGTCGGACTCGATGTCCTGGGCCAGCTGCCAGGCCGTGTTCTGGTCCTGGACGTCGATCGCGACCTGGTACGCGGCGGCCGGTTCCGGCGCGGATGCACCGGCGGCGGTCAGCCGCGCGGCCGTGGCGTCCCGGCGCAGCAGGTGACCGGACCGGGCGTCGGCCACCATTGCCGACTGATCCCGGGCATGCGCGGCGACCAGCGCGTAGGCCCAGACGGCGGCCTGCTCGGCGACCAGCGCGGTCTGCATCGCGGCCTGTGCGTCGGGGCTGAGCGGGCCCGGCGGCGCCGTGCTGATCGGGGTGCCGACCGGTGACGGCGACGGCGAGGGCGAGCCGCCGGAGCCCGACGGAACCGCCGGCGTGGGCGTGGGCGTGGTCATACCAGCACCGCCCGATGGCTGGCCAGGGACGCGGCGATCGTCCCGTACAGGGCGGCCCGGTACCGGGACGCCGTCGAGATCGCGTCGGTGAACTGCACCTGGGCCGTGGCGGCGTCCCCGCGGACGGCCGACACGATCGCCTCGGGGGAACCCGGCAGGGCGACCGACCCGGATGCGGGCGCCGCGGTGGGCGTCGCCGGCGCGGCGGTCGCGTTGGGATCCGTCGGATTCGTCCGCGCGTACTCGGCGGTCAAGGCGTCCAGGTGCTGCTGGCGATCGTCCCGCAGCGGCTGCAGCTTGCCGGCGTCGCCCTGGTCGGCGGCGATCGCCGCGTCGAGCCGGAGGATGTGCAGGCGGGTGGTGGCGATCAAGCCGTTGATCGGGTCGAGGGCCGCCGGGTTCAGGTCGACGGACGGAGTCGGCGGATCGTCGGAGCCGAAGTAGCTGCAGCCGGCGACCGACGACAGCACCGCGACCGCGCCAGCCGTACCGGCGCCGAGCAGGACCGTGCGCCGGGACAGCGGCCGGCCGGGAGCGGATGACACGGGATCCATCATGACAGGCCGCCGTGACGGCCAGCGGGCTCCCGGACCGTGGCCGCACACGGACGTCACACAAGCCGCCCCGACCACGCACGCGCAGGCGTCCCAGCCGCCGCGCACGACCGCGGGGCCGGCGGACCGATAGGCTTCCGCCCTGACCGCCGGCACCACCGGGCGCAGGCGCGGTGTTTCCGCCACAACTCCACACCGCGACCGCCGCTGGGAAGGGCCGGCGGCGCGGCGGCAGAGGAGGCGGCGATGGGAACCGACGACGACGGTCGCCTACGGGCAGTCGTCACCGGGGTGACGGACGCCCACGGGTACGACCTGGAGGAGCTGACGGCGCGCACGGTGGGGCGCCGTCGGGTGGTGCGGGTGGTGATCGACAGCGACGACGGCGTGTCGCTCGACGACGCGGCCGACGTGAGCCGGGAGATCTCGGAACGGCTGGACGGTCCGGACGATCCGATGGGCGAGCTGCCGTACACCCTGGAGGTGACCAGCCCGGGCATCGGCCGACCGCTGCGCGAACCGCGGCATTTCCGGCGCTCGCGCGGGCGGTTGCTCGTCGTGACCACCGGCCGGGGTGAGCTGACCGGGCACCTGCTCCGCGTCGACGCGGACGGCATCGAGCTGCTGGTGGCCGGCAAGAAGGGTGCGATCAGCTCGGTCGCCGTGCCGTTCGATCAGATCACCGGGGCCAAGGTGGAGGTCGAGTTCGCCGCCGTGCCGGCCGCCGTGCAGGACCTACTGGACGCGGAAGGAGTCAGACGGTGAACGTGGACATCGCCGCCCTGCGGGCGGTCGAGAAGGAAAAGGGCATCGAGTTCGACTCCCTGGTCGACACCCTGGAGACCGCGCTGCTGTCCGCCTACAAGCACACCCAGGGGCACGCCGGCCACGCCCGGGTCGAGATCGACCGCCGCAGCGGCGGGATCCGGGTGTTCGCGCAGGAGACCGCCGACTCCGGTGAGGTCGTCCGGGAGTGGGACGACACCCCGGCGGACTTCGGCCGGATCGCGGCCACCACCGCGCGGCAGGTGATCCTGCAGCGGCTGCGCGACGTCGACAACGAGCGCACCTTCGGTGACTTCGCCGGACGTGAGCACGATCTGATCACCGGCACGGTGTCGGCCGACGCCAAGGTCAACGCCCGCGGTGTGGTGGTGGTCAGCCTCGGCGAGGGCAAGAACGCGGTCGAGGGAGTGATCCCGGCCGCCGAGCAGGTGCCGGGCGAGTCCTACGTGCACGGGCAACGGTTGCGCTGCTACGTCGTCTCGGTGTCCCGCGGCCTGCGCGGCCCGCAGATCACCCTTTCCCGCACCCACCCCAACCTGGTCCGCAAACTCTTCGCGCTGGAGGTTCCGGAGATCGCCGACGGGTCGGTGGAGATCACGGCGGTGGCCCGGGAGGCCGGGCACCGATCCAAGATCTCGGTCCGGCCGACCGTTCCCGGGGTGAACGCCAAGGGCGCCTGCATCGGACCGGTGGGGGCGCGGGTGCGGGCGGTGATGAGCGAACTGAACGGCGAGAAGATCGACATCATCGATTTCGACGAGGATCCCGCGACGTTCGTCGGCAACGCGCTGTCCCCGGCCCGGGCGTTGTCGGTGACGGTGGTCGACCCGATCGCCAAGGCGGCCCGGGTGGTCGTCCCGGACTTCCAGCTGTCCCTGGCCATCGGCAAGGAGGGGCAGAACGCCCGGCTCGCCGCCCGGCTGACCGGCTGGCGCATCGACATCCGCAGCGACGCGGTGCCCGACCGGCCGCAAGCTCCGGCCGGGCCGCCCGCGGGACCCCCGTCGATGAGCCGGTGACCGGGGTCGGACCGGGTCGCGAGAGGCGGTAGACTTCAATGTTGGCTCGACCGCCATTGGCGGCTGCCCGTGCATCAGTCCTCACCGGTCCCTCCGGGCCGGTGCGGACCTGTATCGGTTGCCGGCGTCAGGGTCGAGCCAAGGAATTACTGCGCGTCGTGGCCGCGGCCGGGTTCGTCATCCCGGATCCGCGGCGCCGCCTCCCCGGCCGGGGAGCGTGGTTGCATCCCGATCCGGGGTGTCTCGACACGGCAGAGCGCCGTCGGGCGTTCGGTCGGGCCCTGCGGGTCCCCGAACACCTCGACACCAGCAAGGTCCGGCAACTCCTCGGTTCCGAGGAGGGCGGCGGACCCGCGGATCGGACCGTCCCGGAGATGCGGGATCCGGCCCGATCGGACGAGCCGCCTGGAAACAGAAAGCAGGTCGACCCCACGTGAGCACGCCGTGAAGCAGCAATGAGCAGCACCCGGCACATCGACTAAGAGGACGAGCGCGGCCTGTCCAGCCCGCCCGCCCTCACCGTAAGGAGAGCAGTGGCAGGCAAGGCCCGTGTACATGAGCTCGCGAAAGAGCTCGGCAAGACCAGCAAAGAGATCATGGCCAAGCTCCAGGATCTCGGTGAGTTCGTGAAGTCCCCGTCCTCGACCATCGAAGCCCCGGTGGTGCGCAAGCTTCGCGATGCGTATCCGACCAACCCACCGGCCGGCAAGGGTGATGGGGCGGTGCCGAGCAACGGCGCCGGCTCGTCCCGATCGCCGCAACCGGGCCGTCCCGGCGGCCAGGCTCGGCCGGCCGCTCCGCGGCCCGCGCCGGCCGCGTCCCCGGCCCCGACCACACCCGTGTCCGCACCGGCGGCCGTGACCCCCCCGGTGTCGGCACCGTCCGCGCCGGCGGCGCCGCCCATTGCGTCGCCGTTCACTCCGACGGCACCGCCGTCGGCTCCGCGGCCCACCACATCGGCCCGTCCCTCGACCCCGGACCGCCCGGCCGCGTCCGGTCCGGCCGGCGGCGCTCCGGCGGCCCCGGCCGCCCGGGCCGCGGCCCCGGCCGGTCCGCCGACCACGTCGGCGCCCCGCACGTCGCCCGAGTCGACGCCGCGTCCGCCCCAGTCGGGGCAGCCGGCGCCGTCCGCACCGCCGACCCAGGCCCGACCGGCCACCGGTGCGCCCGGCGGTCAGAATCGGCGCCCGCAGGGTGGTGCTCCCGGCGTTCCGAGCACCGGTCGGCCGGCCGCTCCCGCGGCCCGGCAGGGTGGCGCGCCGACCCGTCCGGACGGTGCGACGGGCGCTCCCGGTGCTCCCCGACCGGCCCGGCCGGCCGGAGGTGTGCCCGGTGCCCCGCGGCCCCCGCGGATGGGCAACAACCCGTTCGGCGTGCAGCAGCCACGCTCTGCGCCGCCCCGTCCCGGCGGCGGGGTGCCCGGCGCCCCGCGGCCGCCGATGGGCCGTCCCGGCGGCGCCCCCGGTGGACCAGGTGGACCAGGTGCTCGTCCCGGTGCCCCCGGCGGTCGTCCGGGCGCCCCCGGCGGCGCTCCGCGTCCCGGCACTCCGGGCGGTCGTCCCGGTGCCGGTCCCCGGCCGGGTACCGGTGGTCCCGGTGGTGGCTACCGCGGTCCCGGTGGCGGCGGTCCCGGTGGGGCCGGCGGTGGCGGCGGCTACCGCGGTCCCGGTGGTGGCACCGGCGGTCCCGGCGGTGGCGGCGGAGGCCGTCCCGGTGGTGGCGGTGGTGGCGGCCGTGGTCGCGGCGGTGCCGCCGGCGCGTTCGGCCGGCAGGGCGGACCGGCCCGCAAGGGTCGCAAGTCCAAGAAGCAGCGCCGCCAGGAATTCGACAACATGCAGGCGCCGTCGATCGGCGGCGTGGCGCTGCCGCGCGGCAACGGATCGACGATCCGGCTGGCCCGTGGCTCCTCGCTGGCCGATTTCGCCGACAAGATCGACGCGAACCCGGCGTCGATGGTGCAGGCGCTGTTCCACCTCGGCGAGATGGTCACCGCCACCCAGTCGGTGTCCGACGACATTCTCGAGCTCCTGGGCTCCGAGATGGGCTACAAGGTCGAGATCGTCTCTCCGGACGACGAGGACCGCGAGCTGCTGGAGTCCTTCGACCTCACCTACGGCGAGGACGAGGGCGACGAGAGCGATCTGGTCATCCGCCCGCCGGTGGTCACCGTCATGGGTCACGTCGACCACGGCAAGACCAAGCTGCTGGACGCCATCCGCAGCACGAACGTGGTCGACAAGGAAGCCGGCGGAATCACCCAGCACATCGGCGCCTACCAGGTCGCCACGCACCTGGGCGACGACGAGCGGCTGATCACGTTCATCGACACCCCGGGTCACGAGGCGTTCACCGCCATGCGGGCCCGCGGCTCGCAGTCCACGGACATCGTGGTGCTGGTGGTCGCCGCCGACGACGGCGTCATGCCGCAGACGGTGGAGGCGATCAACCACGCCAAGGCCGCGGACGTGCCGATCGTGGTGGCGATCAACAAGATCGACAAGGAGGGGGCCAACCCCGACAAGATCCGCCAGCAGCTCACCGAATACGGGCTGGTCGCCGAGGAGTACGGCGGCGACACCATGTTCGTGGAGATCTCGGCCAAGGCACGGCTGAACATCGACGGACTGCTCGAGGCAATCCTGCTGACCGCGGACGCGGCGCTGGACCTGCGGGCCAACCCGACGATGAACGCCGAGGGTGTCGCCATCGAGGCGCACCTGGACCGCGGTCGCGGTGCCGTCGCGACGGTCCTGGTCCAGCGCGGCACGTTGCGGGTGGGCGATTCGATCGTCGCCGGCAACGCCTACGGTCGCGTGCGGGCCATGTTGGGCGATCACGGCGAGCAGGTCGCCGAGGCGACCCCGTCCCGCCCGGTGCAGGTGCTCGGCTTCACCTCGGTGCCCGGCGCCGGCGACTCGTTCATGGTCGTCGAGGAGGACCGCGTCGCCCGGCAGATCGCCGAGCGGCGGCAGGCCCGCACCCGCAAGGCCCAGATCGGCACCCGCCGGCGGATCTCGCTGGAGGACCTGGGCGCCGCGCTGGCCGAGAAGAAGATCGAGCAGCTCACGCTGATCATCAAGGGCGACAACTCCGGCACCGTCGAGGCGCTGGAGGACAGCCTGATCAAGCTCGACGTGGGCGAGGAGGTCGATCTGCGGGTCGTGCACCGCGGGGTCGGCGGCATCACCCAGGACGACATCAACCTGGCGGCCACCACCGACGCGATCGTCATCGGCTTCAACGTCAAGCCGGTGCGCGGGGTGCAGGAGCTGGCCGACCGCGAGGGTGTCGACATCCGCTACTACACGGTCATCTACCAGGCCATCGACGAGGTGGAGGCGGCGCTCAAGGGCCTGCTCAAGCCCGAGTTCGAAGAGGTCCAGACCGGGTCGGCGGAGATCCGGGAGATCTTCCGGTCGTCCAAGTTCGGCAACATCGCCGGCTGCATCGTGCGGACCGGCGAGATCCGCCGCAACGCCAAGGCGCGTCTGTTGCGCGGCGGCGTGGTGCTCAACGACGACCTCAAGATCGATTCGCTCCGCCGGTTCAAGGACGACGTCACCGAGGTCCGCGAGGGCTTCGAATGCGGCATCGGCCTGGGCTCGTGGAACAACATCGAGCTCGAGGACACGATCGAGACCTACGAGGTCCGGGAGAAGCCGCGCAGCTGATGCGCGGATGCGGATGAGCGGTCGCGACCGGGACGCCGGCGAGGTGTATGTCGGCGTCCTGGAATGCGACCTGCTGCTGGGCGCGGTCGGTTCGCTGAAGCACAAGCGGGCGGTCGTCCGCCCGGTCATGGCCCGGTTGCGCCGGTTGGAGGTCGCGGTCACCGAGGGTGGCGACCCCGACCGGCTCCGCCGGGCGCTCATCGCGGTCGCTACCGTCTCCTCGGACCCGGGTCAGGTACATCGGGTGCTGGACACCTGCGAACGGCAGGTGGCCGGCGAAGTGGAATTCGAGGTGCTGTCCACCCGGCGACGGGTGTTCGGCGCGCACGACGAGGGAGATTGATCATGGTCGACACCGCCCGGGCCCGCCGGCTGGCCAAGCGCATCGTCAGCATCGTGGCCACCCAGATCCAGCATGAGGTGAAGGACCCGCGGCTGGACATGGTCACGATCACCGCCGCCACGGTCACCCCGGATCTCCGGGAGGCCACCGTCTATTACACGGTCTACGGCGACGACGACACCGTGGACGCAGCGGCGGCGGGTCTCACCAGCGCGACCGGGGTGCTGCGTTCCGCGGTCGGCCACGAGACCGGCATCAAATTCACCCCGACGCTGGAGTTCAAACTCGACGCGGTACCGGCCAACGCGCACCGGATCGACGAGCTGCTGGCCGCCGCCCGGGACGCCGACGCCAGGGTCGCGCAGCAGGCCGCAGGCGCGAGTTACGCCGGTGACGCCGACCCGTACAAGGCCCCGCGGGTCGCCGGGGACGAGTCGGACGAGGAGTCGGACGACGATCCGGCCGGTGAGGTGGGCGCCGCGGGCGCTGACCCGATCGGGCGACCCGACCTCGGGCCGGCGGCCGCGGCCGCGTTGCGCCCAGTGGATGGCAGGGCGGGCAGCCCGGGCGAGCGGGTACCGTAATCATGCGCCGGCATGGGAGCCGGCGCAGTTGCTGCTTCCGCGCCGTTGCCGCGCGGGACGGATGGGTTCGCCAGACAATGCTGTTCGCCGGTCAGCAGGCCGGTCGACGAGATCCGGAGGCGCCGTGACGGATACCCGCACGATCCGCAACCGCACCCGCGGGGGACGCGTGCGCATGTCCGCAACGAAGGCCGACGGCGCCCTGCCGGGGGCGCCGGCCGACGATCTGGACGTCGCGGCCGGGCTGCTGGCCGCGGCCCGGTCGGTCGTGCTGGCCGCCCACGTGCATCCGGATGCCGACGCGCTGGGCAGCGCGTTGGCCCTCGGGCTCGGTCTGGCCCGCCGTGGGACCGATGTGCAGGTCTCGTTCGCCGAGCCGGACACCGTCCCCGAGTCGTTGCGCCACCTCCCGGGCATGGCGTTGCTGGTGGCCCCGCAGGACGTCTCGGACCGGTCCGACCTGTTCGTCAGCCTGGACGTCGGCTCCCGGGAGCGGTTGGGCTCGCTCGTGCGGGTGATGGACAGCAGTCCCCTGAGCCTGGTCATCGACCATCACGCCTCGAACGCCCGGTTCGGCCGGTTCAACCTGATCGACATCGGGGCCGAGGCGACCGCGGTCCTGGTCGCCCGCCTGCTGGACCGGCTGGGCATTCCCATCGACCGCGACATCGCGGAGAACCTCTACGCCGGGCTGGCCACGGACACCGGCCACTTCCGGCACGCCGACGCCGAGGTGCACCGGCTGGCCGCCCGGTTGATCGACACCGGCGTGCGGCCGATCGACGTGCTGCACCCGATCACCGACTCCCATCCGTTCGGGTGGCTGGGCATGCTCTCCCGGGTGCTCGACGGCGCCGGGTTGGAACCTGACGTCGCCGGTGGTGGCGGTCTGGTCTGGGCCGTCATCGACGACGAGATCCGGGCCGGCCTGCGCCAGGAGGAACTGGACTCGGTGATCGACATCCTGCGCACCGCCCAGGAGGCGGAGGTGGCCATGGTCATCAAGCAGACCGGGGCCGAGTCCTGGCAGGTGTCGTTGCGCTCGCGCAGCAGCGTCGACGTGGCGGCCGCCGCCGAGGCGCTGGGCGGCGGCGGCCACGTCCGCTCCGCCGGCTTCAGCCACCTCGGCCCGCCGCAGGAGGCGATCCGACGGTTGCGCGAGGTCCTCGACCGCTGACCTCGGCCGCTGCGGCGTTCTTCCTGCGCCGCGCGGATCATCAACGCAGGCGCGGATGAAGTCGTCGACTCCCGCCCCATCCGTCACATGCGGGGTGGGTTGATCCGCGCCGGCGAAGATGATCCGCGCGAGGTAGGGACCTTCGGCCCTGGCGTGAGCCTGGTCACGGGTGGGGGAGCCGGCTGGAACGGGCCGGCGTGGTCGCGCATCATAGATACATCATGGATACAGCCCGAACCCCCTCCGCCGCCGACCGGGTGTACGAACACGTCCGCCAGGGAATCCTGAGCGGGCGCTACGCCGACAACGAACTGCTCGCCGAGGGCGCCATCGCGGTGGAGACCGGGGTCTCCCGCACCCCCGTGCGCGAGGCGTTGCTGCGGCTGGAGGCCCAGGGGATGATCCGGCTGCTGCCCAAGCGGGGAGCGCTGGTGCTGCCGGTCACCGCCCAGGAATGGCGGGACGTGCTGGCCACCCGGCTGCTGGTGGAGTCGCACTGCACCCAGGCGGTGATCGAATCCGGCCGCGGGCCTGCGGTGGCCCGGGCGCTGGAGGTGCCGCTGGACGATCTGCGGGCCGCCGCCGACGACCACGACCTGCCGGCCTTCGTCGCGGCCGACCGGACCTTCCACGCGACCATCGTCGCCGCGAACAACAACCTGATCCTGATCCGGCTCTACGGCTCGCTGCGCGACCGGCAGATGCGGATGGGTGCGGCCAACCTGTCCGCGCCCGACGGCGCGCCGGACACCACCCGTATGCGGGCCACGATCGCCGATCACGAGGCGATCGCGGCCGCCATCGGGCATGAGGATCCGGCCCTGGCCGAGCAGCTGACCCGGGAGCACCTGCGGCATGCCGATCGGGCGCTGCGCGGGGTGTCGGCGTGAGCGCGTTACCGGGCCGCCTGCGGTCCCTGCGGCTGTGGTTCGCCCGCCGCCCGCTGGTGATCTGGGCCATCGGCGTGGGCTGCTACCTGCTCGCGGTGTTCCATCGCACCTCGCTCGGCGTGGCCGGTCCGCTGGCGGCCGAGCGGCTCCATCTGTCCGCCGGGCAACTGAGCACCTTCGTCATGCTGCAGCTGGGTGTCTACGCCGCCATGCAGGTGCCGGCCGGCATCCTGATCGACCGGTTCGGCCCGCGCCGGATGCTGCTCGCGGCCACCCTCATCATGGGCACCGCCCAGGTGCTGTTCTCCTTCGTGGCCAGCTACCCGTTGGCGCTGCTGGCCCGTGGGCTGCTCGGGGTCGGGGACGCCATGACCTACATCTCGGTGCTGCGGCTGGTCGCCGGGTGGTTCCCCGCCCGGCGGTACCCGACGATGGTCGGTCTGACCAGCTTGACCGGGATGCTCGGCAATGTCGTGGCCACCGTGCCGCTCACCCTGATGCTGACCGATCTGGGATGGGGGCCGACCTTCGCGATCGCCGGTGGCCTGTCCCTGGGGTACGCGCTGCTGTTGCTCCGCCCGGCGGTCGCCGCCCCCTTCCGGGAGGCGGAGGGCCCGGCCGGCCCCGTCGGCGGGCGTGAGGTGCTGACCCAGGTCCGGCATGCCTGGCGGTTGCCGGCGGGCCGGCTCGGCTTCTGGGTCCACCTGTCGACGATGGCCGGACCGACCGTGTTCGCGGTCCTCTGGGGCTACCCCTACCTGACCCAGGCGCTGGGCTACTCGCCCGGGGCCGCGTCGTCGCTGCTCATGCTGCTGGTGATCGGTGGCCTGGTCGGCAACCTGCTGCTCGGCCCGATCATCGGCCGCCGGCCGCACATCCGCGGCGGTCTGGCCCTCGTCGTGGCCGGCCTGTGCCTGGTCGGCTGGCTGGTGCTGATCGGCTGGCCCGACGGGCGGCCGCCGCTCGGTGTGGTCATCGCCGTGGTCTGCGTCTTCTCGGTCGGCGGCCCGGCCTCCGGCATCGGCTTCATGCTCGCGCGCGACTACAACCCGCGGCATCGCATTTCCACCGCGACCGGCCTGGTCAATGTCGGCGGCTTCTGCGGGGCGGTGGTCATGGTGTTCGCCGTTGGCCAGATCCTGGACCTGGTGGAGCCCGGCGCCGCGACCCACACCGCGCAGGCCTACCGGTGGGCGTTCGGGGCGATCGCCCTGCTGACCGCGTTCGGCATCTTCCGGATGGTTACCTGGATCCTGCGCACCCGGGTCCATGTGTTGCGCGCGGCCGCCCGCGGCGAAGATGTGCCGGTGGAACTCGTACCGCACCGGTGGGACCTGCTGGACACCGGCGAATTCAGCGTGGTGGTCGGTACCGCGAAGGGCTCCGGCCCTCCCGAGGTGCACTTCAAGGAGGTGCACCGGCTACCGGTCGACCAGCGGCGCCCGGAGCCGGCCGACGGCGCGACCCCCCGCGAGCGGTGAGCTCCCCCGAGCTGCCCGCCGGCGGTGGTCTGCTGCTGGTCGACAAACCCTCCGGTTGCACCTCGCACGACGTGGTGTCCCGGGTGCGCCGGGTGCTGGCCCGCAAACGGGTCGGGCACGCCGGCACCCTCGATCCGATGGCCACCGGACTGCTCGTGGTCGCCGTCGACCGGGCGACCAGGTTGCTCGGCCATCTGGCGCTGACCGACAAGACCTATCTGGCCACCGTCCGGCTCGGGGTCAGCACCGACTCCGATGACGCCGATGGCACGGTGACCGCCACCGCCGATGCCGCCGGGCTCGCCGACGGCGCCATCGTCACGGCCATGTCCGGATTGACCGGTGACCTGCTGCAGGTACCCAGTTCGGTCTCGGCGATCAAGGTGGACGGTCGTCGCGCCTACGACCGGGTCCGGGCCGGAGAGCAGGTGCAGCTCGCCGCACGGCCGGTGACGGTGCGCCGGTTCGACCTCGTCGCCGGGCCCCGCCGCACCGCCCGCCACATCGACCTGGACGTGGTCGTCGACTGCACCACCGGCACCTACGTCCGTTCCCTGGCCCGTGACCTGGGTGCCGCGCTGGGCGTCGGCGGCCATCTCGTCGCATTGCGGCGCACCCGGGTCGGCCCGTTCACCGCCGATGGGGCGGTGGACGTGTACCGCGGGGTTCCGGCGGAGCGCCCGCCGGTCACCGACCAGGTGGTCGCGGACGTGAGCCGGGCGCTGCTGCCGGCGGCCGACGCGGTCCGCCTGGCGTTCCCGGTGCGCGACGTCAGTGCCGAGCAGGCGGTCGACCTGGGGCACGGGCGACGGATCGGCGCGGGGGGCATCGAGGGCACCTATGCCGCATTCGATCCCGGCGGCCGGCTGATCGCGCTCGTCACCGACCAGGGCGGCGCCGCACGTTCGGTCTTCGGCTGGCAGAGCTCGACCTGACCCGCCGGACACGGCGTCCCCGGCGCACGCGGGCGGGCGTCCAGGTGGCAGGCTGACGGCCGTGGAACGGTGGCGCGGTATCGACGAGATTCCCTCGAACTGGGGCCGGTGTGTGCTGACCATCGGGGTGTTCGACGGGGTGCACCGGGGCCACCAGGCGCTGATCGGCGCGGCCGTCCGGATCGGCCGGGAGCACGACCTGCCGACCGTGGTGATGACGTTCGATCCGCACCCGGCCGAGGTGGTCCGACCCGGCAGTCACCCGGCCATGCTCGTCACCCTGCGCCGCCGGGCCGAACTGCTGGCCGAACTCGGGGTGGACGCGCTGCTGGTGCTGCCGTTCACCACTGCGCTGTCCCAGGTCAGCGCCGAGGAGTTCGTGCACGACGCGCTGGTCGACCGGCTGCACGTGGCTCATGTGGTGGTGGGGGAGAACTTCCGGTTCGGCCACCGGGGCGCGGGGTCGGTCGACCTGCTGCGCGAGCTCGGCCCGCGGTTCGGCTTCGCCGTGGACGGCGTCACCCTGGTGCCGGGCCCGGACGAGGTGACGGTCAGTTCCACCTACGTCCGGGCGTGCGTGGGAGCCGGTGATGTGGTGGCCGCCGCGGACGCGTTGGGTCGGCCGCACCGGGTGGAGGGATTCGTGGTGCACGGCGAGGGGCGGGGCGGCGCCCAACTGGGCTATCCGACCGCCAACCTCGACGTCGCCGAGCATGCCGCCATCCCCGCCGACGGCATCTACGCCGGTTGGTTCGTCCTGGGCAACCGCCGGTCCCCGCTGGCCATCTCGATCGGCTCGAACCCGACGTTCTCCGGCCGTGAGCGAACCGTCGAAGGATTCGTCATCGACGAGGGTGGGAATTTCTACGGCCGCCGGGTGGCCTTCGATTTCGTGGAGCGGCTGCGGGACACGGTGAAATTCGACTCGGTGCCGGCCCTCGTCGAGCAGATCGATGCCGATGTGGCCCGCACCAAGGACGTATTGGGTTGGGCTCAGTCATGAGTGCACTGTCGTGAGGAGACAGCGGTGGACGAACACCAGATCCTGAGTCAGATCTCGACGCTGGTCGACCGGGAGCACGAGTTGCGCTCGGCGTACCAGCGGGGCGAGCTGGCCGGCGACAGCGAGCGCGAGCAGTTGACCGCGCTGGAGGGAGCGCTGGATCAGTGCTGGGATCTGCTGCGCCAGCGGCGGGCGCGGCAGGAGTTCGCCCAGGACACCGACGACGTCGCGGTGCGCAGCGTGGAACAGGTCGAGAAGTACCTTCAGTGACGCCGGGACGCCGGGCCGCGGCCGGCGCCGCACCATGCCCGCGCCGAGCTCACTGAATGACCCCCGTACTGGCCAGTGCGATCGGCATCGTCCTGCTGCTCGCGGTTCTCGGGTTCTCCGTGGCCCGGCCCAAGGGCCTGCCGGAGGCGGTCGCGGCGGTCCCGGCCGCAGGCCTGGCGCTGGTGCTCGGACTGATCAGCGTGCCCGACGCGGTGTCTGCGGTGCAGACCCTCGGGCCGACCATCGGGTTCCTGGCCGCCATCCTGATCATCGCGCACCTGGCCGACGTGGACGGTGTGTTCCGCTGGATCGGCGGCCTGCTGGTGGCGGGCAGCCGGGGCAGCGCCCAGCGGCTGCTCACGCTGGTCTTCGTGGTGGCGTCGCTGACCACCGCGCTGCTGTCGCTGGACGCCACGGTGGTGCTGCTGACCCCGGTGTTGCTGGGGGCGGTGCGCCGGTTGCAGGTCAGCGGCGCCCCGTCGGTGTACGCGGCGGCCCACCTGTCGAACACCGCCTCGCTGCTGTTGCCCGTGTCGAACCTGACCAATCTGTTGGCGTTCCACGCTTCGGGCCTGACGTTCGTCGGGTTCGCCGGCTTGATGGCCGGTCCCTGGGTGGCGGCGATCGTCGTCGAGTACGTGATCTTCCGCTGGGTGTTCCGGGACGACCTGGCGCCGTCCCATGATGCCGCCTCGCGGGTGACGTCGGCGCCGGTGCAGCCGGCACCGACCGCCTCGCTGATCCTGCTCGGCGCGATCCTGGCGGCCGTGTTCGGCTCGTCGGCGTTCGGCATCGAGCCGGTGTGGGTGGCCGGAACCGGAGCGGTGGTGTGGCTGGTCTGGGACCTGAGCCGGCGCCGGGTCGGCGTCCCGGCCGTCGTGGCCGCGCTCAACCCGTGGTTCCTGGTGTTCGTCGCCGCCCTCGGGGTGGTCGTGCAGGCGGCCATCGGGCACGGCCTGCAGGATGCCCTCGCGGGCGCGCTGCCCGGTGGTGACGGCCTGCTCGCGCTGCTCGCGCTCGCGGTCATCGCTGCGGTGCTGGCCAACCTGATCAACAACCTGCCGGCGACCCTGGTGCTGCTCGCGGCGCTGGGCGCCGCGCCGCCCGCGACGGCCGTGCTCGCCGTGCTGATCGGGGTGAACATCGGGCCCAATCTGACCTATGCCGGGTCGCTGGCCACCATGCTGTGGCGCCGGATCCTGCACGAGAGGGGGCACGGCCCGTCGCTGCGCCGGTTCACCGTGCTCGGCCTGACCACCGTCGGGCCGACGCTGCTGGCCGCCGTGCTCGCGCTGTGGGCGGCACACGCGCTGATCTGATCGGGATCGCCGTCGGCCGGGCGGCGGTCAGTGCCGCTCGTGGTGCGGCGGTGGTGGCGGCTCGTGCCCGGGCGGGGGCGGCCGGTGTCCGGGCGGTGGGGGCGGTGGGATCGACCCGATGCCGGGCGGCCGGCCGGGCCAGACCAGCAGCACCGGGCACGGGGCGTGGTCGACGACGAAGCGCGTTGCCGGTCCCAGCGAGCGCGGCCCGAGCCGGCTGCGGTCGCCGTCCCGGGCCAGGACCAGCAGGTCGGCGTCGGCGGCGGCGGCCACCACCTCGCGCTCCAGCCGGCCCCGCCGGCTCACCAGGCCGGCCGACCGGCCCAGCCGGTCGCGTGCGGCGGCCAGCACCTCCTGCGAGGAGGTGGTCAGGTCGTCCTCGATCGCGGTGCCGACCGTGTAACGGCGGCCGAGCAGCCCGGCGAACGCGCCGCGCGTGACCTCACCCAGATCGTCGGCCACCACGTGGACCAGGGTGAAGTCGGCGTCGGCCGGGGCCAGCGCGGCGGCCTCGTCCACCGCGGACTCCCAGACGCCGTCGGCCACCCAGACCAGGACCTTCATCGGACCCCTATCCTGCGCGGCCGACGTCCGGTGGTGCGGGTCAGCGGGTGGTCTGGCTCGCGTGATGTTGCGGTACCGGGTGCTGCCCGACCTGATGGTCGCCCGCCGGACGGGACGCGGCCGGATCGACCGCGCCTGCGCCGACCGTATCCCGGGGGGCGGCGCCGGGCGACCCCGCGGGGACCGGGCGCGGTCCGCGGTCCGGTGTCGGCCGCGGGTACAGCGCGAGCCGTTGCTGCGCGCAGACCTCGGCCAGGGCCTGCCGGACACTGCCGCGGATCACCGTGGGGAAGCTGAAGTAGCCGTGCGGCATGCCGACGTACTCGGTCAGCCGCACGTGGTTGCCGGCGTGCTCGAGGGCCCGCGCGTAGCGAATGCCGTCGTCGCGCAGCGGGTCGTACTCGGCCACCTGGATCAGCGCCGGGGGCAGGCCGGTCAGGTCCTCGGCCAGGATCGGCGAGGCCAGCGGGCTCTCCGGGTCGCCGTCGGGGCCGAGGTACTGGTCGCGGAAGGTGAGCATCACCGCCGAGGACAGGATCGGGTAGTCGGTCCGGGCCGGCGCGGCGGCGTCGAAGTCCTCCGGGGTGCGCAGGTCGGTCGCCGGGTAGATCAGTGACTGGTGGGCGATCCGCGGGCCGCCCCGGTCGCGCAGCTGCTGGCAGACCACGGCGGCCAGGTTCCCGCCGGCGCTGTCGCCCATCAGCGCGATCCGCTCGGCGTCCACGCCCAGCTCGGCGGCGTGCCCGTGCACCCAGTGCACGGCCGCCACGCTGTCCAGCACGGCGGTCGGGAACCGGTGCAACGGGGCCAGCCGGTAGTCCACCGACACCACGACGGCGCCGACTCCCAGGCAGACCTGGCTGCACAGCCAGTCCGAGTGGTCCAGCGCGCCCAGGGTCCAGCCGCCTCCGTGGAAGTAGACGACGACCGGGCCGTCCGCTCCCTGCGCGGCGGCCCGGTAGATCCGGACGGGGACGCGCTCACCGTCCTGCTCGATGACGCGATCCACGGTGACCACGCCCTTGGCCAGCCGGCCCGTGACCCCGGCGGTGAGCCGCCCGTGACCGGCCAGCAGTTCCTGCGCCCGGAGGATCTGTTCGGGGGTCATCGAGTCGACGGCGCCCGGCGAATGCGCGAACAGCCACGCGAACGCCCGTACCCGCAGATCCAACCTGGCCATGCCACGACCCTACTCGTCAGTAACATACGGTTCCACCCGTCGGGAGCCAGCGTGCGGTGACGTGTCGCCCGATGGACACCCTCGACCCGGGTGAGAATGTCGGGCATGCCGGGATCCGAGCGGGCCGAGGTGCCACCGGTCGGGCGGCGCCGGCGGCTCGCGGCCGGGTCCATTCTCGTCGCGTTGGCGGGGCTGTATCTCGCGCTGGTCGTCAGCTATGCGGTGGGCGAGTCGGCCACGGTCGGGCAGTCGCCGGTCGAGCGTCCGGCCGGGGGCGTCACCGTGCTGCTGACCGCCCGCACGATCTCCGCAGCGGGCGCCTCGATGCGCGTCGACGTCACGATCGATCCGGACGATGCCCTGCTGACCGACAACGGCACGCTTCGCGAGCCGATCGTGGTGTCGCTGGACCCGACCGAGGAGGACGCCGACCTGGTCTTCGACGCCGGCAAGCGTCCGCAGTCGCACTCGGCCACCCTGCTGTTCGACGGCGATATCCAGGATTGGCCGTTCGACAGCTATGCCACGACGATCGCCGCCGTCGTCACGGCCGGTCCGGACGCATCGCCGCGGACGGTGGCGTCGGCCATCGAGGTCGACGGCTCGGTGCAGGGCTGGGAGCTGGCCGCCACTGCGGACCCCGATCTCCCGGAGTTGCTCGTCGACGCGGCATTTCATCGCTCGGCGGCGATCGTGCTGTTCGGCGTCACCCTGGTGCTGGTGCTGATCCTGCTGCCGGTGGCGTGCTGGATCGTGGCCTGGCGGCTCTACCGCGAGCGCCGGCTGTTCGAGGCCGGAATGCTGGGCTGGACCGCGGCGTTGTTGTTCGCGGTCGTGCCGATCCGTACCTTCTTTCCCGGGTCGCCGCCGGCGGGTTCCTGGGTGGACGTGCTGGTCGTGCTCTGGGTGATCGTCGCGTTGATCGTTGCGCTGTTCGTCGGCGTGGCGGCGTGGATCCGGCACCCGCGACCGACGCCCTGACCGGCCGCGCGCCGCACTCGCGCCGACGGGCGCCAAGGTGGGCAGTGGTCGCTGATAGACTGATCGACTGGGTCCGGCTGCAGTCCGTGGCGGCCGGCACCGTCATCCCCCCGGCGAAGGCAGTCCGGAGCGGGCCGCGCACGGGACAAGTACCAGTAGGAGCACCAGACGTGGCGTTGACCGCCGAGCAGAAGAAGGAAATCCTCGCCGAGTACGGCCTGCACGAGAGCGACACCGGGTCGCCCGAGGCGCAGGTGGCGATGCTGTCCAAGCGGATCTCGGATCTCACCGAGCACCTCAAGCAGCACAAGCACGACCACCACACCCGCCGCGGCCTGATGGGCCTGGTCGGCCGCCGGCGCCGGCTGCTGCGCTACCTGCAGCAGGTGGACATCAACCGTTACCGCTCGCTGATCGAGCGGCTCGGTCTGCGCCGAACCGCCCGAACCGCCCTGGCCGGGGTCGCCAGCACGGCGACCCCGGCCGGTTCACAACTGAACAACCATCCAGGGCCACCGCCTGTCCGAACGGCGTGCGCATGACCGTGACGCTCCTGCGCCGGTCCTCGGTAGTGGCTACCGGAGACGGTCGGATGTCCGACGCTCCGGTGGCTTCGATCGAAGGCCGGCACCCCTGTGCGATCGTGCATGCCGCCGTCCTGGCATCCGGGTGGCCCACCCGCAACCGGTCCGGCTTCGCCGCGACCGGCAACCAAGGAGCCACATGTCGGATCCCACCACCACCAGCGCCACCGCCGTCCTGGACAACGGCTCGTTCGGCACCCGGACCGTCCGGTTCGAAACCGGACGGCTGGCCCAGCAGGCCGCCGGCGCCGTCGCCGCCTACCTGGACGACGACACGATGCTGCTGTCGGCCACCAGCGTCGGCAAGCACCCCAAGGAGCAGTTCGACTTCTTCCCGCTCACCATCGACGTGGAGGAGCGGATGTACGCTGCCGGGCGCATCCCCGGCTCGTTCTTCCGTCGGGAGGGGCGCCCGTCCGAGGACGCCATCCTGACCTGCCGGCTGATCGACCGCCCGCTGCGCCCGACCTTCACGGGCGGGCTGCGCAACGAGGTGCAGGTCGTCATCACCGTGCTGGCGCTGAACCCGGACGACTTGTACGACGTGCTGGCCATCAACGCCGCGTCGGCGTCCACCCAGATCTCCGGCCTGCCGTTCTCCGGCCCGGTGGCGGGGGTGCGGGTGGCGCTGATCGACGGCCAGTGGGTCGCCTTCCCCCGCCACTCCGAGCTGGAGCGGGCCGTGTTCGACATGGTCGTCGCGGGCCGGCTCGCGGGCGATGACGTCGCGATCATGATGGTCGAAGCAGAAGCAACAGAGGCCACCGTGGCTTTGGTCGCCGGCGGCGCCACCGCGCCGACCGAGGAGGTCGTGGCCGACGGCCTCGAGGCCGCCAAGCCCTTCCTGCGGGTGCTGTGCCAGGCACAGAACGAGCTGGCCGGCAAGTCGGCCAAGCCGGTCGCCGAGTTCAAGCTCTTCCCGCCCTACCAGCAGGACGCCTACGACGCGGTCGCCGGGCTGGTCTGGGACGAGCTGAGCCAGGCGCTGACGATCCCCGGCAAGCAGGAGCGGGACACCGCCGTCGACGCGATCAAGGCCAAGGTCTACGAGACCCTGGGCGGCACCTTCGCCGGCCGGGAGTCCGAGCTGGGCAACGCCTTCCGATCGGTCACCAAGTTGAGCGTGCGCCAGCGGGTGCTGCGTGACAAGGTCCGCATCGATGGCCGCGGGCTCACCGACATCCGCACCCTGGGGGCCGAGGTCGGCTACCTGCCGCGGGTGCACGGGTCGGCGCTGTTCGAGCGCGGCGAGACGCAGATCCTGGGCGTCACCACGCTGAACATGCTGCGCATGGAGCAGCAGCTGGACACGCTGTCGCCGGAGAACCGCAAGCGGTACATGCACAACTACAACTTCCCGCCCTACTCGACCGGCGAGACCGGTCGGGTCGGCTCGCCCAAGCGCCGCGAGATCGGGCACGGCGCGCTGGCCGAGCGGGCCCTGGTGCCGGTGCTGCCGTCCCGCGAGGAGTTCCCGTACGCGATCCGGCAGGTCTCGGAGGCGTTGGGCTCCAACGGCTCCACCTCGATGGGTTCGGTGTGCGCGTCCACCCTGGCGCTGCTCAACGCGGGTGTGCCGCTCAAGGCGCCGGTCGCCGGCATCGCAATGGGCCTGGTCTCGGACACCGTTGATGACGGAGCCGGGAACTCGTCGGTGCAGTACGTGGCCCTGACCGACATCCTCGGGGCCGAGGACGCCTTCGGTGACATGGATTTCAAGGTCGCCGGCACCCGGCAGTTCGTCACCGCGCTGCAGCTGGACACCAAGCTGGACGGCATCCCGTCCGAGGTCCTGCGGGGCGCGCTCGTGCAGGCCCGGGACGCCCGGTTCACCATCCTGGACGTGATGAACGAGGCGATCGACGCCCCGGACCCGATGAGCCAGTTCGCGCCGCGGATCACCAGCATCAAGGTCCCGGTCGACAAGATCGGCGAGGTCATCGGGCCGAAGGGCAAGATGATCAACTCGATCACCGAGGAGACCGGCGCGGACATCGCGATCGAGGACGACGGCACCGTCTTCGTCTCGGGGGCCGACGGTGCCTCGGTGCAGGCGGCGATCGACAAGGTCAACGCGATCGCGAACCCGCAGCTGCCCAAGGTCGGCGAGCGGTTCCTGGGCACCGTGGTCAAGACCACCGCGTTCGGCGCGTTCGTCTCGTTGCTGCCGGGCCGCGACGGCCTGGTGCACATCAGCAAGCTGGGCGGCGGCAAGCGGATCGGCAAGGTCGAGGACGTCGTCAACGTCGGCGACAAGCTGCAGGTCGAGATCGTCGAGATCGACGCCCGCGGCAAGATCAGCCTGGTGCCGGTGACCGCCGAAGCCGCCGCGGCCGCCCCGGCGGTGGAGCCGGTGGCCGACGCCGAGCCCGCGCAGGTCTGACCGGGTGGCCACGCCCGCCCGGCGCACCAGAACCACGGTGCTGGAGCGCGCGGCCGACGGCTCGACCGTCACCGCGTCGCTCCTGCCCGGCGGGCTGCGCGTGGTCACCGAGAGCGTGCCCGGGGCACGCAGCGCCACCATCGGGGTGTGGGTCGGCGTGGGGTCGGTCGATGAGACCCCACGCCTGGCCGGCGCTTCCCACTTCCTGGAACACCTGCTGTTCAAGGGCACCCGGACCCGGACCGGGTACGAGATCGCCGACGCGGTCGACGCGGTCGGCGGCGAGCTCAACGCGTTCACCTCACACGAGTACACCTGCTACTACGCCCGGATTCTCGCCGAGCAGGCGCACCTGGCGGTCGACCTGGTGTGTGACGTCGTGCTGGACGCGGTGATCGCCGCCGACGACGTCGACACCGAGCGCACGGTCATCCTGGAAGAGATCGCCATGCGCGACGACGACCCGGAGGACACGCTGGCCGACGCGTTCGCGTCCGTCGTGTTCGCCGGGCACCCCGTCGCCGCCCCGGTGATCGGGTCGAGCCAGACCATCACCGCGATGTCCCGGTCCCAGGTCGCCGGCTACTACCGCCGGCGGTACGCGCCGGCGAAGATGGTGGTCGCGATCGCGGGCGGGGTCGAGCACACCGATGCCCTGCGCTGGGTGCGGTCCGCGTTCAAGGCGCGGCTGGCCGTCGATCCCGACGCCGCGCCCGCGCCCTACCGGCTCGGCCGTGGACGCCCCCGACCGACCGGCCGGCCGCTGGTGGTGACCCGGGACACCGAGCAGGCCCACCTGACCCTGGGCGTGCCGTCGGGCGACCGGAACTCGCCCGAACGAACCGTGCTGGCCGTGCTATCAGCGGCGCTGGGTGGCGGGATGAGCTCGCGGCTGTTCCGGTCGATCCGCGAGGAACGCGGGCTGGCCTACTCCTGCTACTCGGCGACCGCCGCGTACGCCGACGTCGGCGCCCTGTCGATCTACGCCGGCTGCGCGCCGGACCATGTGGGCGAGGTCGCCAAGCTGATCGGGCAGGAACTGGTCGACGTCGCCGAACGGGGGCTGCGCCCGGACGAGCTCAAGCGGGTGCAGGGCCAGCTGTGCGGGTCGCTGGCGCTGGCGCTGGAGGACTCCGAGTCGCGGATGAGCCGGATCGGCAAGTCGCTGCTGGTCCGCAGCGAGTTCCGCACCGTCGAGGAGGAGTTCGCCGCGATCCGTGCGGTGACCGCGGATGAGGTCGCCGGGCTGGCCCGCCGCCTCGTGGGGGGCAAGCTGTCCGCCGCCGTCGTCGGCCCCTACCGGTCGCCGGACGACCTCCCGGCCGACCTGCGCCAACTCGTCGGCTGACCCGACCTGCCGCCCGCGCGGCCCGGGCCGGCCCGTTCTCTCCCACGCGGATCGTCTACGACGGAGCGGATCAACTCGTCGACTCCTGTCCCTGCCCATTCGGTACGCCATGATCCGCGCAGCGCCGGGCCCGTCGCCGCCGAGCGCCGATGCCGCACCCGCTATCCTTCCGGTCCCCCCGCGCACCATCCCGGACCCCGACTCTTCAGCCCGAACCGGAGGCATCGGTGGCCGGCACCCGGTACGAGTTCGCCGCCCAGTTGTGGCGGTGGGCCGCCCGTGCGGAGACGTGGGTGTTCCTGCGGCTGCCGGACGATGTGTCGGCCGACATCGCCGACGTGCCACGGCCCCGGACCGGATTCGGTGCGGTGAAGGTCTCGGTCACCATCGGCGGATCCCGGTGGCGCACCTCGATCTTTCCCGAGCGCACCGGCGGTCCCTACGTGCTGCCGGTGAAGAAGGCGATCCGCGCCGCCGAGGGGCTGGAGGTCGGTGACGTCACCCAGGTCGGACTGGAAACCTGGGAGGACGGCGCCTGAGCTCAGCCCGCCAGTTCGGTCGCCCGCCGGAGCAGGGAATCCAGCAGCCGCTCGACCGTCGGGCTGCGCCACGGGCGCTCGGGCACCCACGCCCCGACGTAACGCGTCGGCGGCGGATCCAGGTGCAACACGCGCACGTCGTCCCGCTCGGGCAGCGCGAGCGCCGGCAGCAGGGTGACCCCGACGCCCGCCCCGACCAGCGCGGACATGAAGCGGTAGTCGCTCGACCGGCAGACCACCTGCGGGCGGAAGCCGGCGAGGGCGGCCAGGGCGTCGACGACCTCGGCGGGTCCGCCCCACCCGTGGATCCAGCGGTCCTCGGCGAAGTCGGCCAGGTCGATCGCCGGTCGATCGGCCAGCGGATGGCCGGCCGGGACGACCAGCCGGAACGGCTCGGTGAGCAGCGGGGTGTACGTCCCGGGGCCGGCCGCCGCCGCCCAGCCGCGTGGCGGCTCCGGCAGGTGGAAGTGGTAGAGCAGGGCCAGATCGGCGCGGCCGTCCCGCACGGCGGCCAGCGCCTCGTGGGGTTCGGCCTCGATCACCGTGATGTCGGCGTGCCGCCCGGCGGTGAGCGGGGTGAGGGCCGGGGCGAGCAACGGCTCACCGGCGCTGGGAAAGGTGACCACCGTCAAGGTCGGCGGTCCCTGCTCCCGTAGCTCCTGCAGGTGCCGCTCGGCGGCGGTGAGCTCGGCGTGCACCGCGTCGGCGGTGGTGACCAGCAGGCGCCCGGCCTCGGTCAGCCGGACCCCGCGGGTGCTGCGTTGGACCAGCACGACGCCTGCACTCCGCTCCAGGGCCGCCACCTGCTGGGACACCGCCGACGGGGTGTGGCGCAACGCCGCGGCGGCGCCCGCGAAGCTGCCGGCCCGGGCGACCTCGCGGAGCACCGCGAGCCGCTGCACATCGATCAACAGTTCTCCTTACGACCTACTGCGTATTATGCCCCTACCGCTAATGGTTCGTGATCGGCACGCTGGAGTCATGCTGAATGTGCACGAACGATCCGGGGTCGCGCTCGCGGTCGGCGCCACCACGCTGGTCGGTGGCTCGGTGGCCGCGTCGGACCTGGTCTCCTCCTATCCGGTGCTCGGTGGCCAGGGGGTGCGGTACCTCGCCGCGGCCCTGCTGCTGCTGGCCTGGGCGCGGCTGCGCCGGGTCGCGTTGCCGCGACCCACGGGCCGGGAGTGGGGGTGGCTGGCCGCGCTGGGTGCGGTGGGCATGGCCGGCTGCAGCGTGCTGATGATCGAGGCGACCCGGGTCGGCGACCCGGGCAGCGTCGGCGTGGTCATCGGCGCGGCGCCCCTGGTGATCGTCCTCGCCGGGTCGGTGGCCGCGCGCCGCCGGCCGTCCGGCCGGCTCGTGCTGGCCGCGCTCGTGGTCACGACGGGCGCCGGCATCGCCCAGCTCGGGGCGGGCGGCGGGGCCGTCGACCCGCTCGCCGTGGTGCTGTCGCTGGGCGCCCTGGCCGGCGCCGTCGGCATGACGGTGCTGGCCGCCCCGGTCCTGCCGCGGCTCGGTTCGCTGGCCGCCACCGTGTATTCGTGTGGGTTGGCCGGCGCGATGCTGCTGATCGCCGGGTCCGTGGTCGGTGCGGTGACCGGGACCGACCTGCTGCGCATGCCCTCGCTCACCGAGTTCGGGGCGCTGGCCTATCTCGCCGTCATGGTCACCGCTGTCGTGTGTGTGGCCTGGTTCGCGGCCATGGATCGGCTGGGGACCGCCCGGACCGGCCTGTTCAACGGAGTCATCCCGGTCGCCGGGCTGCTGGCCGTCACCTTGCTCGGCATCGGGCAGGTGACGGCCCCGCAGGCGGGTGGCGCGCTGGCCGTCCTGGCCGGGGTGTTGCTCGGCCTGACCGCCGGCCGGACGGCGCAACCGGCGGCCGGTGTTGGCCCGCTGGACCCGGCACCGGAGAATGCATCCCGACGCTGAGGACTTCCGGGGAGCACTTCCGGGGATCGGAGTACGGACGAGATGACCGCTGGGAGTGTGGGCCGGTGACCGAGGAGCCGTTGCGGGTCGGGGTGATCGGGGCCCGTGGCCGGATGGGGGCGCAGACCTGCCAGGCGGTCGTCGAGGCGCCGGACATGGATCTGGTGGCCGCGGTCGGTGGCCGCGAGTGGCTGTTCTCGCTGGCCGACGCGGACAGCCAGGTGGTCGTCGACTTCAGCCACCCCGACGTGGTGATGGACCACATCCGGTTCTGCCTGGACAACAACATCCACGTGGTGGCCGGCACCTCCGGCTTCGACACCGAACGCCTCGACACCATCACCGACTGGTTGCAGGCCAAGCCGGACCTGGGCGTCATCGTGGTGCCGAACTTCGCCATCGGCGCCGTTCTGGCCGCCCGGTTCGCCCGGGACGCCGCGCGCTTCTTCGAGTCGGTCGAGATCATCGAGCTGCACCACGCGGGCAAGGCCGACGCACCGTCCGGCACGGCCGCGGCGACCGCTCGGGCGGTGGCGGCGGCCCGCGCCGAGGCCGGGTTGGGCCCCGGCCCGGACGCCACCACCATCGAGCAGCCCGGAGCCCGCGGGGCCGACGTCGACGGCATCCGGGTGCACTCGGTCCGGCTCCCCGGGCTGGTTGCCCATCAGGAGGTCATCCTGGGCACCGCTGGGGAGACCCTGACCATCCGGCACGATTCGCTCGATCGGGTCTCGTTCATGCCGGGCGTGCTGACCGCGATCCGGGCGGTGCCGGGTCGCCCAGGGGTCACCCTGGGGCTCGAGCAGCTCCTCGGCATCGTGTAATCGTGGCGGATCCGAACCGGTGAGCAGGGGCACCCGGACCAAGGTCACCGTCGCGCTCCTGACGCTGGCGCTGGTGGTGTACTTCGTCCTGCTCGGCGGTCGGGCGGTCGCGCTGATCCGGACGGGCGGCGCGGCCGGTATGGCCCTGGGCATCGGCGTCCTGCTGTTGCCGATCATCGGCGTGGTGCTGGTCTTCTGGGAGTTGCGCTTCGGTTGGCAGACCCAGCGGCTGGCCCGGCGGCTGGCCGCCGACGACCAGCTGCCCGACGTGCCCGAGCTGCCGTTGCGCCCGTCGGGGCGGGTCGAGCGGGACGCCGCCGACGCGTACTTCGACACCGTCCGGGCCCGGGTCGATGCGGCTCCCGACGACTGGCGCGGTTGGTTCGCGTTGGCCCACGCCTACGATCTGGCCGGCGACCGGAAGCGTGCCCGGTCGGCGATGCGGCACGCCATCGAGTTGGAAGGTGGCGCCTCGCCGGCCTGACGGGTCCGCGAACCGCCGCGCTCGACGGCCGGCATCGGACGGTTCTGCGGGTCCCCCCCCGCCGCCTCGCATCAGATCGCGACGAGGTCCAGCGTTCCCGACCAGCGCAGCTCCACGATCGGCGCCGCACCGGTGTCCAGCTCGCGGCGGACCCCGTCCTCGGCCCATCCGGCCGCGGTCAGGAATCGGGACGTCGCCGAGTCCACCTGGGGCACCCACCACCGGCCGGTGCGGGCACCGGCCCGGCGCAGTTCGGCGGCGGCTGCGACCAGCAGCCGACCGCCGTGGCCCCGCCGGCCCCAGCGCGGCACCACGTGCAGCACCTCGATCTCGCCGACGGGATCGAGCAGATTCCGCCGGTCGGGTTCGCCGGCCAACGCGGCGAACCCGACCGGTTCCGATCCTTCGACGGCCACCAGCACCGGCCCGCCCACCTCGATCCGGTTCGCCCAGGCGGCGGTGTGCTCCGTCGGATCGGTGTCCAGCGCTGCCGGCGGCAACACCGAGGCGAATGACTGGCGCCAGACCGTGAGCTGCAACCGGGCGATCGTTGCGGCGTCGTCGACGGATGCCGGACTGACGGAACTGGTGGTCACGAGCCGCCAGCATGCCAGGATCCGGGCACTGTCGGTGCCGGATGGCAGCATCGCCGCCATGAGTACGAGCACCGCTTCGCCCCGGCCGGCTCCGATGAGGTCCGGTTCCGCGGTCGCCTCCGCCGGACGTCGCCGGCCGACGGGCCCGCCGCGGTCCGCGGGGGTGGACCTGTCGGCGAGTCAGGCCCGGCGAATCGCGATCGCGGCGCAGCAGTTGGCCGCGCCGCAGCCCGCCGAGCCGCGGCCGGTCAACCGAGGGCATCTGCGGCGGCTGGTGGACGTGGTCGGCCTCCTGCAGATCGACTCGGTCAACGTGCTGGCCCGCGCTCATCTGCTGCCGGTGTTCAGCCGGCTGGGCCCGTATCCGGTCGGGGTTCTGGAAGGGGCGGCCTGGCCGGTGCGGAACCGCGATCGGTTCCTGGTCGAATCCTGGGCTCACATGGCCTCGCTGATTCCGGTCGAGCACGAGCCGCTGCTGCGCTGGCGCCAGCGGGAACGGGAGGTCGACGGGCCGTGGGGAATGATCAAGCGGCTGAACGCGGAACATCCCGGCTTCCTTGACGTCGTGTTGGACGCCATCCGTGAGCTTGGTCCGAGCTCGGCGGGGGATGTCGAACGGGCCCTCGAGGCCCCTGGCCGCAACGTTGCCGGCTGGTGGGAATGGTCCATCACCAAGATCGCCTGCGAGCACCTGTTCATGGTCGGCGCGATCGGGGTGACCCGGCGGCGCGGTTTCGAACGGGTCTTCGACCTCACCGAACGGATGCTGCCGCCCGCTGTGCGGTCGGCGGCGACCCCGGCCGAACCGGACGCCAAGCGCGAGCTGGTGGCCCACGCCGCCCGCGCGCACGGAGTGGGCACGGTGGGCGACCTGGCCGACTACTACCGGATGGGGGTGGCCGACACCAAGCGAGCACTCGCCGACCTCATCGAGGACGGTCGCGTGGCCCCGGTGCTGGTCGAGGGCTGGGCGGAGCCCGCCTACCTGTTCCGCGCGGCCCGGATCCCGCGGGCGGTCAACGGGGCGGCCCTGCTCAGTCCGTTCGATCCGCTCGTCTGGCGCCGCCGGCGGACCGAACGGATCTTCGGGTTCCACTACCGGATCGAGATCTACACACCCGCCGCGAAGCGGGTGTTCGGCTACTACGTGCTGCCGCTGTTGGTCGGCGACCGCCTGGTCGGGCGATTCGATCTGAAGGCCGATCGCGCCGCCGGCCGGCTGCTCGTCCAGGCCGCCTGGCTGGAATCCGGCGTCGAGCCGGCCCCGACACTGGAGGCCGCCGCCACCGAACTGCGACGGATGGCCCGCTGGCTCGGCCTTCCGGAGATCGTCGTCGCCCCGCGCGGGAACCTGGCGAGCGCGCTCGCTCGGCATCCGCGGATCGGCCCGGGCGGATAACCTTCCCCGGTGACCTCCTTGCCCGCGTCCGTCGCCGCCGGTCATCCGGCGACCGCCGCAGTCGGCCGGGACATCCTCCGTGACGGAGGGTCGGCAGCGGACGCCGTTGCGGCGATGATCCTGGCCGGCTGCGTGTCCGAGACCCTGTTCACCGGCCTGGGCGGCGGGGGTTTCGCCACCGTGTACGAGGCGGCCGGCCAGCAGGTGCATTGTCTGGACTTCTTCGTCGCGGTCCCGGGGCTGGACGGCACCGTGCCCGCCCCACCCCGGGACATCAAGGTGGCGTTCGGCGATGTCGAGGTGCCGTATGCGGTCGGTGGTCCGAGTGTGGCGGTCCCGGGGACGCCGTCCGGGGTGGCCGCTCTGCACTCGTCCTTCGGGCGGCTCGATTGGTCGCAGATCGTCCGGCCGGCAAGGGATCTCGCCCACGACGGCACACCTTTCCCGATGCAGCACGCGGTGCTGCTGCCCGACGTGGCGGCGGCCATGGTGCTCGGCGACGGGATCGCGGTGTACTCCCGGCCGGACGGCAGCGGTGGCCGGCGCCATCTCGGTCCGGGCGAGTTGCTGCATCACGAGGGCCTGGCCGACACCCTGGACGACTACCTGAACGACGGCACGGCGGCGCTGACCACCGGCGCCCGGGGCCGCGCCTTCGTCGCGGCGGTCCGCGCGGACGGTGGTGCGCTGTCCGACGACGACATGGCCGCCTACCGGGTGCAGGAGCTCACCGTGGCGCGGACCCCGTTCGGCCCCGGCGTCATCTGCGTCCGGGACAACGATCTTGACGAGTTCGCCTATACCGCAGGCGTGCTCGACCGAGGCATGACGAATCGTGATCCCGCGGAGCGGGCTCGGCAGCTGGCGCACGCCCTTCGCGCGCCGGCGCGGCGCGCCGAGACCACCACCCTGGTCGCCGTGGATTCCGACGGAAATGCCTGTGCGGCCACGCATTCGCTCGGCCTTGGATCCGGCGTCTGGCACGGCGGGGTGCACGGAAACTCGATGCTGGGCGAGGGCGAGCTGCTGCGCGCGGTGACGGCACCGGGGGAACGGATGCCCTCCATGATGGTTCCGTTGGTGGTGACCGACCCGGCCGGCGGGTTGCTGTTCGCCGGCGGCGCCGCCGGCGGCAGCCGCATCCGCCCCGCCCTGCTGCAGGTCCTGACCCGGGTGCTGGTCGACGGCCGGAGCCCCGCCGAGGCGGTGGCGGCGCCGCGCATGACGGCCACCCCCGACGCCGTCCACCTCGAACCGGGTTTCGGTCCCGAGGTGATCGCGGCACTGAACGCCGATGGCGAGAACATCGTCCAATGGCCGGAGCAGCGCCCATTCTTCGGTGGGGTTGCCGTCGTGGGCGTCGGTGGGCCGGCCGCCGACCCGCGTCGCGGCGGCCTGGCCCTGCGCCTGGATCCCTGATCCGGCGCCGGAGGGTGCCCGCGCTTCGGGTCAGGACGCGGCGCGGCGCAGCCGGATGTCGCCGGAGGTGGTCTTGACCCGCAGGTCGAGGACCGGCTCGTCCGCCCCGATGGCGCCGGCGGCCGGCCGGCCGGGCTCGGCGTCGGCGGGCTCGGCGTCCCCGCTCACCACGGTGTCCCCGTTCACCACGCTCTCCCCGTTCACCACGGTGGCGTCGAGCGCCGCGCCGACGGATGAGGCGGTCCCCGGCACCGTTTCGACCGGCGCGGGGACCGGCGCCGGCGGCTCGTCGGTGACCACGAAATCGTTGTGGGTGGTGCCCGACACGGTGCTCAGGTCGATTGCGGCCAAGGTGCCGGCGTGCACGCCGATCTCCACGTCGCCGGACACGGTGATCAGCTCGACCCGGCCGGACGCCGCGTCGGCCACCCGGACGTCACCGGAGACGCTGCGGGCGGACAGATCGTCACCCGCGCCGTCCACCCGGATCTCGCCCGACGTCGAGTGCAGTTGCGCCTCCGACCGCACCCGCCGCACCTCGATGTCACCGGAGGCGGTCCGGACGTCGCACTCGGCGGTATCGGTGATGGCCACGTCACCGCTGGCCGTCTGGACCACCGATCGGCCGAGCACCTGCTCGAGGCGCACGTCCCCCGATGCGGTCCGCACCTCGACGCGGCCGGCGATGCCGGTGGTCACCGTGTTCGCCGATTGCGTCTGAACCCGCACTCCGGACCCGGCCGGGGCGGTGATGTGCACGGTGAACGCGGACTTCCAGCCGTCCCGGGCGGGGTCGGTGTCCACGATCAGCGTGGCCGACTCGCCGCCGGCGCCGTGCTGGCGCAGGTCGACCCGCACCCGTTCGACGGGGTCCTCCAGCGGCCGGTCGTCCCGGTAGCCGGCCGCGCCACCGTCGACACCGCCGCTGCGGGCGCCGGCGAACTGGGCCTTGGCCGCCCGGATCACCTCGTCCAGGAAGCCGAGCGGGTGGGACGGGCCGGACACCACGTCGACGGTCGAGGTCGTGACGTCGGCCAGGTCGACCTGGACGGAGCCGGCCGAGTTGCGGATCTCGATGATGATCGGTTCGGGGGTCAGGAAGGTCTGCATGGGTTCCACTTCTCAGGTCGGGAGGGCGGTTGGGGCGCTGGGCGGGCGGCGGACGAGCAGTGCGGAGTTGGGCGGAGGGCCAGGGGCGAACAGCTCAGCCGCGGATGTAACCGGTGACGTTGCGGTCGTGCGCGCCGCCCCGTCCGCGCGGGTTCTTACTGGGCACCGCGGACCGCACGGAGTCCGACACCGCGCGGGAGATGTAGGTGTTCAACGACACGCCCTGGTCGGCGGCGGCCCGCTCGGCCTGGGACTTGAGCTCGTTGAACAGCCGGACCGTCGTGCGCGAGAGCTCTCCGCTGGCGTCCTGGACGGCCCGCTTCAGGTCGTCAGGGGACTCGGCGCCCCCCGAACCGGGTGCCTCGGGCTTGCGCTGGAAGTCCGAGCCGGGAGCGGTGGGCTCCGCGGCGAGGTGTTCGGTGACCGACAGCCGCACGTTCCGACCGTCCAGCTTCAGCTCGACGGTCGTGTCCCGGAGGGCGCCGGTGACCTCGGCGGCAAGGTCGGAAAGGGCGCTCATGATGGCCAGGCGGGCGGCCGGCTCGATCGCTCCGGCCAGCATCACGGCGGCGCGGCGCGCATCGTCGTCCCCGACGGAGGCGGCGGTGATCAGGTCGTCGCGCAGGCTCTGGGTGTAGGGGGTGAGATCCATGACGCCATGGTGACACCATCGTGACGTCGTTTCAAGAGCGAATGGCGTCACCCGTAACATTTCGGCCATGACCGGAACCGAGACGTCCAGCCGTTACGTCGACCTGCTGCGCGAGCAGGTTCGCCACGAGTTCAACGCCAGCCAGCAGTACGTCGCGATTGCGGTCTGGTTCGACGCCCACGACCTGCCGCAGCTCGCCGCGCACTTCTACCGTCAGTCGGTCGAGGAGCGGAACCACGCGATGATGATCGTGCAGTGGATGCTCGATCGGGATCTGCAGGTCTCGATCCCCGGCGTCGACGAGGTACGGGGTGACTTCGATTCGGTGGTCGACCCGATCGCGCTGGCCCTGGCCCAGGAGCGCGCCGTCACCGACCAGATCAAGGAACTGTTCGCGACCGCTCGGGCCGAGAACGATTTCCTGGGCGAGCAGTTCATGCTGTGGTTCCTCAAGGAGCAGGTCGAGGAGGTCTCCGCGATGTCCACCCTGCTCAATGTCGCCCAGCGGGCCGGCAGCGACTGGTTCGAGATCGAGACGTACCTGGCCCGTGAGCAGGTCGGCGACTCCGGTGCCGACGCGAGCGCGCCGGCCGCTGCCGGGGGCGCGCTCTGAGCACATCGCCGACCGTCCGGCTCATCGCCCGGACGGAGTTCCTGCCGCCGCCGGATGTGCCGTGGAGCACGGACGCGTCCGGCGGCCAGGCCCTCGCCGAATTCGCCGGGCGCGCGTGCTACCGGTCGTGGAACAAGCCGATCCCGGCGACCGCCACCAATGCCGGCTACCTGGACCACATCCTGCAGGTCGGCCATCTCTCCGTGCTGGAGCACAGCACGGCGACCTTCTACATCACCGATGTCTCCCGGTCGGTCACCCACGAGCTGATCCGGCACCGGCACTTCTCCTACTCGCAGCTCTCGCAGCGGTACCTGCCGGCGACCGGCCCGGAGGTCGCCGAACCCGCCGTCATCGCTGCCGATCCGGAGCTGCACGCCGTCTTCGCCGACGCGGCCCGGCATGCCGCGCAGGCCTACGACCGCCTGCTGGCCGGGCTGGAGGAGCGGGCCGCGCGGGCGCCCGACGGCACCTTGGCCCGCAAACAGGCCCGCCAGGCCGCACGTTCGGTGCTGCCCAATGCGACCACGACCGCCATCGTCGTCACCGGCAACTACCGGGCCTGGCGGCACTTCGTCGGGATGCGGGCGACCGAAGCGGCCGACGTGGAGATTCGCTCGCTGGCCGTCGCGGTGCTGCGCGAACTGCAGCAGCTGGCGCCGAACGTCTTCGCCGACTTCCGGATCAGCGAACTCGCCGACGGCACCGCGGTCGCCGCGTCGCCGCTGGTCGGGGACGGCTGATCCGGCGTCGGCGGCCCGTCATGGCGTCAGCGGCCGACCACGGCGGTGACCTCGAACGGCGTGCCCTGCTGGCAGGTCGTCATCAGGTCCGGTTCGTAGGTGCCGGTCACCTCGACCTGTGAGTCGAATGGATGGGCCTGCAGGTCCCATCCCTGCAGGTTCGCCAGCACCGCGCCGGAGGCGTCGACGAGGACCACGCAGCCGTTCTCGACCCCCTCGGTGACGGTGCCCTGCACCGTGGTGACCCCGCCGGGCACTGCGGACACGGTTCCTGAGACGGACAGGGACCCGGTGGTCGCCGACGTGCGGACCGACGACGCGGAGGACGCCGGGGTGGTCGACGCCGGGGTGGTCGACGAGGTGGCGCTCTGCTGCGGTTGCCCGGACGACCCGCACGCTGCCAGCAACAGGGTCAGCGTCACCAGGGTGGGGCCGAGGAGCGATCCGTCACCCGGGTGCGCCCGGCCCGGTCGCCCGGTCGGCGCCTCGCCCCTCCGCGCCCTGCCCATTCGCGCCCCGCTCCTCCGCGCCCTGCCCATTCGCGCCCTGCCCATTCGCGCCTCGTCCATCCGCGCCTCACCCACCCGCGCAGTGTGGTCGCCGCGGCGACGGGCTGCAACACCGACCACACAGCCCCTGGCTACCCTCATCACCGGTTCGGGGCGGCGCATGCTTCCCGGTGGGGTGAAGGAGCACGGATGCGACGAACGCGTCTGGTCGGCGTGACGATCCTGATGGCGACGGTGGCGGCCTGCTCCGCGGCTCCGTCATCGCCGCCGTCGAACGCGGCCGCATCGGTTGCGAACCCGTCCGGCTCGGACGACGCGGCGGCGCCCGAATCGGTCGACCACGCGACGATGTCGATGGACCACTCGACGATGTCACTGAACCCGACACCGCCGAGCCAGTCGCCGACGACGTTCGGCTCCCCGTCCGCCCCGCCGGCCCCGTCGTCCGCGGCCGTCGACGTGCTGCCGGGTATGCCGGCGGTGACCGACCCGCACAACATCTACTCCGACGCCGGCCCGAACATGCTCGGCGCGAACGCCCGGCAGTCCAAGGCCTACGCGTACGTGCCGAACACCAAGTCCGGCGACGTCTGGGTCATCGATGCGCAGACGTTCCAGGTCGTCGACAAGTTCCATGTCGGCATCGAGGTGCAGCATGTCGTGCCGTCGTACGACATGAGTGCGCTGTACGCCACCGACGACCAGGGCGACGTCATCCGCCGGATCGACCCGTTCACGGGCGCGGCGGGCGACACCATCCCGGTGCTCGACCCGTACAACATGTACTTCACCCCGGACGGCAAGTACGCGATCTCGGTCGCGGAGAAATACCGCACGCTGGTCTGGTACGACCCCACCAGCTGGCAGGAGGTGTCGCGGCTCAAGCTTCCCGACTGCCAGGGCGTCGATCACGGCGACTTCACCCCGGACGGCCGGACGGCGGTTTTCTCCTGCGAGTTCGACGGCCGGGTCGCGGTGGTCGACATGGCGAACCGGTCGTTGATCCGGATGATCGACATGCCGACCCGGAACACGACCATGGGCCCACAGGATCTGCGAATCGCCCCGGACGGCTCGAAGTTCTACATCGCCGACTCCGATTCCGACGGGGTCTGGGTGCTGGACAAGGACCTGCAGACCATCACCCGGCACATCCCGACCGGCGACGGCGCCCACGGCCTGTACTTCAGCCGGGATGCGACCAAGCTGTACGTCACCAACCGGCACGCGGGCTCGATCAGCGTGCTCGACGCCGTCACCGGAGACCCGATCACCACGTGGCAGCTTCCCGGCGGCGGCAGCCCCGACATGGGCAACGTCAGCGCCGACGGCAGCCAGCTGTGGCTCTCCGGCCGGTACGACAACGTCGTGTATGTGATCAGCACCACGGACGGCAGCCTGATCAGGACGATTCCGGTCGGCAACGGGCCGCACGGCCTGGCCCTGATGCCGCAGCCCGGCCGCTACTCGATCGGGCACACCGGCATCACGCGCTGACGTCGGCCCGGCCGGGTCCACCCCGCACGTACTGTGGCGGCATGATGAGCAAGGCTTGCCGAACGAACTGTCAGCCCGCGATATGAGCCTGGCCCGCACCGAACGCGCTGCCCTGGCCGACCTGTTCGAGCAGGTCGGCCCCGATCAACCGACGCTGTGCGAGGGCTGGCAGACCCTGGACCTGCTGATCCACCTGCTGGTGCGGGAACGCGACCCCCTCGGCGCGGTCGGCGCCCAGGTCAAGCCGTTGCACGGCTTCACCGAGAAGGCCCAGGACGGCTATCGCCGGCGGCCCTGGGCCGACCTGATCAAGCAGTACCGGGACGGTCCGCCGGCGTGGAACCCGACAGGCTGGGGCCCGCTCAACGACCTCGCCAACGGTGGCGAGATGTTCATCCACCACGAGGATGTCCGGCGTGGTCAGGCCGGCTGGCGGCCCCGGGAGCTGAGCCCGCAGGACACCGCCGAGCTCACCCGGAGCGTGAAATCCGGTCTGTCCCGGCTGGCGCTGCGCAAGGCCGACAGCGCGGTCGTGGCCCGGATGCCGGGCGAGGAGCCGGTCGTGCTGCGCAAGGGCGAGCCGGTCGTCACGCTGGTCGGCGAACCCGGGGAGATCGTCCTGTGGGTGTCCGGCCGGGACGCCGTGCAGATCGAGTTCGACGGCGATCCGGCGGACGTCGGTCGCCTGCGCGTCCTGCAACGCGGATTCTGACCGGCCGGAGGGAACTCCTCCGCCGGGTGATGACGGACCGGCACCCGTGGTGACGGTAGGTTTCCAGGTATGACGACGCTTTCCGCGGGGCCGGCCGGGCGGCCGGGCCGTCCCTTCGGCACCGTGCTGACCGCCATGGTCACCCCCTTCACCGCCACCGGCGAGCTGGATGTGAACGCGACCGGCCTGCTCGCCGAGCGACTGGTCAACGAGGGCAACAACGGGCTGGTGGTGAACGGCACCACCGGCGAGTCCCCGACGACCAGCGACGCGGAGAAGGAGACGATCGTCCGGGCGGTGGTCGATGCGGTGGGCGACCGGGCCACCGTCGTGGCCGGCGTCGGGACCTACGACACCGCGCATTCGGTCAAGCTGGCCAAGGCCGCGGAGAAGGCCGGAGCGCATGGCGCCCTGGTCGTCACGCCCTACTACTCGCGCCCGCAGCAGGACGGCCTGCTGGCGCACTTCGCCGCCGTCGCCGACGCCAGCGATCTGCCGGTGATGCTGTACGACATTCCCCCGCGGGCGGTCGTGGCCATCGCGCCGGAGACCCTGCTGCGGCTGGCCGAGCATCCGCGGATCACCGCGGTCAAGGACGCCAAGGGCGATCTCTACGCGGGATCGCAGGTGATGGCCGGCAGCGATCTGGCCTACTACTCCGGTGACGATCCGCTGAACCTGCCGTGGATGTCGGTCGGCGGCGTCGGCATCGTGAGCATTCTGGGCCACGTGCTCGCCGGGCACCTGCGGGCCATGGTGGACGCGGCCGAGGCCGGCGACTACACCAGGGCGCGCAAGCTGCACTACGACCTGATGCCCGCGCATCGCGCGATGGGGCGGTGCGGGGGCGGGGCCGGACTGGTCTTCGCCAAGGCCGCGCTGCGGCTGCGCGGGTTCGGGGTCGGGGATCCGCGGCTGCCGCAGATCCCGGCGACGCCGAAGCAGACCGAGCTGATCACGCGGGACCTCGACGAGATCGGCCCGTTGCGGTGAGCGGTCCGGCCGGTCCCGGATCTTCGCCGCCGGCCGGACGATCCGCTCCGGGGCGCGCGCCCCGGGCGCCGGAACCGCCGCGGCCACCCGCCCGCGACGCGCTGCGGGTGGTGGCGCTCGGCGGCATCGGCGAGATCGGCCGCAACATGACGGTGTACGAGTTCGACGGCCGGCTGCTCGTCGTCGACTGCGGCGTGCTGTTCCCCGAGGACGGGCAGCCGGGGGTCGATCTGATCCTGCCCGACCTGCGCCTGGTCGAGGACCGGGTGGACGACATCGACGCCGTCGTCATCACCCACGGCCACGAGGACCACATCGGTGCGCTGCCCTGGCTGCTGCGGCTGCGGCCGGACCTGCCGGTGCTGGGCGCCCGGTTCTCGCTGGCGCTGATCGCCGCCAAGTGCCGCGAGCACCGGCTGACACCCACCCTGCAGGTGGTGGCCGAGGGTGACCGGCGCCGGATCGGACCGTTCGACCTGCGGTTCTACGCGGTCAACCACTCCATCCCGGACGCGCTCGCCGTCAGCATCCGCACCCCGGCCGGGACCGTGCTGCACACCGGCGACATCAAGCTGGACCAGCTGCCGCTCGACGGCCGGCTGACCGATCTGGGCGGGTTCAACCGGCTCGGCGACAAGGGCGTCGACCTGTTCCTGGTCGATTCGACCAACGCCGAAGTGCCCGGATTCGTCGCGCCGGAGCGGGAGATCGGCCCGGTGATGGACTCGTTCATCGCCAAGGCGACCCAGCGGGTGATCGTCGCATCGTTCGCCAGCCATGTGCACCGCGTGCAGCAGATGCTCGACTCGGCCTACCGGCACCACCGCAAGGTCGCATTCGTCGGCCGGTCGATGGTTCGGAACATGCAGATCGCGCAGGATCTCGGCCTGCTCACGGTGCCGGACGGCCTGATCCGCTCGTTGGACAAGGTGCTCGAGCTGCCGCCGGACCAGGTCATGCTCGTCTCGACCGGGTCGCAGGGCGAGCCGCTGTCGGCGCTGTCCCGGATGTCCCGGGGCGAGCACCGGCAGGTCAACCTGACCGCCGGGGACACCGTCATCCTGGCGTCGTCCATGATCCCGGGCAACGAGACCAGCGTGTTCACCATCATCAACGAGCTGGCCAAGCTCGGCGTCACCGTGGTGCACCAGGGGATCGCCAAGGTGCACGTATCGGGGCACGCCTCGGCCGGCGAACTGCTTTACCTGTACAACGCCGTCCGTCCCAAGAACGTGATCCCTATCCACGGTGAATGGCGGCACCTGCGGGCCCAGGCGAAGCTGGCCATCGCCACCGGGGTGCCACCGGACCGGGTGCTCTTTGCCCCCAACGGGACGGTCGTCGATCTGCGGCAGGGCAAGGCGACGGTGGTCGGCCACGTCGAGGTGGGCATGGTCTACGTGGACGGCAATGCCGTCGGTGACGTCGGCGACAACACCCTGTCCGACCGGCTGGTGCTCGGTGAGGGCGGGTTCATCTCCATCACCGTGGCCATCGACACGCACACCGGGCGGGCGATGGCGTCGCCGACGATCTCCGGGCGCGGGTTCTCCGACGACCCGAAGGCACTGCACGCCGTGGTGCCGCTGGTCGAGGCCGAGCTCGCACGGACCGAGGCCGACGGCATCACCGACCCGCATCGGATCGCGCAGGCGGTGCGGCGGGTGGTCGGCCGGTGGGTCGGCGACACCTACCGTCGGCGGCCGATGATCGTGCCCACGGTGCTGGCGGTCTGACGTCCGGTGCGCACCCCGATCTACCACTGCAGCCTGGTGGCCGACTGGGCCCAGGCGCGGGCGGCGGGGGAGTACACGGTCTCCACCCGCGGCCGGTCACTGCAGCAGGAGGGCTTCCTGCACGCGTCCTATGCCGATCAGGTCGACGGGGTGCTCCGGCGGTTCTACGCCGACGTCACCGCGCCGATGGTGCTGTTGGTCATCGACCCGGACCGGCTGTCCGTGCCGGTGGTGCCGGAGAGCCCGCCAGGCGTGACCGAGAAGTTCCCGCACATCTACGGACCGCTCGATCCGGCCGCGGTGGTCGACACCATTGCGCTGCGCCGCGATGTCGACGGATGGGTCAGCCCGCCACTGGCCGGTTGACGGCCGCTGCCGGCTCCGTACCCGCGGCCGTGTCCGGACCCTGCCAGCCGTGGTAGAGCGTGTCGACCGCCTCGTGCAGCAGCTCACGCGCCGGCGCCGGCACGGCGGCCGGGATCTGGCCCATCGCGCTCAGCCGGGCGATGCCGTAGGCGGTGCCCCACGCCGATGCGCACCGGCGCAGCACCTCCGCCTCCGAGGTGCCAACCGGCTGGCAGGCCGCCACGGCATCGTGCAACACCGTCCAGTACGCGATCGCCGCCTCCTGGAGCAGCGGATGGTCGCTCTTGGCCACCAGGGGGCCGTACGCCAGGTCGTGCAGGTGGGGCTGGGACTCGATGAACTCCACGTAGGCCTCGACCAGCGCGTGCAACCGGTCGCGGGGGTTGGCGCCGGCCGCCTCGACAGCCCGGGCCGCCGCTGCGGCCGCCGGCCGCAGGCCGGTCCCGGCGACCGCCGCGAGGAAGGTCCGCTTGGTGCCGAAGTGCACGTACGGCGCCTGGTGGCTGACACCGACCCGCTGGGCAACCCGGCGCAGGCTCAGCCGCTCCGCGGGATCCTCGCGCAGCGCCGCCACGGCGGCCGCGAGCAACTGTTCGGTCAGCGCCTGCTCGTCCGACACGCCCGGCCCTCCCGCTCGTCGTCGAATCCCCGTTGACAGTGTCAATGTAGAAGCCTAACCTCGGTTGACAGTGTCAAGTCGACCGAGGTGGTCCACATGCCCGAAGTCCGCACCCACCGCATCCGCACCGCAGTCGGCCAGCTGGAGGTACTCGATACCGGCGGGGACGGGCCGGTCGCCGTCCTCTGGCACAGCCTGTTCGTCGACAATCGCAGCTGGTCCCGGGTGCGTCCGGAGCTCGAGACCGACCGCCGGCTGATCCTGATCACCGGTCCCGGGCACGGGGCGAGCGGCGATCCCGGACGCCGGTACACGATGGCCGACTGCGCCGACGCGGCGATCACGGTGCTGGACGCGCTCGGTGTCGACGCTCCGGTCGACTGGCTGGGCAATGCGTGGGGTGGTCACATCGGCATCCTGGTCGCCGTCGGTCGGCCGGACCGCATCCGGACCCTGACGACCGTGGGCACGCCGGTGCACGCCTACCCGCGTCGCGAGCGAGGAAAGGTCCACCTGTTGCTGGCGCTCCATCGACTCGTCGGGCCGACGACATTCCTCACCGGCAGCGTCGTCGACGTCCTGCTCTCGCCCGCCACGCGGCGCACCGACCCGCAAGCCGTGACCCTGGTCGCGAACGGATTCCGCGAGGCCGACCGCGTCGGGATGCGCAACGCGGTCGTCGGCATCTCGCTGCACCGTCCCGATCTGACTCCCGAGCTCCCGCGAATCCAGGCGCCCACCCTGTTCGTCACCGGGGCCGATCACGCCGACTGGACCCCGGAGAAGGCCCGCGCCGCGGTCCGCCACCTGCGCCGGGGCGAGGTCGCGGTGCTCGACGGCAGCGCCTACCTCGGTCCGATCGAGGCCCCGGACGACTGCGTGCGGATCGTCCGCGAGTTCTGGGCGCGGCATGCCGCGCCGGCGAAGGCTTGACGGGCCGGGCCCACCGGAGGAACCTGAGATCGGTCGGACCGCCCAGGGGCCGGGGCGGACGTGTGATGTCCATCACCACAGCCGGGCCAAACACGATGCGCCGTAACATTCGAAACGCCGATGACCGGCCCGACCAACCGGCACCGGGCTCTTGTGTGTCATCCGGTCTGCGGCGCTGACCAGCGGCGGTGAGCACAACACAATGCGCACGTAACAGACGGCGGCGGCCGTTGAAACATGGGTACCGACACTCGGAGAGGTGACCGCCGACCGCGCCGTGCCCACAGCACATGCTGTGCCCACAGCGACCCATTGCCCGTACTGCTCGCTGCAGTGCGGGATCACGATGGTCGCGGCGCCCGGCCGGGGTCCGAGCCCGGTCACCGTGCAGCCCCAGGAGGACTTTCCGACCAATCGTGGCGGGCTCTGCGCGAAGGGCTGGACGGCCGCCGAACTGCTGGACCACAAGGACCGCCTGCTCACCCCGCTGGTCCGGGCGGTCGAGGGCGATCGCACCAGCCCGCTGCGCCCGGCGACCTGGGACGAGGCGTTCGACCGCGTGGTCGCGGCGATCACCCGGTCCCAGGACCGCTACGGCCGGGACGCCGTCGGCATCTTCGGCGGCGGCGGTCTGACGAACGAAAAGGCCTACGCCCTCGGCAAATTCGCTCGGGTCGGGCTGCGCACCGCGATGATCGACTACAACGGCCGGTTCTGCATGTCCTCCGCCGCCACCGCCGGCAACAAGGCCTTCGGGGTGGACCGGGGCCTGCCGTTCCCGCTCTCCGACATCGCCGAGGCGGCCGCGATTTTGCTGGTCGGGTCGAACCCGGCCGACACCATGCCGCCGGCCATGCAGTACTTCGACCAGGCCCGGCACAACGGGGCCCGGCACATCGTGGTCGATCCCCGGCGCACCAGCACCGCGGACGGCGCGTCGCTGCACCTCGCGCCGGTACCCGGAACGGACCTCGCACTGGCGAACGGCCTGCTGCACATCGCGATCCGCGAGGGCTACCTCGATGAGGCCTACATCGCCGAACGGACAACCGGTTTCGCCGCCGTCCGGGCCGCGGTCAGCTCCTACTGGCCGGACTGGGTGGAGCGGACGACCGGCGTCAGCGTCGCCGACATGCGGGACACCGTCCGGGCTCTGGCAACGGCACCGTCCGCGATGATCCTCACCGCGCGCGGCGCCGAGCAGCACAGCAACGGCACCGACACGGCCCAGGCATTCATCAATCTGGCGCTCGCGTTGGGCCTGCCGGGCAAGTGGGCGTCCGGCTACGGCACCGTCACCGGTCAGGGCAACGGGCAGGGTGGCCGCGAGCACGGGCAGAAGGCCGACCAACTGCCCGGCTACCGCCGGCTGGACGACCCACGGGCCCGTGCGCACGTCGCTGCCGTCTGGGGAATCGAGCCGGAAGAACTTCCCCTGCCGGGCAAATCGGCATTCGAGATGCTGGACCGGCTCGGCTCCGACGGCGGGGTGCGCACCCTGTTCGTGCTGGCGTCCAACATTGCCGTCTCCGCGCCCGACGCGAACCGCATCCGGCACCGGTTGGCCGCCCTGGACACGCTGATCGTCTCGGACATCTTCCTGTCCGAGACCGCCGCGCTCGCGGACATCGTGCTACCCACCGCCGAATGGGCGGAGGAAGAGGGGACGATGACCAACCTGGAGGGACGGGTCATCCGGCGCAAGATGGCCCTGCCGCCACCCGAAGGGGTGCTCGACGACCTGCAGATGATTGCCGAACTGGCCACGAGACTGGGCCGTGGCCAGTACTTCTCGGACAAGCCGGCCGAGGTGTTCGAGGAGTTGCGGCGGGCCAGCGCCGGCGGCGTCGCCGACTACGCCGGCATCACCTACGACCGGATCGAGGCCGAGCAGGGCGTCTTCTGGCCGTGCCCGTCGGTCGACCACCCGGGAACGCCGCGGCTGTTCGCCGAGTCGTTCCCGACGCCGGACGGCAAGGCCCGGTTCATCCCGGTCGTGCACCGCGCGCCGGCCGAGACCCCGGACCGGTCCTACCCTTACGTGCTGACCACCGGCCGGCTGCTGCAGCAGTACCAGAGCGGCACCCAGACCCGGCGGTTGGGCGGCACCATGGTGCCGGATCCGCACGTGCAGCTGCACCCGAGCTTGGCCCGGCGGCTGCAGATCGAGCCGAGCGACCTGGTCGAGCTGCGCACCCGCCGGGGCGTCGCGGTGTTCCGGGCCCAGGTCACCGACGCCATCCGGCCCGAGGTGCTGTTCGTGCCGTTCCACTGGGGCGGCGCGAACAACGCCAACTTGCTGACCGACCCGGCGCTGGACCCCTCCTCCCGGATGCCGGAGTTCAAGGTGTGTGCCGTCGCGGCCCGCCGGGTCGGCGGGCCGGACGACACCCACCTGCTGACGACCATGCCCGGCCAGCCGGAGGTCCTGCCGTTCCGGGACCGTGCCTCACCGGACCCTGCCTCGCCGAACCCCACCGGCCGCCGCGCCATCGGAAACCGCCGCCCGCACCCCACGAGATCGAAGGACACCCGCATGCATACCAGGAACCGCTTTCTGCAGGGCATCTTCCCGTTCACCGGCGCCGGCGTGGACAAGCCCGCGCCCATCGACGGGACCCTGACCTACGTCGTTCCGGACGGCTCCGTGGCGCAGGCCCTGTACTTCCGCGGTGGCAACACCACCGACGAACTGGTCACCGTCGTGCTGATGCGCGACGGCGTCCCGATGCGGTACTTCCCGATCGGCGCGAAGTCGGACGTGCACGTGCCGCTCCGGGTGGTCGAGGACCTGATCGGCGGCACCGCCCTGGAACTCACGGTCGCCGCGCCGGACAAGCTGACCGGCACCGTGGTGCTGGACCTGGGCCTGGTGGAGGTCTGATGACGCTGGTCGACGACGACGCCCTGGAGGCGTACGAAGGGGAGTTCGAGCCGGGTGACGCGCGGCGCCGGCTGGTGGTGATCGGGAACGGCATGGCCGGGGCCCGCACCGTCGAGGAGATCCTGGCCCGCGGCGGCGCCGAGCAGTTCAGCGTCACGATGTTCGGTGACGAGCCGTACGGCAATTACAACCGCATCATGCTCTCCCACGTGCTCTCCGGCGAGGAGACCGAGGCGGACATCTTCCTCAACAGCCTCGCCTGGTACACCGAGAACGACATCACCCTCTACGCCGGGGTGCGGGCCACCCGGATCGACCGGTTCGCCAAGATCGTCTACGCCGAACACACCGTCGACGGCACCAGGTACGAGACCCCGTACGACGAGCTGATCATCGCCACCGGCAGCCGCTCGTTCATCCCGCCGATCGACGGCGTGCGGATGGAGGACGGGTCGCTCAAGCCCGGCGTCTTCGCCTTCCGCACCATGGAAGACACCCAGGGCATGATCGCCTACGCCCAGCACGAGGACCACCGCCGCGCGGTGGTGATCGGCGGTGGTCTGCTCGGCCTGGAGGCGGCGCGAGGCCTGCAGGGCTTCGGTCTGCAGGTCGACGTGCTGCACGCCGGACCGCACCTGATGAACGCGCAGATCGGCCCCGAGGGCGGCGACATCCTCCGCAAGAGCGTCGAGGACCTGGGCATCTACGTGCACTGCAAGGCCCGGACCACGTCCATCATGGGTGAGGAGAAGGTCGAGGGCGTCTGGATGGTCGACCATCCGCTCCTCGAATGCGACATGGTCGTGGTGGCCGCCGGCATCCGGCCCAACGTCGACATCGCCGTGACCAGCGGGTTCACCGTCGAGCGGGCGATCATCGTGGACGACCAGATGCGCACCGTCGACGACCCCGACGTCTACGCGGTCGGCGAATGCGTGCAGCACCGCGGCGAGGTCTACGGCCTGGTGCAGCCGCTGTGGGAGCAGGCCGTCGTGCTGGCTGAGCATCTCACCGGGACCGACCCGGACGCCGCCTATCACGGCTCGCGCACCTCGACCAAGCTCAAGGTGGCCGGCGTCGACGTGGCCGCGATGGGGGTGCAGGGGCCGGAGCGGGACACCGACGAGCACATCGTGTTCTCCGAGCCGCGCAAGGGCATCTACAAGTCGCTGGTCATCCGGGACGAGAAGCTCATCGGGGCCACCATGCTCGGCGACACCTCCAAGGTCGCCTTCCTGATCCAGGCGTTCGACCGCGGCCTGCCGCTGCCCGAGGAGCGCCTGGAGATGCTCTTCAACCTGGGCACCCCGGCCGAGGAGGTCGGCGTCTCCGAACTCGCCGACGACGCCCAGGTGTGCAACTGCAACGGCGTCTCCAAGGGCGCCCTGGTCGCCTGTGTGGAAAGCGGTATCAAGACCGTCGCCGGCGTCATGGACAAGACCCGGGCCGGCAAGGGCTGCGGCTCCTGCAAGAACATGGTCTGCCAGATCGTCGAATGGGCGGCCGGCGGCACGGTCGAGGAGGATCCGTCGGCCAACTGGTACGTCCCCGGGATCCCGATGGACAAGCCCGATCTGATGAAGGCGATCCTGGAACAGGAACTCCGCTCGGTCTCCAGCGTCTTCGCCGCGCTCGCCCCGGACGGTGCCGAGGACGCCAAGTCCAAGATGGGCCTGGCCTCCCTGCTCAAGATGATCTGGGCCGAGAGGTACATCGACGAGAAGGACGCCAAGTTCATCAACGACCGGGTGCATGCCAACATCCAGAAGGACGGCACCTTCTCGGTCGTGCCGCAGATGAAGGGCGGCGTGACCACCCCGGAGCAGCTGCGCAGGATCGCCGACGTCGCCGAGAAGTGGAACGTGCCGATGGTCAAGCTGACCGGCGGCCAGCGGATCGACCTGCTCGGCATCCGCAAGGAGGACCTGCCCGGCGTCTGGGCCGATCTGGGCATGCCGTCCGGGTACGCCTACGGCAAGAGCTTCCGCACGGTGAAGACCTGCGTTGGCCAGGAGTTCTGCCGGTTCGGCGTCGGCGACTCGACCAACCTGGGCATCAAGATCGAGTCCCGGTTCCAGGGGCTGGAATCGCCGGCGAAGATCAAGATGGCGGTGACCGGCTGCCCGCGCAACTGCGCCGAGTCGCTGTGCAAGGACGTCGGCCTGGTGGCCATCGACGGCGGCCGGTGGGAGATCTACATCGGCGGCGCCGCCGGCGCGCACATCCGCAAGGGCGACCTGCTGGCCACCGTGGACGACCCCGACCTGGCCGTCACGCTGAGCGGCCGGTTCATCCAGTACTACCGGGAGAACGCCAAATGGCTCGAGCGCACCTACGCCTTCGTGCCACGGATGGGCATCGAACACCTGCGTGAGGTGATCGTGCAGGACAGCCTGGGCATCGCCGCCGAGCTGGACGCGCGGCTGCAGAAGGCCGTCGACGGGTACTCCGACCCGTGGCAGGAAGGGGCCAAGCCGGCGACTCCCGGCCAGTTCCGCACCTCGCTGCCGCTGGAGGTCCTGCCGCGGGTGCCGGCCCGATGAGCGAGGCTTGCCGAGCGAATCATCGGACACACATCGCTCCATTGAACCCTTTGAAGGGAGTGCGATGACCGCCGTCACCGGTACCGGCGCGGCCGGACCTGCGCACCGGCTGGGCCCGCTGTCCCAGGTCCCGGTGGGGGAGGGTCGCGCGTTCGGCGTCGATGGCGCCCAGGTCGCCGTCTTCCACCTGCGCACCGGCGCCGTGCACGCCGTCTCGGCGGTCTGCCCGCACAAGGGCGGCCCGCTGGCCGACGGGCAGATCGACGGTTCCGTGGTGCTGTGCCCGATGCACCTGAACGCCTGGGAGCTGGCCACCGGCTGCTCGCGCAGCGGCCAACCCGACCTGCAGACCTGGCGGGTCGACGTCGTCGACGACGAGATCCTCCTCTACACCGCGTGATCCGCCCACCACAAGACAGGAACCGCGACGAATGAGCACCCCCGAGATCACCCCCGTCCAGTCCGACCTGGCGACGACGCCCAGCGACCCGGCGATCCCCAAGACCCACCACGGCAGGCACTGGATCGAGGACTGGCGTCCCGAGGACCCGGTGTTCTGGGCCGAGAAGGGCGCCCGCATCGCCAGGAAGAACCTGATCTTCTCGGTGATCTCCGAGCACATCGGTTTCTCGGTCTGGTCGATGTGGTCGGTGCTGGTGCTGTTCCTCGGCCCCGAGTACGGCATCGACGCCGCCGGCAAATTCCTGCTGACCGCGCTGCCGACGCTGCTCGGCGCCGTGTTGCGGTTGCCGTACACGTTCGCGGTGGCCACCTTCGGCGGCCGCAACTGGACCATCATCTCGGCGTTGCTGCTGCTCATCCCGACCGTCGGCATCGTCATCGTGCTGCAGCCCGGGGTCCCGTACGGCACCCTGCTGTTCGTGGCCTGTCTGGCCGGTGTCGGTGGTGGCAACTTCGCCTCATCGATGACCAACATCAACGCCTACTACCCGGCCCGGCTCAAGGGCTGGGCGCTGGGCATCAACGCCGGCGGCGGCAACATCGGCGTGCCCGTCGTCCAACTCGTCGGCCTGTTGATCCTGGCCACGATCGGCGCGAGCTACCCCCGGGTGCTGCCCATCATCTACATCCCGCTGATCATCGCCGCCGCGATCGGGGCGGCGATCAGGATGAACAACCTGACCGAGATGAAGAACTCGAAGCGGGCGATGCGGGACGTGGCCAAGGACGGTCACACCTGGGTCATTTCGTTGCTCTACATCGGGACGTTCGGATCCTTCATCGGGTTCTCCTTCGCGTTCGGGCAGGTGCTGCAGGTGCAGTTCGCGGACATCTTCTCCACCCCCGTCAAGGCCGCCTACCTGACGTTCATCGGTCCGCTGATCGGCTCGCTGATCCGGCCCTACGGCGGCTCGCTGGCCGACAAGCTTGGCGGTGCCCGGGTCTCGTTCGTCAACTTCGTCGCCATGGCGCTGGGGGCCGTCGTGGTGCTCGTCGCGTCACTGATGCACTCGCTGCCGCTCTACCTGGTCGGCTTCATCATGCTGTTCGCATTCAGCGGGCTGGGCAACGGTTCGGTCTACAAGATGATCCCGGCGATCTTCAAGGCCAAGTCCGGTCTCGAGATCACCCGGGAGGGTGCGGACCCGGCCGCGTCGATGGCGAAGTCGCAGCGCTACGCGGGTGCGCTGATCGGGATCGCCGGCGCCATCGGGGCGTTCGGTGGGGTGCTGGTGAACCTGGCCTTCCGGCAGTCGTTCCTGGCCACCAAGTCCGCGGACGCCGCCTACATCGCGTTCATCTGCTTCTACGCGGTGTGCTTCGCCGTCACCTGGTACGTCTATCTGCGCCCGTCCGGCAAGCGGCTCGAGGGTGTCTGAGCTGCTGCCGCTGCACCTGTCGGTGCGCGGGCGCCGGGTGGTGGTGGCCGGTGGGGGACCGGTGGCCGCGCGCAAGGTGGCGACGGTGCTGGCCGCCGGTGCCGATGTGCTCGTGGTCGCTCCCTTTGCCTGCGAGGCGATCGTCGACGACCACGCCGCGGGCCGACTGACCTGGCGGTGCGCCGAGTACGCGGACACCGATCTGGCGCAGGCCTGGCTGGTATTCGCGGCCACCGGCGAACCTGCGGTCGACGCGGCGGTCGCGGCCGACGCCCAGGCCCGGCGGGTGTTCTGCGTCCGCGCCGACGACGCCGCCGCCGGCAGTGCGCGGTCGGCCGCGGTGATCCGCCGCGACGACGTGCTCGTTTCCGTGGGCTCGGCCGGGGCGGCCGATCCCCGCCGGTCGGTGGCGGTGCGGGACGCCATCGCCGCGGCCCTGGACACCGGTGCGCTGCCCGTCCGCCGGCACCGCGCCGGCCCCGGGCGGGTCGTGCTGGTCGGCGGCGGACCCGGGGACGGCGACCTGCTCACCCTGCGCGGGCGTCGCGAGCTCGCCGCCGCCGACGTGGTGGTGGTCGACCGGCTCGCCCCCCGCTCCGTCCTGGACGAGCTGGGACCGAGCGTGCTGATCCTGGACGTCGGCAAGGCTCCCGGCCGGCACCCGGTGCCCCAGGCCGAGATCAACCGGCTGCTGATCGAGCACGCCCGGGCCGGCCGGCGGGTGGTGCGGCTGAAGGGCGGCGACCCGTTCCTGCTCGGCCGCGGCGGCGAGGAGGTCGCCGCCTGCCGGGACGCCGGCGTCGCGGTGTCCGTGGTGCCCGGCGTCACCAGCGCCTTCGCCGCCCCGGCCGCGGCCGGCATCCCGGTGACCAACCGTGGCCAGTCCCGGCAGGTCACGGTGCTGTCCGGGCACGATGCGGTGTCGCCCGACGGGCTGCCCGCGGATCTCGACTGGCCCGCGCTGGCCCGCGGCGACGGGACGCTGGTGGTGCTCATGGGCGTCGCCGCGCTGCCGGCGATCTGCGCCGGGCTTCACGGAGCGGGCATGGACCCGGCGACGCCGGTGGCGATCGTGGAGAACGGTTGGACCCCGGAGCAGCGGGTCACGACCGGTCGCCTCGACGAGATCGTCGACCACGCCCGGGAACGCGGCGTCGAGTCGCCCGCGGTGATCGTCATCGGTGCCGTGGCTGCTCACGCACACGCCTGACCGGGCCCGGTGTGGCCCCGGCCGTCAGGGGTCCCGGTCGCCGCGCAGGATCGCGATCAGCGGCGCCTCGATGGGCGCCGGGAGCACCTCGACGTACCGCACCCGGGCGTCCTCGCTGAGCCGGTAGAAGCCGAGCCGGGCCTCGAACGTCATCGCGCGAACCGCGGCCAGGATGGCCGGCGACGGGCCGGAGCCCGGGGTCCCGAGCAGTTCATGGGCGAGCTCGTCCAGGCAGGCGCCGATGAACGCGTCGATCGCGTCGAACTGGCCGACGGCGGTGGTGTTGATCATGCCGACCACGCAGGCCCGGGTGCGCACGTTCGCGACGTGCCGGTCGAGGAACACCAGCGCCGCGGCGTTCATCGACAGCCGGCCGCGGTCGGTCGGGGCCAGCCGGCCGTAGGCGACCTTGATCGCACCGGGATCGCCGCGGACCAGCGCGTCGTAGAACGCGGTGATCCGTGGGCTGTTGTCCGGGTTGAGCGCACCGGTGTAGTCGGCGGACGTCGGGGCGCCCAGCGATCGTCGGACCCGCTCGCGGTCCGGCTCGGCGAGCGGCTGGAGCAGGGTGGGGATCACTGTGGCGCCGGCGGCCTCGGTGCGCTCGGCCACGGGCAGCCGGACGATGGCCAGCACCACGTCGTCCACCTTGGCCGGGTCGGTGCCGGCGGCGGTGAGCAGCGTGAACAGCTCGTCGAGCCGTGGACTGCTGGTGAGATTGAAACCGTCCGGGCGGGTGTGCCCGTCCACCTGCGCGCGGAAGGCCGGGGTGGTCCAGTACGCCGCCTGGAACTGGCTGTAGGCGTGAGTGGCCGGGTTGGGGTTGGTCGCGCTGGTGCCGACCAGATGGGTGCGGATGGCGGCGGCCCGGCGGTCCGGGGTCAGGGCGCTGAACCGCCTGTCGTACGGATCGATGTAGTACGCGCGGAACTCGTCCCGGTAGCGGTCGAAGCTGGCCGAATTCGTCACCGTTCCGGGGTGTTCGCCGTAGGCGGCGACGAGGGTGTGGCTGGTCTCGTGCACGAGGATGCTGGCCAGCGTGTCGTCGGGGTATTCCGTGCCGCCGGTGTCGCGGCCGCGGATCAACGCGACCGTGCCCTGGATCGTCCCGCCGACGGTGGGCTCGAAGGTCTTGGTGCCGGCCGGTAGCGGCGACCCCGGCGACCAGGCCGGTTCCGTGACGCCGGTGAAGAAGTACTCCCGGGTGCCGGTCGTGCCGAGCTGGGTGGCGATCGCCGCCGAGTCGGACCGTCGGGTCATCGGCGTCCAGGTCCGACGCGGCGACGAACCGGTGTACAGCTGCGCGGTGTTCCGGGCGGTGGCGTTGCGGCTGCGCAGCATGTTCTGCAGCACGGCCGTCATCCGGTTCTGGGTGCGGACCGCGTCGGCGATCGCCGCTGCCACCGCGGGGGCCGGCGCGGCGGGGGCGGCCTGGCGTTGCGCCGTGGACACCGGCGCGGACCGGCGCTGAAGGGTCGGTGGGCCGGGGACGGTGAGCCAGGACCGGGTCGCGGTGTTGCCGGCCAGCCGTTGCATCCGCAGCACGGTGCCGGCCGAACCGCCCACCGCCGCTGCCGGTTCGGCCGGTGCGGTCGTCTCGCGGGGGCCGCCCGGGTGTTGGCCGTGCGTTCTCATCGCCATCGCGCGCCGTCGACGATTCGGTCCAATGTGGCCTGCCAGCCGGCCTGGCTCGCTTCATCCAATCGGTAGCCGAGCCGGACCGCCGATGCCGACCGTTGCCAGAACCGGAACCGGGCCAGCTGCGCGGGCCGGTGCACCGTCGACTCCGACCTCCCGCGTGCGCTCGACGGGTCGGGGGCCGCCGGGAAAGCGGACCGGAACGCCAGGCGCCGCTCGCCCGGCCGGTCACCCGGTTCGTCGCACCGGACGTCGACCTCGACGGCGTCCAGGCTGCGTTCCAGCGCCAGCAGCGCATCGGGGGTCCGCAGTCCCGCGGCGCCTTCGCTGATCGTCAGCACCACGCCCCGCTGCGGCGTCCAGAACCAGGCGGAGCCCTCGACGACTCCTGGATCGGCCCGCAGCTCGGCACCACGCGGCAGGTCGACCTCCAGCATCCCGAGGGCGGTCTCGATCCGCTGGACGACCTGGTCACCCGGATCCTGCGGCATGCCATCAGAATGGGCGCCCGGGTTCGGCCCGCCAAGGTCCGTTCGGGCATCCGGGCGGGCACAAAGATCCGGTCCGCGGTCCGGTGGTCACCCCGGCACGGGCACCCGGCGCCCGCCGAACCGGATGGAGGAAATCCGCAGGTGCGCGATGGCGGCCTGCCCCCTGGACGGGTCGGCCCCCGAAAGCGGACGATCGGTGCATGCCGGACCGAGCCGTGTGGTGCAACCGCGGGATGGGCGCCGTCGGCGCGGTCGCCCTGCTCGTGTGCATCGGTCAGGTCGTCGTCCAGGCCGCCACCGGCGGTGGCGTCGCCGGGCTGGGCTGGCTCGTCCTGGGCATCGCGCCGATGTTGTTGCTCGGTGCGTACGTCGCGCACCGCCGGCCGGCCCATCCGGAGGCCCGCCGGATGGTGTTGGTCGGGTCGGGGCTGGCGGTCGGCGAGCTCCTCGGGCATGTGCTGGCGCCGGTGCCGACCGGCGCCGCCTCCCTGGGTTGGGCCGTGCTGAACCTGCTGTACCAGTACGCCACGGTGATCGTGGTGGCCGGGGTCTGCACCCTGGTGGCGCTGTATCCGGACGGCGTCGGTGAGCGAAGGTGGCATCGGAGCACCGTGCGCGCGATCTGGTGGGTGTCACTGTCGCTGCCGGTGCTGATGATGCTGGCCAGCCCGCGGCTGGTGGTCGTCGACTGGCTGGGTGCGCCCGGCTCGGCGCCGGCCAACCCGTGGTCGATTCCCGCCCTCGGCTTCCTCGCCCCGCCGGCGGAATTCCTGTACCGGTCCAGCGTGCTGGTGGTCGTCGGTCTGGCGGTGCTGGCCGGCCGTTTCGTCCGGGCGGACGCTTCGCTGCGGGCCCGGATGCGCCTGCTGGTGATCGTCATGTCGGCCGGGGTCGTCGCACTGGTGGTGGATCTCGCCCTACGGTCGGTGGGGATCCAGGCGAAGATCCTGGCCGGCGGGTACCTGGTCTTCCTGCTGCTGATCACGGCCACGATCGCGGTCGGCATCGTGCAGTTCGGGCTGTTCGACATCGAGCTGGTGATTCGCCGATCGGTGGTCTACGCGCTCCTGTCGGTGGCCATCACCGCCGCCTACCTGGCCCTGGCCTTGGGTCCGGGCCTGGCCTTCGGGCGGATGATCCCGGTGGAGGTCGCGGTGCTGCTGACCATCGCCGCGGCGGTCGCGTTCCACCCGGTCCGGCGACGGATGAATACCTGGGCGGATCGGCTCGTGTTCGGTGAGCGGGTCAGCCGGTACCGGCTGCTCACCGACTTCGGTGCCGACCTGGATTGCGAGGTGCAGGTCGACGAGGTGTTGCCGGCGCTCGCGGCCGCGGTGCGCCGCGGCTTGCGGTCGTCGTGGGTGCGCGTGCGGCTGCGCGTCGTCGGCGCCGACGACTGGCTGGCCGACCCGGTGGGGATGGCCGGGTTTCCCGACGGGAGGGCCGAGCTGGCCCAGCCGTTGCG
>JBGALY010000042.1:0-36305 GCA_044223435.1 Nakamurella sp.
TCACACCGACACGCCGTGCCGATTCCTCGGTGGATACCCCCTGGGCGATCAGCCGCCAAAACGCGCGCAACTGGTCCCGTCGAACATTCCCCATCGCAACCCCAATCAGTGGGTGTTGCGTTGACCCCTAGAACTCAGGCGATCCCGAACCTGCATCTGTGGCGAGTCGGCGCGCGGCCGGGGTCGTCGGCGCGCGACCGGGGTCGCCGGCGTCGTTGATCCGCGCGGGAAAGGGGGTGTCCGGTCAGGCGTGGTGGATCGCCGCGGCGGCCCCGAGATCAAGCAACTCGACGGACTTCTCGCGCATCTCGACCTTGCGGATCTTGCCGGTGACGGTCATCGGGAAATCGTCGACCAGCAGCACGTACCGCGGGATCTTGTAGCGGGCCAGCCGCCCCGTCGCGAACTCCCGGATGGCCTCGGCGGTCAGCGGTTCCGCGCCCGGGCGGAGCTTGACCCAGACACAGAGCTCCTCGCCGTAGCGCTCGTCGGGCACGCCGATCACCTGGGCGTCCAGGATGTCCGGGTGGGTGTAGAGGAATTCCTCGATCTCCCGCGGGTAGACGTTCTCGCCGCCGCGGATCACCAGATCCTTGATCCGGCCCGTGATGGTGAGGTACCCCTGCTCGTCCATGACGGCCAGGTCGCCGGTGTGCATCCACCTCGCGGCGTCGATGGCCTCGGCGGTCCGGTCCGGCTCGTCCCAGTAGCCCAGCATCACCGAGTAGCCGCGGGTGCACAGCTCCCCGGGCTCGCCACGGGGCAGCGTGCGGCCGGTCTCCGGGTCGACGATTTTGACCTCGACGTGCGGGTGCACCCGGCCGACGGTGGATACCCGCCGGTCCAGGGTGTCGTCGGCGCGGGTCTGGGTGGACACCGGCGACGTCTCCGTCATGCCGTAGCAGATGGTCACCTCGGTCATCCCCATCCGGTCGACCACCTGCTTCATCACCTCGACCGGGCAGGGCGACCCGGCCATGATCCCGGTGCGCAGCGAGCTCAGGTCGTAGGACTCGAAGTCCGGGTGGTTGAGTTCGGCGATGAACATGGTGGGGACACCGTAGAGCGAGGTGCACCGCTGCGCGGCCACCGCGTGCAGCGTCGCCGCCGGGTCGAACCCGGGGCCCGGGATCACCATCGTCGCACCGTTGGTCACGGCGCCCAGGTTGCCCATGACCATGCCGAAGCAGTGATAGAACGGCACCGGGATGCACACCCGGTCGTCGGGGGTGTAGCCGCAGAGCCGGCCGACGAAGTAGCCGTTGTTGACGATGTTGTGGTGGGACAGCGTGGCGCCCTTGGGGAATCCGGTCGTCCCCGACGTGTACTGGATGTTGATCGGGTCGTCGGCGGACAGCGCCCCGCCCAGCTCGCCCAGCGCGGCGCGGTCGGCCGGTCCGGCCGCGCGGCCGGCAGCCAGCAGCTCGTCCCAGCCGGACCCGCCGATCAGCACGGTGGCCCGCAGGTCGGGACAGGCCGGCCGGACCTGGTCGATCATCGCGGCGTAGTCGGTGTCGCGGAAGGACGGTGCGGCGACGAGCAGCGAGATGCCGGCCTGGTTCAGCACGTACTCCAGCTCGTGTGCGCGGTAGGCCGGGTTGATGGTGACCAGGATGGCGCCGATCTTGGCCGTGCCGAACTGCACCAGTGTCCACTCAGCCTGGTTCGGCGCCCAGATGCCGATCCGCTCGCCGCGCCGCACCCCGGCGGCGAGCAGGCCGAGGGCGACCTCGTCGGCGGCGTCGCGCAGCTGCGCGTAGGTCCAGCGGTGCCCGGTCGGCACATCCACCAGCGCCTCGGCGTCGGGCTGGGCGGCGGCGACCCGGTCGAGCACCGCGCCGATGGTGTCGCCCAGCAGCGGCACGTCCGACGTGCCCGACGAGTACGACGCGACGGTGACCATGAGCCCTCCTCGATGAACGCTCCAGCCTGACGATCCGGCACCGTCCCGATCCAACACCCTCAGCCGGTGACGGACCCGGCGTCCGCGGTCGCCGGGTCCGCGGGCCGGCGGACCAGCCACCACGCGGACGCCGCGCCGACCAGAGCGAGCACGGTCACCACCAGGAAGGTCACCGCGTATCCCAGGTTCGAGGCCTCGCGGGCGGGGATCAGGTAGGTCTGCACGTACTGGCCGAACTCGGACACCTTGAGCCCCGTCTGCTCGTCGCCGATGAGGATGTCCTTGAGTTTGCCGACGGTATCGGCGTCCAGGTCCGGCCCGGGCGCCGCATCCTGCGCCGCGTAGAACTTGGCCAGGTAGACCTGGTGGAACACCGCGTAGAGCACGGCGATCCCGAGCGCGCCGCCGCCCTGTTCCGCGGTCGCCGAGACGCCGGACGCCTGGCCCTGGTCGGCGTCGGGGATGCTGTCGACGGTCACCGGGTCGTTCACCGTCAACACGATGGCCAGGCCGGTGCCGTAGGCGAGCAGCCCGGGCAGCAGCCAGAGGTAGCTGTCCATGGACACGGTGGCCGCCAGGAGTACCCCGGACAGCGCGAGGATGAGAAAGCCCCAGGTCATCGGGGCGCGGCCACCGGACCGGTCGTACCAGCGGCCGGTCAACGGGGCCAGCAGCACCATCGGCAGGGTGGTCGGGATGAGCGCCAGGCCGGCCAGGCCGGGGTCCATCCGCAGGTTCAGGATCAGCAGCAGGGGGAAGATCAGGCCAAGGCCCATCTCGGCCATGCCGGCCAGCCCCTGGCTGACGGTTGCACCCAGGTAATTGCGGTGCCGGCGCAGCAGCGAGAAGCTCATCAGCGGGTTGTGCGCGCGGCGTTCCCGCCGGACGAACAGCACGCCGGCGACCACCGCGACGAGCACCGGTCCCCAGACCCCGGGGCTGGTGAGCGGCCAGACCGCGGTCTGGGACAAGCCGAAGACGACCCCGACGAGCGTCACGCACAGCAGCAGCGACCCGCTGACGTCGACGTGCGCCCTGCCCTGCCGCGGCGGGTCGGCCGGCACCGCACGCAGCGCGCACCACAGGACGATCAGCAGCAGCGGCAGATTGATCAGCAGGACCGCGCGCCAGCTGAGGAGCGAGGTGAGCGCGCCGCCGATGGTGGGCCCCAGGGCGCCGGCGATCGCGGCCGTTCCACCCATGGTGCCCAGCGCGCGGCCGCGGCCGTCCGGGGGGTACGCCGAGCTGATGATGGCCACGGTCGCCGGCAGCATCAGGGCTCCGCCGGCCCCCTGCACCACCCGGGCGGCGAGCAGGATCCAGAAAGCGGGCGCCAACCCGGCCACGGCGGAGGCGCCCCCGAACATCGCCGATCCGAGGAGGAAGATCCGCCGCCGGCCGAGGAGGTCGCCCAGCCGGCCGCCGAGCACCAGCAGGCCGGCCAGCGGCAGCAGGCTGGCGTTGAGCACCCACTGCGCCAGTCCCGAGCCGATGCCGAAGGTGTTCATCACGTCCGGCAGGATCAGCGGGACCGCGGTCTGGTCGACCAGGATCATCGCGTTGGCCAGCGTCATGCTGATCAGTACGAGGCGCAGGGAAGCCGCAGTGGCGCGTTCGGTCATGTCGGCCCCTCTCATCCGGATCGGAATTCCCAGGCTGGGCATCGGTGAAGCGGTCGCGCAAGATGACCATGATGACCGATGACCTGCATTACCTCGATGCGCGCGGGCAGGTCGCGCTGCTGCGGACCCGCCAGATCAGCGCGCGCGAACTGTTGCAGGCGCACCTGGACCGGGTCGAGGCCGCCAACCCGGCGATCAACGCGATCGTCACTCTGACCCCGGAGGTCGCCTTCGCCCGAGCCTTCGAGCTGGACCAGCTGGCCGCCCGCGGTGAGTTCGCAGGACCGCTGCACGGCCTGCCGATGGCGCACAAGGACAACCATCTGACCGCCGGGATCCGCACCACATTCGGGTCGCGGCTGCGGGCCGACCTGGTGCCGGACACCGACGATCTGGTGATCGAGCGGCTGCGCGCGGCCGGTGTGGTGACCATCGGCAAGACGAACATCCCCGAGTTCGCGGCCGGCGGGCACACCTTCAACGAGGTCTTCGGCATCACCCGCAACCCCTACGACCTGGACGTGACCGCGGGCGGCTCGTCCGGCGGAGCGGCGGCCGCGCTGGCCGCCGGGCTCCACCCCCTGGCCGACGGCAACGACATGGGCGGCTCGCTGCGGCTGCCCGCCGGCTTCTGCAACGTGGTCGGCCTGCGGCCGACCGCCGGACGGGTCCCGGTCTACCCGGCTTCCGATGGATTCACCGGGTTGTCCGTCTCGGGCCCGATGGCCCGCACGGTCGACGACCTGGGCCTGCTGCTGTCGGTGCTGGCCGGGCCGGACGGCCGGTCGCCGATCTCCCTGGAGGAACCGGGCCCGTCGTTCGCCGTCGTGCCCGAGGGCGGGCTGGCCGGCGCCCGGATCGCGTTCTCCCCGGACCTGGGCGGGCTGGTCGAGGTGGAGCCCGAGGTGGCGGCGATGGTGCGGGCGGCGGCCGCCGCCTGTGAGACGCACGGGGCGCTGGTCGAGGAGGGCTGTCCGGATCTGGCGGGTGCGGACGAGTGCTTCCGCACGCTGCGGGCCTGGCAGTTCGAGGCCACCCTGGGGGCAGAACTGGACGCCGGAGCCGACCTTGTCCGGCCCAGCCTGCTGGCGAACATGCGGGCCGGACGGCCGCTCACCGGGCCGCAGGTGGGCCGGGCGACCGTGCTGCGCACGACGCTGTTCCACCGGATGCGCGAGTTCCTGGACGACTTCGACGCCCTGCTGCTGCCGGTCGCTCCGCTGCCCGCGTTCTCCGTGGATGTGCAGTATCCCGAGGTGGTCGCCGGGGTGCCGCAGCCGGACTACCTGGGGTGGATGCGGGCGGTGTGCCACATCACCGTGACCGGGCATCCGGCGGTCTCCGTCCCTGGCGGGTTCAGCGCGGCCGGGACCCCGATGGGGCTACAGATCGTCGGCCGGCATCGCGGCGAACGGGCGCTGCTGGCCATCGCGAAGGCGTTCGAGGCGGTGACCGGGTACGGGCGGCGACGTCCCGGGCTCTGAACCGGGTTCGGGGTGACGACCCGACGCCCGTGGTGACGGTCGCGGCCGCGACGGCCCGGCCTTGCCCTGCCTGCGGCACCTTCACCGGCCTGACACGGGTCGATGTTCCGCAGGCTCCCGTAGGCGGATCCCCTTGGTGGGCCGAGCTTGCGAGCCACCATCGAGACCCTGGGCGGCGTTCTCCGCCGACCGGAACCCGGGGGCCGTGGGTGCGGACGTGAGACAACCCACCCGGGTTCAACGGGTCGGGCGATGGGGGCGTCCACCAACGGCCTGCCCGTCAGGTCGCTGTTCGAGCACGAACCAAGAAACCCGACACGAAACCGATACCCATGCAAACCCCCGCGCCACGCACCACCCCGAAACCCCCATCTCACGACGCGCCGAGTGCGGCCGACGACCGGACGGTCCGGCTGACCACCCAGGCGATCCGCCGGGCAGCCGTCGCGCCGCCGACCCGCGCACCACTGGCCGCTCCCTACCGGCCGCAGCCCTACCCACCCGCCCCGGTTGGGTGCGCGGCGCCGACCGCGGCTCTCGTCGACCCGAGCCCGGACCTGCGCGGTTCGGACGGCGGTGACTCCGATGACGCCGATGCACCGAAGTTCTCGTTGACCGCCACCCAGGTCACGGCCAGCATGTCGGCCGCGGTCGTCGCCGCGTTCATCGGTGCGCAACTGGGGGTGGCCGGGACGATCGTCGGCGCCGCCATCGCATCCGTCGTCTCGGTGGTCGGCAGCGCCGTCATCGGCCACTCCCTGCTCCTCACCCGGCGCAAGGTGACGCAGACCGTGCATCACGTCCGAGTAGGTGCCGGCTCGCCCGCCGATGCGGCCGACACCGTGCTGTTGACCGCGGTGACCAGGCGCGTCGAGATCGAGCGTGCGGCGCCGACTCGGCCGCACCCGCCCGCCGGGGCGACCGGTGGTTCGACGTCGCGGCGCCGCCGCTGGTGGTCGCGTCCGGGCCGGCTGCGCTGGGTGGTGCTCGGGCTGGTCGCCTCGGCCGCCGTCTTCGCCGCCGCGCTCGGTGCGGTCACCGTCGTCGAGGCGGTCAAGGGTGCGCCGATCTCGGGGGGCGAGAGCGGCTTCTCGGTGCTGGGCGGCAACCGCGGTACCGGATCGGACGATGCTCCGTCGTCGTCGAGCCGGACCACGGTCACCGAGACGACCACGGCGCCACCCACCACGGCGTCCTCGGCGCCGGGCACCACTTCGTCGGCGACCTCCAGCTCGCCAACCCCGTCGCCGACCCCGTCGGCGACCGGGTCGACGCCAGCGTCGACGGCCGGATCGGAGGCGGCGTCGGCCACCGGCGCGCCGTCCACCGCTGCATCGACGCAGGCACCCGCGGCGGGGACCGGGACGGCGGCCGCACCGCCGGCCGGCTGATCAGACACGCCCGGCCGAGCGCCACGGCTGGCCGGGCCCGTCGTGTTGGAATTGAGCCCGCAATGGTGGCCGCGTGCTTTCGGCTGCCGAGATGGTGTTGATCCGGGAGGAATCCGACGTGGATACCGCTGCCGCGCCGCAGCCGAACGGCGACAGCGCCCCCGGTGGGGCGGCCCTGGGTCGTCGCGACCGGGACATCCTGGCCTTCGAACGCCAGTGGTGGCAGTATGCCGGCGCCAAGGAGCAGGCGATCAAGGAGCGGTTCGACCTCTCGCCGACCCGGTACTACCAGGTGCTCAACGAGATCATCGACAACCCGGCGGCGCTGGCCGAGGATCCGCTGCTGGTGCGCCGGCTGCGCCGGTTGCGCACCAGCCGGCAGAAGACCCGCTCGGCCCGCCGGCTCGGTTTCGACGTCTGAACGACGCCCGCTCGGCGCGGCGCGGGCCATCGACCGGGCCGGCCGGTGACGATCAGGGCAGGCGCCGCCACGCACTGCGCGGCCGCCGCCGGGTTCCCTGTTGATGGGGGAGCGGGGACCCGTCGGGCAGGCGGCCGGCGACCCGTTGCCGGCGCGGGATACGCATCCGCACGCGCCGGCTGGAGCGGCGGGCCCGCCCGCCGGCCGTGCGCCACAGCTCCGGGTGGCGCTTGAGGTGGTTGTACTTCCACACCGCGTAGGGGATATGCAGCAGATACACCACCATCCCGATCACGGTGACGATCTCCGGCTCGTAGAACAGCGCCGCGACCCCGAGGACCAGCAGGATCAGCATGGGGACGATGAGCTGCGGGGGCACCCGGACCGACTTCAGCGCGATGGTCGGTACCCGGGACACCATCAGCAGGCCGATCAGCACGATCCAGAGCGACACGACCCAGGGCAGGGCCCACGGGCCGTCGGTGCCCAACCGGTTGCTCAGCAGCAAGGGGGCGGTGACGATCAGCCCGCCGGCCGGGGTCGGCACCCCGGTGAAGAATCCCTTCGCCCACGGCTTGGGTTCGTCGTCCAGCAGCGAGTTGAACCTGGCCAGCCGCAGTGCCGCGCAGACCGCGAACAGCAGGCAGACCACCCAGCCGTAACCCCGCCCTTCGTCACGCAGCAGCCAGACATACATGACCAGCGCGGGCGCGACGCCGAACGAGATGCAGTCCGACAGCGAGTCCAGCTCGGCCCCGACCCGGCTCTGTGAGCGGAGCCAACGGGCGGCCGGACCGTCGAGCGAATCCAGCACCGCCGCCAGGCCGATCGCCCCGACCGCCAATCGCCACTGGCCGCTCATGGCGAACGCGACCGACGTCAGTCCGGCGCACAACGCCATCACCGTGATGGCGTTGGGCAGGAAGCGGACGCCCGGCACTCCGCCCATCAGCCGCGTTCCTCGGCTTCCCGGGACAGGTCGGCGAGCACCGTCTCGCCGCCGACCGCGCGCTGGCCCAGGCGCACCAGCGGCCGGCTGTCCGGCGGCAGGTAGGTGTCCAGCCGGGAGCCGAACCGGATGAGCCCGTAGGTGTCGCCGGTCTGGACGGGTTGGCCGGCTCGCACGTCGCACACGATCCGGCGGGCGACCAGGCCGGCGATCTGGGTGACGATCACCGGGCCACGGACCGACGGATCGGCGGGGTCGATGAGCAGCGAGTTGCGCTCGTTGTCGTCCGATGCCTTGTCCAGGTCGGCGGACAGGAAGGCGCCCGGCCGGTACGCGACCTCGCGGATCACGCCGCCGATCGGGATGCGCTGGACGTGGACGTCGAAGATCGACAGGAAGATCGACACCCGGACCAGCGGGACGGCCGCCAGACCGATTTCGGGCGGCGGCACGGCGTCGGTGATCAGGCTGACCAGGCCGTCGGCGGGGGCGACGACCAGACCGCTCCCCTCGGGCCGAACCCGGGTTGGGGCGCGGAAGAAGGCGGCGGAACCGGCCGTCGCGGTCAGCCCGACCGTGGTGACCAGCCGGCCGGCCCGGCGCAACCCCAGCGTGCGAAGCAGCAGCCGGCCCGCGAGGGTCGCCGCAGCGGCGCCCAGCACGATGGGCCGGCCGCCGGGGTGGATCGGCGGAACCGTCGAACGGATCAGACCGACCATGTGGGAGCCGGGTCGTGTGTCGGCCATTGCGGGGAGTTCGCCTGCCCTTTCGCCATCGGGGACGCTGCGAGGAGAAAATCCGCCCGACGATTTCGGATGCGGACCACGTTAGCCCAGCCGCGCCGTTCAACTGTGGCATCGGCGTTGTGTCGGTGCCGGCGCCGGTGGTGTGTCACAGTCTTCCGGACGCCACTCGTACGAGCCCCGGAGCGACACGTGTCCGATGCCCCTGCCGAGACCTCGCTCGGGTTCGAACGGATCGTCTTCTTCAGCGACGCGGTCTACGCCATCGTCATCACCTTGCTGGTGTTGCCGGTCGCCGCCGAATTCGAGGCCCCCGAGGAGGACACCCACCTGCTGCACGTGCTCGGTGAGCTGTGGCCGCACATCCTCAGCTTCCTGATCAGCTTCCTGGTGATCGGCCAGTTCTGGATGGCCCACCACCGGATGTACCGGTTGATCGGGTCCTACGACGGCGGTCTGCTCTGGATGAACCTGTTCTGCCTGCTGACGGTGACCTTCATGCCGTTCCCCACGGCGGTGCTGGGTGCGGTGAAGGACGAGCACAACCTCGAGGTGGTGTTCTACTCCGCCTCGCTGGCGGCGACCAGCCTGGCCCTGGTGTTGATGTGGACGTACGCGCGCACACACGATCTCCTGCTCCCCGACGTCCCGGCCGAGCACGTGCGCGGGTTCACCGTCGGGTCACTGGTGGCCCTGGCCGCATTCGTGGTCAGCATCGGGGCGGCCTTCTTCGGCCTGATTGCCGCCGCCGTCTGCTGGGTGGCCATGATCCCGGCCACCCGGGTCTTCCTCCGCCGATACCGCGCCAGCTGAGACCGAGTCTCACGACCGGTAGGTTGAGCGGGTGCCCACGGACCCCGACGACGACGTTCCGCCCCCCCGGGCGGCGGCGCTGCCGCGGGTGGTGGTGGCCGACGTGGCCGTCCGGATGTTCGCCGAACTCGGGTTCCAGGCCACATCGGCGACGGCGATCGCCGAGGCCGCCGGGGTGTCCCGCAGCACGTTCTTCCGGCACTTCCGTTCCAAGGAGGACGTGATCTTCGCCGATCACGACGAATTGCTGGAGACGATCGCCGAGTTCTTCGCCCGCGAGCATTCCGATCCCTATCGCGCGGTCTGCGAGGCGGCGACGATGGTGTTCCGCCGGTTCCGCGACCGGCTGCCGATCGTCCAGCTGCGGGACCGGGTGGTCCGCCAGACCCCCGAACTGCGGGACCGTGAACTGGTGACCTCCAGCCGGTACGAGCGGCTGTTCGTCAGCTACCTGCGCCGGCGGCTGCCGGAGGAGCCGCCGCTGAACGCGATCCGGTTCGCCGCCGCCGTCATCGCCACCCACAACTACGAGTTGCGCCGGCTGTTGCGTTCGCCCGACCCGGTGGACGAGCAGGAGCTGACCGCCGAACTCGACCGGGTGCGGGCCCTGCACGGCGTCGGACCGGTGGTCGATGCGCCGGTGACGGCGACGGACCTCGTGATCGCGGTGTTCCCGGCCAGCACCACGCCGGACCGGGTGGCCGCGGCAGTCCGGGAACAACTCGCCGGGATCCGGTCGAGCTGACCGACCCGCTCGGATGGTCGGGGTCCGCAAGCTTGGCCGGGCTCAGGGCGGCGGATGTTCCGCAGATGGTCCGTGATCCGCCGATGGTCCGCAGATGGTCCGCGGTCGGCGCGGGTCCACGATCGTGGCGCCTCGGGCCCCGCGCCCCGAGCGCGTCCGGCTCGGCCGGCGGCGAGCAAGCAGGGCACGTGGTGCCGCTGCCGCCCGCCGCCCAGGTCACCCGGTCAGACCGTCACCCGGTGACGATCATCGCGCCGGTCGCGGGCTGCCGGTCAGTGGCCCATGATCGGCCGGCTGGGGCCGACGTCGTCCGGATCGTGGACCAGGCCCAGCTGCTTTTCCATCTCCTCCAGCGGGACGCCCTTGGTCTCCGGCATCACCTTGATGACCCAGACCAGCTGGCCGACCATGCAGATGCCGAAGATCAGGAACGCGGTGCCGCCGCCGAGAGCCCCGGCGATGCCCGGGAACGTCCAGGAGACGATGGCCGCGAACACCCAGTGGGTCAGGCTGCCGAAGGATTGGCCCCGGCCGCGGATCCGGTTGGGGAAGATCTCGGAGATGAACACCCAGATCACCGCGCCCTGACCGAAGGCGTGCGCGGCGATGAACACCATCAGGCCGACCAGGACCAGCACGCTCGAGAACCCGCTGAAGCTGCCGCTGTAGAGGTAGAAGATCGCGGCCAGCCCGCCCAGGCTGAGCAGGTAGCCGATCGAGCCGACCAGCATGAGCTTGCGCCGGCCGAGCTTGTCGATGACGGTCAGCGCGGCCATGGTGGCGATCAGGTTGACCAGGCCGACCGCCACGCTCTCCAGGAAGGCGGCGTTCTCGCCCGCACCGGCCATCCGGAACACCTCGGGCGCGTAGTACAGCACCGCGTTGATGCCGGAGAGCTGATTGAACGCCGCGATCGCGAAGGCCAGCAGGATGACCTTGCGGTGCTCGCGGGTGAAGAACGGGACCCGGCGTGTGTTCTCGGCCGCCCGCAGCGAGCTGGTGACCTCGTCGATTTCGAACCGGGCCTCCGCCTCCGACGAGGTCAGCCGGCGGATGTTCGCCACCCCCTCGTCCTGCCGGCCGACGGACATGAGCCAGCGCGGGCTCTCCGGCACGGACGGCAGCAGGGCCAGGAAGATGACCGCGGGAATGGCCATCACGCCGAACATCCAGCGCCATGCGGTGTCCGCCGCGACGAGTTGGGCGATGACGTAGTTCGACATGTAAGCCAGCAGGATGCCCAGCACGATGTTGAACTGCACCAGGCCGACCAGCCGACCCCGCTGGGCCGGCGGTGACACCTCGGCGGTGTAGATGGGCGCGGTGACCGAAGCGGCGCCGACCCCGATGCCCCCGACGAACCGGAAGATCATGAAGACGACAAGGTTGTCGGCCAGGGCGCTGCCGAGCGCGCCGATCACGTAGAGAATGCCGATGGCGATCAGCACCTTCTTGCGGCCGTACCGGTCCACCGGTTTGCCGGCCCCCAGGGCGCCGACGATCGTGCCGATCAACGCGGTCGCCACGGTGAATCCGAGCATGAATCCGCTGATGCCGAACTTTTCTTCAAGGGCGCCGGTGGTCCCCGAAATAACCGCGGTGTCGAACCCGAAGATCAATCCGCCCAGGGCTGCCACGATGGCGCTGCGCAGGACGAGAGCGTTCATGACGCACCCCTTTTCCGGGCGCCGCGAGGAAGTGCGGGCCCGGCCGGGAAAATTACCGGTGCGCAATGAACAATGCGCGCGCAATCCAGCCGGGTGCCTTGCTGAACCGATTTCCGGCCGGGCCGGCGGATTGCGCAGGGTCACGGCCGGGTGCGTCCGCGCCACGCGGTTGCGGCGGTGAACGGGTGACGCCGGCCCCTCCGGCGTCACGCATCGCGTCCGCGGCGCCACGGGTCGGCCCAGCGGGGTGGCCCGGCCGGGGGAAATTGGGCCGATCGCCGGTGACGACGACAACGATGTCGGTCAGACGGCCGGCCCCCGCGGTTCAGCGGAGGGTGCCGCCGGTCGTCGCGAACGACCAGGCGTCCTGGACCATCTCCTGCAGGCCCAGCTCCGGCGTCCAGCCCAGCCGCTCCCGGGCCCGGGCGTTGGAGGCGATCAGGCGGGTCGGATCGCCGGCCCGCCGCGGCCCCACCGAGTGCGGCACCGGCTGCCCGGTGACCTCCTCGATGGCGGTGAGGACCTGCTTGACCGAGTAACCGTCGCCGCTGCCCAGATTGCAGATCAGGTGCTCCCCGGACCGGGCGGCGGCGAGCGCCTGGACGTGCGCGCGGGCCAGATCCAGCACGTGCACGTAGTCGCGGATCGGGGTGCCGTCCGGTGTGGGCCAGTCGTCCCCGAAGACCGTCAGCGGGTCCTTGGTGCCGGCCACCGCGCCCAGCGCGTTCGGGATCAGGTGGGTCTCCACCGCGTGCCGTTCCCCGGCACCCAGCGCCGCTCCGGCCACGTTGAAGTACCGCAGCGAGACCGCCCCGAGCGGCGTCGCGGCGCACTCGCCGGTGATCATCATGTCGACGGCCAACTTGGTCGCCCCGTAGGTGCTGCTCGGCCGGGCCGCCGCCTCCTCGGTGATCGGCACGGCCTCGGGCTCTCCGTAAGTGGCGGCCGTCGAGGAGAACACCAGGGTGGGCACGCCGTGCTCGGCCATGGCGTCGAGCAGGGCCCGGGTGCCGTTCACATTGGTCCGCCAGTACAGGGACGGCTTGACGACCGACTCGCCGACCAGTGACTTCGCCGCGAAGTGCAGCACCGCGTCGAAACCGCGCCCGGCCAGGACGGTGCCGGCCTCGCCGATGTCGGTCCGCACGAACTCGACTCCGGTGGGCACCGAATCGGCATGCCCGGTCGAGCAGTCGTCCAGCACGACGACGTCGTGACCCTCGGCCACCATCAGCCGGGTGACCACCGATCCGATGTAGCCGGCCCCGCCCACGATCAATGCCTTCATCGGGTCACCACCGCGTCGACCCGCTGCGCGGCCGCCACCGCCGTCTTGTCGCTGAGCATTACGTCCATCTCTGAATCAGACCCCGCCACGTGTGATCCCGTCGGTGCCCGCCGAACGGCGGGCCCGGTCCCTCGGCCACAGTGTCCCCTGGCCGCGACGGGAGGTTGACGCGACCCTCCGTGGCGGGTTGTGGGCGCAGCGTGATCCGAGCCGTTCGTCACATCCGCCGGCTCGGTCACCGCGAGCGATCAGCTGCGCAGGGCGTCCACAAGCGCGGCGCAGAAGGCGGGGAGATCGTCGGGGTTGCGGCTGGTGATCAGATTGCCGTCCACCGCGACCTCCTGATCCACCACGGTGGCGCCGGCGTTAGCCAGGTCGGTCCGGATGCTGGGATAGGAGGTCACCCTCCGGCCGTTCAGCACGCCGGCCTCGACCAGCGTCCACGGCCCGTGACAGATGGCGGCGACCGGCTTGCCCGATTCGACGAACGCCCGGACGAAGTCGACCGCGGCCGCGTCGGCCCGCAGCTTGTCCGGGTTCACCGTGCCGCCGGGCAGCACCAGGGCGTCGTAGTCGCCGACCGACACCTCCCGGACGACGGCGTCGACCGGGAACTCGCCGGCGGGCTCCAGATCGTGGTCCCGGGCGGCGATCGTGCCCGGATCGATGGAGACCAGGTCGGCGCGGGCGCCGCCGGCGGTCAGGGCGTCGCGCGGCTGTTCGAACTCCACCCGCTCGACGCCGTCGGCGGCCAGGATGGCCACGCGGCGGCCGGACAGTGACACGGACATGAGTCCTCCTGTGGTTCACGATCGGGTGCTGGATGGTCGATGATGCGGTCGATGACCGCACCAGGGACGTACCCGGGATCGGGGTCGGGTCAAACGCCCCCCGCCTGGCTGGTGGCGCGGCTGCGGGCGGCCGGGTGTGTCTTCGCCGAGGACGAGGCGGCCGTCCTGGTCGAGGCGGCCACGTCGCCGGCCGAGCTGGCGCAGATGCTGCAACGGCGGGTGGCGGGGCATCCGCTGGAGCACGTCGTCGGCTGGGTGGAGTTCGCCGGGCGGCGGGTCGTCGTGGACGAAGGGGTGTTCGTTCCCCGTCGGCGCAGCGAGCTGCTGGTGCGAGAGGCGGTGGCGCACCTGGCGCGAGCGGCGAGGCCGGCGCGGACGGTGCCGCCCACCCGACGGGCGCCGGTGGTGGTGGACCTGTGCTGCGGGTGCGGCGCGATCGGAATGGCGATCGCGACGGCGGTCCCGGGAATCGACCTGCTCGCCGCCGATCTGGATCCAGTCGCGGTGCGGTGCGCCGCGAGAAACGTGGCGGCCGTCGGCGGAACCGCCGTCCAGGGTGATCTGTTCGAGGCGCTGCCGGTCCGGTTGCGCGGACGCGTCGACGTGCTCGTGGCCAACGCTCCCTACGTGCCGACCGGTGCGATCGCGCTGATGCCGCCCGAGGCCCGCGATCACGAGCCGGTCGCCGCACTGGACGGCGGGCCGGACGGCACCGACATCCTGTGCCGGGTGATCGCCGGCGCGCCGCCGTGGCTCGCCCCGGGCGGGCTGGTGCTGGTGGAGGTGGGGCGCACGCAACGTCGCACCATCGTCCGCGAGTTGAACCGGAATCGCCTGCATCCCCGGATCGTCGTCGACGACGATCTGGGTGGAATGGTCGCGACCGGCCGGCGGTAGGCACCGGCAACCATTTGTTGGCAACACTAATCGAATTTCTCACCGAGCGACGCCGGTGTCGAAAAACCACTCGCGAGTGGGGCGGGCCGGTATTACCTTGGCGACGGCGTCGGGGACTTTCTGGCAATGCTGCGCGGACCGCACCGTGTGGTGATCGAGGGGGTTGTTGTGACGCGTGCCGCCACCCGGACCGGATTCGTCTGCGCGATGGTCGCGGTCCTGTCGCTGTCGATCGCACCGGTGTCATCCGGCGGCGCCGGCCATCCGCCCGACCGGCCGAACGGACCTGCGGCACAACCGATCTCCTGGGGCACTTGCCCGACTGATCCGTCCGTCGATCCGGAATTCAGCGATCCGGCGGTGCAATGCGGGTCGTTGACCGTGCCGCTGGACTATGACCGGCCTCGCTCGGGCACGATCGGCGTCGCCCTCACCCGGGTGCCGGCCACGAATCCGGACCGGCGAATCGGCACGGTGTTCGTCAACCCCGGCGGCCCGGGCGGGTCCGGAACGGAGATGGTGCGGTACGGGTTCGGCAGCTATCTGGGTGAATTGCTGGGCGGCCGGTACGACGTGGTCGGATTCGATCCGCGCGGGGTCGGCGGGACCGCGCCGATCAAGTGTTTCGCCGACAACGACGCGGCCGCCGAGTTTCTGAATGATCAACCCTGGTTTCCCTATGAGGGGGCCCAGTACCGGGCGTTCTACGATCTGTGGTGGGACTACGGGCGACGCTGCTCGGCCAGTGGTCAGCCGATCGTCGCGCACATGAGCACGGCCGATGTGACCCGCGACCTCGACCGGCTGCGCGCGGCCGTGGGCGACCGCCGGCTCAACTACCTCGGCTTCTCCTATGGCAGCTACATCGGCACGACCTACGCGAACCTGTTCGGCCGCAACGTGGGTCGGGTGGTGATCGACGGCGTCCTGGACCCGCGGTTGTTCGCGAGCGGGCGGCAGATCGAATCGGACCGGGTGTCCACCCAGATGGTGCTGCAGGAGTTCCTGCGTTTGTGCGACGAGGCCGGCGACGAGTGCCCGTTCCACACTCCCGAGGGAGCGGCGTCCCGGTGGGAACGGCTGGCGAAGGCGATCCGCGAGCAGCCGGTGGAGCTCGAGGACGGCCAGCCGGTCAGCTATGACAGCCTGATCGGCGTGACGACGTCGGCCCTGTACGCACCCGAGGTCTGGTCGGGCGAGGGCGGTTTCGCCTTCCTGCTGGACCAGGTGGCCGATCTGGCGCTCGCCGAGGGTGACGTCGAAGCGTCGGCCGTCGCGGACGGCCGGCAGGCCCTGCTGGCTCGCCTGGGTGCGGCCGGCGGCGAGCCGGAGCAGCCCTACTACTTCAACGGGCTCGACGCCTTTTTCGGCAATCATTGCGCGGACGCGGAGTACCCGAAGAGCTATCAGCAGTGGCGGGCCGGCGACCGGTTCGCCGCGGCCGGCTCGCGCTTCGGCCCGGCCTGGTGGTGGGGAGTCGCCGGATGTGCGGCCTGGCCGGTCAACCAGGACCGGTACACCGGCCCCTGGTCCACCCGGACCGCAAACCCGGTGCTGATCGTCGGCAACCGCTTCGACCCGGCCACGGACTACGCGGGCGCGCAGGCCAGTGCCCGGTTGCTGCGCACCAGCCGGCTGCTGACCTACGAGGGCTGGGGGCACACCGCATTCGGCCGGTCGGCGTGCGTCACCGACGCCGTGGTCGGCTACCTGGTGGACGGCACGCTGCCTGCCCCGGGCGCCCGGTGCGCGGCCAACCCGAACCCGTTCCTGCTGACGTCGGCCCGGCTGTCGGCCCGATCCGCCGGTCCGCAGGTCGGACTGCCGCCGACCTGGCCGGTGCTCGCCGGGGCCCGCTGACCAATCCCAGGACGGGTGGGCCGGCCACCTTCCGATCATGGCGCGTCGAGCGTCGGCCGGGCCTGCGGAACATCGGCCGGGGCGCCAGGCCGGTGGATGTTCCGCAGGCCGGTCACGCGATCGTTGATCCGCGTGAGAGAAGGCCGGCCGCGGGGACTATCGCCGGCGGGTGCGGCTGGTGGTCTTCTGCGCGGTCTCGGCGGCGTCGTCGGCGAGATCCTCGGCGGTGTCGGCCGCCTCGTCGGTCACGTCCTGCGCCGTGTCGGTGGTGTCGTCGGCCAGTTCCTTGGCCTTGCCGGTGGCCTTGCGCGCGGTCTGCTTGCCGGCCTCGACTGCGTCCTCGCCGGCCTCGACGGCCTCGTCGACGACCTGCCCGGCCTGATCGACCGCCTGGTCGGCCAGGTCCTTGCCCTTGAGCGCCAGCTCGCCGGTCTTGTCGGCGAGCTCCTCAACCTTGCCCTCCAGGGCGTGTCCGGCCTTCAGGGCCTCGTCGCGCAGCGAGCCGGACATCTGCGAGGCCAGCTCGGCCCAGCGGATGAGCATCTCGCGGTTGAGGTCGACCGCCTTCTGCAGGTAATCGAAGTAGCGCTCGACCGGCTCGACGAAGTCCAGCGACGGCATGGTCGCCAGGAAGTCCAGCCGGTCGGTCATGGCCCGGGCGCCCTGCTTGAAGGTGTCGACCGTCTTGTCGGTGGCGTCGGCGTACGTGGTCATCGGATCTCCTCCGGTGGTGCGGTGGATGGGTGGGACCGGTGGCGTTCCGGCCCGACGATGAGCGCCCGACGGGTCGTCGAGCACTACACATGGGAACGGGCAGGTGACAGTGCGAAGGACGCTGCCCGAACGAAGCGGGGATCCCCCTTGAACCCACGTCCGACGCTAGCAATCCCGACCCGTCGAGAACGCCCGTCGACCTTGTGAGGAATCTTCCGAACCGAAGGGTTTGGGTACACCCGGTGCGGGAACAGGCGGGGGCCGGGGGGGTGCGCCCCGGTCGCCGCGTCGCGGCGGGCCTGGTGCGCCGGTCGCGGCGGCGGCTCGACTACCGTGACCCGGGTGACCGACGACCCGGAGGCCGCCGGCGGGAGCTTCCCGCCGGGGGTGGTGATGCCGATCGGGGGCGCCGAGGACAAGGTCGGCCGGATGACCGTGCTGCGGGAGGTGGTGCGGCTGGCCGGCGGCGCCCGGTCACGGATCGTGGTGATCTCCACGGCCTCGTCGCTGGGGGACGAGATCACCCACGCCTACCTGCAGATCTTCACCTCGCTCGGGGTGACCGAGGTGGTCGGTATCCGGCCGGAGAGCCGGGCGCAGGCCGGTTCCCCGGATCTGGTCGAGGCGGTGAACGACTGCACCGGCGTCTTCATGACCGGCGGTAACCAGGTCAAGCTGGCCGCGATCGTGGTCGGCACTCCGCTCGGTGACGCGATCCGACGGGCGCACCGGCGCGGTGCCCTGGTGGCCGGGACGTCGGCTGGGGCGAGCATCCTGTCCACCCACATGGTGTCGTTCGGCAGCGGCGGCGCGACGCCGAAGTTCCGGATGAGCCAGGTGTCCGAGGGCCTCGGCCTGCTGCCGGGGGCGATCGTCGATCAGCACTTCACCCAGCGGAACCGGTTCGGCCGGCTGCTCGCGCTGGTCGCCGGGAATCCCGCCCAGTTGGGCATCGGGGTCGACGAGGACACCGCGGCGATCATCGGCCCGGACGGCCGGCTGGAGGTCAAGGGTCGGGGTGTGGTCACCGTGATGGACGGGTCGGCCGCGTTGACCACCGCCTACACCGCGACCGGCACCCAGCCGCTGATGATCTCCGACGTGCGCCTGCACTCGCTCCCGCGGGGCGCGGTGTTCGACGTGGTCCGGCGGCAGCTGGTCGATGCCCCCGGTCTGCCGGCGGCCGACGGACCGCCGGGCATCACCCGGCCGGACGAGGTGCCGGTGGGAGTCCGGCCGGACACCCGGCGGATCGCCGCCGAGGGGGCCCACGAGACCGTCGCCGAACTGCGCCGGCGGCCGGCCAGCTGACCGTGGCCCGGCTGTTCGAGGACCAGACCCTCGCGCCGGTGGCGCAGGTACGGGACTTCTACGACGACCTGGCCGGGTCGCTGGCCGCGGCCGCAGCGATTCCCGGCGGCACGCAGGCACGCGCCGACGTGACCGAGGTTCCTGCGCTGCCGCCGTCGGCCCGGGTGCTGTGCGTCGGGCTGAACTATCGGATGCACGCCGACGAGGCGGGGATGCGGGTACCCGAGCACCCGGCGGTCTTCGGCCGGTGGACCGCTTCACTGATTGCGTCCGGGGTCGCCGCCCCGGTGCCGGTAGGCGAGCCCGGTTGGGACTGGGAGGTGGAGCTCGCCGCGATCGTCGGCCGGCCGCTGAAGGGCGCGACGCCGGACGAGGCGCTGGCCGGGGTTTTCGGCTACGCCGCGTTCAACGACCTGTCCGCGCGGACCCATCAGCTGCACTCCCGGCTGTGGACGGTGGGCAAGAACGCCGACGCGAGCGGCCCCATCTCCGAGATCGTCACCGCCGACCAGACCGGTGACCCGGGCGACGGCTGGCGCCTGACCACCCGGCTCAACGGCGAGACCATGCAGGACGGCAGTACCGCCGACATGGTGTTCGGCGTCGGCGAGCTGCTGGCGTACCTGTCCGAGGTGATGACCCTGAACCCCGGCGACGTGATCGCCACCGGCACCCCCGACGGGGTCGGCTTCAAGCGCACCCCGCCTCGGTTCGCGGTGGCGGGTGATGTCGTCGAGGTGGCGGTCGAGGGCGTCGCGTCGGTGACGACGCCCATCACCTGAGTCCGGCCGTTCGTCCCCCGAAGGCGCTCGACTTGCCACCTTCCGCCCTGATTCGCGCACGAACAGGTCCGAAGGTGGCAGGTCGGCGGCGGCCCGGGCACGCGGATCGGGCGTCAGCGGGCCTTCTCGCCGTCCCGCCGGAGGATCTGCGCGACCACCCGCATGAGCATCACCGACGAGATGATCAGCCCGATGTACCCGACCGCGGTCAGGGCGCCGGTCTCCCGTTCGGCGTTGGACACCGCGACCCCGACCAGCATGAGTGTGGAGGACACCAGCCCGACCGCGGCGACCACCGCGAACAGGGTCTGGTCGATCCACCGGGTCAGGTGGGTCTGGCTCTCCCCGGAAAAGGCGTCGACCTGGAGCCGGATCCGGCCGGCCCGCAGCTGGAGCGCGATGTCCTCGGTGAGTCCGGGCAGGGCGCGGAACGAGGGCAGGTTCCGCATCAGTTCCTTCTGCGCGACCTGCTTGGGGTCGGCCGACTGGGCCTCGACGCTGGTGCCGAGCTGGGACTGGGCGGCGACGGCCAGGTCCAGGCCCGGGTCGAGGACCCGCAGGGTGCCCTCCAGGGTGAGCAGGGCCCGGGCCAGCAGGGTCAGCGTCGACGGCACCGGCAGGTCGTGCGTGCGCATCACCCCGATGATCTGCTGCAGGCTGCGCGGGTCGAAGCCGCCGGCGTGCATCTGCTCCGACAGCAGCCGGCTCAGCTCCGCCTCCAGCGCCTGGGTGTCCAGCGACTCGCCGGCCGCGCCGGACATCGATCGCAGCCCGCGGGCGATCAGCGCCGGCTGATGGGTGGCCAGCCCGCCGACCATCAGCTGCAGGGCTTCCATCGTGACCGGGTCGATCAACCCGACGGCGCCGAAGTCGATCAGCCAGAGCGTGCCCTCGCCGTCGATGAGGATGTTGCCGGGGTGCGGATCGGCGTGGAACACCCCGGCGACCATGACCTGGTTCAGGAACGCCGTCAGCAGGCGGTCCGCCAGCACGGAGCGGGCCACCCCGCACCGGTCCACCGCACCGGTGTCGGACACCGGCACCCCGGCGACCCGGCTGATGACCAGCACGCCCTCGGTGCTCAGCGCCGAGACCACCGGCGGGATCTGCACCCCCGTCGTGGGCACCACGCTCAGCGCCTTGGCGTTGGCTGCCTCGTGCACGTAGTTGAGCTCCTGCTCGACCGAGCGGATGAGCTCGTCCGAGATCGCCTGCAAACCCAGCGAGCGCGCCGCTTCCGACCGACGGCTGAGTTGCCGGGTGGCCCAGCGCAGCACCGCCGAGTCGCGGGCCACCCCGACCTCGACGCCGGGCCGGCGCACCTTGACCACCACCGGTCGCCCGTCGGGGAGCACGGCGGTGTGGGTCTGGCCGATGGAGGCGGCGGCGAGCGGCTCGTCGTCGAACCGGGCGAACGTCTCGTCGACCGGATGGGCCAGCTCGCTCTCGATCGCGGCCCGGATCGCCTCGCTCGGCACCTTCTTCACGTTCGACTGCAGGTCGGACAGTTCGACGATCACCGCGGGCGGGATGAGGTCGGCCCGGGTGGACGCGATCTGCCCGAACTTGATGAACACGCCGCCGCAGTCCTCCAGGAAGCCGCGGATCCGGCGGCCGCCCTCCGGGCTGGTCAGGGCGGACCGGGAGACCAGCCGCCGGCCGACCAGGCCGTGCCGGCGGGCGATCCGGGTCACCTCGACGAGGCGGCCGCCCACGGTGGAGAACGCCCGGAGCCGGGTCCGCCAGGACACTCGCCGGCCGCGCCGGCGGGGCCGCAGCACCGCCTCCAGGGTGACCGAGATGATCATCGTGGCGAGCAGGGCGAAGCCGAAGGTGGTCAGCAGCAGGTTGGCCGCGATGCCCTCGTCGTCCAGGCGGTCGTTGAGCACCGCCGTCGCCAGGACCAGGCCGACCAACGACCCGACGATGCCGGCCAGGGTGGCCCGGAGGAATCCCCGGTGGATGCCCAGGATCCGCCCGGAGACGAAGCCGACACCCAGGACGAAGACGATGGCCAGCACCCATTGCCAGAAGGTCAATTCGATGTCGATCGACATCCGACCAGCTTGACGGCCGTCAGCCGGTGAACCCGAAGAGCCGCGCCGGTGTGCCCCACAGGATCTGCTCGCGGACCGCGGAGTCGGGCAGCAGCCGTTCGGTCAGCGCCAGAACGGTCGCGTAGTCGATGCGTTCGGGCGCCCGTCGGAACGGCCAGTCCGAGCCCCACAGGCAGCGTTCCGGGCCGAACGCCTCGACCAGCGCCTGCACGTACGGCCAGGCGTCGGGCCAGGGGTAGCGCTGCGTGGAGCACTTGACCAGGCCGGACAGCTTGACGCGGTAGCGGCCCGTCGCGGCGGCGCGCAGCAGCGCGGCGAAGCCCGGTTGGTCGAGCCCCGCGGCCGGGTCGGGGCGGCCGCAGTGATCGATCAACACCTCGACGCCGGAGCCGTCCAGCAGCGGGGCCAGCTCGACGAGCTGGTCGCCCTGCACCTGGACGTCGGCGAACATGCCCAGCTCGCGCAGGTGGTGCAGCAGCGGCGCGGCGTCGGCGAAGTGCTCGACGCCCAGCAACGCGGCCTGCATGGTCGTGCCGACGACGCCCCGGTCGCGCAGCGCGACCAGTTCGTCCCGGCCGATCCGGTTGTCCACCACCGCCACGCCCCGGAACCGGCCCGCGCCGCGGTCCAGAAGGTCAAGCAGGCAGCGGTTGTCGGTGTCGTAACCGGAGTTGGGGCCGACGACCACGGCATGCCGCACGGCCAACGCGTCGAACAGGTCGATCAGCTGCTCGGCCGACCCCTGCTCGTTCTGCACCGGGCGGTACCAGGCCTGCGGGTGGTACGGGAACCGCCGGGGATCCAGCAGATGCAGGTGGGTGTCGATCTTAGGCTCGCGCAGGATGGGCACACCGGTCAGTATCGAAGTCCCGCCGGCGGTGTGGTGCCGGTTCCTGCCCAGCGGCGGCCGATCTCGCTGCCCGTGGCGCAAGGGCCGGACGGACACGGGTATCCGGGTCCGGCGAACCGCCCGGGCCGGTCCTGCGTACCCCGGAACATGGCCGACGGACACCTGCGACGCGATCTCGCGCCGAGCGCGGTATCACCGTTCCCCGCGGAGCGCTCCGATGTCGGCATGAGCCTGTCAGTCGCCGAGCTCGCCCACCTCCGGGAACAGTTCGATTTCGACCGCAGTGGGCGGGTGGTCACCAACAACGCCGCCAGCACCCAGCCGCCACGGCAGTTACTCGATCTGTACCGCAGCCTGACGCCGTTCTACGACAACGTGCATCGCGGTCAGTCGGACGCCTCGGCGTACACGACCGACCGGTTCGAGTCGTCCTACGACATCATCGCCGGCTGGCTGGGCGCCTCGGGTCGACGGTCGATCGCCACCTACCGCAACACCACCGAGGCCATCAACGCGGTCATGTACTCGCTGCTCACCGAGTTCCGGGACGGCGACAACGTGGTGACCACCATGCTCGAACACAACTCCAATTACGTTCCCTGGCACGGATTGTGCCGGGAGATCCTGCCGCGCCTGGGTCGCCGGGTGGAACTGCGGATCGCCCGGTTCGATCACCGCACGGGCGAGCTCGACCTGGATCACCTGGCCTCGCTGGTGGACTCGCGGACCAAGCTGGTCGGCTGCAGCGGCGCCTCGAACTTCCTGGGCAGCAAGCCGCCCCTGCCGATGGTGCGGGCGATCGCCGACGGGAGCGGGTACCCGCAGCCGACCGGTGAGCGCCGGTCGCGACTCCTGGTGGACGGCGCGCAGCTGGTGCCGAGTTCGTTCGTCGACGTGCAGGCGTTGGACGTGGACTACCTGGTGTTCTCGTTCCACAAGATGCTGGCGCCGTTCGGGGTGGGTGTCCTCTACGCCAAGGAACACCTGCTGGAGCACTCGCTGCCGTTCCTCTACGGCGGCGACATGATCGCCGACGGCCGGGTGTCGCCGGACGCGGTCGGCTACAACGAGCTGCCGTGGAAGTACTCGGCCGGGACGCCGAACATTCTCGGCGTGATCGCCTCGGCGCAGGCGCTGCGGCTGATCGCCGACCTGATGGGCGGCGACCCGCAGCGGCTGTACTTCCGCACCGAGGACCCGATGCCGCAGCCGGTCGTCCGGCGGACGATGGAGCGGGTCGGCGGGCACACGGCCGCGCTGACCCGGCGGGCCGTCGAAGGATTGTCGGCCGTGCCGGGGCTCCGCGTGCTGGGAGTGCCACCGGGCGGTGCGCGCTCGCCGCTGGTGGCGTTCACGGTGGCGGGGTGCAACCCGTTCGACCTGGCCGCGGCCCTCAACCGGCTCGGGGTGGAGTCCCGGGCCGGCTGCCATTGCGCCACTCTCGCGCACCACGACCTGGGCCTGGACCCGCCGGCCAGCTGCCGGCTCAGTTTTTACCTCTACAACAGCATCGATGACGTCGACCGCGCCGTCGACGCCGTCCGGCAGGTGGTGCTGCGCGGGGTGACGGGGTCCCCGCCACCGGCACCGCCGTCGGCGGGCCTCGGCCGGCACCGGCGGGAGGCTGCCTGAGCCGACGGCCGGGGGCGGTGCGCAGACTCGGGGTCAGGGGCCGATCAGCTCGCTGAGCCGGTCCCAGCGGCCAGCGTTGTCCGGGGTCCGGGCCGGTAGGAGGTCGCGGGCCGTTCGCCGGTCGGCGTCCGGAGCGTCGGGTCTGGCACCGGCGGCGAGGAGCATCCGGGCGGATTCGACGTCCAGCCGGCGCACCGCGAGACCCAGCGGGGTCAACCCGTCCAGCCCGCGGGGCCGTTCCAAGGTGGCACCCGCCCCGGCGACGAGTACCAGCCGGACGAGTTCCGGGTCGCCGACGTCCACCGCGCACAGCAGCGGCGTATCGCCTTCGGCGCCGACCGTGTCGGCCGATGCCCCGGCCGCGAGCAGCAGCCGGACCGCAGTCCACTGCTCCCGGAAGAACGCCATCAGCAGCGGGGTGGCGTCGCGGGCCGAGTCGAATGCGTCGGGGTCCGCGCCGTGCCGGACGAGCGCGATGATCACGTCGACGGGCCCACCGTCCTCGAGCTCCTCGATCGCGGCGTGCAGGGGTCGCCAACCGGGATGCGCGGTCCGGGGCGTGTTGGGGTCGGCCCCACCGGCGAGCAGGTCGGCCACGCCGCTGACGTCGTGGGCCGCGATGCGCTCGAACAGGTCGGCGGTGGTCACAGGTTGGCCATCGGATGACCCGGGGCGCAGTTCACTGCCTCCAGGGCCAGACAGTGGTTGATGGCGTTCTGGATCTCGGCCATCGCCTGCTGGTGCGCCGCATCGGGTACGCCGCCGAAACATTGATCCTGGATGTCCTGCCGGGCCCGCATGCAGTTCCGCAGCGCCTGGATCCGCAGCCGGATCATCGAACACGGCGTCCGGTCGAGCTTCTTCTGGCTCACCTTGGCGGGGCTGCAGCTGGCGCCCGGAATTCGTCCGCAGATCTGATCCTTGGTTGCCTGCAGCTGGTCCAGGAGCGTGTCGTCGCAGGTCTGGTTCGGGTACCGGCGGGTGGTGGTGGCCGGCGTGGTGGCCGGCGTGGTCGCGGCGTGGACCGAGTCGGGGTGACGAAGCAGGATGTAACCGGCGCCGATCGCCGCGCCGGCGGCGAGCAGAACGATCGCCCCGACGATCCATCCGGGCGGCCCGGTGGCTGCCTCGACCTCGGCCCCGCCGGCGGCCTCGATCGCCAGCAGACCCTCGCCGGCGCCCATGAGGGTGGCGCCGAGTGAACTGCCCTCCACCACGGCGGTCGTGGTGGTCGCCACCCCCTGCGCGGCGGCGATGCCCTGGGCGGCGGTCATGCCCTCGGCCGCCAATGTCTCCGTCGCGAGCAGCCCCGCGGGCACGCCGGATGTCCCGCCCACGCCGCCACCGAGACCGACCATCCCGGCGTACGCGACGACCGGGGCGGCGCCGCCGAGCGCGGACGCGGGCACCGTGCGGGCCAGCACGCGGTTCATCGCGGGATTGGTGGTCGGGCGTTGCGCGTCGATCTGCGCGAGCGTGGCGAGCAGGTCGCCGTCGATGCTGGACACGTCCCCCGAGGCTCCGGGATCCGCCGGCGGGCAGCTCTGGGTCGCCGGGTCGCACCGTCGCTGGACCGGTCCGCCCGCCTGCCCGGACAGCAACGCGGCCACCGCGGCGTTGCCGACCGACCGTTGCAGCCGGGTCAGCTGACCCGGCGAGGCATGGGTCCCCGCCCCGGGCTGGTCGGCGACCACGGGGTGACGGGCCGGTGCCCGCGCGGCGATCTGCACGGCTGGTCCTCGACGGTCGGCGGGCGACGCGGAGGTGCGCCGCACCGACGATTCCACCACCGATGGGTCGGCCACGGCGGTGATTGGCCCCATCGCGTACCCCGGGGTGCCCGAAAGGGCACCGATCCGGCACCGAGCCGGCTCCGGGCCGCATCGGGAGGGGCACGTGCCGGCACGGCGTGCACGTCGCACCGTCGACGATCGGGCGCTGCCGGTGGGCGGTCGAGGCGGCTGCGCGATCTCGGTGGGTCCGGGGCAGAATCTCAACTACTCCCGCGGGTGAATGTGTTGGAAGGGGCTGCAATGGCCGCGTCGACGGCGGATCAGGCGTTCGTGTCGGGTACTGGCGAACCCGACATCACGATCCGTGAGACGCGGGTGTACCGGGGGCCGAACTTCTGGTCGTACGAGCCGGCGGTGCACCTGGTGGTCGACATCGGCCGGCTGGAGCAGCGGCCGACCGACACACTGCCCGGTTTCACCGAGTCCCTCATCGACCTGCTGCCCGGGTTGCACGACCATCAGTGTTCCCGGGGCCGGGACGGCGGGTTCGTCGAGCGTCTGGTCGAGGGCACCTGGGCCGGCCATGTCGTCGAACACGTCGCTCTGGAACTGCAGCGAACGGCCGGCCACGAGATCACCCGGGGCAAGACCCGGTCGACCGGCGAGGACGGCGTCTACAACGTCATCTACGGCTACCTGGACGACACGGTCGGCACTTTGTCGGGGCGGCTGGCGGTCCGGCTGGTCAACCATTTGGTCCCCGACAACGATCTGTCCGCCGCGGACGGCGAGGCCGGGTTCGACTTCGCCACCGAGCACGACGCGTTCCTGCGGACCTGCCAGCGGGTCGCCTTCGGCCCGTCCACCCAGGCCATCCTGGACGAGGCGATCGCCCGCGACATTCCCTACCAGCGACTCAATTCCGGCTCTCTGGTGCAGCTCGGCTACGGGGTGAACCAGCAGCGGATCCGGGCCACCATGACCTCGCTGACCTCGTCGCTGGCCGTCGACATCGCCTCGGACAAGGAATTGACCAACCGGCTGCTGGCCGCCGCCGGGCTGCCCGTGCCGGCATCGGAGGTGGTGCGCCGGGCCGACGACGCGGTCCGGATCGCCCGGCGCATCGGCTACCCCGTCGTGGTCAAGCCGCTGGACGGCAACCACGGCCGCGGCGTCGCGATCAACCTGAAAGATGAGGCGGCCGTACTCGCTGCATTCGATGAGGCCTACGACCAGTCCCGCCGGGGTTACGTACTGGTCGAGTCCTACATCGCCGGCAAGGACTACCGCGTCCTGGTGATCGGCGGCCAGATGATCGCCATTGCCGAACGGGTGCCGGCGCACGTCATCGGCGACGGAGCGAAAACCGTTGCCGCCCTGGTGGAGGCGACCAACGCCGACCCCCGGCGCGGCGTCGGGCACGAGAAGGTGCTCACCCGGATCGAGGTCAACGACGCCGCGGTCGAGCTGGTCCGTGCGCAGGGGTACGAGATGACGGACGTGCCGCCGCGCGGTGAGATGGTCAAACTCGCGCTGACCGGCAACATGTCGACCGGCGGCATCTCCATCGACCGCACGTTCGAAGCCCATCCGGACAACATCGACATCGCCGAGGAGGCCGCGCGGGTCGTCGGCCTCGACATCGCCGGGATCGACTTCCTCTGCCCGGACATCACCCAGCCGGTGCGGGAGACCGGCGGCGCGATCTGCGAGGTCAACGCCGCCCCGGGTTTCCGGATGCATACCCACCCGACCATCGGCGACCCGCAGTATGTGGCCAAACCCGTTGTCGACCTGATGTTCCCGCCCGGTAGCAACGCGCGGATCCCGATCGTCGCGGTCACCGGCACCAACGGCAAGACGACCTGCAGCCGGATGATCGGCCACATCTTCAAGTCGATGGGCCGCAAAGTCGGAATGACCTCCACCGACGGCGTGGTGATCGACGACCGGCTGGTCATCCGGTCCGACGCGTCCGGCCCGCGCTCGGCCCGGATGGTGCTGCAGAACCCACGGGTCGACTTCGCGGTGTTCGAGGTGGCCCGCGGTGGCATCCTGCGTGAGGGCCTGGGCTACGCGCGCAACGACGTGGCCGTCGTGCTCAACGTCGCTCCGGACCATCTGGGGTTGCGTGGTATCGACACCGTCGAGCAGCTGGCCCAGGTGAAACAGGTGATCGTGGAGGCGGTCCCGAAGAACGGCGCGGCCGTGCTGAATGCGGACGACCCGCTGGTGGCAAATATGCGGCGGGCCTGCTCGGGAGAGGTGGTCTGGTTTTCCATCGAGCCGGACAACCGGATGATCTCCGACCACTGCCGGCGCGGCGGCAAGGCGGTGATCCTCGAACGTTCCGAGCTCGGCGACCTGATCGTGCTGGTGCACGGCCGGCGCCGGATGCCGCTGGCCTACACGCATCTCGTGCCGGCGACCTTCGGTGGCAAGGCCATGTTCAACGTGCAGAACGCCATGGCCGCGGCGGCCGCCGCGTATTGCGCCGGGGCGCATCTGGGTGACATCCGCGGCGGGCTCCGCACGTTCACCCCGTCGTACTACTCCGCGCCGGGTCGGATGAACCTGACCGAGGTCAAGGGGGTGAAGGTCATCGTCGACTACTGCCACAACGCGCCGGCGATGATCGCGCTCGGCGATTTCGTGGACCGGTTCTTCGACGACGATTCGGTGCTGGAACGTCCGCAGCGGATCGGCGTCATCGCCACCGCCGGCGACCGGCGCGATCAGGACATGATCGACCTGGGTCGGCAGGCGGCCAAGCACTTCGACCTGATCATCGTCCGGGAGGACGATCGGCTGCGTGGCCGCCGGCGGGGCGAGACGGCGGCGCTGATCGTGCAGGGCGCGCGCCAGGGTCAGGCCGAGGGTGGCCGGGTCAAGCAGATCGAGACCGTGCTGGACGAGATCGAGTCCACCCGGGCCGCGGTCGAGTGGGCCAACCCCGGGGATCTGGTGGTCGTCTGCGTCGACCGGGCCCGCGCCGTCTGGGACGAGCTGCAGGTGCTGGCCAAGCGCGCCCAGCCGACGGACGACTGAGCCGCTCCCACCCCGACAAGTGAGTTGATCATGGGCCCGCCCTGGTCAGCGACCGTGGACTCGAAAGGGCGGAAAGCCCATGATCAACGGCAGTCGCGGTGGGGGCGTTCCGGGCGTTCGGGGTGGTCGGGGCGTTCGGGCCTGTCAGGGCGGTCGAGGCGGTAGACGACGTGGTCGGGCGGGTCGGCAGGGTTGTCCGGTTCCAGGTCGCCCTCGGCGACCCGGGTGAAGCCGGCCTTCTCCAGGGCCCGCCAGGACGGCCGGTTGCCGCGGGCGACCGGCACGATCACGCAGCCGGCTCGGGGCAGCCGGTCCCAGGTGTCGGCCAGCACCGCGCGGATGATCGCCGGCCCGAGCCCGTGGCCGGTGTCGGCCACCTCGCCGAGCAGGTAGTCGATCGTGACCGCGTCCGCCGGAATGGGCAGGAGGTGTTCGATCTCCCGGACATATTCGGGATAGTCGTGCCAGAAGCTGCGCTGCACCAGCCCCACCGGGCGGACCTCGGCGCCGTCCGTCACGAGGGCCAACAGGTCCTCGTTGGGCTCCTCGCCGCGGGCGGACGGACCGAAATCACGGTCCACGGCCTCCGCTGTGAACTCGTGGTACCACCACCGGTGGACGTGCGGCTGGGCGAGCCAGTGGGCCAGCAGGCCGAAGTCGTCGATGGTCACCTGCCGGAAGCTGACAGTCGGAGCGGGCATACTCCGATCATGCGCAGTGGGTCCGATTCCGACATCCCATTTTCACCGGCCGGGCTGCCGGCGGTGCTGTTGCGGGCGGTGGCCGCCAGCGGTGCGGTTCAGGGGATCACGATCGCCAGCAGTGCCGACGACCTGCCGCTGGTCTATGCCAATTCCTCGTTCCAGCGGATGACCGGCTATGCGCCCGACGAGATCCTGGGTCGCAACTGCCGGTTCCTGCAGGGGCCGGCGACCGATCGCGTCGAGGTCGCCCGATTGTCCGACGGAATCCGGTGCCACCGCGATGTCAGCGTGGTGATCCGCAACTACCGGCGGGACGGCACGTCGTTCTGGAACCGGGTGTCCATCTCGCCGATCAGGGACCCACAGACCGGCCTGGTCACCCACTTCATCGGCACCCAGGTCGACGTGACCGACCTGGTCGAGGGGGCGGCTGCCGACGAGCGTTGAGGAGCGCTCCGACCGGCCGGCAGCCGTCCATCCGTCCGGGTGCCCGACGGGTCCCGGTCAGGACAGATACTCCTCCACATCCGGTTCCCACTTGTGCGACCAGTCGGAGCCGGTCGCGTCCTGGCTGGCGTCGGCGACCTGGTGTTCGTGCCCCTGACCGGCCGGCATCAGTCGCACGATCACCGACTTGGACGTCGGGGTGTTGCTCTCCAACGCGGTCGAATCCAGCGGGATCAGCGGGCTCGTCTCCGGGTAGTAGGCCGCCGCCGACCCGGCCGGGGTGTCGTAGGCGACGATCCGGAACGCGCGCACGCAGCGGACCACGTCGTCGTCGGGCCAGTGGGTCTCGATGTCGACGAGCTGGCCGTCGGCGAACCCGCCGGCCGCGATGTCCTCCGCGTTCAGGAAGATCACCTTCCGGCCGCCCTCGATGCCGCGGTAGCGGTCGGACAGACCGTAGATCGTGGTGTTGTACTGGTCGTGGCTGCGCAGGGTCTGCAGCACCAGGTGCCCGGGCGGCGCCTGGATCGCCTCGATCGTCGAGACGGCAAACTCGGCCCGCCCGGACCGGGTGGGAAAGGTGCGGCTGTCCCGGGGCGGGTGCGGCATCACGAAACCGCCGGGCCGGCGCACGTTCACCTCGTACGCCTCGCAGCCGGCGACCACCCGGGAGATGTGACCGCGGATCACGCCGTAGTCCTCCCGCATCGCCGTCCAATTGATCCCGTACCGATCGCCGAGGGTCGCCTCCGCCATCCGGCAGACGATGTCGACCTCGGACTTCAGGTGCGGGCTGGCAGGCGTGAGCGGGCCTCGCGAGGCGTGGACGGCGCAGGTGGAGTCCTCGACCGAGATCCACTGCTCGCCGGAGGCCTGGACGTCCTTCTCGGTCCGGCCCTTCGTCGGCAGGATCAGCGCGGTCCGCCCGCAGACCAGATGCGAGCGATTCAGCTTCGTCGAGATGTGCACGGTCAGGCGGGCCCGCTGCATGGCCTCGATGACCACCTCGGTGTCCGGCGCGGCCTGCACGAAGTTGCCGCCGAGGCCGATGAACACGTGTGCCTGGCCGTCGCGCAGTGCCCGGATGGAATCGACCGCGTCCAGCCCGTGCGCGCGGGGCGGGTCGAAGCCGAACTCGAGTTGCAGGGCGTCCAGGAAGTTCTGCGGCGGCCGCTCCCAGATGCCCATGGTCCGGTCGCCCTGCACGTTGGAGTGCCCGCGGACGGGGAACAGGCCCGCCCCGGGCTTGCCGATGTTGCCCTGGGCGAACGCCAGGTTGCAGACGTCGCGGATGGTGGCCACCCCGTTGCGGTGCTGGGTCAGACCCATCGCCCAGCAGAACACCGTCGCCGACGAGTCGCGCAGCAGCTGCCCGAGCTCGGTGATCTGCGCCCGGGTCAGCCCGGTCACGTCGGTCACCCGGTTCCAGTCGATGCCCTCGACGTGGGCCTTCCAGGCCTCGAACCCGGTGGTATGGGCGGCGATGAAGTCGTGGTCCAGCGCGTCCCATTCCACCAGCAGCGACCCGAGCGCCTGGAACAACGCCTGGTCGCCGTTGACCTTGATCGGCAGGTGCAGGTCGGCGATCTTGGTGCCGTCGCCGACGACCCCGGACGGCCGCTGCGGGTTCTTGAACCGGGTCAGACCGGCCTCCCGCAGCGGGTTGATCGAGACGATGGTCGCCCCGTTGCGCTTGGCGATCTCCAGCGCGGAGAGCATCCGCGGGTGGTTGGTGCCGGGATTCTGGCCGGCCACGATGATCAGCTGGGCCTGATGGACGTCCTCGATGCTGACCGAGGCCTTGCCGATGCCGATCGACTCGGCCAGGCCGACGCTGGTCGACTCGTGGCACATGTTCGAGCAGTCGGGCAGGTTGTTGGTGCCGAATGCGCGCACGAACAGCTGGTACGCGAACGCGCTCTCGTTCGACGCCCGGCCGGAGGTGTAGAAGGCGGCCTCGTGCGGGCTGCCGAGCGCGTTGAGCTCGTCCCCGATGAGGGCGAACGCCTCGTCCCACTCGATGGGCGTGTAGTGGGTGGCGCCGGGTCGTTTGACCAGCGGATGGGTCAACCGGCCCTGCTGGCCCAGCCACCATTCGGAGCGGGCGTCCAGCTCGGCGATGCTGTGCGCGGCGAAGAACTCGGGCGTCGCCCGGGCGGTGGTGGCCTCCTCGGCCACCGCCTTGGCCCCGTTCTCGCAGAACTCCGCGGTGTGCCGGTGGCCGACCTCGGGATCGGGCCAGGCGCAGCTCATGCAGTCGAAGCCCTCGGCCTGGTTGAGCCGGGTCAGCGTCTGGGCCGTGCGCACCGGGCCCATGTGGGCCAGGGCGCGCTTCATCGAGATGCCGACCGCCTTGATCCCCGCCGCGTATTCCTTCTGGTGGCCGACCGTGAGGTCGGCCTCGGAGTAGTCCGGCAGATCGTGCGGGTCGGGCATGCGGGCTCCTCGGATGGATGCGTGCTGGCCACCGCAGGCGTGCGGCAGCGACCGGGCCAGGTTCCATCCTGGGGTCGGGTCGCCCGATGCTGCCCGCCCGGCGGCCCGGGTTCCGGCGGGTGGAAGTGCCGGGGTTCCGGCGTCCGGTGAGTGGGTGTCGGTCCGGGGCCGATTGGGGCGGTGCCGCTCAGCGCCGCCCGGGAGGTGCGTCAGTCCAGGGCCGACCGGGCGTTGCCGTCGAGCGCCGCTCGGGAGGTGTCCTTCAGCGTCACCCCGGACCGGCCCGACGCCCGGGCGCCCTCGACCAGCCCGGCGGTCACCCGCGCGGCCTCGGCGTAGCCCAGCCCGCCCGGCGGGTGGATGTTGGACACGCAGTTGCGGTCGGCGTCGGTCAGCCCGGCCCGGGGCGCCTGGGTCAGGTAGATGCCCAGGCTGTCGGCGACCGACAGGCCGGGCCGTTCCCCGATGACCACCAGCAGGGTGCCCACGCCCAGCGCGGTCCCGATGTGATCGCCCAGCGCGACCCGGGCCTGGGTCGCGATCACCGGCGGCGTCACGCTCCAGCGGCCGGCGAACGCGTCGACCAGCGCCCGCAGCAGCGGGGCGCCGTGCTCGGCCATCGCCCGCGCGGACAGCCCATCGGCCAGCACGACGCCGATGTCCCGGCCGCGGGGGAGCGGATCGAGCGGCTCCAGCGAGGCCGGGCGGCGGCCGAAGTCGGGCCGCCGCAGGTACTCGCTGCGCCCCGCCGCCCGGCTGGTCACCACGACCGGCTCGCCCAGCCCGACGGCCGTCAGCGCCGCGGCCAGCGCGGGGACGTCGAGCGGCTCGTGCACCGCGTCCCGGGCGGCGGCGTGCGCGGCGCGGAACTCCAGCAGGTGCCGGGTGGACACCGCATCGCCGGTGCGGGCCAGGCCGATCCGGGACGGCGTGGTCGCCCGCAGCGGGTCCCAGAAGTCCGGCGGCGCGCCGCTGGTCGGGTCGTTGGTCGGGTCGCTCGGCTGGACGCTCACCGGGACACCGTCAGCTGGCGCAACGCCGAGCCGGCCGGGTCGATCCGCCGGATTCGGCCCTGCCCGTCATCCAGACCGACCGCCGCGAGCCAGGTCTCGAACTCCGGTGCGGGTCGCAAGCCGAGTAGGGCCCGGGCGGCGAGCACGTCGTGGAAGGCCAGGCTCTGGTAGCCGAGCATGACGTCGTCGGCGCCGGGCACCGCGATGACGAACGCCACCCCGGCTGCGGCGAGCAGCACCAGCAGGCTGTCCATGTCGTCCTGGTCCGCTTCGGCGTGGTTGGTGTAGCAGACGTCCACGCCCATCGGCAGGCCGAGCAGCTTGCCGCAGAAGTAATCCTCCAGGCCGGCCCGGATGATCTGCTTGCCGTCGTAGAGGTACTCGGGCCCGATGAATCCCACGACCGTGTTCACCAGCAGAGGGTCGAACTCCCGGGCGACGCCGTAGGCGCGTGCCTCGAGAGTCTGCTGGTCGACCGGCCGGCCGCCGGCACCCAGGTGGGCCCCGGCCGAGAGTGCCGATCCCTGACCGGTTTCGAAGTACATCACGTTGTCACCGACCGTCCCACGGCGCAGCTCCAGTGCCGCGGCCCGGGCGTCGTCCAGCATCGCCAGTTCCACCCCGAAGGCGGAGTTGCCGCCCTGGGTGCCGGCGATCGACTGGAAGACCAGGTCGACCGGCGCGCCCCGCGCGATCAGGTCCAGTGTCGTCGTGACGTGCGTGAGCACGCAGGATTGGGTGGGAATGTCGAAGCGGGAACGGATGTCGTCGAGCAGGTGCAGCAGTTCGGTGACCGTGGCCGGCGAATCGGTCGCCGGGTTGATACCGATGACGGCGTCTCCGGAGCCCAGCAGCAGGCCGTCGAGCACCGCGGCGGCCACGCCGCGGGCATCGTCCGTCGGGTGGTTGGGCTGTAACCGGGTGGCCAGCCGGCCGGGCAGCCCGATGGTGCTGCGGAAGGCGGTGGTGACCTGCGCGGCCTTGGCCACCGACATCAGATCGGCGCCCCGCATCAGCTTGCTGACTGCGGCCACCATTTCCGGGGTCAGGCCGGGAGCCAGTGCGGTGAGCTCCGTGGCGGCCTCCGGGGATGCGGCGATCGCCAGCAACCGGTCCCGGAACTCGCCGACGGTGAGCGAGGCGACAGGTGCGAACGCGGCCTGGTCGTGCCGGTCCAGGATGAGCCGGGTGACGTCGTCGGCGTCGTAGGGCACCACCGGATGCTCCAGAAAGGTCGACAACTCGATGTCTGCCAGCGCCCATTGGGCGGCTACCCGTTCCGCGTCGGACTGCGCGGCGCAGCCGGCCAGTTCGTCGCCGCTCCGCTGGGGTGTGGCCCGAGCCAGCAGGTCGACGATGCCGTCGAATTCGTAGTGGTGGCCGGCCAGTGCCTGGCGGTAGACCGTCACGTCGTCCCCCTCCGCGTCATGTCGCCCCCCATCGTCCGCGGTGGCGGCGGGCAGCGCGAGGTGGCCGGTCGTTGGTCGTTGGTGGTTGGTGGTTCGTGGTCGGCGGTTCACGGCGGCACCGGACCTTGGCCCTGAGCACCATCGCGCGCGGCCCGATCGACGACAAAACGAAGCCGTGACACCAGTGGCCGCACCGGCCGGTTCGGTTCGTGGGTGATCGTGGCGAGTGTTCGGTGACGGCCGCCGAGGTGCGCCGGGTGTCCCGGGCCCGCAGCGAGGCCCAGAGATGGGTGGTCGCCGCGGTCGAGATAGGGAGGTTTCCCGACGAGACCGACGGGTGCACGTGTCTAGTTTCTTCCTGGGCGCCGCACCCGGTGGGCGCTGCCTCGCCCCACCGAAGCCATCGACATCCCGACATCGTCAGGAGCCATGCCGTGATCGACGCCGTCATCCAGCCCGTCGTGATCGGGGTGCTGGTCGTCCTCGAGGTGGCGGTATGGCAGGTCCGGGTTGCGCTGTCCACCCGCGGCCGCAAGCGGATCGCGGCCGCGCTCGGCGCCGTCAACGCGGTGCTGTCCGTCGTGGCCATCAGCCAGGTGGTGACCAACCTGGACCGCCCCGCCAACATCGCGGGCTACGCGATCGGCGTCGCCATCGGGGTGTACCTCGGGGTCGTGGTGGACGGGAAGTTTGCCGGCGACCCGGTGGAATACCGGATCGTGCTGCCCGGCGAAGGCGCCGACCTGGCGGAGGAGTTGGCCGACCGCGGCTGGACCGTGACCACCCACCCGGCGCGCGGGTTCGGCGGTCCGGCAACGGTGCTGTCCGTCGTCGCGTTGCCCGGTCGAACCGGTGCGCTCGATCGGGATCTGGAACAGCTTGCGCCGGAGGGTTTTCGCACGACCAGCCGGCTGACCTCGGCACGCTGACCCGCCGCGCCGTCAGCGCCGCGGCAGAGCCCCTCAGCCGGCCGCGGCGGCGGCCCCGCGGCGGTTGCCACGGTTGCGCCAACCGGGGAACGGTCACCCGGCCGGTGACGGTCCGGGGCCGCACGGCCCGATGATCGTCTGTGGGCCGCCCCAGACCGTGCCGGTCTGATCGGCCCGACCCGGGCTGCCCGGGCGATCACCCTCTGGTCGCTCGGGTCGGCGGTGTCCTGTGGTGGTGCCGGCTTGGGCCGGCGGTGTCCTGCTCTCGGTCGGGCTGGCGGCGTCCTGTGGTGGTGCCGGCTTGGGCCGGCGGTGTCCTGCTCTCGGTCGGGCTGGCGGCGTCCTGTGGTGGTGCTCCGGCTCGGGTAGCGGCAACCTCACCGGCCCGTCGCCGAAACAGCGCAGGCGGGAGCCGCATCCGGTCACGGCCTCCTGCTGGGGGCGCCAAGCGTGAACGCCTGGGTGATCCGAACCAGCCGTTGGGGCGCCGAGGGTGTCCGCGTCGCACGGCACATTGGCGACACCGGGTCAGAACGGTGGTGGGTCGGGGTCTTCGGGTGGTGGCGGGGGTGGGGGTGTGTGTTCGGGTGGTGGTTGCCAGAGGCGGGTGTGGGGTCGGGTGTAGGTGCGGTCCAGTGGGGTGGTCCAGTGGTAGCCGGTGGTGGT
>JBGALY010000043.1:0-37831 GCA_044223435.1 Nakamurella sp.
TGACGCCCGGCTACGGGCGTGTCGCGGCCATCTGCCAGCACGTGCACGACCATCTGCAGTTCGCCTACGGGAGCAGCTCGCCCACCTCGACGGCGGTCGACGTGAACACCTCCGGTTTCGGGGTCTGCCGCGACTTCACCCACCTGGCGATCACCTTCTGCCGCGCGCTGAACATCCCGGCCCGCTACGTCTTCGGGTACCTGCCCGACCTGGACGTCCCGGCCGACCCGGCGCCGATGGATTTCGCCGCGTGGATGGAAGTGTGGCTCGGCGACCGGTGGTGGACCTTCGACCCGCGCAACAACCGGCGGCGCAAGGGTCGAGTGCTGATCGGACGCGGGCGGGACGCCTCGGACGTCGCCATGGTCACCTCCTTCGGCGGACCCCACCTGGAGTCGATGTCGGTGATCGCCCGCGAGGTCGAGCCCGGATAGGGTGCCCCCGTGGCCGGCGCCCCCACTCCCGCGATCGCGGCCCTGACCCGGGCCAAGACGCCGCACACGCTGCACCCCTACCACCACGACCCGAACTCGACCGCGTTCGGCGACGAGGTCGTCCAGGCCCTGGGTTGGCCGGCGGAGCGGGTCTTCAAGACGCTCGTCGCCACGGTCGACGGGAAGCTGACCGTCGGCATCGTGCCGGTGTCGAGCCAGCTGGACCTCAAGGCGCTCGCCGCGGCGGTCGGCGGCAAGAAGGCGGCGATGGCGAAGGTCGCCGACGCCGAACGATCGTCCGGCTACGTCGCCGGCGGCATCTCGCCGTTGGGCCAGCGCAAGCCGTTACCGACCGTGATCGATCGCACCGCCACCGATCACCGGACGATCCTGGTCAGCGCCGGCAAACGGGGATTGCAGGTCGAACTTGCCCCGGCGGATCTGATCACGCTGACCCGGGCGATCTTGGCCTCAATTGCATCAAGATGACCGTCGGTTGCACCTATGCCTGGACCCCATGGGTCCACATGAGTGAAGATCACATCCGTCGTCCGTCCCGCTCGGTACCTGGCCTGCCAGGACGAACCGCAGCGCGCCTGCATAAGGGGGAACCAGGGTGAGCCAGCCACCCGTTCGACCCGCGCCACCGCCCCGCCAGCAACCGCCTCGCCAGCCGCCACCGGCCCCACCGGCCGGCGGTGACCTCACCCCCGAACTGATCGACACCGACATCTGGACCGACGAGATGGTGCAGCGCGCCGGCATCCCGATCATCGACACCAAGTTCGTCACCGTCGGTGGCGGTATCGGATCGTTCGTCACCGTCGACTTCCTGCGCATCTACGGCGTCGCGCCCCAGGACATCACGGTGCTCACCCAGTTGGAGACACCCTGGCAGAGCTACGAGTACCTGACCCGGGTATCCCAGATCCCGCGCACGGAACGGCTGCGGTCGGACTCCAAGTCCACCCCGGACAACATCTGGGGTTTCCCGTCCTACGCGGTCCGCGAGGCGTTCGGGGCCAAGAGCCTCGGCGGCTTCGTCAAGCCACTGTGGAACGTGCTCACCGAACCGATCATCGAGAACTACTACACACCCAAGGCCGGCCAGGCATTCGAGACCATGGAGCGCGAGGCCAACCGGATCGGCTACCAGCAATGCGTCCGCAAGGGCCAGGTCCGGATGGTGCGCCGCCGCCGGGAGGGCGGGTACTTCACCATCCTGACCCCGCCGGCCGGCGCCACCCCGACCAAGCGGCTCGCCTACCGCAGCCCGTTCGTGCACATCGCCATCGGCTACCCCGGCCTGAAACTGCTCCCCGACCTGCAGCGGTACCGCGAGTACTACCGGGATCCGTCCCGCGTGGTCAACGCCTACGAGCCGCACGAGCACGTCTACCAGCAGCTGCAACTACGCCCGGGCACCGTGGTGATCCGCGGTGGCGGGATCGTGGCCTCCCGGGTGTTGCAGCGGCTCATCGACGACCGCGACCGGGGTCACCTGCAGACGCAGATCATCCACGTGTTCCGGACGTACATCACCGGCGCGCACGGCCCCAGCATCTTCAAACGCCGCCGAGGCGGCGACGGCTGGGCCTACCAGGGCTTCAACTACCCCAAGTCGGTCTGGGGCGGCCAGCTCAAGGCCAAGATCCGGGGCCTGGAGGGCGAGGAGCGGGCCAAGGCGTACAAGGAGATGGGCGGCACCAACACGCCCATCCGCAAGGACTGGCAGGAGCAGCTCAAGCGGGGCCGCCGGGAGGGCTGGTACCGCACCGTCACCGGCGAGGTCAGCGAGCTGCGCCCCGGACCGAACGGGCAGGGCGTGGTGACGTACCTCAATATCAAGGGCCAACCGGCTCCGGCCGAGATCTACTCCGACTTCGTCATCGACTGCACCGGCCTGGAGGCCGATATCCGGGAGCACCGGGTGCTGGCCGATCTGCTGGATCATTCGGGCGCCGGCCGGAATCCCGTCGGCCGGCTGGACGTCGATCGAACCTTCGAGGTGATCGGCACGCGCAGCCAGCCGGGCCGGATGTACGCATCGGGCAGTGCCACTCTGGGTGGCTACTTCCCCGGCGTCGACACCTTCCTGGGCCTGCAGATCGCCGCCCAGGAGATCGCCGACGACCTGGTCAAGCTCGGTTTCTGCAAGAAGTTCGGCGTCGCGGCGTCGACCCGGCAGTGGTGGCGCTGGGCCCGCCACCGCACGATCTGAGGGGCGAAGATGGTTCCCACGCTGTACGGGCGCATCCAGACCCGGATCGTGCTCACCATCGTCGTCGGCGGCATCTGGACGCTGATCATCACGCCGTTCCTGCCGACCGGCGAGCCGCTCGGGCCGTCCTACCGGATGACGTTCAGCATCCTGCTGACCGTGCTCGTCCTGGGCATCGTCTGGGAGTTCATCTACCACGGGCTGCAACAGTTCCGGTGGGAGAAGGACTGGCCGACCTTCTTCGGGTTGCTGACCGGCATCAATGAGGGTCTGCTGGTCTGGATCCTGCTCAAGGCGGGCGCCATTCCCGGCGTCGGCGACGTTCCGCTGTCGGTGTTTCTGATCCAGTTCATCACCACCTGGCTGGTGATCTTCCTCGTCGTCAACGGTCCGGTGCAGATCTTCTTCTCACGATGGCGCTTCCGGGGAGGCCGGTTCTGGTGAACGTCAGCTTCGACGACATCCGCGCGGAGGTGCTGCCGGGGGCACACCTGGTGGCCCGGGTGCCGGGCATCGTCGTGGTCATCCGGCGCGACGGCACCGCCGGTGAGGCAACCGCCGCGGAGCTGCTGGGGCTGATCCGGCAGGCCGCGACGGATGCCGCGCCGGCACCCGGTCGCGACCTGGCCCGCCGGCTCACCGAATGGGTGGTCCGCACCCGCTCGGTACCGGGCTTCGGCACGGTGGCCGCCACCGATGACGGCATTGCCGTGTTCCTGCACGGCGACGTCAGCGTGGCCGAGTTGCCGGAGCCGGGCGCGGTCACCGCCCCGAACGCCGACCGCCTGCACCTGTCCGGCCGAACGGCGGCGTTCACCGTCGATCGCCTGCTGCCGTGGCCGGCCGGCCCGGTGGTGCTGTCCGCCGGTTCGGCCGCCGACCCGGAGGACGGCGACACCTCGATCGGCGTGCTCGGCTGGTCGGGACTGGTGGAGGGCCTCGTCCCCGGCGACGGCATCGTGCTGGGCGCCCCCAAGACCGCGGCCGGCGCTCCGGCCGGCCGGCACGCGTCACCGCTGCCGTCGGTGCAGACGCCCCTCGCCCCGTCCCGGGCCGAGCCCGAACCGACGCAGGAACATCCGGCGGCCCATCCCGACCGGGAACCGACCGCCGAGCATCCGATCCCCGCCCCGGTCGCCGAGCCGGAGCCGGTGATCGCATCGGCGGCCGAATTCGAGCCGAAGCCGGTCCCGCCGGCGGGGGTACCGGACGGTCGCAAGTTCATCAGCACGCCGCTGGCTCCCCCGGCCGCCCCGCCACCGGCGCCGCCGAACGATGAACCGGTGGAGCTTCGCCCGCCGCGGCTGTCGGAGCAGATCTTCGGCTCGCACGAACACGAGAAGCCCCGGCCACCGTTGCCGGTACCGAACCGGGACGAGCCGGCGAAACCGGATCGGCCGCGGCCCGGCGCCGCCGGCCCCGCGCACGTCCTGGTCAAGGGTTTCCGCTGCTCCCGCAACCACCACAACGATCCGCGGGTGTCCTTCTGCTCGGTCTGCGGGATCCGGATGGACCAGCGGACCGGTGTGCTGGTGGACGGCCGCCGGCCGCCGCTGGGCCTGCTCGTGCTGGACATCGGCTCGACGTTCGTCCTGGACGACAACTACCTGCTGGGTCGCAACCCCGAGGTCGACGAGGCCGTCATCTCCAGCCGGCTGCGACCGATCCGGCTGGACGACGACAGCGGCACGCTGTCCCGGGTGCACGCCGAGATCCGCCTCGAAGGGTGGGACGTGCTGCTGATCGATCGCGGGTCGGCCAACGGCACCTACCTGGCCGCCGCCGGGCAGTCGGGCTGGACCCGGCTGGCTCCGCAACGACCGGTGGTGCTGACCCCGGGCACCCACGTCCGGATCGGGCGGCGGGTCTTCACCTTCGAATCGGCGCACGCCCGGCTCTGACCCACCGGCGCACGTCCCACCTGCGCGGACGCACCGGCGGCACATGTACCCCCGGGCTCAGGCCCCGGGGGCCGCCGCCACCTTCGCCAGCTGCTCGGCGAGCTCGATCTCCCGGTCGTCCAGGCCGGCCCGCACCCGCAGCACGGTGGACCGCCCTCCGATGCCGGTGAGGGGGCCCACCAGATCGGCGGCGACGGCGCCACCGTCGGCGACCAGGACCAGGTCCGACGCCAGCGCCTCGTCCGTCGCGTCGACCAGCCGGACGTTCAACCCGCCGCCGCGCAGCGGGGCCAGGGCCGAGGAGACCCGCCGGGCCGCCCGGCCGCCGTCCGGCACACAGACGTGCAACGGCCCACCGAGATGTCCGGCCGCCGCGGAGCCGAGGACGACCGCGACGTGCCCGTCCGCGCCGCCGTCGACGACCACCCCGACCGAGCCCGGCGCGGCCGGCGGGGCGGAGCCGAGGTGCGCGACCGCGAGGGTGAACGCCGCGCCGTCGGGCGCGGGCCCGGCGGCGGACGGGAAGGAGTCGGCGACCAGCACGACCGCGGCGTTGACCCCGGCCGCCTGCGCGGCGACGTCCACCCAGGGATCGACGGAGAACCGGGTGAGCACCGAGCAGTCGACCCCACGGGCCGACAGTTCCCGGGCCAGCACGTTGAGCTCGTCGACCGTGCTGGCCATCCGGGCGAGATCCGGCACCACCGGCGCACCCACCTCCAAGGGCGCCTTGGGCCGCACCAGCAGCCGGGTCAGCACCAGTTGGACCGGCCGCCCGGTGCCCAGCAGGGTCGCGCCGACCTGCGCGAGATCCCGGGCCCGGGCGGCGTCGTCGAGGACCACCAGCACCCGGTACGAGTCGGTGACGCCCAGCGCGGCACGTTCGGCCTCGGCGATGTCGCGTTGCATGTGCCGGTCCGAGTAGACGAGCTTGAGCAGCGGTCCGGTCATCGCGGTGGTGATCAGGGCCATCAACACCATCATCGTGAACAGCTCGCCGTCGAGAACGCCGAGTTGCTTGCCGACGTTGAGGATGACCAGTTCGGTCAGGCCGCGGGTGTTCATCAACAGGCCCAGCGCGGTGGCCTGGCGAGGCCGGGTCTTCATCGCCCGGGCGCCGGCGTAGGCGCCGACGAACTTGCCGCCGATGGCGACCAGCAGGATCAGGGCGAGCTGCCAGAGCCCGCCGCCGGTCAACCCGAGGATGTTCGTGGACAGCCCGGTGACCACGAAGAACAGCGGCAGCAGGAGCAGCACGCTGACCTGTTCGAGCCGTTCGAGGATCTCCCGGGTCAGATCCGCGGCTCCCTGCCGGGGCATCACCGCGCCGAACACGAACGCGCCGAAGATCGCATGGATGCCGATGATCTCGGTGACGAAGGCGGACGCCAGCACGCCGATGAGCACGACGGACAGGATGTCCGGCGTCAACCGGCCGACGCGCTGGTACCAGTCGTTGAGCCGCTTGAGCAGCGGGCGCACGACGCCGAACATGATCGCGGCGAAGATCGCGGTGAGGATGACGATGCGCAGCACGTCCAGCGGACCGTTGCCCTGCACGACCGCGACCACGAAGGCCAGCAGGGTCCAGGCGATGATGTCGTCGACGGCGGCGCAGGCCAGGGCGAGCACGCCGATGGGGGTCCGGTGCATGCCCCGGTCGGTCAGGATGCGGGCGAGCACCGGGAACGCGGTGATCGACATGGCCACGCCGAGGAACAGCGCCAGGGCCACTGGCGCGACCGGCCCGGCGTCGGTCTCGTCGTGCAGGGGGTAAAGAACGATCGACAGCCCGGCGCCGAGGGCGAACGGGAGAGCCACCGACGCCGCCGAGATCGTGCCCGCGGTCCGCTCACGCCCGCGGATCAGCAACATGTCCAGCTCGAGGCCGACGATGAACATGAACAGCACCAGACCGAGCTGGGCCAGGATGTTCAGGTACGGCAGCACCTCCGGGGGGAACAGGCGGCCGTCGAGGTCACCAGGGAGCAGCCCGAGCAGGCTGGGTCCCATGGCCAGGCCGGCCACGATCTCCCCGACCACGGGTGGCTGACCGATCTTGATCGCCAGCCGTCCGAAGAGCCGGGCGACGACCATGATGATCGCGATGTCGATGAACACCAGCGCGGTGATGTGCATGGGCGGCTGTCCCGTGGTCGGTGGAGGCAAGGTGTCGAGGCAGCCCCGGACGGGCCAGGGGCATTTCGTCACCGAGTGTGAGGCACCGGGGTCGCCCGCCGATACCCGCCTCGACGATCTTCCGCCATCCGGGTTCGCCGGTTCGGAGGATCACGCTCCGAAGGACCGGCCCAGCGGGCCGGGTGGCGGATATGCTCGCGCCATGGTGCTTCAGGACACCCCGGTGCAGGCCGTTCCCGCGCTGGCCGACTTCCGGGTGATTCGGCTGCTCGGCGAGGGCAACCACGGTCGCTTCTACCTGGCCCAGCCCCCCGCCCGGCTCGGCATCAGCGACGAGTACGTGGCGGTCAAGGTGTTCGCCGGCCAGTGCAGCGAGGACGCGTACCGGCGCGGTACCCGCGAGCTGCGCGCGTTCGCCGCAGTGGACTCGCCGTACCTGGCCCGGGTGTACGACGCCGTGCTGGAGGACAACTTCCTGTACGCCATGGAGTACTTCCCGCTGGGGTCGCTGGCGGCGCCGGCCCGCCCGCTCACCCACGACGAGGTGCTGCGCGCGGTGGAGCACGCCGCGCGGGCGGTGCATGCGCTGCACGACGCCGGCATGGCGCACGGCGACGTCAAACCGGGCAACGTGATGGTCACCGAGGACGGCGGCAAGCTGTCGGATCTCGGCCTGGCCCGGGTGTTCAACGCGGGCGCGGCGCTGACCGGAATGGCACCCGAGACCTCCGTCGAGTATCTCGACCCGTCGCTGCTGCTGGGCGAGCCGCCGTCCCGGGCCACCGACATCTGGGCGCTCGGGGCGACCCTGCACCGGGCGTTGTCCGGCCGTGGCCTGTACGGCGAGCTGCCGGAGAACCAGCCGCTGTTGGCGATCCGGCGGGTGCAGACGTCCCCGCCGACGATGGACCCGTCGTTGACCGCGGGCGAGGCCGAGCTGGTCATCGCCTGCCTCGCCCCGGTGGGCAGCCGCCCCGCGACCGCGCTCGAGGTGGCGGACCGGATCGCCGCGCTACGCGGCTGAGCCGGTCCCCCGGCCAGGAGGTCAGAACGGCGCCGGCTTCCACCAGCTGTCGATCAGCTCCTGCGTGGTGTGGTCCTTCCACTCGGCGTAGACCACGTAGTCCTGGAACTGCGCGTCGTCGAACGTGGTCAGCAGGTAGGCCAGGGCCTTCTCGTCGTCACCCGACCCGTAACGGGTACCGGCGTCCTGATCGTCGCGGGTCCAGGTGATGATCTCCGGTGACGAGGCGAAGTTGTCCTTGACGTAGGTGTCCAGGACGCCGGTGCTCGGGAAGTGCATGACCCAGAACACGACGCCCTGGCTGTCGGTGCAGTTGATGATGCCGTCGGCGTTGCTGCCGAAGTTGTCGCTGGCGCTGGTGCAGGTGGCGTCCTCGTAGCCCTTCTCGGACGGCGACTGTGGGATCAGCCCGTCGAAATCGGCGGCCACGTTCGTCAGATTGGTCCAACCCTGGTCGGCGATCGCCACCGCCGCGGGACCGGCGGCCGGGGACGTCTGCCCGGCCGCGTTGGTCGCGGTGACCGCATAGTTGTACTTGCCGGGCAGCACCCGGTCGTCGACCCAGCTGGTGTTGACGCCGGTATACATCGTCTCGCCGTTGCGGGTGACGGTGTATCCGGTGGCGCCGGTGGTCGGCGACCAGCTGACGGTGATGTTCCGCTTGTCATCGGCCTTGGCGGCGAAGTTTGCCGGCGCGGCGATCACCGGCTCGGGCGAACGGGTGAGGAACACCGCCGCGGTCACTCCGGCCGCAATCACCAGCACCGCGGCCAGGCCGATCAGGATCCACTTCTTGGCGCCGCCCTGTTTCGGTGGCACCTGGGCGGGACCGGTCAGCGGGACCGGACCGGTGGGGAAACCCGGCCCGGCCTGGTAGCCGGTGTGCGGACCCGACGGGTGCGGCCCACCCGGTGGCATCGCTCCGGTGGGCCCGGTGTGCTGGAACCCGGCCGCAGCGTAGGGGCTGACCTCGGTGGGCCGGACGGCGTTGCCGCCCAGCGGCGGCACCGAGCCGGTCGGCGTCCACCCGCCCGGCCGGTACTGCGGGCCGGTGTTCAGCTGCCGGGTCTGCCAGCCGGCGTGCCGCCCGACCAGCTCGATCAGGTCGTCCAGTGCCTTGGGATGCTGGGAACCCCTCCGTGCGTAGGCGACCGTGCGGGTCACCTCGCCGTTGGCGACGGTGATCTCCTGGTCGTCGTCGTCGGGAATCACTTCGATCAGGCGCATCGGCGACGGCAGGCTGAAGAAGTGGACGTCCTCGAGGATCAGTCTCTCCAGCTCGATCCGGTCCTGGGCCGGGAGTGCGGCCGTGCTGATCGGGCCGAGTTCCCAGACCGTCCCGCGCGCGCGGCTGATCCGCCGGACCCCGATCTGGTACGGCGGCCGGGGCGTGGTGGGCGCCCGGTTCTCCACCGCATCCACCGCCGCCGAGGCGACCGCGGGCAGTGCGACGTCCATCGACGTCCGGTCGGGGTGTGCCGCAGGGTGCTCGACCGGGACGGCCGTCTCGGCGCGGGTCGGCGTGGACAGCGCCGGATCGGCGGCCACCAGTGCGGCTCGCGCGGCCAGGCTCAGCTCGCGGCAGCTGTTGTACCGGTCGTCGGGGTTCTTGGCCATCGCCTTGGCGACGACCGCGTCCATCCCCGGAGGCAACCACGGCACCTTGTCGGTCACCTTGGGGATCGGGTTCTTCAGGTGCGCCGTCATGGTGGCGAACGGCGAGCTCTCCGGGTACGGCACGCTGCCGGTGAGCAATTCGAACAGGACACAGCCCAGCGCGTAGATGTCGACGCGATGGTCGAGTTTGCGGGCCTCGATCTGCTCGGGGGACGCATACGCGAGGGTGGCCAGGAGGTTGCCGGTGCCGGTGAGGTGTTGTACCTCCTCGCTGGTCGACTTGGCGATGCCGAAGTCGGTGAGCAGCACGTGCTCGGGCTCGCTCGGGTCGTCCGGTGCCGCGAGCAGGATGTTCGCCGGTTTGACGTCACGGTGCAGCAGACCGGCCCGGTGCGCGTAGTCCAGGCCGGCCCCGACCTCGCTGATGATGTGCACGACCCGGTGCGGGGTCATCGACCCGTCGCCGGCCCGCGCGGCGACAGCGGCGTCGACCCCGGCGACGTACTGCATGGAGATCCACAGCTGGCCGTCGACGGACCCCCGGTCGTACACGGCGACGATGTTGCGGTGCACCAGACCGGCGGCCAGGTCGGCCTCCCGTTCGAACCGGGTGCGGAAGTTCGGATCGTTGGAGAAGGCCGGATTCAGCAGTTTGAGCGCGTCGCGACGCGGCAGCCGCGGATGCTTGGCCAGATAGACCGCGCCCATCCCACCGGTGCCGAGCACCGACTCGATCGTGTATCCGGCGAATTGCTCGCCCGGGTTCAGGACCACCGTGCGTCCCCTATTCCAGAAGTGCTGATCTTCAACTTTATCGGCGTCCGGGACCATGACGTGACGGCTTGTGTCGACGTCACCCGGTACGCCATCCGAAGGAGTGACGGTTCGCCCGGGTGATACGACCGCGCCGGCCTGCTCGCCGTCCCATCGGCAGCCGTGACGCGGCCATCACGGTGGGGACGGATCTCACAGCAGGGTCGGTTGCTCGGGCGCCCCGGCCAGTTCGGGGACCGGGGCGATCAGGCTCGGATCGTCGTTGGCCACGGCGCCGACCTGCGGGCCGACCGGCCGTCGTTCGATCTCGGCGACCAGATCCTCGGGGGGCGGCCCGAGCATCGGTGTCGGGTCGACCCGGGGATCGAGCCAGGCCGCCCACTCCGACGCCGGCAGCACGAGCGGCATCCGGTCGTGGATCTGCAGCATCGGGCCCACCGCCGGCGTGGTGATGATCGTCATGGACACGACGGCCTGATCGGCGGCAGCGTCCCCGGACTCGGTGCCCCGGGGGCGCCAGTACTCCCACAGTCCCGCGAAGGCCATCACGCTGCCGTCCTGCGGAGTCAGGTAGTACGCCTGCTTGACGGGGCGTTTGCGGCCGCCCACCGTCTGGTCACCGAGCTTGCGCCATTCGAAGTACCCGCTGGCCGGGATCAGGCAGCGGCGCTTGGCCAGCGCGGTGCGAAACGCCGCCTTCTCGCCGAGTGATTCGACCCGGGCGTTGAACATGCGGTTGCCGACGGCGACGTCCTTGGCCCAGGACGGCACCAGCCCCCAGCGCATCGGCTCGATCTGCCGGTGGGCGTCCTGCGGGGCGACCCGGGGCTCGAGCCGGACCACCGGCACGGTCAGGGTGGGCGCGATGTTGTACCGCGGGCGGACCGGGTCACCGCCGTACAGGCCCTGGGCGCCGCCGGCCCGCTCGTCCGGCTCGGCCTCGAAGGTGCCGTACAACGACTCCGGTTCCATCGTCAACGCGTAGCGGCCACACATGAGAAGCATGGTGCCACCGCGGTGTGACAGCTCCGGACCGGACACATTCCGCTCAGCCGGTGGGGGCCGGGCGGTCCTTGGTCAGATCCTGGGCCAGCATCACCAGGATGCCGCTGGGACCGCGCAGGTAGGTGAGCCGGTAGATGTCCTCGTAGGTGGCCACGCCGCGCAGCGGATGGCAGCCGTGCTGCGCGGCGATCTCGAGAGCCTCGTCGATGTCGTCGACCGAGAACGCGACGCGATGCATGCCGATCTCGTTCGGGCGGGTGGGTTCGGTCTCGATCGCGGCGGGGTGGATGTACTCGAAGAGTTCGAGGCGGCCGTGGCCGTCGGGCGTCTGGAGCATCGCGATCCGCGCGTGGTTGCCGTCGAGGCCGACGGCGGTGTCGGTCCAGTCGCCACTCACCGTGTCCCGGCCGAGCAGGGTCAGTCCGAGATCGGTGAAGAACGCGATGGTCGCGTCGAGGTCACGTACGGCGATGCCGACGTTCTCAAGTTTGATGGGCACGCAGGGCAGGCTACCGAGCGGGCGGTCCGGCACGGCCCGTCACTCGATCGCGTAGGTCAACGCCACCGTGCCCAGATCCGTCCGGCCGACCGACCGCAGGGTCAGCCGGCGCGGATTCGGAAGCGACCCGAACAGTCGGGTGCCGGTGCCCATCAGGAGCGGATGCAGGAACAGGCGAAGCTCGTCAACGTGCCCGGCGGCCAGCAGCGACCGGGCGAGCACGCCACTGCCCAGCACCGTGATGCCACCCTGGCCGTGCGCCTTCAACTCGCGCACGTGCTCGTCGAGGTCGCCCGCCAGGATGCTGGTCCCGGCCCAGTCGACGGTGGTGAGGGTGCTCGACGCGACGAACTTCGGGGTGGAGTTCAGGTGGGCGGCGATCGGGTTGCCCTCGCCCTGGAATGGCCAGAACGCGGCCATCTTCTCGTAGGTGCGCCGGCCGAACAGGTAACCGCTGGTGCCGGCGAGACCGGCCGGATCCACCACCTGCCCCATGGCCGGGCCGAACTCGGCCCCCCAGCCGCCGTGGGTGAAGCCGCCCGAGGTGTCCTCGTCGGGTGAGCCCAGCCCTTGCATGACGCCGTCGACGGTCAGGAACTCCACCAGGGCGAGTGTGCGCATCACGGTGAGACTGCCCGGAGCGCCACGATTCATCGGCCGGGTGCGCCGGACCCGCTCAGGAGTCCGGCTCCGGAGTGCGGTGAGTGAGCATCCGCCAGATCCGGTCCCGGGAGAACGGCGTCTGCCGGGGCCGCACCCCGACCGCCCGCCGGATCGCGTTCCCCAGGGCCGCCGCGACCGGGTTGTACGGGCTCTCGCTCATCGACTTGGCCCCGAACGGGCCCAGCGCGTCGTGGGTGTCGGCGAAGTAGACCTCGGTCTCGGGGATGTCGGCCATCTGCGGCATCCGGTACGTCCGGAATGCGGGGTTCACGACGGCGCCGTCGTCGCCGATCGTCACCTCCTCGTAGAGCGCGGACCCGATGGCCTGGGCGACGCCGCCCTCGACCTGGCCCCGGCACTGCGCGGGGTTCAGTACCGTCCCGGCGTCGGCGGCCTGCACGGACTGCAGGATGCGCACCTCGCCGGTGCGCACGTCGACGGCGACCCGGACCGCGTGCACGTTGAAGGCGAGCGAGCGCACCTCGCCCCGTTCCGCGCCGCGGGCCGACAGCCCGTCACCGACCAGCTCGGCGAACGGCAGCAGCCGCTCACCGACCCGGACCCCGTCACGTTCCAGCCGGCCCCGGGCAAGGCCGGTGCGGGCGACCGCCGCGGCCAGGACCTTCTCCCGCAGCGCCGACACCGCCGCGTGCAGCGCCTTGCCGGCCACGGTGGTGCCGGCCGAGGCGAAGGCGCCGGTGTCGTACTCGGCGCCGTCGGTGTCGGAGTTGGTCAGCTCGATCCGGTCCGGCGTGGTGCCCAGCACGGTGCAGGCGATCTGCGTGTGCACGGTGGTGGTGCCGTTGCCGAACTCGCTGGTGCCGACGCCGATCCGGTACCGCCCGGCCCGGTCGACGGCAGCGGTGACCGTCGAGAAGTGGCCGCGCGGCGCCATGGTCGCGATCATCGCCACCGCCATGCCCTCGCCGACCCGCCAGTGCTCGCCCTCGGGCGCGGCGACCACATCGCCGCGGCGCAACGCGTCCTGGGCCAGGTCGAGGCACTGGTCCAGGCCGTAGCTGCCCCAGACCAGGTCCTCCTCCGGGGTCTCGTGCAGCACCAGCAGCGGCTCGCCGGCCCGGACCGCGTTGCGCCCGCGCAGCTCGAACGGATCCAGGTCCAGCCGGACGGCCAGCTCGTCCATCGCCGACTCGACCCCCAGGATCACCTGGCCCAGGCCGTAGCCGCGAAAGGCGCCGGAGGGCACGGTGTTGGAGTAGACGACCTGGGCGTCCACCCGTTTGGCCGGGCAGCGGTACAGGCTGATCGACTCCGCGCACCCGTGGAACAGCACGCCGATCGCGTGGTTGCCGTACGCCCCGGTGTCGGCCAGCACGTCGACCTTCATCGCGGTGAGAATGCCGTCCGCGGTGGCGCCCAGGCTCACCGCGACCCGGAAGGGGTGCCGCACCGTGGCCCGGGTGAACTCCTCGGCCCGGCTCATCTCGTACGCGACCGGGCGGCCGGTGCGCAGCACGGCGATGGCGACCAGGTCCTCGGTGAGGATCTCCTGCTTGCCGCCGAAGCCGCCGCCCACCCGCTTGGTCAGCACCCGGATCCGCTCCGCGGGCAGGCCGAGCAGCCGGGCCAGCTCGTCGCGGACCAGGAACGGCACCTGCGAGCTGGTCCGGATCACCAGCCGGCCGTCCGCGTCGAGGTGGCCGACGCTGCCGTGGGTTTCCAGCTGGCCGTGGGTCACCCGCTGGGTGCGCCAGGTGCCCGTCACGGTGACCGCCGAGGCGGCCAGCGCGGCGTCGATTCCGCCCCCGCCCGCATCACCTACCCCGCCGTGGATCTCGGCGACGATGTTGCGGTCGGCGACGGCCACCCGGTCGTCGGCGGTGAGCTCGGGATGCAGCACCGGCGCCCCCGGGGCGATGGCCGCCTCCGGGTCGAGCACCGCCGGCAGCACGTCATACTCGACCCGGATCCGGGCCACGGCCGCATCCGCGGCGGCCGCGGTGGTCGCGACCACCGCTGCCACCCGCTGCCCGACGAACCGCACCGTGTCGTCGAGAATCCGGGTGTCGTCCGGGTCGTCGAGCCGATCCTGGTGCCGCGCGGTGGAGAACCGGGTGCGCGGCACGTCGGCGTGCGTCAGCACCAGCACCACCCCGGGCACGGCCCGCGCGGCCGACGTGTCGATCGAGACGATCCGGGCGTGCGCGTGCGGAGAGCCGAGAACCCGGAGCGAGAGCACGTCGGACTGGTCGAGATCAAAGGTGTAGGGCTCGGTCCCGGTGACCACCCGCCGGGCGGCGGGCGGCGGCGCCGACTCCCCCACCCCGCAGCCGGCCGGCCCGCGGGCCGGCCCGCCGTCGACCCCCTGCCGGATGGCGTCCCGGATCGACCGGTACCCCGTGCACCGGCACAGGTTCCCCTTCATCCGCCGCGGCAGGTCCGGCAGGTCGGCGGGTTCCAAGGTCGAGGCGGTGACGATCATGCCGGCGGTGCAGAACCCGCACTGGAAGCCGAAGTGGTCGACGAACGCCTGCTGCATCGGATGCAGCGACTCGGGGGTGCCCAGGCCGGTCACCGTGGTCACCGCGCGGCCGCCGGCCCGCCGGGCCGGGAACAGGCAGGAATGCACGGGTGCACCGTCGACGAGCACCGAGCAGGCGCCACAGTCGCCGGAATCGCACCCCTTCTTCACCCCGTGCTCGCCCAGCTCGCGCAGGAAGGTGCGCAGGCACTGGCCGGCCGCCGGTTCCGCCGTGACCGCCCGCCCGTTCACCGTGAACCTCATGAATCCAGCTCCTGACGGATCTCCTCGAGCAGGACGCCGCTGACCTGCCGGCGCCAGTCCGCCGGCCCCAGCGGATCGGTGTAGTAGCCGTCCACCGCGGTGACATCCGCGGCCAGCGCGCCGGCGGTGGGCAGGGTGGGGTACCGCAGCACCACCGGCCGGAGGGTGGCCGCGGTGATCACCAGGGTGACCGCGCCGGACGGGTCGAGCCGGCCGGTCAGCACGGCCCCGGACCGGCCCATGGTGGCCAGCGCGATCTGCCGGAACGCGGTGCGGCCGGCCAGCGCGGGGCCCGGCAGATCGACCGCGCGTAGGACCTCGCCCGGGCTCAGCGTGTTGCTCCCGTTGCCGGTGATCAGGTCGGCGACCGGGATCCGGTACGACCCACCGTCCGGCGTCCACACCAGAGCGACGCCGTCCAGGGTGACCGCCAGCGACACCATCGCCGCGGCCGCGTACGACCGGCAGATGTTGCCGCCGACGGTGGCCACGTGCCACACCTTGACCGAGGCGAGCAGCGCGGTGGCGCACTGGTGGAAGAACGGCCGGACCGCGGCGAGCTCGGCGATGGTGCACGTGGCGGCGATGCGCAGGCCGCCACCGGGCAACTCCTCCAGGGCCGGCCAGCCGAGCGCCGTCAGGTCGACCAGGCCGGTGACGGCGGGCTGCGGCTCGGAGTACAGCCAGGTCCCGCCGGCCAGGAACACCTCGCCCGGGGCCAGGGCGAGGTCGTCGCGGCCGCGCGCGGCGCGGTAGCCGGTGACGGCGGTCAGGTCCACGGGCGCGAGCACATCCCACCGGCATGACCGGCCGGTAACACGCGTGCGACGGCGGGCGCAGAATGCTGGTGATGAAACTCGACGACCTGGTGGCCGCGCCCGGCCTGGGCATCCGCGTGCTGCACGGCGACGAGCAGGATCTGGGCCGCCCGCTCGGCTGGATCTACACCACCGACCTGCCCGACCCGAGCCGCTACCTGGCGCCGGGGCAGACCCTGATGACCGGGATGATGTGGCGCGCCGACGCGGCGGACAGCGACCCGTTCGTCCGGCGGCTGGTCGAGTCCGGGGCCGCGGCGCTGATCGTCGGCGACGCGCTGTTCGACCACGTGCCCGACGACGTCGTGCTGGCCTGCCGGCGCTGGAATCTGCCGTTGCTGGCGGTGCCCACCCACGTGTCGTTCGCCCAGGTCACCGAGTACGTCGCCGGGCAGCAGGCGCAACGGCGGCTGGGCCGGCTCACCGAGGGATTGGTGCGGCAGCGACAGCTGTTGGCCCAGATGGCCGCCGGTCGCACCCTTGACGAACTGGTGCGCCGGATCGCCCGGGAGACGGGCCTGGGCTGCCGCGTGCTCACGTCCACCGGCCGGCAGATCGCCGCGTCGGGACCGGCGCTCGGCGAGACCGACCTGGACCTGCTCCTTGCCCAGCTGCTCCCGGCGCAACGCTTCCCGGCGCAGGTCACCACGCCGGCCGGATCCGGCACCGCGTTCCTGGTCGGGCCGCCCAGCCAGCACCGGGCCCTGGCCTGGTTCGTTCTCGCCGACCATCCGGACGGCGGGCCGGATGCCGGGGCCGACCCGGAGACCATCGACCCGTTCAACGAGCTGGCGGCCATCGCCGCACTGGAACGGCGCCGCACCGAGGACCCGATCCGGGCCCGCCGGGAGCTGGTGGACCAGGTCATCGCCCTGCTGGACGAGGACGCCGATCGTCCGGAGATCCCGCTGCTGCTCCGCCAGCTCGGGCTCGATCCGGACCGGCCGACGACGGTGGTGGTGCTCAAGACCCAGGGGCCACCGACCGCGCACGGTCTGGCCGGCGGCCTGCTCGGCGAGGCCGTTGGGCACCTGTCCACTCCTGTCGTCGGTTCGGACGCCGAAGGTCATGCGGTCGCGCTGATGTCGGCCCCCGATCCGGAGTGCCGGGGTGCCGATCCGGCGGCCACCCTGCGCCACGCGCTGCTCCGGGTGTCCCCGGCTCTGCCCGGCATCCGGCTGGACCTGGGGGTCAGCCGGCCGACCGATCCCGCCGGCCTGGCCGGCGCGCTGCGGGCCGCCCGGTACGCCCGGCTGCTGGCCACCGGATTGCCCGGCGACCCCGCCGACCCGGCCGACCGGGGTGTGCGGATCGCCTCCGGTGACCGGGCCACGTCGGCGGCGATGCTCCTGTCCGCGGTGCCGGACCGGCTGCGCCGGACCTTCGTCGGCGCGGTGCTCGACGACGTCGTCTCCTACGACCGGCGGACCGGCGCGGACCTGATCGTCACCCTCCGGGCGTTCCTGGACTGCAACGGGTCCTGGAGCCGCTCCGCCGAGCAACTGCACCTGCACCTGAACACGGTGCGGTACCGGATCAACCGGGTCGAGGAGCTCACGGGCCGGGACCTGAGCCGGATGGACGACCGGGCCGACATGTACCTGGCGTTGCACCTGCTCTGATCCCGGCCGGCCGGGCCGGCCGGGATCGGAACAGCCTCACACCTTCTCGGACGGGTCGGGGCGGTCGGCCCCGGAGCGCGCGGCCGCGATCGGATTCGCGTCGGCCACCAGCTCGTCGAACCGGCTGTTGGCGATCTTCGCGATCTCCACCAGGTTCGCGGCCCGCTCGACCCCGGCCGAATTGGCCATCCGGTCCCAGCCGGCGTTGAGTACCCGCTCGTACCGGTCGACCTCCTTGGCGCAGATCACCAGCGGGAAGCCGAACTTCGCCCGGTAGGCGCGGGCCATCTTGAGGATGTCGGCATGCTCCTGTTCGTCCATGCCGATAACACCGGCCGCATGGTCGGCCAGGTAGGCCGTGCCGGCCTCCTCGCTGCCCAGGTCATGGAACGAGTTCATCAGCTCCAACTGCTCCTCCGGGCTGCCGGTGAGCAGGGCGTCGTGGAACGCGGCGCGCAGCTCCAGGGTGTCGCCGAACGGCCGCTCGATCCACGCCCGCTCGGCCGGCCAGCTCACGCCCTCGGTCAGGAAGGCGAACGTCTCGACGAACGTGTCCTGGTCCATCCCGTTGACCTCGTCCAGGGTGACCAGGTCGTGGCCGGGCCGGCCCGCGACGCCCGGGCCGTGCCCGCCCGGGATGTGGAAGAAGACGACGTTGAGCAGGATCGCGCACAGAGCGCCCAGAGTGATACCGGAGCCGAAGATGATCTGCGCCCACTCGGGGAAGGCGAACGCGATGTAGGGCTGGGCGGTGACCATCATGCCCAGGCCGACGCTGGTGCCGACGATGACGATGTTGCGGTGATCGTTGAAATCGACCTTCTGCAACGTCTGGATGCCGACCACCGCGACCGCGGCGAACATGGCCAGCGCGGCTCCGCCGAGCACCGGGTGCGGAATGCCGGCGACGATCGCCGCCGCCTTGGGCAGCGAACCCAGGATGATCATGATGATGCCGGCCGAGCAGACCACCCACCGGCTCTTGACCTGGGTCAGCCGGACCAGGCCGACGTTCTCGGCGAAGCAGGTGTAGGGGAACGAGTTCAGGACGCCACCCAGGGTGGTGGAGACGCCGTCGGCGCGCAGCGCCCGGGCGATGTCCTCCTTGACGATCCGCTTGCCGACGATCTCGCCCGTCGCGTAGACGTCACCGGTGGTCTCCACCGCGGTGATCAGCATGACCACAACCATGGACAGGATCGCGGTGAGGCTGAAGGTGGGCCAGCCGAAGTAGAACGGTGAGGTGTAGCCGAACCAGGAGGAGTCGGAGACCGCGTCGAAGCTCGCGTCACCGAAACCCCAGGCGACCAGGGTGCCGATGACCAGGCCGAGGAGCACGGCGATCGTGCCCAGGAAGCCGCGGAAGATCCGCTGGATGGCCACGATCAGGAACAGCGTGCCCATCGCGTAGGCGATGTTCTTGAGCAGCACCGGGTCCTGCATCGCCATGGTCGTCTTGCCGTCGACGATGTCGTTGGCGGCGACCGGCAGCAGGGCGATGCCGATGATCAGGATGACCGAGCCGGTCACCACCGGCGGGAAGAACCGCAGCAGCTTGGCGAAGTACGGCGCGGCGAAGAAGGTCAGCAGCCCGGCGACGATGACCGCGCCGTAGATGGCCAGCAGGCCCTGCGTGCCGCCGCCGACGGCCAGCCCGATGGCGATCATCGGGCTCACCGCAGTGAAGGTGACGCCCTGCAGCAGCGGCAGTTTCACCCCGATCTTCCAGAACCCGACGGACTGGATGATCGAGGCGATGCCGCAGGTGAACAGGTCGGCGTTGATCAGATGGATCAGCTGCTCGCTGGACAGGCCCAGTGCGTTCGCCACCAGGATCGGCACCAGCACGGCCCCGGCGTAGAAGGCGAGCACGTGCTGAAAGCCGTAGGCCGCGAGCTTCGGGACGGGCAGGACCTCGTCGACCGGATGGACGCGACTGGCCGGCGCCGGGGCGGGAGCGGTTGTGGTCATGTGGGTCCTTCGATGGGCTCGGATCCGGCTCCTTCGCGAGGGCAGCCGGAATCGACCGGAGTGCGTGGCGCCTGTGAGAATTGCCCACCCGTCACCGGGCCGGAAAGTCACCGGATTGCCAAACTTCGCCGGGTCGGGCGGCGGGATTCTGTGCGATCGCACAAGACGCGATCGGGCGACATCGCCCGGTCATCGCAGCGTCATGACATCTCCGGTGGGAGCGCTCCCGGTTCACCGAGCGGGTGGCCCGCGCCGGGTGCATACTCATGCCCGCGTGTGAGCGGAGCAACACCGTCCGTGCCCACGCAGTCCCTCTCCCGCACCCCGATCTGCCCAGGTGGTGGCCAGTGACGCTCGCCCGATTCCTCCGGTTCGTTCTGCTCACAACGGCGGTGGTGATCGCCTCGGTCGCCGCACCCGGCCTGGCCGCGGCCGGACCCGGTGGCGGGTGGGGCGGCGGGGGTGGTGGCAGCGACAGTGCCGGCCGGCTCGAGTCCAGTGCGAGCGTCAAGGTCTTCGACCCGAGCATGTCGGTGGCGGAGATCAGGGCGACCGTCGACGCGATCTCCGCCCAGCAGATACCCAACCAATTCGGGTCGGAGCGGTACGCGCTGCTGTTCAAGCCCGGTACCTACGGCACTCCGACGGACCCGCTGAACTTCCAGGTCGGCTACTACACCAGCGTGGCCGGCCTGGGCCGGTTGCCCGGCGACGTCACGATCAACGGGTCGGTCGAGGTCCGCAATCAGTGTGATGCGAACGGCTGCATCGCGCTGAATAACTTCTGGCGCTCCCTGTCCAACCTCACGGTGAACGTGACCAAACCAGCGACGTGCGAGGCAGCCATGTTCTGGGCGGTGTCCCAGGCAGCACCCCTGCGGCGGGTCCAGGTCAACGGCCCGTTCTCACTGATGGACTACTGCTCGGCCGGCCCGCAGTACGCCAGCGGCGGATTCATCGCCGACTCGCAGTTCACCGCGACCGTGGTCAACGGTTCGCAGCAGCAGTGGATCACCCGCAACAGCTCCGTCGCCGGCTGGTCGAACGGCGTCTGGAATCAGGTGTTCTCGGGGGTCGCCGGCGCGCCGGCGCAGTGCTTCCCGGCCCAGGCCGCCTGCGGTGGGCCGTACACCACCCTGGACACCAGCCCGGTGACCAAGGAGGCGCCGACGCTGTATTTCGACCGCGGGCGCTACCAGGTCTTCGTGCCGGCGGTTGAGAAGGGCACCAGCGGTGCTTCCTGGGGCGACGGCAACCCGCCCGGCACCTCCATTCCGCTCGACCGGTTCTACGTCGCGCACCCCGGCGACTCGGCCCAGCAGATCAACAACGCCCTGTCCCGCGGCCAGCACCTGCTGCTCACCCCTGGCATCTACAAGGTCGACCAACCGATCAAGGTGACCCGGGCGAACACCGTGGTGCTCGGGCTGGGCTACGCGACGCTCATCCCGCAGCGGGGCAACGCCGCGCTGACCGTCGGCGACGTGCCCGGCGTGGACGTCGCCGGAGTCACCGTCGATGCCGGCCCTCAGAACTCCAAAGTGCTGCTGCAGGTCGGCAGCAAGCACGGTCGGCCCTGCGGCACCGCAACCAACCCGACCGTGCTGCACGACGTGTTCTTCCGGATCGGCGGGGCGGCCGCGGGCAAGGCCACCGTCAGCCTCGAGGTGAACAGCGACGACACGATCCTGGACAACATCTGGGCATGGCGGGCCGACCACGGGGAGGGCGTCGGCTGGACCGTCAACACCGCCGACACCGGCGTGGTCGTCAACGGCGACGACGTCACCGCCTACGGCCTGTTCGTCGAGCACTATCAGAAGGCCCAGACCATCTGGAACGGCAACGGCGGCCGGGTGATCTTCTTCCAGAACGAGATGCCGTACGACGTTCCGAGCCAGGCCGCCTGGATGCGCGCGCCCGGCGTCGACGGATACCCCGCGTTGACGGTGTCGAAGAAGGTGCGCACGTTCAACGGGTACGGGATGGGCAGCTACAGCTTCTTCAACCAGGGTGTCGACATCTTCTCGGCCAACGCGTTCGAGGTGCAGGGCACCCTGCCGGCCCGCAGCCTGCAGGACCTGCTGACCGTCTTCCTCGACCCGGCCAAGGGCAAAGGCGGCATCCTCAACGTCGTCAACCACCAGGGCGGATCCTCGACGATCAGCAACGCGTCGACGCCGGTGACGGTGGTCGAGTACCCCTGACGAGGGGCTGGTGCGGGAGGATGGCCGGGTGACCCCTCCCGCACCCGTCGCGCTCGCTCCCTGGCCCGCACCCGTCGCGGCCAGCCCGGTGACGGCGACCGTGCCGGTGCCCGGCTCCAAGTCGCTGACCAACCGGGCCCTCGTGCTGGCCGCGCAGGCCACCGGGCCGTCCCGGATCGTGGCGCCGCTGCGCAGCCGGGACACAGACCTGATGGCGGCGGCGCTCGGCTCGCTGGGCACTCGGGTCGTGGTGGAGGGGGACGACTGGCTGGTGACGCCGGGCCCGCTGACCGGGCCGGCGCACGTGGACTGTGGGCTGGCCGGCACGGTGATGCGGTTCCTGCCGCCGCTGGCCGCCACCGGTCGCGGCCCGACCACCTTCGACGGCGACGAGGCGGCCCGCCGGCGACCGATGGCCACCGTGCTGGACGCGCTGCGCGCGCTCGGGGTTCGGGTCGACGGCGACCGGCTGCCGTTCACCGTCGACGCGAGAGGCGCGGTGCCCGGCGGCACCGTCGAGATCGACGCCAGCGCGTCGTCCCAGTTCGTCTCCGGGCTGCTGCTGTCGGCGCCGTCGTTCACCGGCGGGGTCGAGGTGCGGCACGTCGGGGCGCCCGTCCCGTCGATGCCGCACATCGAGATGACGGTGCAGACGCTGCGGGCGGTCGGCGTGATCGTGGACGACTCGGTTCCGGATCGCTGGCGGGTCGAGCCCGGCCCGGTGGACCCGTGGACGACGCCGATCGAACCCGACCTGTCCAACGCCACCCCGTTCCTGGCCGCCGCCGCAGTGACCGGCGGCCGGGTGACCGTGCCCCACTGGCCGGCCGAGACGACCCAGGCCGGTGACGCCATCCGCGGGCTGCTCGCCGCGATGGGCGTCACGGTCGAGCTCGGGCCGAGCGGGCTGACCGTCACCGGGCCGGCCGCTCTGCACGGCCTGGACGCCGACCTGCACGACGTCGGCGAACTGACCCCGACGGTGGCCGCGATCGCCCTGTTCGCCGACTCGCCGTCGCGGCTGACCGGCATCGGGCACCTGCGCGGGCACGAGACCGACCGGCTGGCCGCGCTGACGCAGGACATCACGGCGGTGGGCGGCCGGGTCGAGGAGCACGCAGACGGCCTGACGATCCATCCGGGCCCGCTGCACGGCGGGCAGTGGCGCGCGTTCGCCGACCACCGGATGGCCACGGCCGGGGCGATCGTCGGGCTGCGGGTACCCCGGGTCCTGGTCGACGACGTGGCCACCACCGCCAAGACACTGCCCGGGTTCGAGGCGATGTGGACCCGGATGCTGGGCGTGCCCGGCGCATGATGGCCCGGTTGGGGGACGACTGGGACAACGACGACGTCCGGGTGCGTCCGGCGCGTTCGTCCCGCCCGCGCACCAAGACTCGACCTGCGCACACCGAGGCCGTCGAGGGCTTCGTCACCACGGTCGACCGCGGCCGCTACACCTGCCTGGTCGGCGAGGGCACCCGCAAGGCCCGCACGGTCACTGCCATGCGGGCCCGCGAGTTGGGCCGCCGGGCCGTGGCGGTCGGCGATCGGGTCGACATCGTCGGCGACACCGGCGGCGCCGCCGACACTCTCGCGCGGATCGTGCGAATTGCCGAGCGGCGCAGCATCCTGCGCCGCTCCGCCGACGACGTGGACACCACCGAACGGGTGCTGGTCGCCAATGCGGACCAGTTGGTGATGGTCAACGCGCTCGCCGACCCGGAGCCGCGGACGGGGTTCATCGACCGCTGCCTGGTCGCGGCCTACACCGGCGATCTGGACCCGCTGATCCTGCTGACCAAGTCCGACCTGGCCGACCCGGCGACGCTGCATGAGGTCTACGACGTGCTCGACGTGCCGATCCTGGTGACCGGCCGGCGGCTGATGGCCGACGGCGCCCGCGAGGTCACCGGGTTGGCCGCGGTGCGGGAGCGCCTCACCGGGCAGGTCTCGGTGATGATCGGGCATTCCGGCGTGGGCAAGTCGACGATCGTCAACGCGCTGGTGCCCGACGCCGACCGGGCGACCGGGTCGGTCACCGGTGTCGGCAAGGGCCGGCACACCTCGACGTCGGCCATCGCCCTACCGCTGCCGGGTGGCGGCTGGGTGATCGACACCCCCGGAGTGCGCTCGTTCGGGCTGGCCCACGTCACCCCGGACGACCTGCTCGAAGCCTTCGACGACCTGCTCGAGGGCACCGTCGACTGCCCGCCCAACTGCGAGCACCTGGGCCCGCCCTGCGCGCTGGACGGCTGGGTGGCGGCCGGTCACTCCAGTCCGGGGCGGCTGGCCTCGTTCCGCCGGCTGTTGCTGTCCCGGGCCGGCTCGGACTGACCCGCCCGGCCTTCCCGACCTGAGGCACCGGTCCGATCTGCGGCACCGGTCCGACCTGCGGCTCCTGGTCACCCTGCGGCTCCGGGCCAACCGGCGGCCCGACTGCAGCTTGTGTGGCGCGGGCGCCCCCCAGCGACCCCGGCCAGGTCGTCGCCCAGAAAGCCCTCGACCTGCCGGGCGACCGCGTCCTCCGCGGCCGGCTCAGCCCCGGTCATAGCCGTCGTCGTCACCGACGTCGATCGCCTGCTCCACGACGTCGGCCGGGTCGGCCTCGCCGATATCCCCGACCTCGCCGGCCGGATGCACCGCCGTCGTCGGGTCGTCGGCGTCCACCGGTGTCGCCTGCTCCGCGACATCGGCCGGATCGGCCTCGCCGGCGTCCTGGGTCGGCCAGGTGGTCATCGGTGCCTCCTCGCGCTCGGTTCGATCACTGGGTCCGTCGCTGTCCCCTACCGGTATCCCGCACGATCGCCGATCTTGCAAACCGATCGCGTCCCGACTCTCCGGGTCCGCTGCCGATGTCGAGTAGCCGTGGCCTGCTCCGACCCAGTGCCAAGGGCGGCCGATCGCGACCGCCAGCCGGGCGCTGCTGGCCCGGGACATCCTGCGCCTGGCGTACGTCGCCGGCGACGGGACGCCGCGGACCATTCCCATCGCGTTCACCTGGAACGGGGCCCAGATCGTCGCCTGCACCACCAAGAACGCCCCGAAGCTGCCTTCCCTGCGGCGCAATCCTCAGGTCGCGCTGACCATCGACACCGAGGTACACCCGCCGACGATCCTGCTCATCCGCGGTCGAGCGGAGCTGGACGTGGTGGACGGCATCCCGGACGAGTACCTGCAGATGAACGGCACCTATCAGATGACCCCCGAGCAGCGCACGGATTGGGAGGCCGAGGTCCGGTCGCTTTACGACGGCATGGTCCGCATCGTCATCTCGCCGACCTGGGTCAAGCTCATCGACTTCCACACCACCCTCCCCAGTGCGGTGCAGGAACTCGTCGAGCAGCGGGCGGAACGGCATCGGGTCGGGACCTGAGTCCCGGGTCGGCAGGCCCAACGGCAGTCGCCGTCGGGGGCCGCCGCTCCCTACCGTCGGGGCATCGGCGTTCTCGATCGCGCGGTCCCGGCCTGCGAGACCGACCTGACTCCGACCCCCACCGGCGAGAGGAACCGTCATGTTCGGCCACATCCCCCGGAACGTCCGCGCCGCCGTCGACGACGCGACGCGGGCGGCGTCGATCCACAACAGCCAGCCCTGGATCTTCGTCTACCGCGGCGACGCGATCGACGTGTGGCTCGATGTCGGCCGAGCCCCACATGTCGTCGACCCGTCGGGCCGCTGGGCCCTGCAGTCGGCCGGCGCGGCGCTGGCCAATCTGGAGCTGGCCCTGACCCACCGGCTGGGCACCCGGGTGACCGTCACGAACTTCCCGACCGGACCGGCGATTCCCCCCAAGGGACTGGTGCCGATCACCCGTGGGCAACTTCCCCCGGCCCTTCGCGAACTGACCGGATTGCCGGTGGCCACGGTGACCTGGGCGGGCGGCCCGGTCGCACCGAGCGCACCGGAGGAGGCCCTGTTCGGCGCGATCGAGCATCGCTATACCAGCCGGGCTCCCTTCGCCGCCACCACGCTCAATGCCCGTCAGTGGCAGGACATCACGATGGCCGGAGCCTGCGGCGGCGTGTCCACCGACCCGGCCACCGAGGACTTCACCCGCTCGTTCCTCAAGTTGACCGCCGAGGTGGAGGCCCGGATGGTCGACGACGTCGCCTACCTGGCCGAGATCAAACGGTGGGTCGACCGCGGTCCGCGGGAGGGCATTCCCAGCGGCGCCGCCGGCATACGGGATACGTCCGGCCGGTACCCCGGCCGCGATTTCTCGGTCGGGCCGGACGAATGGGGCAGCGCCCTGCCGGAAGGCGAATTCGAGGGCCGCCTGCAGTTGGCCGTCATCCACAGCAACTCGGACTCCCCCACTGACTGGCTGGACGGTGGCCGGGCCCTGGAGCGGGTGGCGCTGCGGGCGACGGCGTCCGGGTTGCGGATGGGCATCCTCGGGCAGGCGATCGAGCAGGCGCAGACGCATCGGGCGGTGTCCGAGGAGTACGGCGCGGCGCTGGGCCGGCCGGTGGTGGTCCAGCAGGTGGTCCGGCTGGGCTACGGCGACGGGTCGCCGCGGCCGGCGGCCACGCCGCGACGCAGGCTCGATGAGGTCCTGATCGTCGGTTGAGTGACCAGGCTCACACCGCTCGTCGCATCGACAGTAGGTGACACGTCTACTTTCCCGGAATATGCTGTCGGCAGGTTCGTTGAACATTCATGTAACCGCCACTCGGGAAGGAACCCAAGCCATGACTGCCACCGTCGCCACTCCCACCCTCACCGCCGGCACCTGGGCCGCCGACGCCGTGCATTCGGACGTCTCGTTCAAGGTCCGCCACATGGCCGTCGGCAAGGCCAAGGGCAGCTTCGCGTTGAAGTCCGCCACCCTGGTCGTCGGCGAGAACGGTCTCGCCGATTCCTCGGTCACCGCCGTCATCGACGCCACCAGCGTCGACACCAAGCAGGAGCAGCGGGACGCGCACGTCCGGTCCGCGGATTTCCTGGACGTCGAGAACCACCCGGAGCTGACCTTCGTCTCCAAGTCCGTCAAGGACGTCGACGGCGAGGAGTTCGTGCTGGTCGGTGACCTGACCATCCGCAACACGACCAACGAGGTCGAGCTGGCGGTCGAGTACCTGGGCGAGACCGTGGACGCCTACGGCGCCACCCGGGCCGGGTTCTCCGCGAAGACCACCATCTCGCGCAAGGCCTACGGCGTGAGCTTCGAGGCCGCGTTCGGCGCCGGCAACGCCGTCGTCGCGGACAAGGTCGAGATCGATCTCGAGCTTGAGTTCGTCCGCAACGCCGACTGAACCACCGCGAAGGGCGGGTCGACCGGAAGGTCGGACCCGCCCTTCGGCGTTCTGGCGGTGACCTTCGGGTGCGCCGGCGGGCGGTGCGGGCGGTGGCCGGCCGAGCTACTCGCCGAGCTCCTCCAGCAGGTACCGGATCTCCCCGGGCGCGTACCAGGCCAGGTCGAAATCCTCGACCGAGCCGAGCGCGAACTCGGCGTCCGCGTCGCCCAGGTCGGCGGCATCGATCACCGCGGCGGCCACCCGCACCGCATCGGTGGCGTCGGCGCCGTCCAGGTGGACCGACGCCACCCGCTTCCACGGCACCGTCGCCGGGGTCACGGCGACAACCGCCCGATCGCGTTCGGGTCGCGGCGTCACCTGCGCATCGTCGACGTCGGCCGCCACGACCACGCGCAACGACGGTTCGTCCCCGCCCGCCGAAGCCAGCAGGCGCAGGGACGCCCGGGAGGCGTCCAGCATCGCCAGATACTCGAGCTCCTCGTCCGACCAGCCCGGGTATTCGGCGCGTAGGGCGCCGGTGACCGCGAACCCGACGCCCGAACGCACCGGGACGGCGCCGGCGCCCAGCGCCTCGCGCACCCCGGACACCGTGCTCGGCAGGTAGATCCTCGTCACGAGCTGGACCGCGACCGCCGGCTACGGGCCGGCGTGGTCGGCGACCCGGCCGCCGGAACGGTGGAGCGGATCTCGTCCACCGCCTCGCCGATCTGCGCGGCGAACTCCTCCACGTCGGGCACCGCCTCACGGTCGGCGGTGATACCGAAGAACACACCGCCGTTGTACGACGTGCAGGACACGGCCAACGCGTGACCGACGGTCAGCGGAGCGACCGGGTACATCGCCACCACCGGATAGCCCGCCGCGTACAGCGGAATCTGCGGCCCCGGCACATTGGTGATGAGCAGGTTGTAGGTGCGCCGCGACAGCTGCCCGGCCACTCGCGCACCCAAGGCGTGCAGGGTGGGCGGGGCGAACCGGCCCAGTTCGACCAGGGCGTCTGCGGCCACCTGCTGGCCGGAGTCGACGTGGGGGCCCATCGCGAACGACACCTGGTGCAGCCGCATCGCCGGGCTGGGCTCGGCGATCGGCAGGTCGACCAGGTAGGAGGCCACCGTCCCGGTCTCCTCCCCGGGTCCGGCCGCGACCGACACCGGCACCATCGCCCGCAGGCTCGTGTGCGCGGTGACCGCCTCGCCGCGGGAGAGCAGCCAGGACCGCAACGCGCCGGTGATGACGGTGATGATCACGTCGTTGATCGAGCCGCCGTGTGCCCGCCGCACCTGCTTGAAGTCCTCCAGGTCCGCCCGAACACTGGCAAACCGGCGGAGCCCGCTCTTGGCGTCGTTGAGCGGCGACCGGGGGGCCGGGCTCACCGTGTGCCACGCCATCTCGGCGACCCGCCCGGCGAGTCCCAGCAGCTTGCCCGCGACCGCCCCGGCGTCCTGCGCGAACGCCTTGGCCACGTCGAGCACCTCGGACGGGCGGGCGGTGAGGTCGGCGATGGCGTCCACCACCAGATCGATGTCGCCCGGCGCCGGATTCGGGATCCACGGCTGTTCGGGCAGGTCACGGGAGCGTTTGGTCACGTCCAGGATCGCGGCGGCCACGTCGACGGCGCCGATTCGATCCATGATGGCGTGGTGCGTCTTGTTCACCAGGGCGACCCGACCGCCGGTCAACCCCTCGATGACGTAGACCTCCCACAACGGACGGGTCCGGTCCAGGGGCCGGGTGATCAGCCGCCCCACCAGTTCATCCAGCTCGATCTCGGTGCCCGGTCTCGGAAGGGCGGACCGTCGGACGTGATAGGTGATGTCGAAATCCTCGTCGTCCACCCACACCGGACGGGCCAACCGCCCCGGCACGAAGCGCACCTTCTGCCGGTAGCGCGGAACCAGGGACAGCCGTGACTCGATCAGATCCACGATCGTCGAGTACTGGAAATCCGGTCCGTCCGGGTCGGGTTGCAGGATGGCCACCCCGCCGACATGCATGGGGATGCCCGCATCCTCGGCATAGAGGAACGAGGCGTCGGTGGCGGACAGCCGGTCGGTCACGGGCACATCGCCATCTCGAGTTCGCCGTCCCGGTGTCGGTGGTTCAGTCGGCGGTCTCGTGCCCGCCCGGCCGCCCTGCTCATCCCGTCATCGTGGCACAGAGCGGGTGCGGTCACCGGGGACCGCAGCCGGATGGGGTGCCGCGGGCCGTTCGAAGAGCTGGGCGAGCCCGGCCACACTGAAGCAGGCCGCGCCGAGCGCCGTCCCCCAGTTGATCAATCCGACGCTGATCACCTCGCCGGTCACCGGCCGGACGAAGGCGGCCAGCCCGGAGAGCAGGAACAGCCAGGAACCGATCTGGTTGACCACGACGATCCACCAGCCCAGGTCGGCGGTCATCAGCCGGAACCGGCCGTGGCAGACCTCGACGATGCCGATGTGACCCGAGACGAGGAACAGGATGCATCCGACCATCTCCGGCGCCCAGATCAGCTTGTCCGTCTGCGCCGCGCTGAGCTCGGACAGGAACGCATCCACCAGGCTGATGGCGAAGGCCAGGGTGCCGCAGAACAGGACGAACGCCGCGAGCCAGCCCGGCCGGTGGGGTTCGTAGGCCCACCAGCGCCAGGGCCGGGCGGCCAGCGCGCCGTCCTTGCCGATCCGCCGGGGCGAGTTGATCTCCTGGACCAGGGCGACGTAGGCCCCGGTCGAGAACCAGAAGCCGCCGATGAGGAACGTCCAGTCGATCACCGTCAACGACGCCATCGAATACTGCGACATCAGCGCGCCGAGGGTGAACAATCCGCCGCCGAGGAAGAAGGACAGGCCGGAGAGATCGTTGCAGCGGCGGAGCCGGACCGCGACCGCCGGCCGGGCCATGATCCGCTCGACGACACCGTCCCGAACGACCTCGATGAATCCGCGTTTGCGCGCGGTGCGGGACTCCCAGGTGGCCGTCGAACCGTCGGCGTGCTCCCACCGCACCTGGCTGATCAATGACCCCCGGCCGCCGGTCTGGCTGACCGCCGCGTCGGCCGGTACATCGAACGGATGGTGCGCCATCACCTGGAATCCTTGCTCACCGGGCCATTCTCGCCGATGGCCGAAGGCGCCGAATCGCCCGGTTCGGGCAATCGGCCCGCCGACCGCCGGTTCCGGCGGCGGGTTGGGGTCGATGGCGGCCTCGCCGGCTCGGCCAACCAACGGGTCAGGACCCGCCCCGGACCGGCAGCCGGGATACGGATCGCGCCAGGTCGGCGATCGCCGCACGCAGCGGCGACCTGGGTGCGGCGTCCGCGAGCGCCACGCCGCGACGCCAGGCCCGATCGGTCGCCGCCCGGTCCTCGGGCAGGCGCGCATACACCTCCAGCCCGGCGAATCGGCGCACCGCCGCCTCGGCCTCCGCCGCCGACCCCACCGTCGACCGGCATCGGTTCAACACGACCCGGGGCGCCGCGTCGGGCACCACTTCCCCGAGTTCGGCCACTCCACGGACCAGTCGCTCCAGGCCGGCGGGATCGCAGGAACCGACGACGAGGATCAGATCGGCCTCGGCGAGGACGGTCAGCGTCGCCCCATTGCGGCGCGGAGCACGAGTGTCGAACGAGATCTCCTCGTCGGCCTCCAGGGCGAACGCGCAGTCGACGACGGTGAGCGGGGCCATCTCCCGGGCGGCGTCCAACACCACCGGAATCGCCGACGGCCGCACCTCCGGCCACCGGTCGGCCCGGGAGATGCCGGTGAGCAGCCGGAGGTCGTCACCGAGTGACCAGCAGAACCCGGCCAACGCCCCCAGATCGAGCCGGCCGCCCGCGGCCAACCGGCAGGCACCGGCCAATCCGGGAGATTCGTCCAACAGCCCGAAGGCGGACGAGACCACCCCGCCGTAGACGTCGGCGTCGATGAGCAACGTGGGCACCGATTGAGCCGCCGCCTCGACCGCCAGATTGGTGGCCAGCAACGTGCGGCCGGGAGCCCCGGTCGGGCCCCACACTGCCACCACCAAACCGCGGAGCGGCGGGCCGTCCGGAATCTGCACGTCGGAGGGGGCGCCCGGCGGCGGCAGGGCCGACCGTGGGTTCGACGCACCGAACGACATCGGCCCCGCCTGCGTCTCGAGGTCGGCGATCTCGGCGACCGCCACCCGCGCCGCCGCGACCAGCGCGTCAACCCCGGCGTCGTCGGCCACCAAGGCGGTGACCCCGATCCGCAGGAGGCGGGTGCGGGCGTTCTCGTCGGCCGCCGGATGGACGCCGACCACGGCCACCCCGGAGGACCGCAACCGGTTCACCGCGTCGGTGTCCAGGCGGCGCAGGTCGGAGGAGACGACCGCCACGGCGGCCTGCCCGGTGGTCGCGACGGCCAGCACGTCCCCGATGTCGACACATCGCCGCAGCACGGTCATCGGTGAGCCGGGCCGGTCCAGGGCGGCGACGAGTTCGTTCTCCCAACCCTGTCCGCTGCCCGCGGTCAACAACCCCTGGCTCATGTGAGCGTCTCAGCCGCCATTGACCAGCACAACGATGGCCTCGCCGGTCGGCAGGACGCGGACCAGCCGGTCGGCCACGTCGGCCGGCAACAACACCGACAACTGGTACTGATTCGACGTCGCCCCGGACAGCCCGCCGGAGGCCGGCGCCGCGAGGGACTGCACCGTCAGGTCACGCCCGATCAATTCGGTCGTGGCGGCATCACCCGAGCCCGGGTTGGCGTCCGTCGTCAGGTACAGGTCGATGGTGGATCCGTGCCCGACGCCCGGCGGCAGGTGCTCGGGCGACACCGCGACCGCGATCACCCGGCCGTTCCCGCGCGGCCCGACGGCCGATGCGGCGAGCAATTCGCCGGCCGCCATGGGGGCGACGAGCGTCATCCCCACCGGGGAGCCGGAGTCGGGGCTCAGGTAGGCATCGGCGTTCGCGCCGAGGTTGACCTCGACCGCGGCGAGATCGCCCGCGCCGATGACGGTCCCCGCGGCCAGGGTCCGCTCCGCCGCCCACACCGGCGACGTCCGCGAGCCGGCGGCCATCACCCGCGCACCCACCACGATCGCCGCGATCACGAGCAGGATGCCGCCGACCACCCGGACGTTGATCCACCGAGGGCGGGACAATCGTCGTGGCGAGGGCGCCGCCGGCAACGTCATGCCGATCCTCCCTGTCCGTGGGTCGCGACCTGTGCCACACTCTGGGTGGCAAACTACATCATCATCAGTCAAGCGTCGTCAAAGGCAACCCAACGATGATCTGCTTCCCCACATCGGAGCGAAGTCGTCGTCGTAGCGACGGCAGAAGGGACTCAGGTCGTGGCCTCGGAGCGTTTCCTCACCCTTGCCGACGTCGCCGAGATCCTGAACATCTCAGCCTCCCAGACCTACGCTCTGGTCCGCAGCGGCGATCTGCAAGGAATCCAGATCGGCGGGCGCAATCAATGGCGGGTCGAGCGGTCCAAGCTCGAGGAATACATCGAGCAGGCCTACCGGCGGACCGCCTCCAACCTGAGCGAGCTCCCGACGACGATGCCCACCGACGCGTGACGCCCCGGCCGGCCTGACGCCGTCGATCAGGCCAGCGGCGTCGCGCGCACGAACAGGATCGACGCCAACGGCACGAGCGCCACCGAGCGCACGGCCGCCATCCTCCGCGGTTCCCCGGCGGCGTGCAGCGCCATCTCGATGAAGTCCGCACCCACCCGGTCGATCGTGCCGATCAGCTCACCGGACGGGCCGGCCATCGGCCCCCCGCCGGCTCCTCCGGACAGCGCGATCTGCACCGGAGCGCGGTCCCGGGCCAGCCCACGCAGCGCGTGGCGCAGGTCGAGCCGAAGATCCAAACCCGACGGCGCCGGCCCGGTGGCGGCCGTGATGCCCTGCACGACGGCGACCGACCGCCACGGCAGCACACAGTCCCGCTGCTCCCCCTCGGCCACCAGCAGCCAATCCGGACCGACGGCGCGCAACGCGCCGGCCACGATCGCGCCACCGGCGAGTCCGACGCGAATCGGCCGACCCACGGCGCCGGCGAGCCGCTCGTGCGCGGAGATCGCGCCGATCGCCACCCGCTCACGGTCCGCCCGTTCGGCGTCCGCCTCTTCGTCGGCAAGCTCGTCGAAGCGGCCCTCGAGGTCGGCGAACAAGCGGTCCCAGCGCATCGGATCACCATCGCAAGCACGGTCAGCCCGGTCAAACCACATCCGAGCGATCGCGGATGGACTTGACAGACTCCAGTCAGGTCGTTTTCACTTCCAGCTATGGCAAATGATGTCAAACGCAGGAATCAGCCGTCATTCGAGCCGCCGCGCCCGCAATCGGATCCAACGACGCCGGCTCGCCTGACCGTGCTGGCCTGCGTAGTCGCGCTGGCGGCGCTGCTCACGCAGGTGCCCACGCCGGCCCAGGTACTGGACGTGCTGACCGACGCCGCGGCTGTGCCCACGTCACCGAGTGCGCCACTGGCCGCCGTCCAGTCGATCCTGCTGACCACGGCGGGCCTGCTCGCCTGGCTGATCGCCGCCTGGGCGATCGTCGTGCTCGGGCTCGGGCTGATCGCGCGACTTCCCGGCCGATCGGGACGGCGGGCCCGGCGGGTGCTGCCGCGCATCGCACCCGCGTCGGTCGGGCGACTGGTACTTGCCGCGGTGGGCGTCTCGCTGATCGCGGGGACTGCCGCCTGCGCCGCGCCGGACACCGCGGTTCGGGCGGCCGACAGGACCACGGTCGGGGCGACGGCGGCGGTATCGACTCCATCGGCCCCATCGACCGCCGGGATGTCGCCGACGCTCCCGCCCACCGGGTCGTTCACCATCGACTGGCCGGATCCGAGCCTCGACCCGGCGGGGCCCCAGACCCCGGCACCACCGGCGGCCACCACCCCGGCGCCGACGACCCCGGCACCGACCACCCCGGCACCGACGACCTCATCGCCGACGGCAGCGGCAATTCCCCCGACCACCGAGCCAGCACCGGTGGCGACCCCGGCACCGGTAGCCGCCGCCGGATCTCCCGCGACGCCGGAGCCGGCCGCACCGGCCGCCCCGCCGACGGGCAGCACACCCTCGGCGAACGTCCCGCCCGCCGAGCACCCGGTCCCGGCGAGCCGGTCCGGGGCCGTCACGGTGCGGCCCGGGGACTGCCTCTGGCGCATCGCGGCCACCGCTCTGGGGCCCGACGCCACCGATTCGGAGGTCGACAACGCATGGCGTGTTTGGTATTTCGTCAATCGCGAGGTGATCGGCGCCGACCCCGACACGATCCTGCCGGGCCAGTCGCTCCAGGTCCCGAGCACCACCGAGGTGCGGTCGTGACCGCCGCGGTCGCCGGATCGGGAGCGGACCGCAGTGCCACTCGGCCCTACCTGGCCCCGGTGCCCGATTCCGAGCCGCCGTTCGACCCGATCGGCGGCCCGAGCAGGTCCGTGACGACGATCCGCGACCGACGCCCGGCAACCGCTCGCATCGGCGCGGCCGGGAGCGTCTCCATCCAGCTGCCGGCATCCGTCCCGGCGGCCACCTCGGTGACCTGCGAAGCGGTCCCGTCCTGGTCCGCGGACCCGGACATGGGCGTCCGGCGGACGCCCACGGCGCAGCTGCCGACCGCGGCCAGGGCGGCCCAGGTCTTCGCCACGGTGCTGGTGGAGGTGCTCACCGGTCGCCGTCCGGTCGGCCAACTACGCGTGCACGCCGCACCGGCGGTGTTCGCCGGGCTGGTCAACCGGGCGCCGAAGGGGCTGGGTGCGCCGGCGCAGCTGATGTCGGTCCGGGTCTGCCAGCCGGCCGACGGGGTCGCCGAAGTGTGCGCGATTGTCCGCAGCGGGGCCCGGGTGCGGGCGATCGCATTCCGGATGGAAGGCGTCGACGGGCGGTGGCGGGTGACCGCCCTCGACATCGGCTGAGCCGGTCCGCCGGCTCAATCGGCTGAGCCGCCCGCCGGATCAGAGACCGAGCAGCTTGGCCTTGGCCGCCGCGAACTCGGCGTCGGAGAGGACGCCGGCCTCCTTCAACTTCGCCAGTTGGGCGATCTGTCCCACGATGTCGTCCTCGCCGCCAGCCGCCGGCGCGGCCGGGGCGGCCGGGGCGGGTGGGGGCGGGGCCTGATAGACCGGCTGCGGCGCGTACTGCTGCGGCGGCGGGGCCTGCTGGTAGGCCGCCTGCTGCTCCGCGGCCTGCTGGTCGGCGGACGCCTGCTTCTCGGCCGCCTTCTTCGCCTGGCGGTTGTTGACCGCGTTGGCGGTCGCCGTCGCGGTCCCGGCGACCACGGCCGTCCGAGCGACCGTGCCGATCAACCCGGGGCGTCCCACTCGTCTGAACATTCGCCGTTCTCCTCGTTCACGTCCGGCCCGGACCGTCACCGACACCACCGGGCCTCTCGAGTCTGCCACGCCCCGACCCGCACATCTCGGCGGCCTCCGGCGCCGCAGTCGCGGTTCCGTAGCCGGGCGCCGGCCAGGACGGGTGGCCGACCTCCTTCAGGGCGTCCAGGGGTCGGTTCGCGGGAGCAACAGCCTGCTGGCCGACACCCGTCCGGGCGGGAAGCCGGTCACCTCGGTCCCGCCGAGAATCCGATCGGCGACGCTGTCCATCGTGTCCGCGTCGTTGTCGAACCCGCCGTGGCTCACCGCGTTGCTCCGCCGCCCCAGTGGTGCGTCCGGACCGGTCGGCGACCAGACGACCTCCGCAGGCCGTTGCCCCGCCGGATCCAGCCCGAAGGCGGCCAGCAACTCCCGGCTGGCTCGGATCGCCACCTCCATGCCCAGCAGCGGGCTGTCCGTCGGATCCTCGAACAGCTCGCTGACCAGGTACAACAGCGACCGGCGGTAGACCCGGAAACAGGAATCGGCCCGTTCCGCCTCGGCGTTCATCGTGTACAGCACGAGCGAGTCGATCCCGTCGCCAACCAGCGGCAGCAGCGTGGCCGAGAAGTCGTCGACCCGCAGGGCCGGCGCGAGCAGTTGCAGCGTGCCCACACTCGGCCCACCGAGCCCGATAACGGTCGGCACGAAATGCGAATGGAAGATCGCGCCCGCCGAGTGGCCGGCCGCGTGCACCGAGATCAGTCCGGGATTCTCGGCCGAGAACCGGACCAGGCGCTGCGCGACCTGGTAGGCCCCACCGCCGGGCTGCGACGCCACCTGGGCGCTGAGCTTGACCGACCACCATGGGGCCCCGCGGCCACCGGTCGGTTGCATCGACCGGATGAGACTGGCGATGCTCAGCAAGGTCTCGGAAAACCCGGTCTCCCACACGAAGTGGATCGGGTAGCAGCCGTTGGCCAGCCACCACGGCACCTGCTGACCGGCGATCCGCAGGCCCGCGGCCTCGGAGACGATGCCGCCGTGGGCCCAGAACACGACCGGCACCGGCCCGGGCCACCCCTGGGCCCGACGACGCTCCACGAACCGCGGCAGGTGCACGTCGAAGATCGCATCGACATCCGCGATCGGGGTCTGCATGATCCCGTCGGTCGACAGCAGACCCCGGGTCAGGTTGACCACGTACGGACGCAGCGCTGCGAGGTCCTGCGGGTCGTCGGCGTCAAAGCCGTCGCCCAGCGAGGCCAGCGGGTCGGTCGTACCGGTGGACACGTCGGATGCTGCCGGTGGATCAGCTCACCCGATCGGGCCGGGTCTCCTCGCCCAGCTCGGCCCGCTCCACCGCGTCGCGTTCCTCGTACTCCTCGACCCCATGTCGGGCCCACTCGTCGATGCCCTGGTGGCTGCGTTCTGGTGCGTCGTCGGCGGCAGTCATGCGACCAGGATCCACCGGGATGGTGACGAATGCATGACGGCGCGCGTGCGGGCCTTACTCACTGCCCGGCCGCCCGTGGCACAGCTTGTACTTCTTGCCGGATCCGCACGGGCACGGAGCGTTCCGGGACGGCTTGTTGCCGGTCGCGGTGGCGGCGCCCGCCTTGGCGCCGGCTCCCCCGCCGGTGCGGCGAGTCTCGGTCCCCCCGTCGTCGGCCGGTCCGCTGTAGGTCAGCGGCGTGCTCGGCGGCGGTCCACCCAGCCCCTTCCCACCCAGCGCGGACGGGGTCGCGGTCGGCGGGGCGGGCGCGGCGGCCCGATCGGTCGGCAGCGCCTCCACCGGGCGCATCCGTCGCCGCACCGGCTTGCCGTTGCCCCCGTCCGCGGCGGCACCGTCCGCAGCGACCCCGTCCGACGTCGGGGACGCCGGTGCCGCGCCGGACCCGTTGCCGCCGGCGGCCAACGCGGTGGCAGCGGCCGACGTGGCGGTGACCACCGGCGCCCCCGGCGCCGGTTGCTGGGCCTGCTCCGCCGGCACGACCTGGACCTGCAGGTTGTACAGGAACCCGACGGACTCCTCCTTCAGGGAGTCGAGCATGGCGGCGAACATGTCGTAGCCCTCGCGCTGGTATTCGACCAGCGGATCGCGCTGCGCCATCGCCCGCAGGCCGATGCCCTCCTTGAGGTAGTCCATCTCGTACAGGTGCTCGCGCCACTTCCGGTCCAGCACCGACAGCACGACCCGGCGTTCCAGCTCGCGGGTGATCGGCGGGGTCAGCGTCTCCTCGCGCTTCTTCCACACCGCTCGGGCATCCGCGAGGATCGCCTCCTTGAGCGAGTCCTTGGTCAGGTCGCCGTGCTCCTTGGCGATCGACTCCGGGGTGACCGAGATCGGGTACAGGGTCCGCAGCGCCCCCCACAGGGTGTCGGTGTCCCAGTCCTCGGCGTAACCCTGCCGGGTGGCGCCCTCGACGTAGGCGCTGATCACGTCGGTGATCATGTGCTGCACCTGCTCGTGCAGGTCCTCGCCGTCCAGCACGCGCCGCCGCTCGTCATAGATGACGGTGCGCTGCTTGTTCATCACCTCGTCGTACTTGAGCACGTTCTTGCGGATCTCGAAGTTCTGCTGCTCGACCTGGGTCTGCGCGCTCTTGATCGCCTTGGACACGAAGTTGTGCTCGATCGGCACGTCGTC
>JBGALY010000044.1:0-33605 GCA_044223435.1 Nakamurella sp.
CCCACCCTGAACCGGGACCTGCTGCCCGGTAGCCGCCGCGAAACCGAACCGGCGATGCGCGCCTTCCAACCCGGGCTGGCCAGCACCGGCGTCGCCACCAACAACGGATCGCTCGCAGTGACCGTCATCTACACCGACGTCGGCTGGCGGGTCGTCACCGTCACCGTCGAAGCGCCATGAGTATTGAGGCGTTTCGTCGCTGGTCCGGGCTGCTGCTCGGTCTGGCTGGCGTCCTGCTCACCGGCTGCTCGATGGCCGGCGCCCGCGGCGCCACCTTCAACACCATCACCCGGCCTACCACCGGCTACGGCGACTGCCCACCCGCCGCCGTCGCCGGCACCGCTCCAGGCCTCGACGCCGCGCAGGAGGCGAACGCCAAGACCGTGGTCGGCGTCGCGCTCGGCCGCGGCCTCGGGCCCACCGGGGCGGCCATCGCGGTCGCCGCCGCCCTGGCCGAATCCAGCCTCTACAACTACGCCAACGACGGCACCAGCACCCTGACCGGATCCGCCGAAGGACGGCAACTCAACGACGCCGAACGGGCCGTCGCCCGGCAGTCACTGACGTATCCGCATGACAAGGTCGGCAACAACCTCGACAGCATCGGCTTGTTCCAACAGAGGCCGATGACCGGCTGGGGCACCCCGGACCAACTGATCAATCCTGCCGCCGCCACCGGCAAGTTCCTCGACCGGATGATCACCGTGACCAGCTGGCAGACCGCATCCCCGTGGACCGTCGCTCAAGCCGTGCAGGGGTCCCCGTCCAGCGACGGCGGGATCTACCGCGACAGCTACCAGCAGGCCACCACCATCGTCGCCGCCCTGAACACCGAATCCGCACCCACCACCACGAGCATCGGGCCGAGTGTCGTCGCCCAGGTCGCCGCGGCCGGCTCGACCTGCGGACAGCCGGCCGCCAACCCGGCCGGCGGGACCGGGTCAGCCGCTTGGGGCGGTTACCAGAACGGGCGCATCCCCGCGACCGCGCTCTGCCCGGTCCCATCGGCGCCGGCCCTGCAACTCGAATGCGGCGCCGCCACGGCGTTCGACCAGCTCAACACCGCTTTCAAAGCCCAGTTCGGCCCGGACATCGGCATCACCGACGGCTACCGCTCCTACGACGAACAAGTCCAGTGCCGGTTGGAGAAGGGCAGCCTGTGCGCCAACCCCGGCACCTCCAACCACGGCTGGGGCAAAGCCGTCGACATCGGCGGCTGCTGCGGCGTCAACACCGGAACCGGGCCGGCATTCGACTGGCTCACCGCCAACGCCGGCCGTTACGGGTGGAACCACCCCGCTTGGGCGCAGGCCGCCGGATCCAAACCCGAACCCTGGCACTGGGAATTCGGCGCAATCTCATAGGCCGCGGTAGATACGGCCGACAGGCAGCGAGAACCCAAGCCCGCTTGACAGCGAGTTCCGAGAGGAGATGCAGGTGTCGGAGAAAGGGCAGTTCGACCGGCTGTGGTCGGTGCAGGACGTCAGCGAGTACCTGGCTGTGCCGGTGCGTACGGTCTATGCGTGGCGTAGCGCTGGCACGGGGCCGCCGGCCCGGAGGGTCGGGAAGCGGCTCCGCTACCGACCGCAGGACGTGGTTGCTTGGGTGGATTCTCTGCCGACGGAAGTGGCGTGGTGAAGCCGCTGGGGCTTGGCGACCACGGCAAGATCACGACCGAGCGCGTGCAGGGCGGTCGGTGGGCGGCGCGGTGCCGGTTACGGGATTTCTCGGGTCGAGAGCGTCAGTTGCGGCGGGTCCGTGAGACGGCTGCCGCCGCCAATCGCGCATTGCAGGAGGCGATCAAAGAAGCCCTTCGCGGCAGGGCTGTGGCCAACTACTCCAAGACCACGCGTTTGGAAGATGCAGCTGCGGGCTGGCTGGCCATGTTTGAAGGCTTGGTTGAGCGCGGTAATCGGTCGCCCACGACGCTCGATCGTTACAGGTACGAGGTCGAGCGGACGGTGGTTCCGACGATCGGTCGCCTTCGGGTGGGTGAGTTGAGCACGCCCCGGATGGATGACTTCGTTCAGTCGGTCCTCGCGACGAAGGGCTACGCGACGGCCAAGCTGTCGCGGCAGGTCCTTTCCGGTATCTGCGGTTGGCTGGTTCGGCAGGGCGCCTTGGAGGCAAACCCGATCCGTGAGCTGACCTCGTTGGAGGTGGAATCGGACAGGACTCCCCGCGCGCTGGATGCGGCCGGGGTTCGGGCGTGGTTGACCGTGATCGACACGCACCCCGTCTCTGTGCGGAATGACCTACCGGATATCGCCCGGTTCATGCTGGGGACGGGGCTGCGGCTGGGGGAGACGCTCGGCGTGACTTGGACGGATCTCGACCTGACAGAGGGATTGCTGTCGGTCCGGAGGACGATCGTTCGAGTCAAGGGCAGGGGCCTGGTGGCGAAGACTGTGAAGTCGAAGGCGTCGGAGCGGATTTTGCGGCTCCCGGGCTGGCTGGTGAGTCGGCTGCGTGCCCTGCGTGTGCGACGGGGGGCCTTCGAAGGGCCCGTCTTCCCGAGCGAGGTCGGGGGTTGGCGGGATCGCAACAATGTCGGGAAGGCGTTCCGCACCGTCCGGGCGACAGCACCGGAGTTTGAGTGGGTGAAGCCGCACACGTACCGCAAGACGGTCGCGACTCTGCTTGACTTGGGTGGCGCGACAGCCCGTGAGATCGCTGACCAACTGGGCCACTCGCGGGTATCGATGACGCAGGACCGCTACCTGGGTCGACGCGCTGTAAGCCGGAGCAATGCCGGCCTGCTTGACGCGCACGACCCGGACGCCGCGGAGGCCCAGTGAGTGGCGTGGCATGGCATTCGTTGCGTCATTCGTTGTATTCACGTCTTCGCGGATTGCGACGGGGTAGCGTTCCACGCTTGGGAGGGTGGGCCCCGTGGGGATCGAACCCACAACCCGCGGATTAAAAGTCCGCTGCTCTGCCAATTGAGCTAGAGGCCCAGTGCGATCAGTGTCCGACGGGGTCGGTCGCGACGCGAGCCTACCGGCTCGGTTGGATGTCCTCGGACACCACGGCGAGGGGAAGCGGACATGGCGCGCGAGGACGCAGACACCGGCGACGACCGCGAGGTCCAGGACACGACGCTGATCCGGGGGAGCGAGACGCACGCCTGGTCGGCGGTGGACCGCCCCGGTACCGATCCGTCCGACCCCCGACCGCAGGGCCCGGACACCGGCGGATTCGCCGACCTTCGGTACGGCGGCGGACCGGTGAGCCCGTCCGGTACCGGACAGCCGGGTGACGGACCCCCGTACGGCGCCGGTCCGGGGCCGTCCGACGGTGCGGGCCAGGACCCCGCCGGCGCCGCACAGCCGATGCGCCCACTCGGCCCGGCCGGCGAGCCCGAGGGCTACCCGGATCCGATGGCCTACGGGGCCGTGCCGGCGGGCGGCCATCCACTCGTCCTCCCGGGCGCGCAGCCCCCGGCTCCGCCGCAGCCGCCCGGCCCGGTGCTCGAGGCAGCGGGACTCGGCCTGCTCAGCAAGACCGGTTGGGTGTTCCAGAACATCGACCTGACACTGCGACCCACGTCGGTGGCGGCGATCGTCGGACCGTCCGGCACGGGTCGATCCAGCCTGCTGCTGGCGCTGTCCGGGCGGCTGCGGCCGACGGCCGGCACGCTGTCCGTCGCGGGTCATTCCTACCGGGACAAGCCGTCGGCCATCCGGCAGTTGACCGCCGTCGCCCGCGTCGGGTCGATGACGATCCCCGAACCGACGCTGACCGTCAGCGAGTACGTCGCCCAGCGCTGCCTGCTGGAGGACGTCGGCCTACCCGAGGGACGGACCCGGTTCGCCGCCGCCAGCGACGCCCTGCAACTGCAGCTCGACCCGACCACCCAGGTCGGCGCGCTGTCCGGGGACAAGGCCACCCTGCTCGCGGTGGCCGCGGCCTGTGTGCGGGTCAGCGCCGTCATCATGCTCGACGACCTCGATCGCGGCGTCTCGGGCGCAACCCAGCAGCTCATCATCGACGCATTGCTGCGGCTGGCCACCACAGGCCCGACGATCGTGGTGACCACCACCGACCGGATCCCGGTGATGGAGGCCGACGTCGTGCTGGATCTGACGCCGACCGAGGGTGCCGCGGTGTGGCAGTTCGATCGCAACGCCCCCCTGCCCGCCGTGCTGGCCGGACCGGTGATCGGCGAGCTGACCGCCGCCCCGTCCGCCGCCGATCAACCGCCGCCCGATGAGGCCCCGACCACCGTGCTGCCGCCACAGCCGGGCTACCTCGATGAGCCCGCGACCGGCTTCGAGCCGCCCCTCGAGCAGCCGGACGAACCCGGACCGCCGATCCCGCCGTCCGACGAGCCGGAACAGGACCGCCGATGATCAAGACCGTCAAGCTCGCCGGCTACGAGTTCCGCCGGTTCAAGGGGCCGTGGGCCGTCATCGGGCTGCTGTTCGTGCTGTTGATCCCGACCGTGTTCGCCGGGTTGTACCTGTGGTCCAACGAGGACCCCTACGGCAAGCGGGACCAGGTCCCGGTGGCCGTCGTCAACCTCGACGAGCCCGCCCAGGTCGAGAACGCCACCGTCGCGGCCGGCGACCGGCTCGTCCGGGAACTGGGCGCCGACCCCATCTTCGCCTGGCATTTCGTCGACGAGGACCAGGCCGAGCAGGGGCTCGCCGACGGCACCTACTACATGATCGTCGAGATCCCCCCGGACTTCTCCGCGAACCTGGTCAGTGGATCCGGTGACGCCCCGCAACGGGCCAACGTCAATCTCCGGCTCAACGACGCGACCGGATACCTGACCGAGCTGCTCGTCGCGTCCGCGCAACCCCGGCTGGAGGCGGCGATCAACCGGGCGGCCATCGGCGTCTACCTGGAATCGGTGTTCGCCAACCTGGACACGATCCGGACCGCCGTGCGGGCGGCGGCCGACTCGGCCGGGAAGATGGCCGCGGACCTGGCCACCGCACTGACCCAGGCCACCGACCTGTCGACCGCCGTCTCCACCGCCAAGCAGAGCTCCGCCACGGTCGTCGGGGAGCTGGCCACCGCCAAGTCGTCCTCGGCGGCGCTGGTCGCCTCCTCCGGTGACGCCAAGGCGAGTTCGGCGTCCGCGGTCACCGCCCTGAGCAGTGCGACGACCGCCGCGTCGACGCTGTCGTCGTCCGCGGACAGCGCCGCCTCCAGCGCGAGCTCGCTGGCCAGCAGCGTGGGGCCGTCGGTCGCGGCGATCGACGCGGCGGCGCCGGCCCTGGGGCAGTCGGCGGCCAACGTCGAGGCGGCGACCCAGGACACCTCCGACCTGGTGACCCAGTCGTTGGGTCCGGGCCTGAGCGATCTGAAGCGAGCGGTCGCCTCGCTGCCTCCGGCCGACCAGGCCGTCCTGGCGCCGTCGATCGCGAATCTGGACGACGTCAACGGCCAGCTGGTGCAGTCGTCGTCGCAGGCGGCCGCCCAGGCGGTCGCCGTCAACTCCTCGGCCCAGACCGTCACCAACGCGGCGTCTGGCCTGTCCGGTGCCGGCAGCGAGCTGACCAGTCTGGCCACCAACACCGCGACGGTGTCATCGGGCATGTCGGGGCTGTACGACAACGTTTCATCGGCGTCCAGCAGCGCGTCGAGCGTGGACAGCGCGGTCAACGGGATTGCCGGGCAGGCCGGCGACCTGGACGCCTCGATCGGTACCGCCCAGCTCGCGGCCCAGACGACCGACGACAGCCTGACCCCGGCCGAGACCACCGCGGCCACTCTGGTCAGCACCTTGACCACGGTGAACTCCGCCGCCTCCGAGCTGGCCACCGGACTGGCCGACAGCGCCGACCGCATCCCGACCCTGGCGCCCGGCCAGCAGGCCGTCACCGAGCAGGTGCTGTCCTCACCGGCCGACCTCACGGTGCTCATCGACAACCCGGCGGTCGTCTACGGCCGCGGCATGGCACCCATCACCTTCGGCATGGCGATCTGGGTGTTCGCCATCGCGGTCTTCCTGCTGCTGCGGCCGATCGCCGCCGGTGCGTTGCTGGCCCGGGCGTCATCGCTGCGGATCGCCTTCGCCGGGTGGCTGCCGCCGCTGGCCATCGGCGTCGTCGGGTCGCTGCTGCTGTTCGGCATCGCCTGGCTCGGCCTTCACCTGGATCCGGTCAACGCGGGCGCCGCGGTCGGGGTGATCGCGCTCGGTGTCGCGTGCTTCACCGCAATCACCCACCTGCTGCGAACCTGGTTGGGTGCGGCCGGGACGGCGATCGCGTTCGTGCTGCTGATGGTGCAGTTCACCGCATCCGGCGGGCTGTACCCGATGCCGACGACACCGGCGCCGTTCCAGGTGATCGAGAAGGGTCTGCCGATGACCTACCTCGTCGACGCCCTGCGGATCACCTTCACCGGCGGCATGTACAACCGGCTCTGGATCGACATCGGGGTGCTCGCCGCATTCACCGTGGTCGCGCTTGCGCTCGGCGTCCTGGTCGTGCACCGGAAACGCACCCTGCGGTTGTCCGATCTGCAACCGATGGGAGCCTGACCGGCACCCGACCGGCGCTCAACCGGGGTGGCCGACCCGGCCCGGCGGGACCGGCGCCGATCGGGAAAGGTGAGCGCCGTGACGGACGATCATGGCGCAGAGCCCGCGGCTGAGCCCGCGGGCGATCCCGATTCCACCGCCGAAGCGCCGCCGAGCCCCCGGCCGCCGGCCGTGGCGGCCACCGGCCTGAGCCTGATGGGTGGGTCGGACTGGATCTTCCGGGACGTCGACCTGACCGTCACGCCGGGCAGCCTGGCCGCCGTCGTCGGACCTGCCGGGTCCGGCCGGTCCAGCCTGTTGCTCACGCTGTCCGGCCGCATGCAACCCACCGAGGGCACGCTCGCCGTGCTCGGCCACGACCGCGCGGTCGACGCCGCGGCCGTTCGTGACCTGACCAGCGTCGCCCGCGCCGCCGGGGTGATCGGCCCCGAGCGGGCCCTGACGGTCCGGGAATCGATCGACGAACGGTGCCTGATCGACGACGTCGCGCCGGCGGAGGGACACCTGCGGTTCGAGCGGGCGTGCGCCGTGATGCAGTTCAGCCCCGACCCGGCGGAACTGGTGGAAACGGTGGTCGGGGAACGGGGCACGCTGCTGGCCCTGGCGCTGGCCTACGTCCGGACCAGCGCGGTGATCGTGCTCGACGACCTGGACCGGGACGTTCCACCGGACGGCCGGCGCCCGCTGGCCCAGGCCCTGGGCCGGCTGGCCGGGACCGGCCCGGCCATCGTCGTCACCGCCACCGATCGCTCCGCCGTACCCGGCGCCGACCCGATCATCGAGCTGCGTCCGCCGGCGGGCCGCCCGGCCTGGACGTTCGATCCCACCGCGCCGACGGAGGCCACCCGATGATCAAGACGGTCCGGCTCGCCGGTTACGAACTGCGCCGCTTCAAGGGCCCGCTGCCGATCATCGCGTTGATGTTCCTGCTGCTCGTCCCCTCGCTGTACGGCGCGCTCTACCTGTGGTCCAACTGGGACCCGTACGGCAAGCTCGACCAGGTCCCGGTCGCCGTGGTCAACCAGGACGTGCCGGTCACCGGCCCGGACGGGCAACCGGTCGACGCCGGCAACCGGCTGGTCGCCGAACTGCAGGACGACCCCATCTTCGACTGGCAGTTCGTCGATGCCGACACCGCGGCGGCCGGCCTGGCCGACGGCGAGTTCTACCTGACCATCACCATCCCGGCGGACTTCTCGGCGAATCTGGTCAGCGGCGCCACCGACGATCCGCGGCGGGCCATCGTCGTCATGAACCGCGACGACGTCAACGGGTACGTCATCGGCCTGATGACCTCGACCGTCCAGCAACGGTTGGAGGCGGCCATCAACCGGGCGGCGATCGGCGCCTACTTCGATGCCGTGTTCACCAACCTGGACACGCTCAAGCAGAACGTCACCGACGCGGCCAACGGCGCGACCCAACTGGCCTCCGGGACCGACAGCGCGTTGACCGGGGCGACCCAGCTCGCCACCGGCATCGGCCAGCTCAAGGACGGCTCCGCCCAGTTGGTGACCGGCCTGAATGACGCCAAGTCCGGCTCGTCCCAACTTCTCACCGGACTGGGCACGGCCAAGGACGGGTCCGGAAAACTGGTCACCGGCCTGACCCAGCTGCAGCAGGGCGCCGGTCAGCTGGTGACCGGCGCGCAGCAGGTCAGCGACGGCAACGCCAGACTGGCGAACACGGTGGTCCCGGTGCTGGACAAGGTGAACGCGGCGATCCCCGACCTGCAGCAGGCCAATGCCGACGCCAAGACGAAGATCGACGCGTTCGGCACCGCCGTGACCGCGCAGCAGGCGGCCATCCAGGCGGCCGTCGACGCGCTCCCGGCCAGCCCGGAAAAGACCGCCCTGCAGGCCGCCGTCAGCAACGCCGGCACCGCCCTGAACGGGGCCGCATCGGATGCCCAACGCGCGGCCGCGGACATCAATTCCGCGTTCTCCCAGCTCAACCAGAATGCCGCCGCCGACCTCACCCAGGCCAGCACCGACCTGACCAACCTGGCGTCCGGGTCGGCCCAGGTCGCGGCCGGGGCGGCGCAGCTCAATACGGGCATCGGTGACGCGCTGAGCGGAGCCACGACGCTGGACGCCGGGATCGGGCAGCTGCAGAACGGCGCGACGCAGCTGGACGAGGGCATCGGCACGCTGCAGACCGGCGCGGGCCAGCTGGATGATGGCCTGGGCACCGCGCAAACCGGCTCGACCGACCTGGTCACCGGCCTCACCCAGCTCGACCAGGGCGCCAACGAACTGGCCGACCAGCTCACCGCCGGCGCGGCCAAGATCCCGGTGTTCGCCGCCGACCAGCGGGACAACGCCGAGCAGGTGTTGTCCTCCCCGGCCGACGTCCAGGTGAACGTGGCCAACCCGGCGAACTTCTACGGCCGCGGCCTGGCCCCGTTCTTCTTCGCGATCGCCATCTGGGTGTTCGGCATCTCGGTGTTCCTGGTGATGCGGCCCATCTCCGCGCGGGCACTGGCCGGGCGGGCCTCGTCACCGCGGATCGCCATCGCCGGGTGGCTGCCGGTGGTGGGGATGGCGATGGTCGGGTCGCTGCTGCTGCTGGTCATTGCCTGGGTCGGGCTGGGACTCGACCCGGTGAACGTCGCCGGGTCGTTCGCCGTCGTGCTGCTCGCCGCCGCCTGCTTCACCGCCATCGCCCATCTGCTGCGCACCTGGCTGGGCGTGGTCGGCTCGGCGATCACCCTGGTGCTACTGATGGTGCAGCTGACCAGCGCCGGTGGCCTGTACCCGGTGGAGACGCTGCCGGCGCCGTTCCGGGCGATCCACCACTTCATCCCGATGACCTACCTGATCGACGCGTTGCGGATCACCTTCACCGGTGGCCCGGCCGATCATCTGTGGCGCGACGTCGCCGTGCTCGCCGGGTTCACCGTGGTCGCGGTCGGGGTGTGCATCTGGGTCGTGCACCGGCGGCGGGTCTTCCGGGCCCGGGACCTGCACCCGCTGCTGGGGTAGCGGTCACCCTGCGACGCTGATCAACTCGCCGTTTCGGGACCTGGATCGGCCGGCAAACAGCGAGTTGATCAGCGGCCCGAGCGGTCGGGCGCCGACAGCGGTAGGCCGAGCAGCGCGGCTCCGTCGGCGCGGGCCCATACCCGGACGGGAACCGGGGCGGGCGGGATCGGCGCGGCCAGCAGGGCGCGCAGCCGGTCGGCCAGCACCGCCGGCTGGTGGAAGGCAATCGACCAGCCGTAGCGCAACAGCCGGATACCCAGCTCCTGGAACCGCCACTCGCGCGCCTTCTCCTTCCGGATCGCGGCGGCCGGGTCGGTCAGGTACTTGCCGATGCCGTCGGCCTCGGCCCCCACCCGGAACTCCGGCCAGTAGTGGTCGAGGCGGAATTCCGGCACGAACTCGCCGACCCAGCAGTTGCTCCGGCCGGCCGGCAACCGGCCGTTCAGGAAGGCCAAGCGGCCGAGGCTCTCCAGCGGTGACTCGGCATCGGGATCGCTCAGCCGGATGATGCGTCCGGCCCGGCCGGCGCCCGACCAGGTCAGGATGTCCCGCAGAGCACCGGCCAACTCCTCGCGCCCGCCGGGGCGACGGGCCACCGCGTCGGCCAGAACGAGCCCGGCGGCCGAAGTCGCGTGCCGGGCGAGGTCCACGGCGGCGAACGCCGGGTGCAGGGCCGCGGCCCCGTCGACCGCGCCGAGCCACCGGCCGGGCACGGTCGCGAACCGGGTGCGACCCCAGACGGTCGTATTCGACCCGCTGCCGGTCGATCCCGGCCGCAGCACGCTGGGCACCGCCGGCGGCGGGCCGAGGGTGGGCAGGCCCTGCAGGACCACCGACGACCAGCCCGCCGCGTGGGCGTCGGGCGGGCCGGCCAGCAGGAAGGCCCGGGTGCGCAGCCGGAACCGCCCCCACGGGTCGGCGGCTCGCAGCTGCGCGCCGTCGGCGTAGACACCTTTGGCCACACCGACCAGGGCCCCCCGTTCGACCAGCCGGTACAGCCGGCCACGGGACATCCCGAGCTGGTCGCACTCGGTGGCGCGGATCAGGCCGTGCCCGGCGTCCAGGGCCTCGCGGATCGGACCGGGACGGATCGGCGGGGCCGGCATGCCGCGACACTGCCCGGCTCGGGGCCCACCGGGAAGGGGAGTCCTAGGCCTGTGGACAACGTGTGGACAACTGTCCGCGACCGGCGGGTCGGTAGGCCCGTCCTTGCGGCCTGCGACGCTGATCAACTCGCCGTTTCGGCGCCTGGATCGGCCGGCAAGCAGCGAGTTGATCAGCGCGGCCCGCAGCTGGGCCTGCTGCGGGCACCCGGACCGGGCCTCGCCGGGCGAGCGGGTGTGGCGCACGCCACCTGAATCGAGACAGATCGTTCGCTTGCCAAACGACTCCTCAGGGTAGATGCTTGCTACGTACAACTAGATGCGCCCGACAAGCAAGCATCCGTGACGCCGTCCGGTCCGAGCTCGCCGACGCCCGAACGAAAGCCCCTCCCATGACAGATACCCTCGTCGAGGCCGCGCCGGCCCCCGGCGTGGTCTCCGAGCCGGCAACCGATGCGTTGCTGGCCGACTCGGCGGCCATCTCGTCGGCCGTCGTCGACCTCATGCGCCAGTTGCACGGCATCAAGGCGCGGCTGGCCACCGGTCCGGAGGCCGACCACTCCCCGCTGTTCCTGCTGGTCAAGCTGGTTCATACCGGGCCGCTGCGGGCCAGTGCGCTGGCCGACCTGGTCGGCGCCGATCCGTCCACCGTGTCCCGTCAGGTGGCCTCCCTGGTCAAGGCCGGCCTGGTCGTCCGCGAGGCCGATCCGGCCGACGGCCGGGCGTGCCTGCTCGTACCGACCGACCTGGGCCGCACCCGGGTCGACGAGTACGCCCAGCGGCGGGCCGAAGCGATGGCCCCGATGATCCGCGACTGGTCGGCCGACGACCGCTCCGACCTGCTCCGGCTGCTGCGCAAGTACGTCGCCAGCATTGACGCCCACCGCGACGACGTCATTGCCGCCCTCATCTCCCACCCCCAGAAAGGCCAGTGATGGCGTCCACCATCGAGGCGCCGGCGAGTACGCCGGCCCTGACCCACAAGCAGATCCGGCTGATCCTGTTCGGCCTGATGGCCGGCATGCTGCTGGCCGCGCTCGACCAGACCATCGTCAGCACCTCGATCCGGGTCATCGCCGATGACCTGCACGGGCTGTCGGCCCAGGCATGGGTGACCACCGCCTACCTGATCACCTCCACGGTCACGACGCCGCTGTACGGCAAGCTCTCGGACATCTACGGCCGCCGGCCGATGTTCCTGATCGCGATCAGCATCTTCGTGGTCGGATCGATCGCCTGTACGTTCTCCACCTCGATGTACGAGCTGGCCGCGTTCCGGGCCCTGCAGGGCCTCGGCGCCGGTGGTCTGTTCTCCATGGCGCTGGCCATCCTGGCCGACATCGCGCCGCCGCGGGAGCGCGCCAAGTACCAGGGCTACTTCCTGGCGGTGTTCGGTACCGCGTCGGTGATCGGGCCGCTGGTCGGCGGCTTCTTCGCCGGCGCCGAGACCATCCTGGGCATCGCCGGCTGGCGCTGGGTGTTCCTGGTCAACGTGCCGATCGGCATCGCCGCGCTGCTCATCGTCTGGTTCACCCTGCACATCCCGCACATCCGGCACGACCACCGGATCGACTGGTGGGGCGCCGCCGCGCTGATGATCGGTCTGGTGCCGATCCTGATCGTGGCCGAGCAGGGCCGCGAATGGGGCTGGACCTCCGCGTCGGTGCTCGGCCTGATCGCGCTGGGCATCGTCGGCGTGATCGCCTTCATCTTCATCGAGATCCGGATGAAGGACGAGGCGCTCATCCCGATGCGGCTGTTCAACAGCCGCGTGTTCTCCACCGGCATGGTCGCCAACGTGCTCATCGGCCTGGGCATGTTCGGCGCGCTGTCCACCCTGCCGCTGTACCTGCAGCTGGTGAAGGGGGCCACGCCGACCGAGTCCGGTCTGCTGCTGATCCCGATGATGATCGGCATCATGGGCGGCTCGGTGCTCTCCGGCCAGCTGACCATGCGCACGGGCCGCTACAAGATCTTCCCGGTGATCGGCACCGCCCTGCTGACCCTGTCGTTCTTCCTGATGCTCACGGTCGACGTGGACACCGGGTACGCGCTGCTGGACCTGTACTTCATCATGATCGGCCTGGGGCTGGGCCTGTGCATGCAGACCCTGCTGATCGCCGTGCAGAACACCGTGCCGGCCAAGGACATGGGCGTTGCCACCTCGTCCGCGACGTTCTTCCGGCAGATGGGCGGCACCCTGGGCGTGGCGGTGTTCCTGTCGCTGCTGTTCAACTCGCTGCCCGACAAGATCTCATCGGCCTTCCGGTCGGCGGCCGGCAACCCGGCATTCGTCAGCGCCATCCAGACGGCCGCGCAGGACCCGAACAGCCCGAGCCACGGCGTAGCCGTTGCGCTGGCCCAGGCGCAGAGCAATCCGGCCGCCGCGTCCTCGATCAGCGATTCGCTCAACAGCGACTCGTCGTTCCTGAACACGCTGGATCCGGCCATCGCCCGGCCGTTCCAGGAGGGCTACGTCGGTTCGACCCAGCTGGTCTACATCATCGGCGGCATCATCATGGCGCTGGCGTTCGTCCTGGTCCTGAGCATGAAGGAACTCCCGCTGCGCACGCAGTCCGCGCTCGAGGAGCGGCTGGCCGAGCAGGCCGCCGAGGGGCACCCCGATCCCGTCGCCGAGGCGGAGGCGCTGGCCCTGGACGCCGCGCTGGGCGGTGAGGTCGACGCGCACGACGCCACCCCGTCGGCCGACATCGACCGCGAGATCACGGCGGAGGAAGGCTCCACCGGGCGACGCCGCAACGGCGGCCGGCACAGTGCCGGCAGCGAAGAGCTGGTACCCGCCGCCGAGATCATCAGCCGGGCGACCGCCGGCGCCGGGAATGGCCGGCACGAGGGCTGACCCCCGCCATGCAGGTCCCGCAGGGCCCCGCCGAGACGTCTCGGCGGGGCCCTGTGCCGTCGGCGGCCGTGACCACCCAGGTCGGCCCCGTGGGCCGGGCCGTCGAACCGGCGCACACCGGGCCGGCGACCGGCGCACACCGGGCCGGCGACCGGCGCACACCGGGCCGGCGACCGGCGCATACCGAGCCGGCAGAGCGCGATGGCCGGCCGACGGGATCGGCGTGGACCTCGCCGCCGGGAGGGGGTCCGCCCCGTCCGGTGTGAGAGGTCGGCCACCCCGGCCCGACGGTTATCCGAACCCGTCTGGTCCCGCCGCCCGTTGTCGGGTTGGCTCGATGCTGGGCGAGGGACGTCACCGAGACCTCGCCGGCCGGGTGAGGGGTGGAGACAGTGGTCATGGCCGATCCCGTCACCGGGGCGCGTGGAGCCGGGCGGGCGAGCGCCGGCGAGCGGGCGACGGAGATCCCGCCGATCGACCCGTTCCGCGCGCTGGTCGACGGTCGCTATTGCGACGGGATGGTCACCGTCATCACCGGAGACGCCGCGGTGTCGGCAGTGGACACGCGCATCGTGCGAACCGCCCATTTCGAGCTGTGGCGGCACGGCTGGCGGCTGGTCGTCCGGCACCGGCTGTCCCCGGCCGTCATCGACGACGCATTGACGGAGATCATCAACGACGAACTCTTCGGGCCGGGGTGGGTCACCGGCAGCGAGATGTTCGAACGGATCTTCACCGGCGTCGTCCTGACGTCGGCACCCACCGCCACCGCGGCCTGGTTGCTCTTCTACCGCAACAGCCTCCGTCGCTACGAGGCCGCGGGCGAGCCGGCCGGCGGTGAAGACGCGCTGGCCGGCTTCGCGTGCATCCATCGGCGCGCCGACGATCTGGTCCCCGCCGACGCGTCGGTGCTGGAACTCGGCTGCTGTTTCGGTTTCCTGTCCCTGCGGCTCGCCCGGGCCACCGGGCGGACCGTGATCGCCTCCGACCTGTCCGCCGGGACCGTCGGATTGCTCGACGTTGTCGCCGACCGGCTCGGCCTGCCGCTGCAGACCCTGGTTGCCGACGCGGCCCGCATCCCGCTCCCGGACGGGAGCGTGGACGTGGTGTTGTTGATCCATCTGCTGGAGCACCTCGATCCCGAGCAAGGCCGCCGGGCGATCGACGAGGCGCTGCGGGTCGCGTCCCGCCGGGTGATCATCGCGGTGCCGTACGAGGACGAGCCAACTCCCGCCTTCGGCCACCTGCGGACCCTGGACGAGAGCGATCTGCGGAGCTGGGGTGCAGCGACCACCGGGTGGAAGTGGTTCGTGCAGGAGTACTTCGGCGGCTGGCTCGTCTTCGACCGGGCCTGATCCGCGCACCTACCGGGGTTCGCTGGTCAAACCCGCGATGCGGACGGTCATGGGCCCGATTCGGCCCGGCTTTGATCAGCGAACCGGGTAACGGGCCGCCGAAAAGGGTCAGATCAGGCCCATCTTGCCGGCGAGGTGCACCGCTTCGGCCCGGCGGGAGACGCCGAGCTTGCGCAGGATGTTGCCGACGTGGAACTTGACGGTGGTGTCCGAGATGAACAACTTCTTGCCGATCTCCACGTTCGACAGGCCGCGGGACAGCAGCTCGAGCACCTCCTGTTCCCGGGCGGTCAGCTTGTTCTCGGATTCGGTCGGCCCGGCGTGGATCCCACGCACCATCGCGGCTGCGCTTCGCGCGTCGAAAGCGCTGCCACCGCGGCTGATGTCGCGGATCGCCCGGATCAGCGCGGAAGTATCGACGTCCTTGACGACGTACCCGCGGGCACCGTTGTGGATGGCCGCCATCACCAGGTGATCGTCGATGAACGTGGTCAGCACCAGCACGCCCAGTTCGGGGTGGTCGGCGACCAGTGTCGCGCACAGGTCCAGGCCCTCGGTGTCCGACCCGGTCGAGAGCTTCAGGTCCAGCACGACGATCGCCGGCCGGACCCGGTCGACCACGGCCCGGGCGGACTCGATCGTCGAGGCCTCGCCGACCACCCGGAAGTCGGGTTCCCGCTCCAGGATCGAGCGCAGCCCGTGCCGGACGATCGCGTGGTCGTCGATGAGCACGATGTCGATCGCGGCCGCCGCGGTGTCGATGGTGTCGGTCATGACGCCGTCCTTCCCGGGGCGGTCGCAGGCTCCCCGCCCCGGCGGCGGACGCCGCCGCGGTGTTCATGATTCGCTCGGCAAGCCTCGCTCATGACTTCTCCTCGAAAGGGGTCGGGCCCAGGTGCGGGTACGCCGGCTCCAGCCGGACCGGGAGCGGGATGCGAACCTCGATGCGCACTCCGCCCAACCGGGCCCGGCGGAAAGCGATGGTGCCGCCGACCTTCTCGGCGCGCACGGCCATGTTGGCCAGGCCGCGGTGGCGGCCGTCGGTCACCGCGTTGCGCTCGATGCGCAACAACCGGCTCAGCACGACCGGATCGCCGGTGCCGTCGTCGGCGATGGCCAGCAGCAGCTGGTCCGGCCGGTAGCGCAACCGGATGACCGCCCGGCTCGCCTGGGCGTGGTTGGCGACGTTGAACAGCGCCTCGCCGGCGATCCGGACGAGCTCGTGGTCGGCGCGGGGGCCGACCTGAGTGGCCCCGCCCTCGACCCGGACCTGCACCGGTAGGCGGGGCCGGTAGTGCCCGGCCAGTTCGGACATCAGCTCCTGCAGGGACGCCGGTGCCTCGCCGCTGGCGGCGTGGTGCAGCGCGTAGATGGCCTCCCGGAGCTGCTGGATCGCCTGTTGCGTCAGGCTTTTGGCCTGGCTCAGCTGGTTGACCAGCTCGGCGCCCCGGGGACCGAGCGAGCCGGCCTCGCCCCGGGCCAGCTCCACGGCCATTCCCGCGCTCAGCACGTACTGACTGACGCTGTCGTGCAGTTCCCGGGCGATCCGGTGCCGTTCGGCATCCAGCAACTCGCGCTGCCGGGCCGCGACCAGTCGTTGCTCGGTCGCGCGCAGCTCCCGGGTCCGCTCGGTGAGATTGCGGTTCTGCTCGGTCGCCTCGTCGTACAGCCGCTGCGCCCGCTGGTGCAGTTCCAGGCCGGCCTGGTACTGCTCCGAGGTGTGCAGCGCCACCGCCGCCTGGTTGGCCAGCACCCGCAACACCGAGATGTCGCCCGGTTCCGGTGCGGTCGGCAGGTCGTGGGGGGCCACCAACCCGCCCACCAGCTGACCCTCCAGCGTCATCGGCACCCGGATGAGCGGGTCACCCGAACCGGCGGGGTCGACCCGGCCGGACCGGATGTCACGCAATTCGGCGCGGACCGTTTCGAGCAGGTCGGTGTCCGCAAGGGCATGGCCGGCACCGTCGACGGCGACGTAGCGGGGCCGGGCGCGGACCAGGCTGCCGTCGCACAGGGCCAGCACCACCCAGGGCGCCGACAGATGGTCACCGGCCGCCCGGGCGACCTCCTCCAGCAGCGACCGCGGCCCCTCGCCGGTGCGGACCAACGCACGGGAGATGGAATCCAGCGCGCGCACGGTGCGTTGCATGCGCTCGTCCGTCCGGATGAATTCCCGGTAGTACGAACGCTTTCCAGACCGAACGCCGGTCAATAGGGCCAGATCGGGCGGATCGGTGCCTTGGTGCCCGGTCGTCATCGGGGGCCGCCGTCACATGGCGGCACGGAGCAAACCCTCGATGTCGACGGCGTCCGCGCCGCGCGGGTTGGTGGTCAGGCAGGCGTCCTGCATGGTCGACCGGGCCAACCGGGGGATGTCGTCGTCGCTGACCCCGATGTCCCGCAGCCCCCTGGGCACGCCCACCTCATTGCCCAGTCGCCGCACGTACTCCGACAGTTGCCCGGCGATCTCGTCGGCCGGCGCGCCGGCGACGGGCAGACCGACGGCGAGCGCCAGGTCGCGGAACCGATCCGGGATGGCCTGCGCGTTGAAGCGGATCACGTACGGCAGCAGGATGCCGTTGATGACGCCGTGCGGGAGATCGAGCAGGCCACCGACCTGGTGGCTCATCGCGTGGGTGGCCCCGAGGATGGCGTTGGTGAAGGCCAGACCGGCCTCCAGGCTGGCCTGCGCCATCTGGGTCCGGGCGTCCATGTCCTCCGGGCGCTGGATGGTGGCCGGAAGGTAATGGCTGACCAGCCGGACCGCGGACAGCGCATGCCCGTCGGCCAGCGGATTGTGCGCCAGCGAGACGAATGACTCGATGCCGTGGGTCAGCGCGTCCAGGCCGGTGGCCGCGGCGAGCCATTCGGGCATCGTGGTCAGCAACCGTGGATCGGTGATGGAGATGTCCGGGACCAGGGCGCGGCCCATGATGGTGATCTTCACCGCGTCGGTGGTGTCGGTGACGATGCAGAACTGCGAGACATCCGCGCCCGTACCCGATGTCGTGGGAATCATCAGCAGCGGCGGGATGGGCCGGGTGACCTGGTCGACACCCGCGTAGTCCAGGATGGTGCCGCCGTTGCCGGACAGGATCGCGATGCCCTTGGCCGCGTCCATGCTCGAGCCGCCGCCGATCCCGATCAGCACGTCGCACCCCGATTCGAGGTACTGGTGGTACCCCTGGGTGATCTCGACGTCCTTCGGATTCGGCGTGATGCCGCGCCAGACCACCGGGTCCAACCCGGCGTTGCGCAGGTGACCGAGCAACTGGTGCACCCACCCTGCGTCGTGCACCCCGTCGTCGGTGACGACGAACGGCCGCCGCGCGCCCAGTCGTCCGGCCGCGAAGCCGGCCTCGGCCAGCGCGCCGATGCCGAAGACCACCTCGGGAGCATGGAACTTGACCACCGGCGCGGGTCCGGGCCGGAGCGACCGGTCACCCGCGTGGTGCGAGTGTGTTCGGACCACGTCGTCGTGTCCGATCACGATGGTGTTTCCCTCCGTCGAGCGAGCGGGTCGGGCCCCGCTCGCCGAGCGTCGTCGACCGAGCGGGTCAGGACCCGTCGGCGGGTGAAATGGTACGCCTCACCGGTTCGATGGTGTCGCACGGAAATCCGCCGCGGGCCGCGTGCTCGCGGATCAGCGCCGGGTCCTGCGCGTCGTAGACGCAGTACAGCTTGTCGTCGGCGACGTAGGACTGGACCCAGTTGATCTTGTCGCCCAGCTCGGCCAGCACCTCGTTGGAACGGTTCGCGACGGCCGTGATCTCGTCGTCGGTCAGCGATCCGGCGCCGGGCAATGTCCGTTCGATGACGTAACGGTCCACCGGTCTGTCCCCTTCGTTGCGGTTCCTCGGTCGTGCGGTCGCGGCGTGGCCGGCCCCCGACGACCGCCCACGGCCACGAGCGCCACGCTACGGCCGTCCGGCCCGGCCGCGAACCGCCCAAGGACCAGGATCCGACCTGCCCGTTCGGACAGGTTATGGCGACGTGAGCAGCGTCCGGACCTGATCGAGCAGCCGCTGGGCCATCGCGGTGAAGATTCGCCCGCCCTCCTGCGCGGTCGCTCCGGACGGGTCACCCAGGACGCCGTTCGGGCTGACTGCGCGCACCCCGCCGACACTGATCCGCGGCAGCAGGTCGCCCAGCGGAGCGGTCGCGCCCGGCGCGGCCAGGTCCAGTCGTACCGTCGCCGGCGCCAGATGCAGCATCAGGCAGGTCTCCCGGTAGCCGGCGTGCGGATCGGCCCGCGGCCCGCCGCTGGCGGCGTGGTACACCTGCAGCGACCGGCCCTCGTACCGGGTCAGCGCGGCCGCGCGGGCCAGCGCCTCGGCATTGCCGCCGTGCCCGTTGACCACCAGCACGTGCCGCCAATCGCCGGCCGCGTGCCGGACGAATTCCACCAGCACCTGGTAGAGCGCCTCCGTGCCGATCGACAGCGTGCCCGGGAAGTGCGCGTGCTCGCCGCTGGCCCCGTACGGGATCGGCGGGGCCAGCCCGACCCCCGGCAGATGCTGGTGCGCCAGTTCGGCGAGCCGGGTCGCCACCACGGTGTCGGTGGTCAGCGGCAGGTGCGGCCCGTGCTGTTCGGTGGAGCCCAGCGGCAGCAGCAATACCCGGCGGTCGGCTGCGGCGACCTCCGGCCAGGTTGCCGCGGCCAGCGGGATGGGCTCAGCCATCGGCGACCGGGCGTCGCGCAGGGTGCGGGTTCGGATCGGCCCGGCGCCGACCGAACCACGAACGGGGGTGTGGCAGGTCCCGCACCCTGGGCAGTACCGGTTCGGGGTTGCGCCGGCGCGCCACGCCCTGCCAGACGCCCAGCCCGTACGCGGCGTCGTCCAGCGCGTGGGCCACGAAGGACTCCGCCGTCGCCCGGACCCGGCCGGCACCGGGCGTCGATCCGGCGGTCCGGACGTCCTGCACCGCCTGGTACGCCAGGCCGGCCGCCGCAGCGACGGCCAGCCGTCGCCCGGTCCGGGGGCTGATGGCCGCGACGGCCAGCGTGACCGGGAGCATCGGCCGGATCAGCCAGCGGCCCAGCGCGGCGCTCGCTCGCAGGTGGCCCATCGCCGCGAGCCGGCGGGCATGGGCAGGGGAGAGCTCGCGCATGCCCCACGGGGCGATCGCGGCGGTCGCCCCGCCGGCCAGCAGACCCAGCGCCGGATGCACCAGAATTGCCAGCAGCCACGGACCCAGCGACCAGACCGAGACGTCCAGGTGGCGCAACGCCCCGGGGTGCCGGCCGGCCAGGTCGGCCGCGCTGGTCCCGTACAGCCGCCGCCGGTTCAGCGCGGCGGACAGGGTGCCGCGCGGTCGGTGCCCGACGTGGACGTCGGGGTAGTAGCGGACGACGCCGTGCTCGGCGATCCGCCAGACCAGGTCGACGTCCTCGCCGACGTGCATCTGTTCATTGAAACCGCCGACCGCGGCGAAGGATTCGGCGCGCACCAGCATCGCCGCGCTGGGTACGTAGGAGACCGCTCGGCCGGGACCGACTTCGCTCGGCGTATGGCCCAGATCCAGCGCACAGACGCGCTGCTCGAACCAGCCGCCGGAGCCCGAGCCGGCCAGCGGGACGATCTGCGGGGCGGCCAGCACCACCGTGGCCGCGTCGCCGTCGCCGGTGACGGTGTCGGCGACCTGAGCCTTGAGCCGGTCGATCCACCGGGGGTCGGGGAGGGTGTCGGCATCGATGAACGCGATCCACGGCGTTCGCGCCGCCGCGGCACCCGCGTTGCGCGCCGCTGCCGGGCCCCGGGACCGCGCGTGACGCAGCACCGTCATGCCCGGTCGTTCGTCCGCCAGCGGAGCCAGCGGGATCGGCGATCCGTCGTCGACCAGGATCACCGGGAGGTCCACCGGCAGGGTGGTCAGCAGCTCCCGGATCGGTCCGGCGGCCGAGCGGGCCGGGATCACCACCGTGACGCCGCTGTGGTCGGTGGCCGCGGGCGCCGGGGCCAGCAGCAGTCCGGCCGCACGCAGCCGGTGCACGAGCCGATCCACGGCCGGCTCGCCCGGCGGCAGCGGCCGCCCGTCGACCACCCCGCGCAGCAGGTCGGCGCCGCGCGGGGTCAGGGTGACCACCCGATACGGGGTGCCGCCCGCGAGGGTGGTGCCGTCCAGCCAGCGCACCCCTGGCCCCAGGCGCCACCGGTCGTGGTCGGCACGCCGGGCCCTGGTCAGCACGCCGCCGCTGCCGTGCTCGTCGTCCGTCATCGCCTGATCCGCTCCCGGTTCCTGTCGGTCCTGTTCCAGCTCAAGGGGTCACCCCACGAACCCGCCGTCCACCCGGAAGTCCGTCCCGGTGACCGCCGACGAGTCCGGGCCGCACAACCAACTGGCCGCTGCCGCGATGTCGGCCGGTTCGATGAGCCTGCCCAGCCGCTGCGACGGCCCGAACTGCTCGATGTCGGTCAACCCGTACACCTGGGCGCTGCGCTCGAGCAGCGCGGTGCGGGTGCTGCCCGGCAGGATCGCGTTGGCGGTGACGCCGGACGGGCCCAGATCCGCGGCCAGTGAGCGGATGTAACCCAGCGCCGCATGTTTGGACGCGACGTAGGCGGCCAGTCGGGGCAGCCCGATCTCCCCGGCGATGGAGACCACGGCCACGAACCGTCCGGTGCCGGCCGGGGCGGCCAGCAGGTGCGGCACGGTCGCCCGGGCCAGGTTGGCCACCCCGTGGAAGTTGGTGTCCAGATCCAGGGTCAGCTCGGCCCGGGTGAACTCCCACGCCGGTTTGTCCACGCCGATGATCCCCGCGACCGCGACGGCGGCCCGCAGCCGGCCGGCCGGCACCCGGTCCACCGCGGCCGCTACCGCCGCCTCGTCCCGCACGTCGGCAGCGGCCACCAGCACCTCGGCGCCGGCGGCGCGGCAGTCCTCGGCGCAGCCGTCCAGCTGTGCGCCCGTGCCCAGCGGGTAGCCGACCGCGTCGGCCAGGTCGCCGGCCGGCCGGTCGAGCAGCAACAGGTCGAAGCCGTCCCGGGCCAGCCGGCCGGCGATGGCGGCACCCATGCCGCGGGCCGCCCCGGTGACCACCGCGTACGGGCGGGCCGGGGCGTCGCCGCTCACGGTTCACCCAGCAGGGCCAGCGAGATCTGCAGCAGATCGATCAGGTCGGCATCATCGTCGGCCAGCCACTGCTCGTACGCGGACAGGGCCGCCCCCAGGGCGAGATGGCCAAGGGTCCGTGGCACCAGGTCGTCCGGCTCGCCACCGAGCCGGGACGCGGCGAACCGGGCCACCACCTCGCGCCAGGCGGCGTACCGAAGGGTCGAATACGCCTGCAGCGACGGCGAACTCAGGATCAATCGCATCCGATTGCGCAGTGATTCGGCGGCTTGCCCGTCGAACGAGTTGAAGGCGACGACCCCGCCGCGGATCGCCTCGACGACCGGCACCTCGAGCGGGCAACCGGCGAACCAGCGGGCGAAGGCGTCCAGCTGGGTGTCGAACTCGCCCCACACCGCGTCGTTCTTGGACTTGAAGTACCGGAAGAAGGTGCGCCGGCCGATGCCGGCGGCGGCCGCGATCTCGTCGATCGAGGTGACGTCGAAGCCCTGTGCGGAGAAGATCTCCAGGCAGATGCGTTCCAGCTCACCCCGGCTGGTCGCGGCCGGCCGGCCGGGCGCGGCGGCCACCGCAGCTGGGGGCGGCCGCCCCGATCCTCCGGCCATGACGCACCTATACCTTCGGGTAGTTGACATATGGCACTGGGTGCCAATACCGTCCATTGTGACACGGAGCACTGCCGTTGTCATCCCCCGCAGTATCGGACCATGGAGGTTGGTCATGCCGGAAGTCACTGTCGACGAGAAGGTTTCGAAGAACGCGGACGCTCAGGACGCGTCTTTGGTGACCAGCGATCTGCTGGTCGAGGACGTCTCGATCGACGGCATGTGCGGCGTCTACTGAGCCGAACCGGGTACCGGGCGGCCGGGGCCGGCAGTCCAGCCCACACCGGCCCCGACCGTCCTGCCGTTCCCGGCGCACCGACCGGTGCGTCCATCCGGTCCGGGTTCCCGGCCGATTCGTTGCCGGCACCCGGCTGATTCGCCATTGCCCGGTGCCGTCCGCACGCAACACCGATCCACCGCGAACGCCCTCGATACGGAGGTTCAATGATGAGTGCCGTTGCGATCGGCGCGCCGACGCAGGATCCGAGCCCGAGGACGGGTGATGCGGGTGTCCTGCCCCCCTTCGTGCCCGACCTCCCGTACGAGCTGCACCCGGCCGTCGAGGTGCGACCCGAGCCGTTCGGGGCCCTGCTCTATTCGTTCAAGACCAGGCGCCTGTCCTTCCTCAAGGACCGCGACCTGGTGACGGTCGTCCGCTCCCTGGCCGACCATCCAACGGCGAGTGCCGCCTGCCGCGCCGCCGGCATCACCGATCCGCATCGGTTGTCCATGTTCGAGCGGGCGCTGGCCACGCTGGCCGCGACCGAGACCATCAGGGAGCGTCACTCATGAGCAGCGTGGGCGGGCGGACGCAAGACCGCCGAGCGAATCGTCAACACCGCGGCGAAGCCCGCGGGAGGGGCGCGAAGCCTGCGAGCGATCCGAGGAGGGGTTCGGCATGACCACTGCCGTGCTGCCGCTGGTCGACCACTTCGCGCAGGGTCTGGACTCGCCGATCTGCCTGACCTGGGAACTCACCTACGCCTGCAATCTCGCCTGTGCGCACTGTCTTTCCAGTTCCGGCCGCCGCGATCCGCGGGAGCTGACGACCGCGGAGTGCAAGGCCGTCATCGACGAGCTGGAGCGGATGCAGGTCTTCTACGTCAACATCGGTGGCGGCGAGCCGACCGTGCGCCCCGACTTCTGGGAGCTGGTGGACTACGCCACCGCGCACAAGGTCGGGGTCAAGTTCTCCACCAACGGAATCAAGATCAACAAAGAGGTCGCGCAGCGGCTGGCCGCCAGCGACTACGTCGACGTGCAGATCTCGTTGGACGGCGCGACCGCCGAGGTCAATGACTACGTGCGCGGCCGCGGCTCGTACGCCACCGCGATCCGGGCCATGGAGAACCTGGCCGCGGCCGGCATGGTCGGCTTCAAGATCTCCGTCGTCTGCACCCGGCAGAACCTCGACCAGCTGGACGCGTTCAAGGCCATCGCCGACCGGTACTCCGCCCAGCTCCGGCTGACCCGGCTGCGCCCGTCGGGCCGTGGGGCCGACGTGTGGGACGAGTTGCACCCCACGGCCGCCCAGCAGCGCGAGCTCTACGACTGGCTGGTCCGCAACGGCGAGAACGTGCTGACCGGGGATTCGTTCTTCCACCTGGCCGCCTACGGCGAGGCCCTGCCGGGTCTGAACCTGTGCGGCGCCGGCCGGGTGGTCTGCCTGATCGATCCGGTCGGTGACGTCTATGCCTGCCCGTTCGCCATCCACGAGAAGTTCCTGGCCGGCAACGTCCGCTCCCCGGGCGGCTTCAAGACCGTCTGGCGCGAGTCGGAGCTGTTCACCGAGCTGCGCAGGCCGCAGAGCGGCGGCGCCTGCGCATCCTGCTCGGCGTTCGATGCCTGCCGGGGCGGCTGCATGGCGGCCAAGTTCTTCACCGGCCTGCCGTTGGACGGCCCCGATCCGGAATGCGTCAAGGGATACGGCGAACTCGCGCTGTCCAAAGTGACACCCGGCGCATCGCCCAAGCCGTCCGAGGACCATTCGCATGCCAAGCAGCTCAAGAACGGCCCGGTCATGCTCACCCTGCGCACCCGTCCCGACCGCAGCTGCGACGAGAACCCCTTGACCGGAATGGCTCCCGTGCGGGCGTCGGCCGGAGTGGGCCGGTAGGCGACGCCTGCCGCCCAGCATATTTCCCGACCGGAGCTCGGCGGCCATGGCCGCCGAGCCCCGGACTTGACCGTCCGTTCCCGACCCTTTCGCCCGTGAAAGGGTGACCTTCCAGTGGAGAAAGGCCTCGCCGTGGGTAGCAAGTGGTTCGAGACCGTTGCCGAGGCGCAACGGCGCGCGAAGAAGCGACTTCCGAAGTCCGTCTACATGGCGCTGGTCGCCGGCTCCGAGAAGGGCCTGACCATCGCCGACAATCAGGCGGCGTTCGGCGAACTGGGCTTCGCGCCGCACGTCGCGGGCCTGTCGGCCAAGCGCGATCTGGCGACGACGGTGATGGGACAGGAGATCTCGCTTCCCGTCATCATTTCGCCGACCGGCGTGCAGGCGGTCAACCCGGACGGCGAGGTGGCCGTCGCCCGCGCCGCCGCCGCCCGCGGGACCGCGATGGGTCTGAGCTCGTACGCCAGCAAGTCGATCGAGGAAGTCGCCGCGGCCAACCCGCAGACCTTCTTCCAGGTGTACTGGTCGGGCACCCGGGACGTCATCAAACAGCGGGTTGAGCGGGCCCGCGCCGCCGGCGCCAAGGGTCTGATCCTCACACTGGACTGGTCGTTCTCCATGGGGCGCGACTGGGGCAGCCCGAGAATCCCGGAGAAGGTCAACCTGAAGGCGATGTGGGACTACGCACCGGAGGCGATCACCCACCCGCGTTGGCTCTGGTCGTTCGGCAAGACCTTCACCATCCCGGATCTGACCGTGCCCAACCTGGTTCCGCCCGGTGAACAGCCCCCGACCTTCTTCGGCGCCTACTACGAGTGGATGCAGACGCCCCCACCCACCTGGGACGACGTCGCCTGGCTGGTCGAGATCTGGGGCGGCCCGCTGATGCTCAAGGGCATCTGCCGGGTCGACGACGCCCAGGCTGCGGCCGCCGCCGGGGTCAGCGCGATCTCCGTATCGAATCACGGGGGCAACAACCTGGACAGCACCCCGGCCTCCATCCGGGCGCTGCCGGCCATCGTGGACGCCGTCGGCGACAAGGTGGAGATCGTGCTCGACGGCGGCGTGCGCCGGGGCAGCGACGTGGTCAAGGCGGTCGCCCTGGGCGCTCGTGCGGTGATGATCGGCCGCGCCTACCTGTGGGGCCTCGGGGCGAACGGACAGGCCGGCGTCGAGAACGTGCTCGACATCCTGCGCAGTGGCATCGATTCCGCCGTGCTCGGGCTGGGCCACTCGTCCATCCACGACCTTTCCCCGTCCGACCTGGTCATTCCCGCCGGATTCGGGCGCGCGCTGGGCGTCCCGACGGACGTCTGACTCGTGACCCGGGGCCGGGCGGCACAGCTGCCCGGCTCTTTCGGCGTCTCCCCTCCGGTTCGCTGATCAAAGCCGGGTCCGATGTCGGATATGACCGACTTTGACCCGACTTTGATCAGCGAACGCCGGTGCGGCGGCCGATCCAGGCGCGGCTCAGTGGTCCGGGTGCAACGGCGAGTGCGTCGCCCCGACCTGGTGCAGCAGGGTGTGGATCTCGTCGCTGGCGATGCTCCAGCGGCGTTCCCGGCCGGCGCGTTCGGCGCGGACGACCCCCCGTAGCCGCAACGCCGCCAGCGCGTGCGAGGTGGCGTTGGCGCCCATGCCGACTGCGGCGGCGAGCTCGGTGACGTTGATGCCGGGCGTGTGGTGGATGGCCAGCAGCAGCCGCAACCGGTTGACGTCGGCCAGGGCGGAGAAGAGCTCGGCCCAGTCCTCGATGACTTCCGGCCGTTCGGCCCCCACGACGGGCGCCACGGGCGGGTGGTTGTGATCCACCGGCTTCGCGTCCACCGGTGCAGGGCCGGGCGGTGTGCTCATAGGCGTCAGTTTCGCACCTGACCCCCCGGATGGCGACCGTGCGGCCGGGCAGCCGCCGCGGGTGGACCGGGTGAGGTGTCGCCAACGGCGACGGACCGGTGAAAAGCGTTGGCCGGCATGACGAGTGCCACAGAGGTCGCCTGCTTACCACGGTCTCACAAGCACCGTTGCGCGAACGTTGCTCGCCCCTTTACCGGACCATTCGCTCCGATGTAACGTCGTTTTCGTGGTTCCACCCACCCGGCGGGTCGGCCCGAACCTATCCATCCGGACAGGTCCGGCTTCCGAACGGAGGGTTTCCCGGTGGAGGCCTTCCGCCTGCCTCGGACCGGTCGTAGCGTCGCGGTTGTCTACCGAAGCACTGGCTGTGGGGCTTCGAGGCCATCCAATCCGGTGTCCGTCAGGCGATGTCGCCTGCGCGAAAGAGGAGAGACCATGAAGGTCGAAGAACTGCTCAAGCCGTTCCCCATCAAGGAGTTCCATCCCTTCCCCCGGGCGATGATCGGCCCGGGTGCGTTCGAGATGGTGGGTCCCGAGGCGATCAAGCTGGGCTTCCGCAAGCCGCTGGTGATGACCTCGGGCCTCCGCGGCTCCGGGCTGGTCGAGCAGCTGATGGGCTCGCTGAAGTGGCACGGGATCGAGGCCGTCCTGTACGACCAGGTCGAGTCGAACCCCAAGGACTACAACGTCATGGATTCCGTGGCGCTGTACCAGGAGAACGAGTGCGACAGCTTCATCTCCATCGGTGGCGGCTCCAGCCACGACGCGTGCAAGGGGGCCCGCATCTCGGTGGCCCACGACGGACGCAACGTCAACGACTTCGAGGGCTTCAACAAGTCCGAGAACCCGCGGAACCCGCCGCACATCGCCATCTCCACCACGGCCGGTACCGGCTCGGAGACCTCCTGGGCCTACGTCATCACCGACACCACGACGGACCCGGACAACCCGCACAAGTACGTCGCCTTCGACGACGCCGCGGTGGCGACCCTGGCGATCGACGACCCCACGCTGTTCTACACCTGCCCGATCGACTACACCGCGCAGTGCGGCTTCGACGTGCTGGCTCACGCCAGTGAGCCCTATGTCTCCCGGCTGAACTTCGAGCCGTCCCTGGGCAACGCCATCCGGGCCATCAAGCTCACCGCGGAGAACCTGCGCCAGGCGACCTGGAACCCGACCGATCTGGCCGGCCGCGAGGGCATGATGTACGCGCAGTACATCGCCGCCCAGGCGTTCAACTCCGGTGGTCTGGGCATCATCCACTCCACCTCGCACGCGATCAGCGCGTTCTACGACACCCACCACGGGCTGAACAATGCGATCGCGCTGCCCCGGGTCTGGGCGTTCAACCTGCCGACGCACTACAAGCGGTTCGCCGAGATCGCCCAGGCGATGGGTGTCGACACCTACCACATGACGGACGTCCAGGCGGCGGAAGCAGCGCTGGCCGCCGGCATCCGGCTGCTGCGCGACGTCGGCATCCCAGAGAAGTTCACCGACGTCAAGCAGGACACCTACTCCAAGAACCGCCTCGGCCAGGGCCCGACCGAGTACTACAAGAACGCCCCGGTCATCAAGGGCGACAAGGAGGACGTCGACCGCATCACCAACCACATCCTCGGTGACGCCTGCACGCCGGGCAACGCCAAGGAGTGCACGTTCGAGACCGTGCGTCCGGTCGTCGAGCACTGCATGAACGGCGATCTGGACGACCTGCTCAGCTAGCGGCGTCTCGCGTCGTCCGCCCCACTTCCGAGCGGCCCGATTCCTGACGGAGCCGGGCCGCCCGGACCCACCGAGGAGCTTTCGTGAGCACTTTCGCCACTGTCGACGAAGTCAGTGCCGCTCTGGCCGAGCACGGGTACATCCCCGACCGGCGGGTCGCCACCACCGTCTTCCTGATGATGCAGCTGGACCGCCCGGCCTTGCTGGAGGGTCCGGCCGGTGTCGGCAAGACCGAGCTGGCCAAGGCGATCAGCGTGATCACCGGGCGCCGGCTGGTGCGCCTGCAGTGCTACGAAGGCCAGGACGAGACGAAGGCCCTCTACGACTGGGACTACGGCAAGCAGCTGCTCTACACCCAGCTCCTCCGGGACAAGATCGGCGAGATCGTGGCTGAGGCACCGGATCTGGAGTCGGCGGTCGACCTGCTGGCCAAGCACGACTCGGTCTTCTTCTCCGAACGTTTCCTCGCTCCCCGCCCGCTGTTCGAAGCGATCCACGGCGACGAGCCGGCGGTCCTGCTGATCGACGAGATCGACCGGGCCGACGAGGCCCTCGAGGCCGTGCTGCTGGAAACCCTGGGCGAATACCAGATATCCATCCCCGAGATCGGCCGGTTCGAGGCCCGCACGTCGCCGATCGTGCTGCTCACCTCCAACAACACCCGTGATCTGTCGGCCGCGCTCAAGCGCCGCTGCCTGCATCTGTTCCTGGACTACCCCGACGCGGACCGCGAGCTGGAGATCCTGCGCAGCAAGGAGACCGGTCTGTCCGAGGCGTTGGCCGCGCAGCTGGTCCAGGTCGTCCGCGGGTTGCGGGAGCTGGAACTGCGCAAAGCCCCAAGCATCTCCGAGACCATCGACTGGGCGCGCACGCTCGCCGTCCTCGGCGCGCAGGAACTGGACGCCGCGATCCTGGCCGACACCGTGTCGGTCGTCGTCAAGTACGAGCGGGACCACGCCCGGGCAGTCAAGGCGCTACCGAAGCTGGTCGATCCGAACGCCGTCGTGCCCGCTCACCGGCCCGACCACACGCACGGTCACGGCCACTCGCATTCGCACGGGAGTCATTCGCACAGCCACGAGGACGGCGACCACGAGCACATCCACGACGACCATGCTCGCGGTCATGGCAAGGACGAGGTCGGCGTCGCCCGGCGCGCGGAGAAGGACAAGCCCGGGCGGCACGGTCCCGGTCACTACGGCACCCCGCCCCATGCCGATGGCGACGAGGATCTGGTGCCCGAGCCCCTGCCGACGAATTCGGTCGCCTCCGACCGGGGCAAGCGGTCGTTCGCAGCCGGCCTCGGCCGGCGCCGCGCGATCTAGGTCCGGTCATGCAGCAGACCATTCATCGGTTCACCCGGTTCCTGCGGTTGGCCGGGATGCGGGTGTCGGTGGCCGAGGTGGTCGACGCGGTCGCCGCCACCGCGCAGCCCGGTGTTCTGGCCGACCGAGAGACGCTGCGCGGCGCCCTGCTGGTCACCCTGGTCAAGGATCGGCGGGACCGCGAAACCTTCGACACGGTCTTCGACGCCTTCTTCTCGCTCCAACCCGTGTGGACAGCCGAGCCCGATGGGCACAGCCACGCGCACGATGACCTGGTCGACGAGGGCGAGCTGAGGAACTTCACCTTGACCGAGGAGCCCTCGCAGACGCCGGGCTTCGGGCACAGCCACGAGAAGCCCAAGGACATCCGCAAGTACTTCGACCCCAAGGACATGGCCCAGCAGTACAACCTGCACCAGGAGGCCAACAAGGTCGACCTGGCGGCGCTGAGCGACGAGATGGTGTTGTCGGCGGACCGGCCGACGACCGACTCGGCGGCCCCCCGGGTGCAGATCGAGACCAGTCACCTGCACGGCGCCACCATGCCGCACGAACTGACCACCGCCACCGGGGCCAAGCTGGACACCAACCTGTCCATCGCAGAGGAAGCGGCCTTGATGGACTGGCTGTCCAACGGGGACGATCCGGACCTGCCGGCCGAGGTACTCGCCCAGATGCGCACCCAGATCGCCGGGATCATGGACAAACTGCCGGAGATGCTGCGCAAGCACCTGGCCGCCTTCGCCGCGCTCCGCGAGCTGGCGGTGGAGGAGGCGGAACCGGCCCGGCAGGCAGCGGTGCAGGCGATTTCGGAGGCCGATCGGCTGCGGCTGGAGGAAACGTTGCGCGAGCTGGTCCGCTCGATGAAGGGGGCGCTGACCCACCGGCGCCGGCCGGGCGCCCGCGGCAGGATCGACTCCGCCCGGACCATGCATCGGAGCATGAAATACGACGGCATCCCGTTCCGGCCGGTGTCGGTCGTCCGGGCGGAGGACCGTCCGCGGCTGGTGATCCTGGCCGATGTCAGCCTGTCGGTTCGCTTGTCCACCCGTTTCACCTTGCAGGTGGTGCACGGCTTGCAACGGCTGGTGCCGCGGGTGCGGACGTTTGCTTTCGTCGACGACATCGCCGAGGTGACAGACGTGTTCGCCGACCATGGGGTCGAGGAGGCCCTGGGCCTGCTGATGGGTGGCGACATCGTCGACGTGGACGCCAATTCCGACTACGGTCAGGCGCTGGTCAACTTCATGGAGCAGTATGGCGGCGAGATCAACCGCCGGACAACGGTGCTCATCCTGGGTGACGGGCGGGGCAACGGAAAGGACCCGCACCCGGAGGCGTTGGAGGAGCTGTCCCGGCGGGCCCGGGAGGTGATCTGGTTGACCCCGGAGGCGCGGTACTCCTGGGTCCTGGCCGGCTCCGACATGCCGTTGTACGAATCCCTGTGCAGCCGGGTCGAGGTCGTCCCCGACCTGGCCTCGCTGGACAAGGTGGCCACCAAGTACTCGAACCGTACCCACGGAGGCGTCCATGCATATTCCTGACGGATTCATCAATGCGCCGACCTCGCTGGTCGGCGGGGTGGTGGCGGCCGGGCTCATCGTCGTGTCCGTGCGGAAGGCCGCCGCCACGCTCGACGACCGGCAGATCCCCCTCGCCGGGCTGGTCGCCGCGTTCATCTTCGCCATGCAGATGCTCAACTTCCCGGTCGCCGGCGGCACCAGCGGCCATCTGCTCGGCGGCCTGCTCGCCGCTGTCCTCGTCGGACCCTGGGTGGGCAGCCTGGCCATGTCGGTGGTGTTCATCGTCCAGGCGCTGGTGTTCGCCGACGGCGGGTTGACCGCACTCGGCCTGAACATCATCCTGATGGGCTACACCACCTGCTTCGGTGGCTACGGGATCTTCCTGCTGATCCGAAGACTGTTGCCCAGGAAGAGGTCATCGGTCGTCGCCGCCTCGGCGATCGCCGCCTGGTGCGGGGTCGTGCTCGCCTCGCTGGTGTTCACCCTCTACTACGCGGTCGGCGGTACGGGCGGTGCCTCGGTGAGCACGGTGGCCGTGGCCATGATCGGCGTGCACATGCTGATCGGCATCGGGGAAGCGGTGATCACCGCGCTGACCGTCGGCGCCGTGCTGTCGACCAGGCCCGACCTGGTCTACGGGGCCCGGGACCTGCGTCCCGAACTGACCCTGGCCGCAACGACCGCCCGGAACGCATCATGAGCGAGCGTGAGCGAGCGAATCATCAGCACAGAGACGATACCCGCGTGACCAACAAGTCGATCAGGTGGTTCGTGGCGGCCGGATTCGTGACCGCCCTGGTGCTGGCGTTCTTCGTGAGCCCGTTGGCCAGTTCCTCGCCGGACGGCCTGGAGCGGGTGGCCATCGATCAGGGCTTCGAAGGCCGGGCCACTGCGCACGCCATGGCCGACGCGCCGCTGGCCGACTACGGGGTCGCCGGCGTCGACAACAGCTGGCTGTCCACCGGTCTGTCCGGGGTGATCGGTGTCGGGCTGTGCTTCGTGCTGGCCGGCGCCGTCGTGCTGGCCATCCGGTGGACGCGGCGTCGCTCCGCCGTCGTGGGCGGCTGACATGGGGAGCGGGCCAGGGCACAGCCACGTCTTCTTCGTACACGCGGAGTCCGGTGTGCACCGGCTGGCTCCGGAATGCAAGGTCGTCGCCACCGTGCTGTTCGTCTTCGCGGTGGTGGCCACCCCGCGAGAGGCGATCTGGGCGTTCGTCCTGGACGCCGCAATCCTGCTCGGCATCGCGCTCCTCGCGCGGGTGCCGGTGGCAAAGTTGTTCCGCCGGATGGCGATCGAGGTGCCGTTCCTGGCGTTCGCGGTATTCCTGCCGCTGGTCGGGCACGGGCCGTACGTCGAGGTCGGCTTCCTGACGCTGTCCGAGCCGGGGCTGTGGGGCGCCTGGAACATCGTCGTCAAGGGCACGCTCGGGGTGGCGGCCACCTCGCTGCTCACCGCGACGACCACCGTGCCCGAACTGCTGCTGGCGCTGGAACGGCTCCGGGTGCCGCGGGCCGTGGTCGGCATCGCCAGCTTCATGCTGCGGTACTGGCAGGTGCTGGCCGACGACCTGCGGCGGATGCGGATCGCCCGGGTCTCCCGCGGCGACGACCCGCGGTGGCTCTGGCAGGTGGCGGGGATCGCCCGCACCGCCGGCGCGTTGTTCGTGCGGTCCTACGAGCGGGGAGAACGGGTGTACGTGGCCATGCTGGCTCGCGGCTATGGATTCGGGCCCGAGGTGACCGACCCGGTGGACACTGCGCGGGCCCCGCGTCGGACGTGGCTCACCGCACTGACCGCGCCGGTCGCGGCCGGCGTTATCTGTGGTGTGGCCATGGTCGGTGCGCGATGACCGCGGCCCCGCACGGTCTGCTGGAGGTACGCGATCTGGCCTTTGCCTACCCGGACGGCCGGCAGGTTCTCTTCGGGGTGAACCTGACCGTCCGGCCGGGCGAGCGGGTCGCCATCCTCGGCCCGAACGGCGCCGGAAAGACCACGCTGGTCCTGCATCTGAACGGCACGCTGCTGGCCGGCTCGGGCTCGGTGCGGGTGGACGGCGTCACCGCCGCCAAGATGTCGCTGCGGGAGATCCGCCGGCGGGTCGGCGTGGTGTTCCAGGATCCCGACGATCAGCTGTTCTCGCCGACCGTGCGGGACGACGTGGCCTTCGGGCCGCGCAACCTCGGCCACCGCGGGCACGGGCTGGACCACAAGGTTTCCGACGCGCTGCGAGCGGTCGGCATGGCAGCGTTCGCCGGCCGCGCACCGCACCACCTCTCGTTCGGCCAGCGCCGCCGGGTCGCCGCATCGACCGTGCTGGCGATGGACCCGACGGTGCTGGTGCTGGATGAGCCGTCGTCCAACCTGGACCCGTTGGCCCGTCGCGAGTTCGCCGACATCGTGCTCTCGCTCGGGCTGACCACGGTGATGGTCACCCACGACCTGCTGTACGCGCTGCAGCTGTGCCCGCGCTCGGTGATCATGAACGACGGGCGGATCGTCGCCGACGGGCCGACCCGGGACATCCTGGCCGACGAAGCCCTGCTCGCGGCCAACCGGCTCGAGCTGCCCGTCGGCTGCGT
>JBGALY010000045.1:0-33669 GCA_044223435.1 Nakamurella sp.
GACATCGACGCCAACGGCATCGTGCACGTGTCCGCCAAGGACATGGGCACCGGCAAGTCGCAGTCGATGACGATCACCGGCGGCTCCGCGCTGCCCAAGGACGACATCGACCGGATGATGCGCGAGGCCGAGGCGCACGCCGAGGAGGACAAGGCCCGCCGCGAGGAGGCCGAGGTCCGCAACCAGGCCGAGGCGCTGGTCTACCAGACCGAGAAGTTCATCAAGGACAACGACGAGAAGCTGCCCGAGGACCCCAAGGAGCGGGTGCAGGGCTGCATCACCAAGGTGAACGAGGCGCTCAAGGGCACCGACGTCGCCGCCATCAAGTCCGCGGTGGAGGAACTGGCGAACGAGTCGCAGCAGCTCGGGTCGGCGCTCTACGCCCAGAATCAGGCCGACGCGGCCAACGCGGGCGCCGGCGCCGACGGGACCGGAAACCCGGGCGGCTCGTCCTCCGCGCAGGAGGAGGAGATCGTCGACGCCGAGATCGTGGACGAGGGCGACAAGAAGTGAGCGGACCCGGCAACCACCCGCACGGGAATCATGAGGAGCCGGTGATCCGGGACAACCGACGGGTCGATCCGACCACCGGCGCCGTCCGGGAGCCGGGTCAGCCCGGCCCCGGCGGGCCCGGGGGTCCGGCCGGCCCGCAGGCCGGGGCGAGCCCCTTCCCGGGGCCCGGCCCGGCCGGGAGGCCGGGTGACCCGAACGAGGCCGCGCAGCCGTTGAACCTGGACCTGTCGGCGGCCGAACTGGATCTGGCCCGGCAGGAGGCGGCCGAACGCACCGCCGACCTGCAGCGGATCACCGCCGAGTACGCCAATTACCGGCGCCGGGTCGACCGGGACCGGGAGGCCCAGGCGTCGGCGGCGAAGTCGAGCGTGGTGCTCGAGTTGCTGCCGATCCTGGACGACCTGGACCGGGCCCGCGCCCACGGCGACCTGACCGGGTCGTTCGGCGCCGTCGCCGACAAGCTGGTCGCCGCGGTGACCAAGCTCGGCCTGGAGCCGAGCGGCAAGGTGGGCGACCACTTCGACCCGGCGGTGCACGAGGCGGTGCAGTTCGGCACCTCGGCCGAGGTGACCGAGCCGACCGTCACCACCGTGTTCCGCAGCGGCTACTCGTTCGCCGGCAAGCTGCTGCGGCCGGCGGTGGTGGTCGTCACCGGGCCCGAGCACGACGCCGCACCGGCCGATGAGGCAGCGACGCCCGAATCGGGTGCGTCCGGCTGAGGACCGTTGACCAGCACATGAGACAGGAGGGAGGTTCCGGGTGAGCGCCAAGGACTACTACGAGAAGGACTTCTACAAGGAGCTGGGCGTCACGAAGACGGCGTCCGGCGACGAGATCAAGAAGGCCTACCGCAAGCTCGCCCGGGACCTGCACCCGGACAAGAATCCCGGCAACAAGCAGGCCGAGGAGCGGTTCAAGTCGGTCTCCGAGGCCTACGACGTGCTCTCGGACACCGAGAAGCGCAAGGAGTACGACGAGGCCCGCAACCTGATGGCCTCCGGCGCCTTCCGCGGCTTCGGTGGTGGTGCCGGCGGCGGTGGGCCGGCGGGGGCCGGCGGTTTCGACATGAGCGACCTGTTCCGTAACGCCTCGCAGGGTGGCGGCATGGGTGGCGGCGCCGGCGGGATGGGCGGCCTGGGCGACCTGTTCGGTGGGCTGTTCAACCGCGGTGGCACCGGCGCGCCGGGTGGCGCCCGGATGCGCGCGCAGAAGGGCGCGGATCTGGAGACCGAGGTCCGGATCGGCTTTGCCGATTCGGTCAACGGGGTCACGGTGCCGCTCGGCATCACCGAGCGGTCCACCTGCCCGACCTGCCATGGCGTCGGCGCCAAGCCGGGCACCTCGCCCCGCGAGTGCCCGGTCTGTCACGGCACCGGTCTGACCACCCGCAACCAGGGCTCGTTCGCGTTCTCCGAACCGTGCGCGAACTGCCACGGCACCGGATCGATCATCGACGACCCGTGCCCGACCTGTCACGGCGAGCGGACCGTCCTGCAGACCCGCAGGCTGACCACCCGCATCCCGGCGGGCGTCTCGGACGGGCAGCGGATCAAGCTGGCCGGCAAGGGCGAGCCGGGCCCGGGTGGCGGGCCGAACGGCGACCTGTATGTCGTCGTGCACGTGACGCCGGACGAGCTGTTCGGCCGAAACGGGGACAACCTGACCCTGACCGTGCCGGTCACTTTTCCCGAGCTCGCGCTGGGCACCACGTTGACGGTGCCGACGCTGTCCGGGTCGGTGAGCCTGCGGGTGCCTCCGGGCACCGCGAACGGGCGCAAGTTCCGGGTGAAGGGCGCCGGGGTGACCCGTAAGGGCGTCACCGGTGACCTGATCGTCAGCGTGGATGTGGCGGTGCCGCAGAAGCTGTCGGGGGCGGCCAAGGATGCGCTGGAGGCGTTCGCCACGGCGCAGACGGCCGACCCGCGCGAGGCGATCACTCGTGCCCTGCGCTCCCGGGACGGCGCGGCGACCGGGAGCTCGGCATGAGCCGGCCCCGCGGCGGGATCGGGTCCGGTCGTGAGCCCGGGGACCGGAGCGGCCCCGGCTTCGAAATGGATGCGCCACTGTTCGTCATCTCGGTGGCGGCGCAGCTCGCCGGGATGCACGCGCAGACCCTGCGGTCCTACGACCGCGAGGGTCTGGTCTCGCCCGGCCGCACCGCCGGCGGCGGCCGGCGCTATTCGCACCGGGACATCGAGTTGCTCCGCGAGGTGCAGCGGCTGAGCCAGGACGATGGCGTCAACCGGGCCGGCATCCGGCGGATCATCGAACTGGAATCCCAGGTCGACGCGCTGCGGTCGCGGATCGCCGAGCTGACCGCGCAGGTCGCCGAGTTGCAGGACGACCTGCTCGGCGCCCGGATGGACGCAGCCAACGCCGCGGCCAACGCGATCGCCGGGCTGCGCCGCGACGTGGTGCCCTGGCAACAGCCGGGCACCGCGATCGTCGCCTGGCGCAAACCGCGCCGGTAGAACGCTTTTCGCGGCCGGCGAGGTCTGTCACCGAAGGTAGCCGCCAAGGCTCGACCAACCTCCGGAGCCGGGTGTGCCACGGTAGATCCACAACGCGTTGTCGGCACCGCGGGCGAGCGCCGACACCCCCGGTCCGACTGGATCCTGGAGCAGCGCCGGTGACGAGGTGATGACGCCACCGACCGGGGTACCGGCGACCGTGAGCCCACCGCTCCAGTCTCGGAAGGCCACCACGACCTGATCCCCGTCCCCGGATCGAGCGGCGAACGCCGGTCCCGAGCACGCGGGCGTGCCCAGTGCCACCGGACCCTGGCGCCGGTCGACGCCGAACCGGTAAACGATCACGTCGGCGGCAGGCCCACGCGCTCCAACCGTGGCCTGGCCCGAATCCGGATCCGCGGTGCCGCCGAGACCGGACCGGAGGGCTCCGCCAGCGACCGTCCATGACGTCCACCGAGTGCCGGTCCAGGCGATTGTCCACAACCGACCGTCAGTTCCCCGGCCATAGACGTCCAGGGTGCCGGGCGCGAGGGAAATGACGGCCGGTTGCGCCGTCAAAGCTCCTCCCAAGGCTTCCCAGCCGCTCCAAGCGCCGCCGTCAGTTCCCGCGGCGTTAGACAAGGCCTGGTCGGCGCCCACCACGAAGACGTCGAGTCTACTCCCACCCCACGACGTCGCTGCGGGTCCGAACATGATCGAGCCGCCGATGGACCGGTATCCCCCGCCAGAGTCCGGGGTGGTCATCCAGACTGCGTCATCGCCACCTCGAACGAAGATCGAGACTGCCGACGACGTGCGCGCCGCCGCCACCCCGCTGGAGGTCGGGTTGTTCGGATCCCCGTCGCAGCCGCTGAACGGGCCGAGGATGAAGATGGTCCGGCAGCCCAACGGCTTGTCGCCGGTCCCGCGCCCGATGTTCACCGCCGACACGCAAACGATGTGCGCGCCCACAGTCGGAGCCGACAGGACGATGTCGAAGCCATATCTTCCGACGATGCTGTAGAAGCTGGCGACGTCATCGCGGGGCAGGTTCGCCAGCCCCCCGGTCGTCTGGGTGGCGCCGGACGGCCCGGTCTCCGAAACGCGGATCTCCACGACGCCGTTGACGGCATCGGGATCAAACGACCATCCGGAGACCCGGATCTGGCCATCCTGAGCGCCGGCGGCGTCCAGGTTGCCAAATGGATTGTGTCCGGCCTCGCCCAGGCCCGGGTCGACGGGGACGCTCGTGCAAGCCATCGAGCCGCGACCACCGCCAGGATATGCCGCCCACGGCAACGCGATGGCCGGCGCATCCTGGTTTTGCTGGACGTAGCTAGTCGCCAGGGCCTCCCACTTCGCGTAGAGGTCACCCTGCTTGCTTCCTTGCACGGCTTCGGCCGCGTCGGTGAGCGCCATGTTCTCCCAGCCGGCAACATCTAGAAGCCCGAGATTGGGTGCTGCACTTCGCGTCCCGCCGAAGAAGGCCATCGACTCCCAGCGTGGGTCCAACAGCCTCTGGACCGCTCCCTCGGGGTCGGTCCGGCCGGTGCTGTCTCCGTAATCGCCCCAGCCCCAGGCAGGTCGTTGCTGGAAAAGGCCGATCGAATCGGTGTCGTGAGCGCCGTCGAGCGAGCCGAACTTGTCGTGGGGGTACTTCAACGACAGCTTGGCCACATTGAGCCAGTAGGCGCGGCCCGGCGAGGGCCAGGTGAGGCTCGGACTCGTCCCGTCGTTGGCCAGGTTGCGTATCGACGACTCCTGAAGCATGACCATCACGCCGATGATCTGACCTTTGATCGGGACACCCATCGTTCGTGCGACCCCGATCATGGTGCGGACGGCCGAGGTTCCCCGCGCCGGGGTCGGTTCCGCCGCACCGCTCTGGTTCACGGAGCACGCCACACTACCGGCAACAGCCACGGACTGCGAGGTCTGACGCTGGACTGGCGCCGCCCAGGCCGGGCGGGATGCCGCCGTAGCGAGGATGCCGAAAACAACAGTAAGCACGATCCAGGACGGCCGGGGCGGGCCTGCGTGGAGTCCGGACGGTGGGCGGGTGCTGGAGCACCGATCGCGGAACATTACATAGTGCTATCAGGCGATCGCATTTCGTGCATGGTATGGGTTCCTGACGGCCAGAGCTCGGCGTGGCCGGCCGTCCGCAGGGATCAGGTCAGACCCAGCTCCTCCGCCTGCACGACGACGGCCCGCCCGCCGAAACGTGATGGTCGGCGGTCTTGGGTGAGATGAACAGCCGGCTGGCGATCTCGGCGTTGGTGAACCCGCGGGCCACCAGCTTGGCGACGTCGAGCTGGCGGTTGGTCAGGCCGGCCGGGTTCGACCGGGTGCTCACCCGGGGCCGGGCCGGCACCTGGGCGACCCCGTCCCGGCGCAGCGCCCCGCGGATCCGGTCCGCCGTCCCGGCCGCGCCCAGCTGATCCAGCATCTCCACGGACCGGATCCGGTCGGCCGGGTCCGCCGAGTCCGACCAGGCCATGGCCTGCGCGAACGGTTCCCCGGTGCGGTGCCACCAGGACGCGGCCCGGTCGGCCCGCCCGTCGAGCATGAGCCGGAACGGCTCGGCGACCACCGGCAGGACCGGTACCGGCAACCTCAGCCGGGCCAACCAGACAGCCAGATCGCCGGCGGCCCAGGATGTTCCGCCGATCTGGGCGCAGCGCCGGAGCAGTTCCGGGGCGAGGTCGGCGACCCGCTCGTCCACCACCTCGGTCATCCACATGCGCTCGGCCAGGGCGGAGAGCACGGCCAGCCGGCGCAGCGGCTCGTCGATGGTGCCGACCAGCGCCCAGGCCGCCTCCAGCGGATCGGATCCCGCGACCGCCGGTGCCGCGTCGCCGCGCCGCAGCGGGACCAGGCCGGAGACCAGCATTGGCCAGACCATGGCCAGCGGCATGCCGTCGCCGTCGAGCACGAAGGCGGCATCCTCCAGGGCGGCACTCCAGTGGCCGCGGGCGAAGTGCAGCCGCGACCGCACCCCGGTCTGCCACTGCCGGCAGATCGGGATGTCCCGTTCGGTGGTGAACGGCAGGCTCTGCTCCAGGACATGCTGGGCGTCCCGTAGCCGGCGCTGCTCGACGTCCAGGTTGGCCAGGTTGGAATAGCCGGTGGAGGCGAGCTCGTCGAGGTTGTGGCTGCGCGCGTCCTCGATCACGTCGGCCACCCGGCTGCGCGCTCCGTCGTCGCCGCCGGCCAGGTCGGCCGCCGCCCGGATCATCCGGGTGCGGATGTCCAGCGCGTCGTTGCGCTCGGTCGAGGCGATGCGACCCGCGTCGGCGTAACAGTTCCCGGCCAGGTCGAAGTCGTTGCGCATGTACGCGAGGTAACCGCGGGTGGCGCGCACCAGGCCGTAGGTCAGATCGGTGCCGGACGTGCCGGCGATGGCGGTCGCCCGGTCCGCATGACGTTCGGCGTGCCGGCGTCGCGCGTTGTAGTACTCGAAGACCGCCACTTCGTCGTGCGCGGCGGCCAGCCCGTCCTGGTCGCCCGCCTCCTGCCAGAGCGGGAAGGTGGCGCTGACGGTGGCGATCGCGTCGGCCAGCTTGTTGGTCATGTACTGCTCGAAGCCCAGGGCCAGCAGCAGGTGCGCGCGTTCACCGGCCGGCGCGCCGGCCAGATGGTCCAGGGCGATCCGGTAGAACGCGACCGCCTCGGTGTGTGACCCGGCGGCGGTGGCCTGCCGGGCGGCCTCCTGCGCGTAACGCGCGGCCCGCACGCCGTCGCGGGCGCCGACCGCGTGGTGGGTCAGCACGGCGGGGTCCGGCGGCTCGATCTGCTCGAGCGCGGTGACCAGCCGGGCGTGCAACCGGGGGGCGCCGCCGGGCGGGATGGTGCTCTCGATCGCCTGCCGGGCCAGCTCGTGCCGGAACAGCAGCCCGTCCCGGCCGCGGGTGAGCAGGCCGGTGGTGTCCAGCCGGCGGAGGGTGGGCAGGTCGACGTCCAGTGCCGGCAGGGCCCGGTCGTCGAGCCGGTCCGGGGCGGTGGCGACGAGCTGGAGGACCTCGAAGTCGGACGCCGTGACGTCGGCCGTGCGGGCCAGCACGGCGTCGCGGACGGAGGTGGGCAGCGCCCGGTCCCCGTCCTTGGCCACCTCGGTGACGAAGAACGGGTTGCCGCCGGTCACCGCGTGCACGACGGCCGGGTCGAGGGTGGTGCCGGCCAGCAGCTCGCCGACGCCGGCGACCGACAGGGTGTCCAGTCGCAGCGTGCTCAGCGCGTCCAGCCGGGCGAAGTCGCCCAGCAGGGGCCGGGCGGAATGGCCCGGCTCGATCTCGTGGTCGCGGTAGCTGACGAGCAGGGCCAACGGCCGGGCGGAGACCCGGCGGGCGAGGAACCGGAGCACGTCGACCGAGGCGGCGTCCACCCAGTGCAGGTCCTCGATGACCAGGACGGTCGGTTCGGCGGACACCGCCTCGAAGATCCGCTCGCAGATCTCGGACAGCATCAGGTCGTCCCGCCGGACGGTGTCCGGGTAGCCGGCGTCGACGGCGAGGTCCCGGAAGGGGCCCAGCGGGCGGGGCGTGCTGAGCGGGTCACAGCTGGCCCGCAGCACCCGGCCGGCGTCGCGGGTGCCGGCGGCGGCCTGGCAGGCGGCGGCGATCAGCGTCGACTTGCCGATGCCGGACTCGCCGACGACGGCAACCCCGGCGCCGTCACCAGCGAGCGCTCCCTCGATCGTCGCTCGCAGTGTTGCCAGCGAACGGTCCCGTTCGACCAGGTTCACGCCGAAAGCGTAGGTTGGCCGGGCCTGCCGGGCCACCGATCGGTCCCGGGAAGATGGTTCGGAGAACAAGCCGTCGACGCGCGGGGCGAGGCGCTCGGAGCGCTCCTCGATGGGACCGGCGAGCGGGGCTCCACCGAACGGACGGACCCCCGCCTGCGAAGCCGACGACCAGGCGGTCACGGTCACCTGACCGGCATCTCCGCCGCAGTCAGCGGGCCGAACTCGTTGGCCACCACGGACACCAGGTCGGCCGGGAAACCGCCCCGCCGGGCGTGCTCGAGGATGGTGTCGGCGTCCTGCGTCTCGTGCAGGCAGTAGATCTTGTCGCCGGCGACGTAGCTGGTCACCCAGGTGTACGGGACGCCGAGCGAGGCGACGGCCGCGTTCGAGGTCTGGGAGATCTCCGCGAGTTCGGCCCGGGTCAGGTTCGCGGCGCCCGGGATCTCCCGCTCGATCAGGAATCGGGTCATGGTGTGCTCCTTGGATGCTGTCCCGGCAACCCCGTGCCGCCGGTATGCACCACTGTCCGCCGGCGAGCGCCCCCGGACATCGGGAGCGGCTCCCCATGTTCCGGCGGCGGGATCCCCGGGTTCGACCGAGCGCTGGGTGCGGCGCGGCGGCGAATCAGCCCGTCGGCGGGCCCGCCGGCCCCCACCGACTGCCGACGCGGTGACCACGGACGACGGCGGTGGCCGCCTTGGCGGTCATCGGGCGACCGAAGTAGTAGCCCTGCGCGTCGTCACAGCCGTAGAGCCGCAGCAGCGGCAGCTGGTCGGCCGATTCGATGCCCTCCGCGGTGGTCTGCATGCCCAGGCTGTGCGCCATCGAGATGGTGGCGGCGACCAGCGGCGCGGGGTTTCCATCGGCGAGCAGTTCGACGAACGACCGGTCGACCTTGACCCGGTCGATGGGCAGGGTGTGCAGGCGGGACAGCGACGAGTAGCCGGTGCCGAAGTCGTCGATGGCCAGCTTGACCCCGGCCCGGTGGAGTTCACCGAGCACGCCGATGATCTGGTTGCGCTGGTCGAAGATGCTCTCGGTGATTTCCAGCTGGAGGCCTTCCGGTTCCAGGCCGGCGTCGGCGAGTGCACTGACGACGGTGTCCAGCAGCCCCGGATCCTGCAGTTGGCGGACCGACAGGTTGACCGACATCAGCAGGAACTCGGTGGGGCCCAGCAGCCTTCGCCAGCGGGCGGCCTGCCGGCAGGCCTGGCGCAGCACCCACCGGCCCAATGGCACGATCAGGCCGGTGGACTCGGCCGTCGGGATGAAGCTGCAGGGCGGGATCGCGCCCTTGGTCGGGTGACGCCAGCGCAGCAGCGCCTCGAACCCGCACAGTCGTCCGGTGACCAGCGAGAACGTCGGTTGGTAGTACACGGTGAACTGCTGGTCGTCGACCGCCTGACGCAGTTCCGCGTCCATGATCAGCCGTTGCAGCACGCTGTCGTGCATCGAGGCGCGGAAGACCTCGATCACACCCTTGCCGGCGTCCTTGGCCGCATACATGGCCAGGTCGGCGTTACGCAGCATCGATTCCGCGGTGTCCCGGCCGGTGGACAGGGCGATGCCGACGGATGCGTCCGGAGTGATCGTGTGCCGGTGCACCTGGACGGGCCGGCGCAGCACACCGAGGAGCTGCTCGGCGACGGACACCGCCTCCAGGCCGGTGGTGTTCTCCAGCAGCACGGCGAACTCGTCACCACCGAGCCGGGCGACGGTGTCGCTGGCCCGCAGGTTGCCCAGGAAGCGGTGGGCGATGGCGACGAGGACCTGATCGCCGGCCTGATGCCCCAGGCTGTCGTTGACGAGTTTGAACCCGTCCAGGTCCAACAGCAGCAGGGCGAACGGGTCCGGCTGGCGGTCCTGCCGGGCGATGGCCTGCTCCAGCCGGTCACCCAGCAGGGCCCGGTTGGCCAGGTCGGTCAGCGGGTCGTGCAGCGCCTGGCGGGTCAGCGCCGCCTCCGCCTGGCGCCGATCGGTGACGTCGGTCATCGAGATGACGGCGCCGAGCAGACCGCCGTCGGCGTCCAGGAACTGGCGGCCGTTGACCAGGACCACCCGCTCCGGCTGATCCCGCCCGCCGACGACGAGTTCGGTGTTGCGGACGTTCTCGCCCCGCAGCACCCGGTACATCGGCAGTTCCTCGATGGGCAGCGGGGTTCGGCCGTCCGCGGCAAACACGACGTTCTCGTCCGACCAGTTGTCCGGCGGAAGCCAGGGGGCATCTGGCACCCGCAGCAGAGTCCGGGCGGATCGGTTCATCAGGATCACGCGGCCACCGGAATCGCAGGCGATGACCGCCGAGTCCAGGTTCTCCATGATCGCGTCGAGGAACCTGGTTTGCCGGGCGCGCTCCTGTGTGGCGGCGCGCTCCTGGGTGGTGTCGACGGCCTGCACCGCAATCGACATCGGCTGTGCGTCCAGATCACAGTAGACGGCCACGGTCTGCTGCACCCATACCTCGCTGCCGTCAAGGGCCCGGTATCGCTGCTCGACCGGACCGGGCAGATCCTCTCCGGCCCGGACGCGAGCCAGGATCGACTCGGTGACCGACACGTGGGACGGAACGGTGATCGCCGACAGCGGGGCGCCGACCAGATCGTCGACACCGGCCTTGGTCATCCGGCAGAACGCCGGGTTGACCGTCAGAATCGTGCCGTCCATCGCGAGCGACATCATCCCGATCGGCGATTCCTCGAAGGTGCGGCGTAGGTGCGAACGCGCGGCGCGCAGTTCGGCACCGCGGCGGGCCAACGCCCGGTCCAGGTCACGGGAACGGGACCGCCGCTCCGCGTCGACCAGCAGATAGCGGCCGGCCACCAGCAGCAACAGGCCGATCCCGATGGCGACCAACGCCGGGTCGTCCAGGACGTCACCGAGCAGTGCGCCGAGCGCCGCGACCGCCGCGGCCACGTACGGAAACAGCTCCTCGACCAGTCCCGTCGTCGACGATCGGGAGTGGCCACCGCGGCGAAGCGGAACCGCGGCCGCCAGAGCGATCAGCAACAACGCGGTCGTCCACCCGGCGGCCGATGCGGATCGCATCGGGTCGGCCGGCACGGGCTGGACGAGGACGAACCAATCCGTGACGGCCAGGGTGAGCAGCCCGAGAAACGCGACGGCCCATGGGCGTCGCCGGGCGACCGGCCGGCCGAGCCCGATGATCAGGACGATGCCGGCGAGCATGGAGTCCAGCGCCGGCTGGGCCAGCAGGATGGCCCCGCGCCAGGTCGTGTCGACGGCGGGTTCGTCCGGGACGCCGATCCAGCCGAGGAACAGCACGGACCCACCGACGATCAGGCCGTCGAGGATCCGGCGGGCGAAGACCAGGCCGGACCGGTGCGCCGCGCTCAGGATCCACAGGGCGACCAGCGCCGGCACCAGGTAGCCGGCGAGCCCGACCTCGGCCATCAGGAACTGGGCCCCGCCGACGTGCGGATCGGGCCACAGGAAGACCCAGACGAGGCGGCCGCAGGTCCAGGTGAGGATCGCCGCGGCGACCCACCACCACCCGCGCGCCAGCACGCCGCCGCGTCGGGCGGCGACCGCGCACGCCAGGATCGCGACAGCCGCGGTCAGGGGCACGGCGATCACGCCGAGCCGGGGATCGATGAGCACGCCGGCCAGCACGACCAGCCCGGCCACCAGGACGGCGGCGACGTGCCCCAGTCCCGGGCTCGCGCGAGCGCCGTCGTCCATCACCGAACCCCCCACCGAACGCAGCCGTTCCGCCCCCCACCCGGGGTCAGCCAACTCATCGGGGACGCGGGGCGTCAAGCGCCGCCCCGGCGGCCCGCGAGCAGCACCGGGTGCAGCGGGTAGCCGGCATCCGCTCGGAGGGTGATCGGTGCCCGAGGGGTTCGCCGAGTCGATCGGCGCCGCTGCGCCGCGTCACGCAGCCCCGACCCCGGCCGTGGTGGCGTGGACCCGCCGACCGGCATCGGACCCTGATCGCCGGGCATCGATCGAGTGAACCGGAACTTCACGCGACCGCGGTCGTCGGGACGGGCCGCTCGAGCGGTCCCGGCCGGCGGGGCACCACCCCCGGCTGGCCGGGCCGGCGAGGCCACCGGCGAGCACCGGACGGGTGCCCGGCGATTCGGCGACGACGGAGCCCGATCGTTCGGGGCGCCCTCAGGCAATCGGCAGGTCGGCCACCCTCGATGCGGCGAAAGCCAGGGTGGCGAGGGCCAGGATGATCAGCATCGCGCGGGCCGGCTTGTACCGGAACGAGGACGTGACGCCGGCGAAGAACAGCGCCACCGCCAGCACGATGGTGTTCAGGACGTACTGCTGAGCGTTGTCCCCCGCCTGGGCGGCCGCCGCGGCAGACGCGTCGGCCTGCGCCTGCGCGTCCAGGTACCCGCCCCGCAGGGTGTCCAGGTACGCCTGATCCTGGCTGAGCGGCGTCGGGGCCTGACCGGCGGCCACCTCGGCCTCCCACTTGTCCAGGGTGGGCAGGAAGTCGGGCCGGGCCAGGGACTGCCGGTAGAACTGGGCCAGACCGGTGTTCCCGGCCTGCACGGCCTGCGCGTAGATGGCGATGAAGTTGGTGTCGTAGCTGATCGTCTGGACCGCGAGTCCGAACTGCCGGTTCCCCTCCAGCCGGTACCCGGCCTCGGTCCGGCTGTCGTCGCTCTGCACCCCCGACCACTGCGAGGCCTGGTAGCCGCACCAGGCAGTGCCCAGCGTGGTGACCGCCAGCAGCAGGACGGCGACGATTTCCAGCAGCCGATCCAGGAAGGTCTTCTCGTCGTTCACCGGGCCGCCTATCCGACCGCACCCTGGGCGTGCCGAACGCCCGGCTCAGGGTTGAGCGGGATCGACCGGCAGGTCATGACCCGGTCCCGGCGTCGTTCGCGCCACCCATGTCGACCAGGCCGGCGCCCGTCAGCGGATCGACCGTCGGGTCGGCCGCGGGATCGATCGCGGCGGTGCCCCCCGCGCCCGTCGCGTCGGGCGTGGTGGCGGCGGCGGCCGGCAACGGCCGGGCGGCGACCGCGACGTTCAGCCCGTCGGTGCGGGCAACCAGTTCCCGCCACAGGTCGGTCTCCCGATACCGCCAGGCGTCGTCGCTGGGCGTCACGTGCTTTTGCAGGTCGGCGTCGTTCTGCGCGCGCAGCTCGCGGGTCTGCGCCTCGGCGCGCTCCCGCTCCAACTCGTACCGGGCCCGCACGGTGGCCTGGACGACCTCGCCGGTCCGACCGAGGTCGACCGCACCGAGCACGAAGCCGGTCATCACGATGCTGTCGGCCTCCAGGGCATCGCGGACCGCGGTGGCCAGCCGTTGCTCACAGTCCCGGCGCTGCGCACCGAAGAACTGCTCGATCCCGTCGTGGTGCTCGGCCAGCGTGCTCAGCACCGCGCGAGTGGTCACGTCCCGGACGACGCCGAACACGCCGTTGGGGCCGTACCGCTCGTGCACCTGCTTGAGGTTCTCCGGAAGCAGCTGGAAACGGACCGTGACGACGACGGTCGCCTCCGTACGATCGCCCAGGGTGACCTGCAGTGTCGGCCCGGACACCTCCAGCCGGTCGAACGACCCGCGGCTCACCCGCCGATCGCCGAGGCTGCGCTTGAACCCGACCTGCTCGGTGTCGCCCAATCCATCGGCCCGGTAGGCCAACTCGACCGACGGGTACTCCTCGATGATCACCCGGCGCAGGGCGAACACGAAATGCCCGCCGGGGGGCAGGGTGCGGTCCGTCGCCTTCCCGCGGGACATCACCAGGCCGAGGCTGCCCGACGGCACCCGGACCAGCGACGCGGCGAGGATGATCCAGACCAGCAGGCCGATCGCCGGCAGGATCAGGATCAGGAAGATGATCCAGGCCAGGGTGCTCATCGACCTTCCTCCAGGTGACGTCCCACTCGGCTCCGACGCCGGGAATCGAAGGTCGATGAGTGTTCATGATTCGCTCGGCAAGCCTCACTCATCGCGGCGTCCTTCGGGCAAGCGGGCGACAGTGGTCGGGGATGAATCTAACCACCCGTGCGGAACCTGGCATTCGGGCATCCTGCGGCATCGACCCGCCGCGACGCGTCACCCACTGCGGATGATCGCCGCACCCTCACTCCGGGGTGTCCGGCACCGGCTCGGGCACGGACCGCGGCCGGCCGCGGCGCGGGATCGGCGCCGGGTTGTCCGGTGCTCGCCCGGCCTCCGTCAGGGCGCGCCGGAGCAGCACCTCGACCTGTGCGTTCACGCTGCGCAGGTCATCGGCCGCCCACCGGGCCAGCGCGTCGTACACGGCCGGGTCCAGCCGGAGCAGCACCGCGTGCCGTTCCGGCCTGCGCCCCGATCCCTGGGCCACGCCGGCTCAGGTGTAGAGCGAGCCGGTGTTGACCACCGGGGTGGCCTTCTGGTCGCCGCAGAGAACGACCAGCAGGTTGGACACCATGGCCGCCTTCCGCTCGTCGTCCAGCACGACGACCTCCTCGCGCTCAAGCCGGTCCAGCGCCATTTCCACCATGCCGACGGCGCCGTCCACGATCCGGGTGCGGGCGGCCACGATCGCGCCGGCCTGCTGCCGCTGCAGCATTGCCTGGGCGATCTCGGCGGCGTACGCCAGGTGGCTGATCCGGACCTCGATGATCTCCACCCCGGCGACCGACACCCGTTGGGCCACCTCGTGGGCGAGCTCGGCGGAGACGACGTCGGTGGACCCGCGCAACGAGGTGGCGTGCTCGCTGGAGTCGTCGTACGGATGGGTGGTCGTGACGTGCCGCAGGGCGGACTCGGACTGCACCGAGACGAAGCTGTCGTAGTCGTCGACGGCGAACACGGCCTTGGCGGTGTCGGCCACCTGCCAGACGACGATCGCGGCGATCTCCACCGGATTGCCGTCGGCGTCGTTGACCTTGAGCGTGTTCGTCTCGAAGTTGCGCACCCGCACCGATACCCGCCGGTGGGTGGACAGCGGCACGACCCAGGTCAGGCCGGTGCGGCGGACGGTGCCGATGTAACGACCGAAGAACTGCACGACCCGGGTCTCGCCGGGCGCGATGACCACCATCGGGATCACCAGCAGCAGCATCAGCACGAACGCGACGACGGCAATGGTGATCGGCACGGTGAGCGACGTCCCGTGCTGGGCGGCGTCGACGATGACGATCACCTGCCAGACGGTGACACCCAGCATCGCCAGCGCACCCAGCAGGGCGAGGAACCCGCTGACCGCCCAGGCCGGATGCTCGTCCACGTCCACCCGGATCCCGGAGTGGCCGACGGGAGTGTTCGCCGGCGGCTCGACCTGCGGGTCCACCGCGGACTGCTGGGTGTCGATCATGGAGCGCCCCCTGTCGTCAGGCGTATGTGGATATCTAAGTGATATCACTTTTCTGGCGGTCCGGCCACCGGTTTGCGCCGGTCGCGAACAGCCGCGCGAGCGGCGTTTCGCCGCCGTACCGTCGGCCCGAGGAATGACTCGACAAGGTGGGAGTGCGGTCGTGGGTGAGCTCATCTCGTTGGATCGGCAGCGCGCCGTCCGCCGGCCGGTGCGCGATGCCGGGGTGGTCCGACCCTCGGCGCCCCCGCCGTCGGTGGCCCCGCCGTCGGTGGCGCCGTCCTCGGTGGTCCTGCGTCCGGTGACCGCGCCTGCGCCGGGGCCGCGGCCGGCGGCCGGTCGGGACCCGTTGTGGCGCGAGGTGTCCGGCGGCGTGCTCCGGGCCGAGCGGCAGCGTCAGGACCGCACCCTGGCCGACGTGGCCGGCCGGGCCGGCATGTCGGTGCAGCACCTGTCCGAGGTGGAGCGCGGCCGGAAGGATGCCTCGTCCGAGATGCTGGCTGCCGCCACCGGCTCGCTGGGGCTGAGCCTGGCCGAGTTCGCCCGCCGCTGCGCGCTCGCCTTCGGCGCCGCCGGTAGCGCCCCGACCGGTCCGGTGCTGTTGGCCGCCTGACACCGCCGTCGGCTGCCGGGTGCCCCGGGGGTTGCGCTGATCGTTGCGTCGAAAACGTGCCTGATATGCCGGGTTTGGCGACGCAAGGATCAGCGCACCGGCAGGGCCTACCGGGTGCCCCGGGTTGCGCTGATCGTTGCGTCGGAAACGTGCCTGATATGCCGGATTTGGCGACGCAAGGATCAGCGCACCGGCGGGGCTGGCGCGGTCAGTCGGAATACCCAGGCCGCACCGGACGCCAGCCCGGGTGCCGGGGCTCAGGCGGGCCGGGCGAGCGCGGGCTGCCGGCTGGTGATGATCATGTCGGCAAGCCCGTAGGCCACCGCCTCCGCAGCGGTCAAGATCTTGTCCCGGTCGGTGTCCCGGCGCAGCGTCGCCGGGTCCTGGCCGGTGTGCCGGGCCAGGACGAGCTCCATCTGCTCGCGCACCCGCAGGAGTTCGCGGGCCTGCAGGGCGAGGTCGGAGATCTGCCCCTGCCCACCGCCGGTGGACGGCTGGTGCAGCAGCACCCGGGTGTGCGGCAGCAGCGCGCGCCGTCCGGGTGCTCCTGCGGCAAGCAGGATCGCCGCGGCCGAGGCGGCCTGACCCACGCAGGTGGTGGCCACCGGTGCGCGGACGAACTGCATGGTGTCGTAGATCGCCGTCATCGCGGACATCGAGCCGCCCGGCGAGTTGATGTACAGGCCGATCTCGGCGTCGGGGTTGTCCGACTCCAGATGCAGCAGCTGGGCGACGACGACGTTGGCCACGTCGTCGTCGATCTCGGTGCCCAGGTAAATGATCCGATCGGAGAGCAACCGGCTGAACACGTCGACGGCGCGCTCCCCGTTGGCGGTCTTCTCGATGACGGTCGGGACGGTGTAGTGACCCATCGCCGTCACACCGCCGTTCCGGCCGGGCCGGCGGACAGGCCCGTGGCCCCACCGGGACCGTCGGTGTGGAGTCCAGGATTCGCGCGGTTCTCGAACCCTCCCGCCCTCCCCGCGCTCATGCCCAACCCGATGCGGTGCCGGTCGGCGGCCGGGCGGATGTCGGTGGTGGTCCGCACGATGGCGTCGACCAGCCCGTAGTCGACCGCCTGCTCGGCGGTGAACCACCGGTCACGATCAGCGTCCCGCTCGATCGTGGCCTCGTCCTGGCCGGACTGCTCGGCGGTCAATCGGGTCATCAGGCCCTTGATGTACTCCAGGTTCTCCGCCTGGATCTGCACGTCCACCGCGGTACCGCCGATGCCCGCGGAACCCTGGTGCATGAGGATTCGGCTGTGCGGCAGGGCGTATCGCTTGCCCGGGGTACCCGCGGTCAGCAGGAACTGGCCCATGCTCGCGGCCAGCCCCATGGCCAGCGTGCTGACGTCGTTGGGGATCAGCCGCATGGTGTCGAAGATGGCCAGCCCGGCGGAGACCGAGCCTCCGGGGGAGTTGATGTACAGACTGATGTCGGCGCGCGGATCCTCGGCGGACAGCAGGAGCAGCTGCGCGCAGATCCGGTTGGCGATCGGGTCGTCGACCTGCTGACCCAGCACCACGATCCGCTGATGCAGCAGACGGCTCGCCAGTTGATCGTCGAAGGAACCGGACAGTCCGGTCGGTCCGGGGGTGGTCAGGGTGGGCACGGGATCCTCCTGGTTCGTCGGGGCGGGTGCCTCCGACGATGCCGCCCCGGTCGGGCCCGGGGGTCCGGATCAACCGGGGGCGGATCCGCTCTGGGCGGAACCCGGCGGTCCCGAGTTGGGTGCGGCGCGCCGAGCGGTCGGCACCGGGCGCGGACGACACCCGATCCCGGGGGACCGGCCGCCCGAGTCGGCCGGACGTTCCCCGGTGCGGGGTGTGACCAGCGGGATCGGTCGTCATCCTGATCACGTTGCCGGCTCGGCCCCGCCCCGACCTGACGCCGATCTGACACCGACCCCGCACGGTGGATGCGCGCGCATCGTTCGATCCGGCACACTTCGTCCAGTTCGCCGGGATCCGGTGGCCAACCGACGTCCGCCGACCCGACCCCGCCCAGGAGCCTGCCGTGCCCGAGCCCGCCGCCGGAGCCGCTCGGCCGCGGCCGCCGCGGCCGGTGGCGACGGGCCGGTCCTGGTCGGCTCGCCGGGCGTGGCGGCCCGGCGGGCCGGGGTTGACCGGGCTCCTCGGACCGGTTCCGTCCCGCCGGTGGGATCCGCGCCGACGGCTGGCCGTCTGGGCGGTCAGCGTGTGCGCCTTCGTCCTCTACGCGTACGAATCGCTGCTGCGGCACGAGCAGTTCAAGACGACGCTGGACATCACGATCTTCCAGCAGGCGATCGCCAATTACGCCCAGGGTCGGCCCCCGGACGTGCTCATCAAGTCCCAGGAGCCGTTCAACAGCCTGGGTGACCATTTCACACCGATCATGATGACCCTGGCGCCCTTCTACCGGGTCTGGCCCGGCGTCGGCACGTTGCTGATCGCGCAGGCGTTCCTGCTCGCGGTGGGCGTGCATGTGGTGACCCGGGTCGGGGTGCGCCGGCTCGGCGGGCTGGGCTACTACATCGGCATCGCGTTCGCCCTGTCCTGGGGCGTGCTGAAGGTGCTGGATTTCGACTTCCACGAGGCCTGTTTCGCCGTCGCGTTCCTGGCCCTGGCCCTGGAGGCGCTGCTCGACGACCGCATCGGCTGGTTGCTGTTCTGGTGCGCGGCACTGCTGCTGGTCAAGGAGGACACCCCGCTCTACATCGCGGGAATCGGGCTGGTGCTCGCCCTGGCCGGGCGCTGGCGGCCGGCCGCCGCGCTGCTGATCGGCTCCGCGGTCGCCTTCGTCCTGCTGACCATCGTCGTCATCCCCTGGTTCAGCTACACCGGCACCTACACGTACTTCGCGCTGGGGGCCACGGGTGACCGGTCCGGCCCGTTCGGACTGGGACTGACGGTGCTGGAGAACCTGTTCAGCTGGGACGGGCTCACCTTGCTCGCGGCGCTGGGCGTCACGGCCGCCTGGGGTCTGCGGTCCCCGCTGATCCTGGTCATGCTGCCGACGCTGGTCGCCCGGTTCGCGTCCCAGCGGGACGTGTACCTGCAAATGAAGTACTACTACGACGGACCGCTGATGGTCGTCTGCTTCCTGGCCCTGGTGGTCGCGGTCGCGCAGCGCCGGCAGCGGCTGGGCATCACCCCGGAGCGGGTCCGCGTCTTCTGGGCCGGCCCGCAGGGCCTGGCCGCCGCGTTGCTGCTGGCCGTCGTCATCGATTACCAGGTGCACACCTCGGAGCTGCCGACGACCCTGGCGGCGTCCCGGGAGACCTGCGACTTCTGCGACGCCGCCCACCGGATGATCGACCGGATCCCGGCGGGCGAGCGGGTCATCGCGGACGTCGGGGTGCTGGGCAACCTGACCGACCGCAACCCGGTGCTGCTGGCCAACCGGGAGTGGACCGACGGCACCCACCTGCCGTTGGACGCGGACTGGGTCCTGCTGCGGATGGATTCGGGCCCGGCCGGTGCCGACACCTCCTGGCTCGAGGACCGGCGGGCGATCCTGCTCGCGCACGGGTACGGGCAGGTCGCGCGGGACGGGACGCTGGTGCTGCTGCACCGCGGATGACCAGGTTTGCGCCCTCCGATATCGGGAAGAGGGCGGGGCGGCTAAGGTCCAGGAGTCCGGCGTGAGGACATATCAAGGAGTTGCGCGCATGACGACTGCCACCCATTCCCAGGCCCTCGGCGATGCCGCCGCCAGGAATCTCGCGGATGTCACCAAGACCGTGCCGCAGATGGCCACCATCACCCCACGGTGGCTGGTGCACCTGCTGGCGTGGGTGCCGGTGGAGGCCGGCATCTACCGGGTGAACAAGGTCAAGCACCCCGAAGAAGTCGACGTCGTCTGCTCCAACTACGACGAATCCCCCTTGCCGACGACGTTCGTCGACTACGAGGAGAACCCGCGCGAGTACATCCTGAACTCGGTCTCCACGATCCTGGACGTGCACACCCGGGTTTCCGACCTCTACTCCAGCCCGCACGACCAGATCAAGGAGCAGTTGCGCCTCAGCATCGAGGCGATCAAGGAGCACCAGGAGGGCGAGCTGATCAACAGCCCGCAGTACGGCCTGATCTCCCAGTGCGCGCCGAGTCAGCGCATCCCGACCATCAGTGGTCCGCCCACCCCGGACGACCTGGACAGCCTGATCGCCCGGGTGTGGAAGGAGCCGGCGTTCTTCCTCACCCATCCCGAGGGAATCGCCGCGTTCGGCCGTGAATGCACCCGGCGGGGGGTGCCGCCACCCACCGTGAGCCTGTTCGGCTCCCAGTTCCTGACGTGGCGCGGCCTGCCGATCGTGCCCAGCGACAAGGTGCCGCTGGAGAACGGCAAGACCAAGTTCCTGCTGATCCGCACGGGCGCGGCGCGGCAGGGCGTGGTCGGCCTGTACCAGCCCGGGCTGGCCGGGGAACAGGGACCCGGGCTGTCGGTCCGGTTCATGGGCATCGACCGCAGCGCGATCGCCTCGTACCTGGTGTCGCTGTACTGCTCGCTGGCCGTGCTGACCGACGACGCGCTCGCCGTCCTGGACGACGTCGACGTCGAGAGGTTCCACGACTACAACCCGACCTACCGCTGAGCATCGACGGTTGCCCCTTCGCGCAGATGTCGCGGTCATCCGGACAGAGCTGATCCCCTCCCGGTGACGCGGCCCGCGGCCCGGGCCTACCGTCGACGGTGGGCCCGGTGTGGTGCCGGATCGGGCCCCTGCGGTCGATCTGTGGTTGCCGGGAGGGTGTTCATGGCCGGCAGCATCGAACGAGCGCGATCCGACCGTCGGGATCGCCCCGGGTCCGGTGCGCCTCGTCCGTCGGCGGACCCGGCGCGACCGGCCGAGCCGGTCGCCACCACGCTGCAACGCCGGGCCGGCAACCGCGCGGTGGCGTCGCTGCTGGGCATCAGGTCCGAGCCGGAGTCGGCCGGCCGCCTGCGGGCGCACGCACCGTCCACCGGCCCGGACGTGGCCTCCCGTGTGCTGGCGGGCGTCATCGCCGTGCAGCGGGCCCCGGGTCCGCTGACCCCGGCCCAGGAGAAGGCCGCGGTCGCCTTCGCCCGCGGCCATTACGACGTCAACTCGATCCGGGTCATCCAGGTGATCGTGGGGACCAAGGTCGACGGCAACTTCGGGCCGGTCTCCGCGCAGGCGGTGGCCACCTTCCAACCGGGGGCCGGTCTCGGCGCGACCGGGCAGGTCGACCAGCCGACGCTGGACGCCGTCCTTGCCCGGTGCGTGACCAACGGGCAGCAGGACTACGGCATCTACACGGCGGCCAACTTCCACGGCATCAACATCCGGGCCGGCGCGCTCACCGTGAGCTTCGCGGCCGGCCAGGCGGCTGCCGGAGCGAACACCTTCGAGACCGGCGGCCTGCGGGTGATCACCCTCGGCCCGACCGCGCTGACGAACTCGGCCAAGGTCCGCGACACCATCAACGCCCAGCTCGCGGTGCCGGCCCCGGCGGCCGCCGCGCCCGGCCCGACACCCAACCTGCTGAAGCCGAATCAGGTGAAGGCGGCGATCGCCGTCAACAAGCGAAGCCTGCGGGATCCCCGGTCGGTGCGGGCCGTTCAGGCCTTCATCGGGGCCACGCCCGACGGCGTCTTCAGTGCGGACACCGTGCAGCGGGTGGCGAACTTCCAGAACGGCGCCGGCCTGAAGGAGGATGGTCAGATCGGCCGGATCACCATCAACCCGCTGGTCATGGGCATGGTCGGGGCCGGCGACCGGAACAGCGCCATCCGGGCCATCGTCGACTTCTTCAAGCTCGACGAGAACGGGCTGGTCGACATCCACTTCTCCAGCACGGACGGCAACAACGCCACCACCACCGACCAGGCGATCCCGGGCAATTCGGCGATCACCGTCGGGCCGAGTGCTTTTGCCCAGGGCTGGGCCGGCCTGGTGCACACCATCGCGCACGAGTTCGAGCATGTCCGGCAGAACCGGGTGGGCATCGCCGACCTGCCGATCAGCGAGTTCCTGGGCGAGCGGGTGGAGATCTTGTCCAGAGGCATGGACGAGGAAGACCTGGCCGGTTTCATGGACGATGCGCGACGCGCGCTGCGGGAGTGGAACAAGATGCCGGCGGCGCAGCGACGAGCCAATTTCGCCAAGTTCCAGGAAGTCCGGAACAAGGTCCGGGCCCGGCTCGCCAAGGCCGCCAAGGGGGCGCCGCTGTCGGCGGCCGACACGGCCACGCTGACCGGTTACAACGCGGTGGTCAAGCCGTGAGGGCCGGACGGGCGGGCCGAGATCGCCGAACGATGCGGGGGACGCAGCGGTGGCGCGGATGACCCTGCGGCTGGAACTGCACGTCCCCGACGAGCCGCTGCGTCGGGCCGACCCGGTGCCCGTGCGGGTCACGCTGATCAACACCGGGTCGACCCCGATCCTGATCAACCGGCGGATGGCCCCCGGCTACCTCGACAGCGACTCCCGCGAGGTGTACTTCGACGTGGACGGCGACTACGGCCGGCGCAAGTACGAGCGTGACGCGCCCACCCCCGACGACTTCGCACCGCTCGCGGCCGGGGCGCGGATCGCCACGGAGATCGACCTGCTCGGCTGGTACCGGCTCCGTGCGGCCGGCACCTACCGGACGGTCGCCCACTACCGCTGCGACGAGGAGTGGGTCGATCCGCCGCCCGGAACCTTCGCCGGGGTCGTCAGCAGCGATCCCGTGACCATCCGCGTGCAGTAGGCCGGCCGTCGATCTCACGACGTCATCGACCGTCGGGTCCACCACAATCCCGGTGCCGACGGCCGGACCGGACCGGCGGTACGGTCGGTGCGACGATTGCTCCGCGGGTCGACGTCCAGGCCGGGCCCGCCGTGCTGCCGAACGGACCGGAGAGTGGCGAATGCGCAGGTCACAGTCATGACGGAGGTCAGATCGGCCGATCGGCCGGCCGGCGTTCGGCCCGGACCCGATGAGCTGACAACCGCATCGACCCCGGACCGGCCCGGTTGGTTACCCGACGAGGCGACGCTCAACCGGCTGGCCGGCGAGTTCTTCTCGGCCCTGCCGGGGGCCGGGCCGAGCCCGGCCGAGCCGGTGGCCGCCACCTCGCGGACGCCGGGTGGCGTCGAGCACGCCCCGCGGGTCGATGTGCCGGCCCGCTCGAAGGACATCCCGGCGGTGCCCGGCGATGCCGGCGGATCCGGGGCCGCGACGCCGCTCCCGCCACCGTCCGCCCCCGACCTCCCCGGGCTCGCCGTCGACGATCCGGCCGCGGCCGGGTACGCCCCCGGACGGGCCGTGCCCGACGTCGGCGAGGCGATCACCGCGGTGCTCGGCGCCGCGGGTCTGGGCGTGACCGTGCCGGAGGGCCCGATCGTGCCCGGGCTGACCGGCCTGCAGCTCGCGGATCCGGGGGCCCTGACTCCGGTCGCGGCCGGCCCGGCGGAACCCCGTCCCGGGCCGGACCTGCCCGGCCTGCCGGGTGGAGACCAGCCGCTCACCGGCGCCGGGCTGCCCGGTGGCCCCCCGGATCTGACGGCGGCCGCTCCGCTGCACGGCGGCGCGGGTGGTCCGGTCGCCGACCCCGCCGGAATGCCGTTCGAGGTCGCGGCCTTGCAGGTGCCGCTCCCCGGCGGCGAGCAACTGCCGCCACTGGCCGGGATGGCGGCGCCGCTGCCCAGCGCCGGAGTTCCCGGCGCTCCGGCCAGCGACCAGGCGTTCACCGGCACCGGGCTGCCCGGCGGCCCGCCCGACGTCACGGCCGCCGCGGCCGGTCTGACCGGTGCGCAGCTCGGCGCGTCCCCGACCGGACCGGCCGACCCGTCCGATCAACCGGGCTCGCTCCCCGGGCCGATCGGGGTGCCGGGTTCGGCCGTGGTGCCCGGAAGCCCCGGGCTGCCGGTCGATACGACCGAGGGGGTCAGCCGGCTCCCGCTGGCCGCCCCCTTCACCCCGGCGACCGGCTGGTCGGTCCCGGCCGGGCCGGGGGTGCCGACTGTGCCGAACGGATCGGCTGGGGCGATCCCCGGGGCGGATGGGCCCGTGCCCGGACTGTCGTCGGCCGGTTCGTCGTCGGGCAATCTGCCGGCGCAGGTGCGGTCGCCGGCCGGCGCCGCTCCGGCCGCACCCACCGGTCTGCCGGCGGTGCCCGGTTACCCGGCCGGGCCATCCGAGGTCGACCCCGCGGCCCTGGCCGGTCCCGGCCTGCCGTCGCTCCCGCAGCCGCCGGTGCCGGTGCCGGATGCGCCCGCGCCCGTGCCGACCCCGTCGTCGCCGTTCTACTTCCTGGCCGAATCCTCCGCCTATCCCGGCGCCTCCGACCTCGAGTCCCTCGCGGCCGCCGCGTTGGACCCGGTGGCCGCCGACCCGGCGCAGGTGGCCGTACCGTCGTTGGGTCTGCCGTCGACGGACGTCCTGCCCGGCCTGCTGCCCACGGCCGGTTCGGTGCCGCCGGCGGCCGGCGCGCCGACCTACTACTTCGCCGACCGGGTCGAACCGCCGGCCCGACGGTTGGCCGGAGCCGCGCAGGGGGCGGCGCCGCAGCTCGGCGCGGACCCGCACCCCCCGTTCGACGTCCGGCTCGTTCGTAGGGACTTCCCGATCCTGGCCGAGCGGGTCAACGGGCATCAGCTCGTCTGGTTCGACAATGCCGCCACCACGCAGAAGCCGCAGGCCGTCATCGACCGGCTGGCCCACTTCTACCGGCACGAGAACTCCAACATCCACCGCGCGGCGCACGAACTGGCCGCCCGCGCCACCGACGCCTACGAGGGTGCCCGGAAGACGGTCGCCCGGTTCATCGGGGCCGAGTCGGAGAAGAACATCGTCTTTGTCCGGGGCGCCACCGAGGCGATCAACCTGGTCGCCAAGAGTTGGGGCAAGGCGAACATCCATCGCGGGGACGAGATCATCGTCTCGCACCTGGAACACCACGCGAACATCGTTCCCTGGCAACAGCTGTGCGCCGAGTCCGGGGCGAAGCTGCGGGTGATCCCGGTCGACGACTCGGGTCAACTGCTGCTCGAGGAGTTCTCCCGGCTGCTCTGCGAGAAGACCAAACTGGTTTCCGTCACGCAGGTCTCGAACGCGTTGGGCACGGTGACGCCGGTCGACGCGGTGGTCGAGATGGCGCATCGGTCCGGCGCCTGCGTGCTGATCGACGGCGCGCAGTCGATCCCGCACATCCGGGTGAACATGCAAACCCTCGGGGCCGACTTCTTCGTGTTCTCCGGGCACAAGATCTACGGACCAACGGGTATCGGCGCGGTGTACGGGCGGACCGAGGTGCTCGAATCGATGCCGCCGTGGGAGGGCGGCGGCAACATGATCGCCGACGTGACGTTCGAGAAGACCGTCTTCCAGCATCCGCCCAACCGGTTCGAGGCCGGTACCGGCAATATCGCCGACGCCGTCGGGCTCGGCGCCGCGCTGGACTACGTCGCCCGTCTCGGCGTGGAGACCATCGCCCGGTACGAACATCACCTGCTGGAGTACGCCACCCCGCGGATGCAGGCGGTGCCCGGGCTGCACATGATCGGCACCGCCCGCGACAAGGCCAGCGTGCTGTCCTTCGTGCTCGACGGCTACCGCACCGAGGAGGTCGGTGCGGCGTTGAACCAGAAGGGCATCGCGGTCCGTTCGGGACACCACTGCGCGCAACCGATCCTGCGCCGGTTCGGCCTCGAGGCGACGGTGCGACCGTCGGTCGCGTTCTACAACACCACCGAGGAGATCGACCGCATGGTCGCGGTGCTGCACCGCCTCGCCGCCGATCGCGGGCGCCGCTAGCCCCCGCCGCCCCCCCGGCGGCACCTCGTGTCGCGCGGATCAACTGCGCCTGCGCAGCTGAAGTGACCCCGAAAGTGACGGGTGGGACAGAAGTCGGCGACTTCATCCGCGCTCCGCGCCGCCGGCCCGACGCGTCCCGATGGTGGCGTCCCCCGATCGGTGGAGGCCACTGTCCACCGATGGAAGGGCCGGTCGGGTGACCTGGATCCACTTCGCCGCGCGGCAGTATTCATGGTGTCCGGGAGACACCGGATGACGACCGAGAAGCCGGCCGCCTCAGTCACTCTCGCAGGGAGAACCGGGACATGAACATCATCAGGAAGACCGCGGCCGTGCTGCTGGCCACCACCGCCTTCTGCGGAATCGGATCGATGGCGGCCGTCGCCTTCGCCGACGCGCCGGCGACCGGGCCGGCGGCCGTCCAGTCCGCCGACCAGAGCCAGGTCGGCAAAGCCCAGTACTCGCGAGGCTTCCATGTCACCAACCTGTCCGGTGATACGGCCACCCTCCTCTCGATCAACGGCGACAACCAGTTCGAGGGCAACCCGGGGATCGGTTCCGTCCTCAAGCCCGGCGTCGGTCTGGACGACTTCGAGGTCACCTTCCTGGCCGCGCGTAATGATGGGGACGACATCACCTACGGGCTGACCGACCCCGCCGGCCACCAGGACGGGACGGTCACCTTCCACGTCAATGTGGACGCCTTGGGCAACCCGACGTCAGGCCCGGGGGCGGTGAACGGACCGTTCCAGCTCTCCGTCAACGGCACGAATATCACGATTCTCGATCCGGCCGGCACCGTGCACACGATCTCCGGTGACGACGCCCAGGCCCAGGCGGCGACCCTCAAGCAGTTCTGCGCCGAGAACACCGCAGCGCAGTGCGCGTTCACCCCGACCTCCGAGACCCACGTCGACGGCCCCGAGCATGTCCTGGTGACCGAGGAGAACAACGGCTCCTCGCCGGCGGTGCTGACGGCCAGCAAGGGCGACACCGTCTCATCCTCGGACAGCCTGGAGGTCGACGGCACCCTCGGCGTCAACATCCTGGACATCGTCAATGCATCGGTGACGCTCAAGTACGGTCACACCTGGGGTGAGAGCCACACGTTCAGCACCGGAGTCAGCAATACCGTTCCGGCCGGGTACTTCGGTGAGATCACCGCGATCGCCCCGATGGTCCGGGACACCGGGGACTTCGCCATCCACATGGGCAACACCACCTGGAACCTCACCGGCGTGCACTTCGACAGCCCGGATCCCGATGGTGCCGAGCACTTCGGCTATCACGAGCACCCGTTGTCGCAGCAGCAGCTGGACACTCTGCCCAAGACCGCGGTCGTCCACGCGGCCTGACACCAGCCCACGCCAGGGCCCGAGCCACGTGCTCGGGCCCTGCTCGCGTCCCCGGTTGATGGTCGGATCAGGGCAGGGCGAAGGCCATGAACAACAGCAGCAGGCCACCGACCAGGTTCAGGCCGCAGACCGTCATCGCCACCCCGCCCCAGCGGCGTTGCCGCCCCTGGACCAGCAGCACGATCCCACCGATGGTGAACGCCAACGCGACGACGAACAGCAGCGCGCGGTAGGCGACCAGCGTCTGGCTCATCGACCCGGCCCGCGCCGGTGCTGATGGTTCACTCGCTGACGCTCGCTCACGCCGTTCCTTCCCGGGTCGCCTCGCGGCGCTCGGGCGATCCGGCCGCAGCAGCGGCGCATCGCTGATGGTTCACCCGCTGACGCTCGCTCACGCCGCCCTTCCCGGGTCGCCTCGCGGGCTCGGCGATCCGGCGCGTTCCCGGTGCCGATGGTGAACGCCAGCGCAACGACGAACAGCAGCGCGCGGTAGGCGACCAGCGTCTGGCTCATCGACCCGGCCCGCGCCGGTGCTGATGGTTCACTCGCTGACGCTCGCTCACGCCGTTCCCTTCCCGGGTCGCCTCGCGGGCTCGGCGATCCGGCCGCGGGAGCGGCGCCGGTGCTGATGGTTCACTCGCTGACGCTCGCTCACGGCCCACATGCTAGGTGGCAGCACGCGCCGACGGGGGAGCGGGGACAATCGGCGGGTGAGCAACGCAGAGCGCGGAGCTGCCGCTGCCGATCGAGGCGAGTTCCACGACCGCCGCTGGTATCAACGCCGAACGCCGCTGGAGGCGCACGAGGCGTCCCGCCGGCTGTCAGCCTATGTCTACGGCAACATTCTGATCCTGGCCGCCCTGGTCCCGTTCCAGGAGGAGACGGACGCCCGGCACGCGATGGTGGTGGTGATCGGAACCGCACTGTGCACGTTCATCGCGCACGCATTTTCCGAGTACCTGGGCGGTGACGGGTCGGTCCACCCTCGAGCCCTGATCCGGGAATCGATGCCCATCCTGACTACCGCGTTGGTGCCGCTGCTCCTGCTGTTGCTCACCCGGGTGACCCACCTGGAGATGTCGCGAGCGCTGCTGATCGCGGAGATCGTGATCATCGGGCGGATCGCGTCGACCGGGATGGTGGCGGCCCGGCTGCGTAATGAGAAGTCGCGCCTACGCGTATTGCTGTCCGGCGTGCTGGTCGCCGCGGTTGCCTTCGGCATCGTGCTCCTCAAGGTCACATTGACCCACTGAACCGCCGAAATCGGTCACCCGTCTGGTGGACCGAGGATGCCTGCTCTACGGTGGGGTTCAGGACCAACGGAGGTCACCAGCTCTATGGCGATGTATGCGTTTCGGTGTCGGGAGTGCGGACCGTTCGATGCGCGGTTCCCGATCGGTACCGCCCCAGAAGGTTCGCCGTGCCCCGACTGCGGCCGGTCGTCGTCCCGGGTGATCACCGCGCCGGGTATCGGCAACCGGCGCAATCCCTATCGCAGCACGGTCGAGCGCACCATGGCGTCGGCCGATGCGCCGCAGATCGTTTCATCCCTACCGGGCGGCAGCCGTCGCGCGGCGCCGGTGACCACCAACCCTTTGCACCGCAAACTGCCACGGCCGTAACGACCGTCGTTCACGGCCTGCCGCTCAACAAGGAGCCGTCATGCCCGAAGTGATCTTCCCGCTCGACTCGTCCCGCAAGTTCGAGGATCAGGAGAAGGTCGGTCACAATCGATGGCACCCGGAGATTCCACCGGTCGCCACCGTCCGGCCCGGAGACAGCTTCCGGGTGCACTGCCGGGAGTGGTTCGACGGCGCTATCGTCAACGACGATTCCGCTGACGACATCCTGAACGCACCGCTCAAGACTGTCCACAAGCTGTCCGGTCCGTTCCGGGTGGAGGGGGCCAAGCCGGGCGATCTGCTGATCGTCGACATCCTCGACGTGGGGCCGATTCCGCAGGAGGATTCGGGGCCGCTGGCCGGCCAGGGCTGGGGCTATACGGGAATCTTCGCCAAGGGCAACGGGGGTGGCTTCCTGACCGACCAGTTCCCCGACGCCTACAAGGCCATCTGGGATTTCCGTGGTCAGATCGCGACATCACGTCATATCCCCGGGGTTTCGTTCGCCGGCCTGGTCCATCCCGGGCTGATGGGCACCGCGCCCTCGGCCGAATTGCTGGCTCGATGGAACGCCCGGGAACAGGCACTGATCGACACCGACCCGAACCGGGTGCCGCCGCTGGCATTGCCGCCGGAACCGGAGTTCGCCGTGCTCGGCTCGTTGCCGGAATCGGAGTACGGGCGGGTCGCCGCCGAGGCGGCCCGGACGGCACCGCCGCGGGAGAACGGCGGCAACCAGGACATCAAGAACCTCTCCAAGGGGACCCGGGTCTTCTACCCGGTGTTCGTGGACGGGGCCAACCTGTCGATGGGCGACCTGCACTTCTCCCAGGGCGACGGCGAGATCACCTTCTGCGGCGCCATCGAGATGGGCGGCTTCATCGACCTGCACGTCGATCTCATCAAGGGCGGCATGGAGACCTACGGGGTCTCGGAGAACGCGATCTTCTTGCCGGGCACGGTGGATCCGAGATTCAGCGAGTGGATTGCATTCTCGGGCACGTCGGTGACCCTTGACGGCGAACAACGTTACCTGGATTCGCATCTGAGCTATCAGCGGGCCTGCCTTCATGCCATCGACTACCTGACCAAGTTCGGCTATTCCCCGGAGCAGGCGTACCTGATCCTCGGCGCCGCACCGATTGAGGGCCGGCTGTCCGGAGTCGTCGATATCCCGAACGCCTGCGCCACCGTCTATATCCCGACCGCGATCTTCGACTTCGACGTGCGGCCCAGCGCGTCCGGGCCGACGCAGATCGATCCCGGTCCGGGTGCCCCACACGCCGCTCCCTGATCGGGTATCTGCCCGGGGTTCGCTGATCAAACCCGGGAGTCCGGTGATGTTTTGTCCGGTTCGGCCCGGGAATGATCAGCGAACCAGCGGGCGGAGCCGCGCCGCTCGGTTCAGTGGCCGAGGGCGGCGACGAGTTCACCGTCCTCGATCCGGTCCCAGGCGTCGGTGAAGTCGTCGACCGCGGTGTGCGCCAGGTTCTGCTCGACCGCGTGCAACCGACCGAAGATGAACCCGGCGACCCCGTCCGTGTCGGGCTCGATCGCCAGCGCCGCCAGCAGGTCGGCGGCCCGCTGGGCGTCGAGATGCTCCTCGACCGCCTCCTGCAGGTCCTCCAGGGAGGTGGCCAGGACGGCAGCGTCGGGGCCGAGCGTCCCGACGGTCGACTCGGCCGCGTAGCGCATGGTGGTCGCCCAGTCGCCGACCTCCTGAAGGGGTGACGTGCGCGCGGGGTCGGCCAGCGCCACCTCGGCCAGCTCGGCCAGCCGCGTCCAACCGGTGGTCAGGAGCGCCGCCAGCTCGCGGGCGGCCGCCCGCTGCGCACGCTTGGCCAAGGGTGGCGCGGCGACCAGCTCGTCCAGCGTCTGCAGCATGGTCAGGTAGTCGGCGCCCGTGAGGAACTGCGCGGCCCGGTCGGTGGCCCGGTCGAGCCGGGCGCCGCAGGCCTGCTCCAACCGCGTCCGCGCCCGGTCGCGATAGGGGGCCGGTTCCTCGGTGAGCTGGTCGACCAGGCGCTGCCGGGCCGACTGCACGTCCCGGGCCCCGTCGAACGTGGCCGAGGCGGCCCGCAGGGAATCCCGGAGCTCGGGCAGGGCGGCGCCCTCGAAGAGTGGCGCAAAGACCGTGAGCACCGAGGCGATCCGGCGGCAGACGGTGCGGGCGTCGAGTGTGGCGGCGGTATTGCCTTCCCGCACCGCGCGATCGGCGGTGATCAATCGCTCGATCTGCCGGGACACGTGACCGACGACCACGTCCCCGGCCGACTTGTTCCGCCGCGGTTCCGGCCGCCGGTAGTCCAGGGCGCGGGCCAGCTTGGACGGCGACGCGGCCGGTCGCGCCCCGCCCGAAATCAGGACCTCGACGGTCGCGGCAAGCTGCTCACGGGTGCCGCCGACGATCTCGGCCTCGACCTCCCGCCACCGTCGGGTCCGGTCGTCGGCGAGCGATATGCCCGTGACGTGGTCGTCGGCGACCTCGATCAGGACCGCACCCGCCGCGTCCAGCAGGTGACGGACGGTGCGCTCGTTGACGATTCGGCCGATCGGGGCCAGCGGCCGGCCACGGGCGGCGCCGAGCACCAGGGCACGGATCTCGCCGGGCACCGTCGCGCCGTCGCCAGCGCTCAGGGGCAGCCCGATCTCGGTCCGGGCACCCTGCACGGACGGAAGCTTCAGATGCCAGCCCGCGTCCGAGCCGCCGGTGCGCCGGCGCAGCGTGATCTTCGACCGGAGCAGGTCGAGCCGGTCGGTGTCGTAGTAGACCGCGTCGAGGTGGTGGGTCACCGGCTCCGCGACTCCGGCTATGCCGGCGGCCGCGAGTCGCTTGCGTTTGGCCAGCGTCGGCAACGACGCCGCGGGGTCCAGCTCCAGCTTGGTTTCGATCTCGAGCTGCCGCGTCGGTCCCGGCGCCTCGCCGGCGACGGGGCCGGAGGCGGACTTCTTCTGGCGGGGACCCATGCCCCTGTTGGTACTCGCTCGGACCGCCCACGCCAAACTCCGGCGTGTCCCGGCGGGGCGGTCGAGCCCGTACATCTGCGGCGCCGGCGGCAACAGCGGTCGGTCCGCCGCCCTGCCGTCGGCCTGCCATGCCGCCGAGTTGCGCTTTCCGCCCAGCTGAATCGGTACCGAGGGCGTCATCTGGCAAGATGGTCGGCCGCCGCGGGGGGATCAGGGGATGACCCGCGATCGGCCCGCGGCTCCGGGCCGAACCGCAGGCCTCAGCAGAGGTCGGGAACGCAGGGAGTTGGTGGATGCACGATCAGGTCGAACTTCTCCCACGGACCGATGGCGGTGCGGTTGGCGATGAGCGAGCCCGCGCCCGCGCTCTCGGCCACGACATACCGGTCGTTGGCTTGTGACCGCAGGCTGACGGTGCCGTCCGGGTTGCGAATCAGCCGGAACTTCTCCCACAGGCCGATGGCCGTTCGGTTCGCGATCAGCGGGGACGCCCCGCCACTCTCGGCGACCACGTATCGGCCGTTGGCGTGGGCCCGCAGTGCGACGATTCCCGAGCCGAGCTCCAGGAGGTCGAAGTGCTCCCAAGCGCCGATCGCGGTGCGGTTGGCGATCAGCGGCGCGTTGCCGCCGTTCTCGGCAACGACGTAGCGGTTGTTCGCCCGCGACCGCAGGCTGACGTCGGTCGACGTCGGCGGCAGGTCGGTGTGGCCTTTCGTGACGTAGCCCGTGGCGACGAGGCTGCCGGTGGCGGTGACGCCGAACACGTCGAGGATGTCACCACGATCGGGCCGACCGGCCAGCCCGGACAGGGACACCGCGGCGCCGGAGTCAAGAGAAGCCCCGCAGAAGTAACCCGGGGTCCAGCACCGCGACACTCGCGCTGTCGTGGCGGAGACAGCGACGACGGTGACGTCGGTCAGCACGATGCGGGCGCCGGTGCCGTAGGCGGTCCGGTCGACCCCGCTGGTCGAGCCGGGGCAGTACCACTGCTCCTCGAACAGCATCGCGGGGCCGCCCGGGCATGCCGGTGGGGCGGCGGCATGCGCCGACGGCGCTACAGCGGTCATCATGGCCAGGACGGCGGCGATCAGCAGCGTGGACATCGACCGTCTCCGACCGGTTGACCCGGGTGGGTCCGGCATCGCGTCCCGTTCGCGACGCGAAGCAGCGTGCGGTCCGCGACTGCGGTCCATCGGCCCCCCTTGGGTCACGGGTGACGGCGTCGGCGGCACCCCTTTCGAGCCGGACAGGTCAACCGCGGCCGATCGGCGCGACCCCGTCTCCCGGCCCGGGCGTCGGGTGCCGTGAACAGCATCCCCGGCATGCCCCGAAGCGACACGGTGGCCGTTGCGCCACCTTGCCTTCCTTCAACTCGGGGACTAACCCGGCCCGGCCCGAGGTCGACGGGTGGACCCCGGGGCGTTCTCCGGCCAGAATCCCACCCGAAGCGGTCATCCCGGGGGGGGTGAGCGGATGCGCGAGGACGACATGCTGCGGCTGTCGATGGATGTCGCGGCTACCGTGGTGCGGGGCGACCACTACGCGGCCACCCTGGCCGACGGGGTCAGCAAAATCCTGGATGCTGCGGTCAACGTTGTCCGTTTCGACGGGGCACCCGGTGGTGTCCATGCCGACTTCTCCTACTCGGGTTGCCGTCGCTTGCCAGCGATGCCGTTCCGGCAGTCGGTCGAGGCATCGATCGACCATCCCCTATTCCAACGCCCGGACTGGGTCAATGGGCGGCCGCACGCAGCTCGGGTGAGCGATTGGGTCGACTTGAAGCGTTTCGAAACGACGGATCTCTACGACCAAGTTCACGGCGCAACAGAGCGGGCAGGTGTCGGCCGGAACCATTCGGCCGCTTTGCTGGGCCGGTTCGCCGAGCGGACGATGTGGATGGCTATCACCCGCCGGACGGATCTGACCGACGAGGAGATGGCGGTGCTGGACGTGCTGATCGACGGGCCGGTCGTCCCCGCCCTCACGTTCCGCTTCGCCTGGGACCGGGCCGTCCGACGAATCGAGGGGTTGGCGCGATCATCCGGCCGTCCCCGGTTGTCCGCGCGCGAGTCCGAGACGCTCGGCCTGGTCGCGCTGGGCTGGACGAACGCCCGCATCGCTCGCCACCTGCGGATCAGCGAACGGACGGTGCGTAAGCACCTGGAGAACGTCTACGACAAGCTCGGCACGGCCAATCGCGCGGCGGCCGTCATCCGCTGGCGCGATTTACGCTTCTAGAAGGGAGCTGCTAGCAGAAGTCCGGGTCGGTGCACCCGCCGGTCCCGTCCCGGGTGAGGAACCCGGTCGCGGTGAGCGTGCCGGAACTCGTGATGCCGTAGAGGTCGCCGAAGGAGCCCACGGTCGGCC
>JBGALY010000046.1:0-33230 GCA_044223435.1 Nakamurella sp.
TCCACCCGGGGGTGGATGAATCGCTCGGACCGGATCGGCTCGCCGTACCCGGCCAGCATCGAGCTGGTGACCCGCCCGTACAACGGGGAGTCCACCCCCATCGCCTGCTGCTTGTTCCGGCTGGTCAGCCCGAGCTTGTAGCCGACCAGCTGCTCACCGGCGTCGAGCTTGGCCTGCACGAACGCGCGCTGGGCCGCGTAGGCGGTGGCCAGATCGATGTCCGGATGACGGTCGCTGAACTGCGGGACCTCGGTCCGGTCGCGTTCGCCGGCGATCAGGATGTCGGCGATCGCCTGCGGGGTCGGGGTGCTCACGCCTGCGCGGTCCGCTTCGAGAAGCGGACCGTCACCGGTCCGAGGTGGGCGAAATCGGCGCGGAACACGTCGCCGGACTCCACGGCCACCATCTTGTGCACCGCGCCGGGGAGCACGACGTCGCCGGCCTTGAGGCCCGACCCCAGCGAGCCCAGCTTGTTGGCCAGCCAGGCCACGCAGCGCGCGGGGTTGCCCAGAGCGGCGGCGCCGGCGCCGGTGTCGATGACCTCACCGTGCCGGGACACGACCACGCCCAGCGTGCGCAGGTCCAGGTCCTTGACCGGCAGCATCCGGCCGCCGACGACCAGCAACCCGGACGAGGCGTTGTCCGCGACCGTGTCGACGAGCTTGATCTTCCAGTCGGCGACCCGGCTGTCCACGATCTCGACCGCGGGCAGCGCACCGGCGATCGCCCGCAGAGCGCCGGCGGTCGTCACGCCCGGCCCGGCCAGGTCGGTCTCCATCACGAAGGCCAGCTCCGCCTCGACCCGGGGCTGGACGAGGTCGTCGATGTCGATCGGGTCGCCGTCCTCCACGAACATCGCGTCGGTCAGCACGCCGAAGTCCGGCTCGTTGACGCCGAGCAGCTTCTGCATCGGTGCCGAGGTCAACCCGACCTTGCGGCCGATGGCCTGCTCACCGCCGGCGATCCGCCGGTCGATGTTGATGGTCTGGATGGCGTAGGCATCCTCGATGACCAGGTCGGGGTAGCGCTCGGTGAGCGGCGCGATGGGTTTGGCCGTGCGGTCGGCCTCCCAGAGCTCGTCGGCCAGCTGGTGATGGAGGGAGTCGGCAGTCACCACTGAAGACTCCGGCCTGCGGGCACCGACGGCAACCGATGCGCCACCGGTTCCGGGGAGTGGAACCTGATCGCCCGCGGCCGTCAGGACGGGGCGGTCATTCCCGGGCCGAGCCGGTCCCCCAGCTGCCGTCGCGAGGTCACGCCGAGCTTGGCGAACACGTTGCGCAAGTGGTACTCGACCGTCTTGATGCTGACCACGAGATCCGCGGCAATGTCCCGGTTGCTCAGGCCGTCCGCGGCCAGCCGGGCGACCACGTGTTCCTGAGAGGTCAGGTCGAAGCGGGGCGAGCCGGCCGGGGCGGTGGCCAGGCCGGCCTCGGCCAGCTCGGCATCGCACCGGTCGGTATACGGCGTCGCGCCGAGCCGGCCGAACGTCTGGCGAGCGGCCAGCAGCAGTTCGACCGCCTGCCGGCGCCGGCCCAGCCGGCGCATGGCGTGGCCCGCAGCGAACTCGATCCTGGCCCGTTCGAACGGAGCCGGCACGGTCGAGATCGCCTCGAGGGCCCGGTCGAAGGCCGCGCGCGCGGTGTCGGGCCGTCCGGCCGCCAGCTCGACCCGACCGCGGGCCCGGGCGAGCCGGGCCTGCGCGGACCGGCGGTGCCGCTCGCCGGCGCGCCGCTCGTGGGCGACCAGGAATCGGTCGGCCTCATCCACCCGTCCGACCGCGACGAGCGCATCGGCGTACAGATCGGACCACGCCCAGAAGCCCGGCTCGTCCGCCGCGTCGCGCAGTGGGAACGCCCGGACCGGGTCGAGGGCGGCCAGGACGTCCTCCGGCCGGCCACGCGCCTCGCCCAGCCGGGCCCGGGCCATGCCCAACGCCATGACGGACCGTTCGTACCGCACGTGGCTGCGGGGCAGCAGCCGGAGGTAGGACTCCGCGGTCGCCCAATCGCCGCGGGCCGCCGGCACCAGCACCGCGATGCCGACCACGGCCGAGCGCAGGAAGCCGAAGTCCGACTCCAGGTTGATGGCCACCGCCCGGTCCGCGCTGACCAGCGCGTCGTCCCAGTCGCCGGTCATCCACTGCGTGCGGGCCAGATAGGCGTAGCTGAAGGCCGCCGTGTTCAGGATGCCCAACCGGGTCGCCGTGCCGACCACGGAGGTCAGCAGGGCGGCCGCCGAATCGAACTCGTCGTCGATCAGATGCAGCACGGCCCGGGCCGAGCGCGGGTTGAGCCACAGTCGCAGGGCTTCCGGGGCCTGGGCGGCGGCGAGCGACTCGTCCACCCGGCCGGCGTACCCGAGTCCGTGGACGAGATAGGTCACCGCGACCTCGTGGATCGAGGTCTCCAGCCCGGTGCCGATGTCCCCGGCGGCCAGCGCCCGCTCGCACCAGGCGACGGTGCCCGCGGCGTCCAGCCGGCCGTAGTGGTCGATGGCCCGCATGACCGCCACCGCGGCCGTGGTGTCGAGCGAGGCCGGGTCGGCCCCGGCCGCCGTCGGGACCCCGTCCGACGTTCCGTTCCCGACGGCCTGCCACGCCCGATCGAGCAATCCACCGGCCCGCACCGGATCCTCGGCGGCCATGGCCATGCCGCCCAGCACCAGGTCGCGCAGGGGTCCGGCCGGGTACGCGGCCACCTCGTCGGCCAGGTCGGCGGCGCTCGCCGCGTCACCGCGCAGGAGGGTCCAGACCAGGGCCCACAGCACCCGGCACCGCGCCCGGCTCGGCTCCGTACTCAGCCGGCTGGCCGAGACCAGATGGACCGCAGCATTTTTCCAGTCGAAACGACGTTGGGCGCGTTCGGCATAGGCGGTCAGGTCGGCCGCCAGCGCCTCGTCCGGGCCGGTGGCCGCCGCCACCCGGTGCCGCAGGACCGCAGCGTCGTCCGGCACCACGGCCGCGGCGGCCCGGTGCAGCGCGTGCCGGCGGGCGGGGCCGAGCGCGTCATAGAGCGCGGCCCGGACGAGCGGATGGCGAAATTCCACGGACCACGGGCCCTGGTCCTGGCGGACCGTGAGCAGATCATGGGAGGTCGCCTCGTCGATCGCGGGCACGACGTCGCCGGTGCCGGCGAGCGCGGCCGCCGCCGACACCGGGGCGTGCAGACCCAGTACGGCGACCGCGTCCAGGAACTCCCGGGTGGCCGGCCGGCAGGCGGCGTAGCGCTCGCCCACCAGGTACCGGAACGAACGCGGCGGCGGGAGCAATGACTCGTCCTGCCGGGTCACCGGCCAGTCCGCAACCGGGAATTCCTCCAGCAGGGCGCGGGCGTGCAGCGGATTCCCGTTGGTGCCCAGGCGCAGTCGACGGGCGGCCGGTGCGCTCAGACCGTCGACGCCGACCGCCTCGGCCAGTTCCCGAAGGTCGTCCTCATCGAACCCGTCGAGCCGGATCACCATGCCCAGATGGCCACCGATCAACCGGGTCAGGCTGTCCGGGAGTTGCACGACACCGTCGGTGCGCACCCCGAACACCGCGAAGACCCGGTCGGCAACCAGGCGGCGGAGGGCGAACACCAGCGCCTGCAGCGACTGCCGGTCCGCCCAGTGCGCGTCGTCGACGGCAAGCACGACCACCGCGCCAGCCAGCGAATCCAGGAACTCCAGGCACCTCGTCCCCATGGTGATCGGGTCGACGAGCCGCTCGGCGCTGCTCGGCGGCACCGAATCCTGCGCGGAGAACCGTTGCGCGGCAAGTGTTCCGGCCGAACGAACGAGTTGCCCCAGCAGGCCGTAGGCGAACAGCCGTTCGTTCTGGTCGCCACTGCCCCGCAGGACAACGACCTGACCGTCGTCGACGGCACCGTCGAGCAATGCCTCCAACAGGGCCGTCTTACCGATGCCCGACGGGCCTTCGATCATCGCCACCCGCGGCCGCCCGGCCCGGGCGTCGGCGAGGCCGGCCCGCAGGACGCCGAGTTCGGCGCGCCGACCGATGAAGGAAGCCATCACGTCCTCGGGACAGGCCGGAAACGCGGCGATACGGCGGACCCGGACGGGAACCCGGCCGACCCTACGCCGATCGACGGGTGCTCACCACGGGCCGCGCCGCGGTCGTCGGCCCGGCGGGCCACCCACCCGGCAGCCGGCCTCAACGCGGTCGACGCCGCGCGCCGGGCGGCATCGACGCCGCCAGGACACCCTCGTGCAGGGCCTGTCCGACCGGGCTGGCCAGCAGCACATCGAACCAGTCGACCGCCACCTCGAATCCGGGGCCTGGTGTGGCGTCGTCACTCTCGATTTCCAGCACGGCGAGCCCGGGTCGATCCAGCAGTTCGACGGCGCCGGAATTGACGACGCCGACACCCAGACCGTGGCCGACCAGCGCGGCCACTGTCTGTGGCGCATCGACGGTCAGCCGGACGCGATCGGGACCCGAAACACCCGGCGACGCCGGGGTCGCGCCCAGCGCCCGGCTCGAGGGCGCAGACAGCACGAGCCGGTGGTCGGCCAGCCGATCCAGTGGGACCGGCCCACCCGACCGGGCGAGCCGATGCCCATCGGGCACCACCACCCGGAGCGGTTCCCACCACAGGATCTGCCGCCGGGCCTGCGGCTCGGGTTCCCGATCCGCCGGGTTGACGGCTAGCACGGCGACGTCCGCGGCGTCCCCGTCCACGGGTCCGCGCCCGTGTTCGACCACGGTCACCCTGGCCTCGGGGAACGTGCCCAACACGTCGGCGAGCACCTGCGGGAACAGGCTGGTGCCGAGCCAGGAGGTCGTCTGCACCACGATGTGCTGATCGGACAGGGCGCGCATCGCGGCCACCGCCGACCGGGCGGTGCGGACGCCGGCCAGAATCTCCCGGGCGTGGACCGCGAACACCCGACCGGCCTCGGTGACGACGGCCGGCCGTCGGCCCCGCTCGATCAGCTGGACGCCGATCTCCCGTTCGAGGGCGGCGATGTGCGCGCTCACCCGGGACTGCGAACGATGGACCTGGATCGACGCCGCGGTGAAGCCGCCGTGGTCGACGACCGCGAGAAACGTCTCCAGCCAGTCCAGTTCCACCGGACCATACTGGGCACCGCATCCGCCCACCGCACCGATGGCCGACCCCAGTTCTGACCCCAGGGTGCCGGCCCGGCCGGGTTGCGGCATTGTTCTATCCGTGTCCCGGATGATTTCCTCGGGATCACGCGCTGGCCGCCGCCCACCGGTTGTGCTTGCCTAGGTGCCGGCGTGATCATCCGGACGGGTACCCCGCCCCCCGGATGCGTCGACGACGACGACAAGGAGATGTCATTGGCCGGCAATTCCACCGAGGCCGGACGCTCCGTCACCAGCAAGATCACCTCGATCCTGCTGACCTTCACCGAGGGATCCGAGCACTCGCTGACCGAGATCGCCCGGCTGGCCGGGCTGCCGATCTCGACGGCGCACCGGCTCACCTCGGAACTCGCCTCCTGGCGGCTGCTGGAGCGCACTACGGATGGCCAGTACCGGGCCGGGTTGCCGCTGCGGATGATCCGCGGCGCGGAGGCCGGGCCGCCCCGCATCGCCGAACGGGCGCCCTGCGTGCTCGAGGATCTGGCGGCAGCCACTCGGTGCCGGGCCCGGCTGGGGGTGCTGACCGAGATCGATGTCGCGTACATCGAGAAGATCCCCGGAACGCGGCCGGCCACCACCTTCAGTGCGGCCGCCACGATGCCCGCGCATCCGACCGCGATGGGCCGGGCCCTGCTTGCGTTCTCCCCGGCCCGCACGGTCGAGCTGACGATCATGCGCGGCCTGCGCGCCTACACCGCGCACACGGTGACGTCCCCCGAGCGCTTCCGGCGCGCGCTGGGGGTGACCCGGCTGACCCGTGTCTCGGTCACCCGGTGGGAACTCGAGAGCGACCTGTGCTGGATCGGGATGCCGGTCTTCGGACCTGGCGGGCAGGTCGTGGCCGCCATCGAGATTGCGGTCCAGGACCTGCACCGGCAGATGCAGAGGGTGGTCGGCACGCTGGCGATCGCTTCGCGCAGCCTGACCCGCGAACTGGCCGGCGATTCCCGGTCGATCCACCCGGAGCCGTCGGCACCGGCCGCCGCGCTGGACGACCTGCAGTTGTCCCCCAGCTGACTTCCGGCCGACCGTCCCGGCCCGGGACCGGCTCGGCCTCTGGCCCGGGCCGGGGTGGGCCCGGGCGTGCCGACGGCCGATCAGCCCAGGACGTAGGTACCCGGACCGGTGCCGAGGACCGGATGCTTCGCGCTGCCCATGGGGGGCGGATCGACCATCGGGCCGGACGTCTCGGCCGACCAGCGGGCCCAGTCGTCCCACCAGGTGCCCTGCTTGCGGGCGGCACCGGATCGCCACTCGGCTGCGGTGCCCGGCAGCTTCTCGTCGCCGTCGGCGACCTGGTACCAGACCTTGGGTCCGGGCGGGCTCACGATGCCGGCGATATGCCCGCCGCTGCCCAGGACGAACCGCACCGGCCCGCTGACCAGGTTCACCGTCTGGTACGCCGATTCCCACAGCACGATGTGGTCGTTGATCGCACTGACCACGTAGGTCGGTGACTTGATGACGCTGAGATCGATTCTGGCCCCGGCGATCTCCAGCTCCCCGGTGGCCAGCTTGTTCTGCACGTAGAAGTTCTTCAGGTAGAACGCGTGCATGGTCGCCGGCATTCGCGTGCTGTCCGCGTTCCAGGCCAGGATGTCGAACGCGGGCGGCGGCTGGCCCATCAGCCAGTTGGACACCACGTAGTTGAAGATCAGGTCGTTGGCCCGCAGGATGTCGAAGGTCCCGGCCATCGTCTCGCCCTCGAGCGTGCCTTCCTTGCGCATCTTGCGTTCCAGCCGCTCCACCGACTTCATGTCGGTGAATGCACCGAGCTGGCCGGGCTGGGCGTAGTCGAGCATCGTGTTGAGCAGGGTCAGCGTGCCGACCCGGTTGTCGCCCTGCTGGGTCAGGTAGGCGGCGGTGATCGCCGTCATCGCCCCGCCCAGGCACAGACCGACGATGTCGATGGTCTCGGCGCCGGTGATCTCCTGGATCACGTCCAGGGCGGTCGATGGGCCGTGCACCAGGTAGTCGTCCATGGTGGTGCCGGACATGTCCGCCGATGGGTTCTTGTAACTGATGGTGAAGACCGTGCGGCCCTGCTTGACCGCCCACTCGATGAAGCTGCGGTTCGGCGCCAGGTCCATGATGTAGTACTTGTTGATCCACGGCGGGCTGCACAGCAGCGGGGCGGCGTGCACCTGCTCGGTTTGCGGCTCGTACTGGAGCAGCTCCATCAGCTCGTTCCGGTACACCACCTTGGCCGGCGTGCAGGCCAGGTTCACGCCGACCTCGAAACCGCTGCGATCGACCTGCCGGGGCTTGCCACCGTTGTTGATGACGTCGCCGACGAAGTTGCGGGCGCCCTTGAGCAGGCTGGCGCCGGCGGTGTCGAACGCCTTCTGCAGCGCCGCCGGGTTGGTCGGCAGGAAGTTGGTGGGCGCCAATGCGTCGACGATGAGGTCGAGCATCATCATCGCCTTGCGGCTCTCGTCGGGACCCAGGTCGGCCGAACCGACCACCTCACGGGCCGCCTTGGCCGCGGCCAGGTAGCCCATCCGGATCGAGTAGTAGGCCGGGTTGTCCTGCCAGGCCGGCGCGGCGAACCGGCGATCCTTGGGATCTGCCTCCACCGGGGGCGGCACGTCCCGGCCCAGCCATCTGGCCCCGGCGGCCAACGGGATGCGGGCCAGGTCGCCGGCCAGATGCAGCGCCGACTTGACCGGGACGACCGGATGGGTCACGGACGTCCGCAACGCCTTGACCAGCGACTCGCCGAACCCGGCGATGTCCACGTCCTCGAAGATGTCGGTCTCCGGCGCGAGCACACCGACGGCCCGTTCGGCGACGTCACGCAGCGCTTCAGGAAGTTCCGGTGCCATATTCCCATCCTTGCGTCTCAGCGGCCCCCGGTACAGCGGTCCGGCGGCCTCCCGCTGGTCGGAACACCCCTCGCCGGGCATGCCGGATCGAAGCCGGTACCGGTATCTGTGGGGTCTGACTCGACCCCAGGAGGCGATGATGTCATTGCTCGCCGGCTCGGCGCCCGGTGTACAGCCGCCGGCCGACGTGGCTCCCGCCACACGCCCGCCGCTGCGGACCGCGATCGCCACCGTGTGCATCTCCGGCACCCTGGAGGACAAGCTGGCGGCTGCGGCCGCGGCCGGGTTCGACGGGGTCGAGATCTTCGAGCCGGACTTCGTCATGTCCGCCACCTCGGCACCGGAGGTCCGCGCGCGGTGCGCGGACCTGGGTCTGTCGATCGACCTGTACCAGCCGTTCCGCGACCTGGACTCGACCGACCCCGACCAGTTCGCGCGCAATCTGCGCCGCGCCGACCGCAAGTTCGACGTGATGGAGGCGCTGGGCACCGACCTCGTCCTGGTCTGCTCGGCCGTCTCCCCCACGGCCGTCGACGACAACGGGCTCATCGCCGATCAGCTGCACCAGCTGGCCGAGCGGGCCCGGCAGCGCGGAATGCGCATCTCCTACGAGGCGCTGGCCTGGGGGACCCACGTCAACACCTTCGACCGGTCATGGGACATCGTCCGGGCGGCCGACCACCCCGCCCTGGGCATCTGCCTGGACAGCTTCCACATCCTGTCCCGCGGGTCGGACCCGGCCGGCATCGAAACCATCCCCGGGGAGAAGATCTTCTTCCTGCAGTTGGCCGATGCGCCGCTGATGAACATGGACATCCTGCAGTGGAGCCGGCACCACCGGCTCTTCCCCGGCCAGGGCCGGTTCGACCTGCCCGCGTTCCTCGGCCACGTGCTGGCGGCCGGCTACTCCGGCCCCCTGTCACTTGAGGTGTTCAACGACGTGTTCCGCCAGTCCGACCCCCGGCGCGCGGCCGTCGACGCCCACCGGTCGTTGCTGGCGCTGTACGAATGGTCCGTCGGCCGCCTGCCGCTGGACCGCAGCGGGCTGTCCGACCGGGCACCGGGCGGCTTCGCGCCACCGGTGCCGGATCTGGCCGGGTTCACCTTCGCGGAAATCTCGGTGGACGACGCGTCGGCGCAAAGCGTCACCCGGACGCTGAGCCAACTCGGGTTCGCCCAGACCGGCCGGCATCGCACCAAGCCGGTGCAGCTGTGGTCGCAGGGCGACGCGCGGGTGCTGGTCAACCACAACCGGTCGGCCGACCCGGCCGACCCGGCCGATCCGAACGGTGCCGTCGGCGCCGGGGTCGCCGCGATCGGTTTCGAGACGGTCGATCCGGCGTCGGCCGCCGTCCGGGCCCAGGCCATGCTCGCCCCGCTGGTGCCACGGGACCGCGGCCCGGCCGAGGCGGACCTGTCCGCGGTCGCAGCGCCCGACGGCACCCAGGTGTTCTTCTGCCGGACCGGTGCCGACGACGCCGCCAGCTGGATCGGCGACTTCGCCGACACCGGGCAGGCGCCGGTGGCGGGCGCCGGGCTCACCGCGATCGACCACATCGAACTGACCCAGCCGTTCGACCGGTACGAGGAGGCAACCCTGTTCCTGCGCAGCGTCCTGGGTTTGGAACCCGAGTACGACCTGGAGTTCGCGGCGCCGTTCGGCCTGGTGCGCATCCGGTCGATGGCCAACGACGCCGGCTCCGTGCGGATCGGCCTGAGCGGGTCCGTGCTGCGACGCAGCGGCCAGTGGATTCCGGGGGTGGTGGAGCCGCAGAACGTGGCCTTCGCCACTTCGGACATCTTTGCCGCGGCCCGCGCGGCCCAGGCGGCCGGTGCTCCGATCGTTCCCATTCCCGCGAACTATTACGACGACCTCGACGCCCGGCTGACCATCGATCCGGACCGGCTCGCGCAGATGCGAGCGCTGAACGTGCTGCTGGACCGCACGTCCGACGGCGACTACTGGCACTTCTACACCGCGGTCCTCGGCGGGCGCGTCTTCTTCGAGGTGCTCCAGCGGGACGGCGGCTATCGCGGAAACGGGGAGCTCGACGCCCCGGTGCGGATGTCCGGGCACCGCCGGCAACGGATCGACGCGCAGGCATCCGGCCCGGCCGTGGTCTAGCCTGAAAATCGGACGACGGACGACACACGAGCTCCTCAACGATGCGTGGCCGCCGACCGGTGCCGAGCCGTCGGAACCGACCCGGCACGCAGCGGAGGCGCAGATGTCCGACACCCATCCGAGATGGTCCCGTGCGGCGCTGAGCGAGCGGCTCCTGCGGTTCGCCATGGAGCACGCCATGCAGACCCGTGAATTCGATCGACGGGTTGCCGACCTGCCGGCGGGCACGCCGGGCCAAGCCTCGCTGCGGGCCGCGCTGGGCGCGGCCAAGGCCTGGGAGGCAGCGGTGCTCTGGGTCGCCTGGCGGCTGCAGCCGCGCACCTCCATCGACGCCTGATCCCCGCCCCGCCCCCCTCCCCTTGCCGCGCGGATCATCCACCGCTGGGATGAACCCGCTTCGACGTGACGGACGGGACCGCGGTCAACGATGTCATCCGCGCGGTTGTCCACCCGGCGCACGTCTGCGGCAAGCACGGCGACACAACCCGTCGCGGCGTCCCGTCCGCGCGTGCCGACCGCCTTCCATCCCGCGGAAGGCGCTGCCGCAGCCGGGACCGGCCGCGCAGACTGGAGCCATGACGTCCCTGCCCGCTTCGCCCACCGCCGTACTGGGCGCTCCCGGCCTCGCTCCGCCACTGGTCATCAGCTCCTACACGCTCGGCACCACCGTGCCGTTCGTCGATCGGGTGGCCGCCGCCGCCGGGGCGGGTTTCGAGGGCATCGGGCTGCGGGCCGAAAACTACTGGGATGCGCTGGATGCCGGCCTGAGCGCCGCGGAGATGGCCGGGATCGCAGCGGCGGCCGGCACACCGGTGCTGGAGGTGGAGTACCTCACCGGCTGGGGCACAGCCGCCGACCGGACCGCCGAACAACAGCGAAAGGAGCGCACCGTCTTCGAGATGGCCCGAACGTTCGGCGTCCGGCACCTGAACGCCGGCCTGCTCGAGCACCTACCGGTCGAGCAGATCACCGAGGCCCTCGCCGGCCTGTGCGACCGAGCCGGTTCCGATCTGGTCGTGGCGCTGGAGTTCATGCCCTACAGCGGGGTGCCGGACCTGGCGACCGCATGGCAGGTGGTCCGGGACGCGGGCCGGCCGAACGCGGCGCTGATCATCGATGTCTGGCACTGGGCGCGTGCGGGGATGACCGCCGCCGACCTGACCTCGGTACCGGCCGAGTCGATCGTCGCGGTGCAGCTGTGCGACGTGCTGGCCGAGCCGATGGACCCGCCACGAAGCGAGTCGCTGGGGCACCGGCTGCCACCGGGCCACGGGCACGGCGACGCCGCCGGGATGGTGCGCGCCCTGCGTGACCACGGGGTCGCCCCGACCGTCGTGACCGTCGAGGTGATCTCGGACGCGCTCGTCGCCGGCGGCGTCGAGCGGGCCGCCCGGACCGTGCACCAGGCCGCGGTGGACCTGTTGCGCGCGGCAACGACCTGACATCGACGCCTGCCGCTCATGCCGTGGGCTGGGCTGGTCGACGGGGCCGGGCCGACGGCCCTGATACCTGATCGTCGACCAGCGGCACGTCGAGCAGCAGCGCGACCCCGGCCCCGGCGAGGTGGGCCTCGCCCCAGGCGGAGCCCGACGGCGAGTGTGCGGTACCGGAAGCGCCCACGCTCGCCCGCGGCGTCCCGGTCCACCGTGCGCACGACCGCGGGCGTGGATGAAACGGGCGGCGAACGGAGGGGTCAGGTGGAGATGTCGACGGGGCGGCCGGTGCGAGCGGCCTCGACGACGGCGTCGACGACCTTCAGCGTGGTCAGGCCGTCCCGGCCGCTGCAGATCGGCTGCTGCTCGCCCCGGATCACGGCGGCGAAGTGGGCGATCTGGTTGGCCAGCGGGTCGCTACGGTCGAGGTCGACGACGGACGAGGTCAGCGGCGCCCACCAGGAGCGTTCGCCCTCGTACACCCGCAGCCGCGTGGTCGGCACGGACAGCGAGCCGCGGGTGCCGGCGATGTGGTAGCAGTCCTCGTCCGGGAAGCTGTCGTAGCTCGTGTTCTCCCCCGACGTCTGTTCCCAGGAGCGCGGCGAGGCCGCGGTGTCGGAGAGCAGGAACGTGCCGAGCGCTCCGTTGGCGAAGGTGAAGATCATCGCCGCGGTGTCCTCGACGGCGAATCCGCGGGTGGCGTTCGACGTGACCGCCTGCACCCGCACGATGTCGCCAACCAGCGAGAGCAGGTTGTTCACGTCGTGGATCAGGTTGAGCAGGATCGGCCCTCCGCCCGGTTGCGTGCGCCACCCTCCGCCCACCGTGAAGTAGTCGTCCGGCTTGTGGAACAGCGCCGTCCCGACCACGGCGACCAGATCGCCGAGTACGCCGCTGCGGATCGTCTCCCGGGCCCGCGCCATGATCGGGCTGTAGTTGCGGTGATGCCCGGTCAGCACCGGCACGCCCGCGGCCTCGCCGGCCTCGACCAGCCGGGTCGCCGCCGGCACGGTGTCGCCGATCGGCTTCTCCACGATCACCGGCACCCCGGCGGCGACGCATTCCAGGCCGCCGTCGACGTGCAGCTGGTTCGGGGTGGCCAGGATGACCCCGTCCGGCCGGTCGGCGGCGAACAGTTCGGCAATCGAGTCGTACCGGCGGACCGAGTACGTCATCGCCACCTCGTCGGCGGCGGCGACCGGGTCGACCACGGCGGCCAGTTCGGCCTCGGCCGATGCGTCGATCTCCTCGATGTGCCGCTGGCCGATGAGCCCGGCCCCGACGACCGCGATCCGGACGGTCACGCCGGCCCGGATCGAAAGCCCGTCCGGCGGCGCGGGCTCATGTCCGCACGCCCGGCTTGAGGTTCTTGGACACCTCGGCCTCGTGCAACTCGTACAGACCGCGGATGGCCAGCGAATAGCCGGGCACGCCGAACCCGACGATGATGCCCCGGGCGATCGGCGAGACCACCGAGTGGTGCCGGAATTCCTCGCGGGCGTGCACGTTGGAGATGTGCAGTTCGATCACCGGGACCATGGCGGCCTCGATGGCGTCGCGGATCGCGTACGAGTAATGGGTGTGCGCGCCCGGGTTGTAGACCATGCCGATCGACTCGCCGGACTTGAACGCCGGTCCGGTCTCGTGGATCCAGTCGATCAGCTGGCCCTCGTAGTTGGACTGCAGGAACCGCAACTCCAGGCCGAGCTTCTCGGCGTCGGCGCGGCACAGCTGCTCGACGTCGGCCAGGGTGGTGCGGCCGTAGACCTCGGGCTTGCGGGTGCCGAGGGTGTTGAGGTTGGGGCCGTTCATCACGGTGATCGAGGGCTTGATCGACATGGGTTGATTCTCTCCGAGACTTCTCGTGGAGCCGGGAAACGCGGCGACGGCCGGCCGACGGGTGGTCGGCCGGCCGTCGCGTGACGTGCGGGGTGGCAGGTCGGGATCAGACGGGCTGATCGACCCCGGTGCGGCGGATGCGCTCGTACTCCTCCTTGGGCACCGGCACGGCGTCGTTGCGACCCAGGTCGTTCATGTGCACCCGGAAGGTCTCCCGGGCGGTGAAGGCCGCGATGGCGGCGACGATGGCCAGGCCGAAGGTGATGCTGCCGACGGTCCAGACCACGTCCATCTCGATCGAGTTCGCCAGCTGCCGGCAGGTCTCACCCGAGGGCAGGATCGCGTCCGGCACGAACTTCTTGTCGACCACGCACGGATCGGTCGGGGTCGGGCCGACGATCGCAGCGTAGATGGCCGGCAGGAAGGCGGTGATCAGGGTGCCCAGGTTCTGCGAGACCGCGAAGCCGGTGACCCGGGTCTTGGTCGGGAACAGCTCCTGGAAGAAGGACGGGAACACCGCGTTGTAGCCCTGGTACACCACGCCCCACATCAGCATGGCGAACAGGAACGACATTGCCAGGTTGCCCTGGCTGACGAAGTAGAGGTACGGGTAGGCCAGGATGCCGGAGGCCAGGCAGCCGAAGATGATGACCGGGCGACGGCCGATCTTGTCCGAGAGGTTGCCCACGAACGGGATCAGCACGACGGCGACGATGTTGCCGGAGACCGAGATCCACAGGTAGTTGGTGGACGTCAGGCCGACGCCGTAGGCGGCGTTGGTGGCGAAGGTGGCACCGAAGACGGTGACCGCGGTCGGGATGGCGTTCATCAGGGCCATGCAGGCGACCCGGACCATGTCGACGCCGTTCTCCTTGACGGCCTGGACGATCGGCGCCTGCGGCACCTCGCCGTGCTCCGCCTCCTCCTCGAACGCGGGGGTCTCGTTGACGTTGCGCCGGATCATGTAGCCGGCCAGCACCACGAAGGCGGACAGGAAGAACGGGATCCGCCAGCCCCAGCTCTGGAAGGCCTCGGTCGGCATGATCGCCGACAGCGGCAGGAAGATCGCGGCGGCGAAGACCTGGCCGGCCTGCACACCCTGCAGGGTGTAGCTGGCGTAGTACCCGCGGCGGCCGAACGGCGAGTGCTCGACGATCATCGCGCTGGCGCCGGAGATCTCGCCACCGACCGCGAAGCCCTGGATCAGGCGCAGGACGACCAGCAGGATCGGGGCCAGGATACCCACCGAGTCGTAGCTGGGCAGCAGGCCGACGCAGAACGTCGAGAAGCCGATCAGCAGCATGCAGAGCACGAGCACGTTCTTACGGCCGTGCTTGTCCCCCCAGTGGCCCAGCACGAAGGCGCCGATGGGGCGGGCGACGTAGCCGACGCCGAAGGTCGCGAAGGAGGCGACGATGGCGGTCTGCGCGTTGCCGCTGGGGAAGAACAGGGTCGGGAAGATCAGCGCGGCGGCCTGGGCGTAGATGAAGAAGTCGTAGTACTCCAGGGCGCTGCCGATCCAGCCGCTCGCGGCGGCCTTCTTCGGCGTCTTTTCGTGAGCCGTCGGTTCATGCGAGCCCGGTGGCTCCTTGATGACGTCTGCCATGTGGTTCTCCTCGTCACGGGTCGCCGGGCGCGACTTGCGGCGGCTGTGATGTAGTGCACCGCCCCGCGCAGACCCGGTCAACGACTGTCGGCGCCCTTTCCGCTGGACGGCAGCATTCCGCCGGACCGGTTACGAAATGGCCGTCGACGCGATGACGAATCGAAAACGATTGACGGACAGAATCACTCGGGCAGCCACCGGACCTGCGAGGACCCGGCGCCACCGATCCATGCCCAGGCATGGACCAAGGCCGGCCCGCCGGGTGCAATCCCGGGAGAACGCGAAAGGGTGGGCCCGCCGGAAGCCGGCGGACCCACCCTCGCGATGGTCGGGAGAAACGGGATCAGGGCACGAAACGGTCGCGCATCACGACGTTGACCACAACGGCGAGCCCGCCGATGACGATCAGCAGCCAGGCCAGGAAGGAATAATCCGGGCCGCCCCGCAAGAGCAACACCAGCCCGCCGAACAGGACGAACGCCGAGAATCCGATCGCCAGGATCCACCGCCAGCGGTCCGCCATGGTGCTCATCATGCCGGGATCAGCGAGACTTCGCGCAACTCCTCGGGCGTGGTGCTGCCGAAGCCGAAGAACTCCAGGTAGGCCGGGATCTGCTCGTAGAGCATGTCCGATCCGACCTGGATCGGGCAGCCCTTGTCCAGCGCGGCCTGCAGGAACGGGGTGATCGTCTGCTTCATCACGACCTCGCCGACGAACGTGCCGGGGGCGATGCGGTCGATGTCCATCGGCAGCGGGTCGCCGTCGTTCATCCCCAGCGGTGTCGCGTTGACCACCAGGTCGTAGCCCTCCGGATCCTTGGACCCCACGGTGGTCTTCGTCTCCGGATAATGCTCGTTCAGGCGGGCGGCCAGGCCCTCCGACGCGGCGATGTTCGGATCGAACAGCCCGATCTCGGCCAGGCCGCCGGCCACCAGCGACGCCGCGATCGGTGACCCGACACCGCCGTTGCCGACCACCAGCGCCCGTTTGCCCGTCACGTCGAAGCCCTTGCGGGCCACCCCCCGGGCGAATCCGGCGCCGTCGAACTGGTCGCCCAGCAGCGATCCGTCCTCGCGCAGCAGCACCGCGTTGGAGGCCCCGGCCACCTTGGCGATCGGCGTGAGCTCGTCGACCAGCTCGGTGGTGGTCACCTTGTGCGGCATGGTGACCAGCGCGCCGCGGATGTTGGTCATCTTGAACAGCAGGGGGAAGAACTCCCGGTACTCCTCGGGCTTCACCCCCATCGGCACCACCACCGCGTCGATGTCGTGCTTGTCGAACCACGGGTTGTAGATCAACGGGGCCTTGAAGGCGAAGGTCGGGTACCCAAGGTGGGCGATCAGTGTGGTCTTGCCGCTGATCATGGACATCTCCTTTGATCCGTTCGGGACGCCGCGCGCGGGCCGCGGGCCGGCAGCCGGGCAGCGGGGCCGTTCTCGGAGGTTGTCACCTCCGCTGCGCAGCCGCGGGCGGCCCGTCGGCAACTTCCGACCAGTGAGAGCAGGTGGAGGGACCGGGCCGCGCCCGCGAGGGTGGACACGTCGGTACGGTCAGCGGACCGCGCCGCCAGTGCGACCGATGCCGTCACCGATGCGAGGAGTTGCCTTGGCCGTCCCCGAAACCGCCGATCCGGGCGGTCCGCCGACCGTCGACGTGCACGCCCACGCGATGCCGATGCCCCTGTTGCGCAGCCTGGCCGACCGTGGCCTGGCCGACGTGTCGGCCGTCGACGCCGGGATCGTCCGGCTCGATCCGCTGGTCAGCGGGGTCGGCCCCGGAGCGCCGCTGCCGTTGGCCCGGTCGCAGCACGACGTCGGCACGAGGCTCACCGAAATGGACGAGGCCGGGGTCCAGGTGCATGCCGTGTCGCTGCCGCCGTTCCTGTTCGCCACCAATGCCACCGATCCCGCGTTCGCCACCCAGGTCGTCGCGCAGGGCAACGACGAGCTCGCGGCGTACATCGCCGGCGCGCCGGACCGGCTGGTCGGCCTGGGCTACGTGCCGCTCGGCCACCCCGGCGTCGCCGACGAGGCGCTCCGGGTGCTCGACGAGCTCGGCCTGGCCGGAATCGCGATCGGCAGCCAGGGCGGCGGCAAGGACCTGGACGACCCGGTGAACGAGGACCTCTGGGCGCTACTCGCCGAGCGGAACACTTTCGTCTTCATGCATCCGTCCGGGATGCCCGCCGGACCGCGGCTCAAGGACTTCTGGATGCCGCAGCTCGTCGGCTACCCGATGGAGACCGCGATCGCGGTGGCCCGGCTGGTGTTCAGCGGGGTCCTGGAGCGGCATCCGATCACGCTGTGCCTGGCGCACGGCGGCGGTTGCCTGCCGTCGCTGCGCGGCCGGATGGACATGGGCTGGGAACGCAAGGACGTCGCGCACACCAACGACAACCCGCCGAGCCACTACACGAAGCGGCTCTACTACGACACCGCGGTGTTCGACCCCACCACCCTGCGCCGCATCGTCGAGGACGTCGGCGTCGACCACGTGCTGATGGGCACCGACCACCCGTTCGAGCTCGGCGATCCGAACCCGCGACGAACGGTGGCCGAACTGGGCCTGGGCGAGGCGGACACGGCGGCCATCCTGGGCGGCACGGCGGCCGGACTGCTCGGGCTGTCGGTCCGGACCTGACCGTGCCCGAGCCGCGGAGCGGGCCCAAGGTCCCGGCCGGTGTCCACTCGACGGAAGACCGGCCGCGCACGGCCCACGGCGGGTCGGCACCTCCTAGCGTTGAACCGAGCGACAACGATCGGAAAAGGGGAGAAACGAATGCGAGGTGACCGAGCGGGATGAGCCTGTACATGGTTCAGCGCTGCTTGTTCGACCATCTGCGGCGGCTGGAGGCGGCCGGTGACGGCCCCAAGCCGGACCTGGTGGTCGAGGGCTACGACCTGACGCCCGAGGAGGAAAAGGCCCTCCTGGCGCCGGATATCGGCGCCATCTACGCGATGGGCGTGCACCCGGTGATCCTCAACGGGTTCTGCCGGGCCCTTGGCTACAAGCGTGCCGACTACCGACCCCTGCTGGAGCAGTCCGGCGCCGTTCCGGAGAGGAAGAAGACCAGATGGCAGAAATAGTCATGGCCTACTCGGCCTCGCACGCGCCGATGATGACGGCGGACCCCGGGTCCGCCCCGCGCGAGCAGGCCGACAGCTTCTTCGGCGCCCTGGAGAAGGTCCGCGACAAGTGTCGCGAGCTGGACGTCCAGGCGATCGTGATGATGACCGGCGAGCACTTCACCAACTTCTTCCTCGACGGCCTGCCGCAGATCGCGATCGGGCTGGACGACAAGCACCTCGGCCCGCCCGAGGTGTGGCTCCAGGTGCCGAAGAAGATGGTGCCCTCGGACGCCGGGTTGGCCGCGCACATCACCGCCAGCCTGATCGAGCAGGACGTGCAGCCCGCGCTGTCCTACGGCATGAAGATCGACCACGGATTCATGACCGTCTACTACTGGCTCGACAATTCGATGGAGTTGCCGATGGTGCCGATCGTGCTGAACTGCACGACGCCGCCGCTGATGACGATCCGGCAGTTCCACGAGTTCGGCAAGAAGCTGGGCAAGGCGATCCGGTCGTACGACGGCCTGGAGCGGGTGGCCCTGGTCGCCGGCGGCGGACTGTCGCACTTCGTCGGTGAGCCGCGGATCGGGGACATCGACGAGGAGTTCGACCACTGGTTCCTGGACATCCTGGCCAAGGGCGACCTGACCGACATCATCGACATTCCCAATGACGAGCTGATGGAGGCCGGCAACGGCACCGGCGAGATCCGGGCCTGGGTCGCGCTGGCCGGGGCCATGAACGACGCGCCCGGCGAGGTGCTCTCGTACGTGCCGGTCTACGAGTGGATCAACGGCATGGGGGTCGTGCTGTACAAGGGCGACCAGGAGGTCGCCGCGGTCTGACCCTGGGTCGCCCCTCCCCCAACGGTGTTGATCATGAAGAGAAACGCCCTCATTCCGCAGGAATGAGGGCGTTTCCTTCATGTTCAACACGAAAACACGAACGACGCCCACCACGCGACCCTGATCGCACGCACGCCGGATGTCCGCGAAGCGTGTTATCGCATCTGATAAAATCGAGGCGTGGGTTCGTCCGCCGATCTCCCCCGAATCGATCCACCGGCCGAGCTGCTGCCGGTGCTGGAGAGTGCCGCACGACTGCAGCTGGTGGTGCCTGATGCCGTGCTCGTCGGCGGGTCGGCCGCCGCTGCGCACGCCGCCCACCGCATCTCCTTCGACCACGACCATGTTCTCGCCCTCCGGGAGCGCTACGAGGCGGTCCTGGAGGCGGTGGAGGCGACCGACGGGTGGGCCACCAGCGTGCGCGCCTCGAAGCCACCGATGACGATCATGGGGCGATTGGGTGGGATCGAGGCGGGCCTTCGCCAACTGCGCCGGACGGTGCCGCTGGAGATCCAGATCCTGGACCTGCCCAGCGGTCAGCAGGTGCGGATACCCACATTGGACGAGGCGCTGCGGGTCAAGGCCTATCTGATCGTGCAGCGCAATCAGGTCCGGGACTACCTGGACGTGGCGGCGCTGGCCGACCGCGCCGGCCCGCCGCACGCCGCGGCCGTGCTGGGCGCGATCGATCACTTCTATGTCGACCGGTCCGGGGACGACGAGTCCGTGGTGACCGCCCTGGTGCCGCGCCTTGCCGCACCGAACCCGAGGGACCACAGGACGCTGGACGACCTGCCCCGGTACAAGGGATTGCTGCCGCGGTGGCAGGACTGGAACGAGACGCGTCAGGTGTGCCGGGATCTGGCTCAGTTGATGCTCCAAGAGGCGGCCGATGTCTGAGCTGTCCTTCCGAAACATCGACGCCTCGCCGGAGGATCCCGTCGAATCCTGGCCGTACGAGGGCCTGGTGACGGCGATGGAGCGCGGGTCGTTGTCGGACTGGCGGCGGGTTGCCGCCGCCATCCGGCGGGCGCCCTGGGGTTCGGTCGCCCGCGACGTGGAAGCCTACGCGGCCTACGGGGAATCGGCCGACGTCGCCGAGCTGCTGATGGAGACAATCCGGCGGGCCCGGCACTCGGCCGAGGAGGCCGACCGGGCCGAGGTCACCCGCAGGGTGCGCGCCGCGGTCGACCGGAGCGGCCTGCCGGGCCGGCGGTTCGCGACGGCGGTGGGTACCTCGGCCTCCCGACTGTCCACCTACTGCACCGGTGCGGTCCAGCCCAGCGCGGCGATGCTGTTGCGGATCGAGCGGGAGTCCGGCCGGCTCTGCGCCGAGTTCAACCGGCCCACCTGACGACGGGACTGCGGTGCGCATCGAGCGTCGCGTCAGCCGGCGGACACCGTGGCCAATTGCGGGACGATGCCCTCCACTGCGATGGGGATGCTCAGCGGGCTGGCCGCACTGAACGCCTGGGCGACCGGATCGTCGGCGGCCAGGAACACGGTCCGCCCGTCCTGGACGGCCTTCAGCGAAGCCATCAACGGGTCGGCCTCGAGTTGGGCCGCGGTGTAGCCGATCGGAAGCATCACGGCCACATCGGCATCGAGTGCGCCGATCTGCTCGTTGGAGATCGGCACGTAGAAGCCGTTGGCCGGCAACGCCAGCACCGCCGGATTCTGGGTGAAGCCCAGGTCCTCCACCAGATCCCAGCGGAAGTCGCCGGCGATGTACGCCCCGTAGGCGTCACCGAACTTGGTACCGGCCACCGCGGTCTTGCCCGCGAAGCCCGGATTGGCCTTCGCGGCCGCGTCGATCGTGCCCTTCACCTGCGTCACCAGCGCCTGGCCTTCTTCCGACTTGCCCAGCGCGTCGGCCACCAGCTGCATCTGCACGTCCCAGCTGGTGCCGAACGCGGCGGTGCCGGCCGGCGGGGAAATGGTGGGCGCGATGCTGGACAGCCGGTTGTACTGAGATTGGTCGCCGCCCGAGCAGGTGTTTCAGGATCAGGTCGGGTTCGAGCACCTGGATGGCCTCGTAGTCCAGCGCGTCGCCGGTGTTGGCCATCACGGTCGGCGTGACGTCGCCGAACTTCTCGGTCGCCCAGGGGCCGACGCCCGTGGTGGCCTCGCCGAAGCCCTGCAAAGAGCCGGCGCTCCAGAAGCGGATGCGGTCGAAAACCTCGGGTCTGGTCAGGGTGACCGCGAAGCTGACACCGGACAGCACCGCACCGAGCGCGAAGCCGGTGAGCACCAGCTTGGTCGGGGTGCCGCCGGCCGGACCGGTGTTGCCCACGCCGTAGACGATCAGCGAGGCCAGCAACGCCCCGGCCAGGGAGCACAGCACCAGGGTGATGTCGACGGTGGACCCGATGAACGCCGCCGCGAACACCACCGCGCAGTAGGCGCCGGCGTTCACTTCGAGAATGCTCGGGTCTGCCAGCGGGTTCCGGGTCATCGGCTGGATGATCGCGCCGGCCGAGCCGAGCGCGATGCCCCCCACGATGGCCAGCAGGGTCTGGGCACCCGGAAGTCCCGCACCAGCAGATCCGTCGTGCTGCCGGAGCCGTTCCACAGCGCCGACCAGACGTCGGCCGCCGGGATGTCCCCGAGCCGATGAACACGCTGGCCAGGGTCGGCCCGGCCAGCAGCCCGACGCCGACGATCACCGCGGTGGCCTTGCGGCCGGCGGCGACGGTTGCCGGCGCGGACTTGGGCTGCGCCTGGACCGTCACCCGTCATCCAGGCCGGGTCGCGAACCCGATACCTCCGCCTGGAGCGTCGTTGGGTGAGCCGAACAACACTTCGGTCGACGAGGACCATCCGACGGAGAGTTCGCGCCGGCCGACACCGGTCAGATCGGTCCTGGTCAGGTCTGGGTCGATCCCGGTCAGGTCGGGTCAGATCAGGTAGGTCGGAGACGGGGCCAGGCTCCAGCCCTGCCAGACGCTGACGACACGAATCAGGAACAGACGGCGAACCCGATGCAGGGCCTTCATCCGGCCGGTCAGGTGCGGGAGTAGAGCCAGCGGGCGAGCAGCCGCGCTGCGTGCGGCATCACCAGCCAGGTGACGATCGCGGTGACCGGGAACGAGACCAAGCCGATCCGGATCGGCGCCGGCCAGTCGTGGATCCAGCCGCCGTAGATCAGCGTGAGCACGATGTTGACCAGGTAGATGGCGGTGCCCGAGACCAGGAACATCTTCCACTTCGGCGGCGCGGGGGCGGTCCGGCCGGGCAGCGAGAACCAGGTCTCCAGGCCAGAGACCCGCTGCACCGCGGTCGATTCCACCAGATGCTCGCCCTCGGCGAGCCACCTCTCGCGCTCGGCCGACGAGTCCCAATCGGCCAGGTGCTCGGGCGAGTCGAACCGGAAGATCACGTGCCAGGGGTCTCCGGCGCGGCCGGGCGAGGCGGGTGGGGCCGGCTTCAGCATCCCCGCACCGAGAAACCCCGGGAACCGGGCCGCCCTGGCCGTCATCCCCTCGCTCCAGCGCAGGAAGTCGTCCTCCCGACCCGCCGCCACCGTGCGGGCGATGGTGACGGTGACCGGCTCCGGGTCCGGCGGTCGGGCCGGGCCCCGGTTCCGGGAGCCCGGCCGCACCGGCACGGTCAGCCGACCTCGGCTTCCCAGTCGCGCTGCTCGAGCGAGTCCCGGATGTGCATCAGGAACAGCGACGCGGTGGACCCGTCGAACGCCCGGTGGTCGTAGACCAGGCCGATGATGCCCGTCGGGTGAATGGCGATCGCGTCGCCCACCGCCACCGGCCGGCGCTTGACCCCGTCGGTGCACAGGATGGCCACGTTCGGCTGGTTGATGATCGGCGAGGACGCGTAGCTGGCAAAGGGTCCCGGGTTGGTGATGGTGAAGGTGGACCCCTTCATGTCCTCCGCGCCGAGCTTCTTGCCCCGCGCCGCGCCGGCCAGTTCGGTGATCCGCCGGGCCACGCCCCGCATGTTCAACGAATCGGCGTCCTTGACCACCGGTACCACCAGGCCCTGCTGGTCCAGGTCGACCGCGATCCCCAGGTTCACGTACGGGTGCAGGGTCATCGTCTTGGCCTCGATGTCGATCGAGGAGTTGACGGTCGGGAACGCCCGCAGCGCGTCGATGGTCGCCCGGGAGACGAACGGCAGGTACGACAGCGAGGCACCGGTCTCCTTCTTGAACCGGTCCTTGTGCTTGACCCGCACCTTCTCGACGTTGTCGAAGTCGACCTCGACCGAGGTCCACACCGACGCGGATGCGGCCAATGAGGCCACCATGCCCTGGGCCACGGCAAGTCGCATCCGGGATAAGGTGACGATCTCGTCCCGCGGATCGGCGACACCGGCCGGCACGGCCGGCCGGGGAGCAGTGGTCGCGGGCGCGGCGGCGGGCGCTGCCGCCGGGGCGGCCGGCCGAGCCGGGGCCGCGGAACCGTTCGACCGGGCTCCCCCGCCGGCAATGGCCCTCTCCACGTCCTCGCGGCGGATCCGGCCACCCTCGCCGGTGCCGGTCAGTGCCGTGACGTCCAGGTTGTTCTCGGCGGCCAGCCGCCGCACCAACGGGGAGAGCATCCGACCGGGTTCGGCCTTGGACCCGATGACGATCGTGGTCGCGGTGGACGAGGATGGCCCGGCCGAGGCCGAACCGCTGGCCACCGGGGTGGCGGCCGGAGCGCCGACGGTGGCACCGGCCTCACCGATCCGGGCCACCGGGGTGCCGATCGGCACGGTGGTGCCGGCGGGCACCAGGATCTCCAGCAGCACCCCGTCGTAGGGGCTGGGGATCTCGGAATCGACCTTGTCGGTCGACACCTCGAACAGCGCGTCGTCCATCTCGACGGTGTCGCCGACGTTCTTCAGCCAGGACGTCAGCTCGCCCTCGGTGACGGTCTCCCCCAGCTTGGGCATCGTGATGTCGTGCACCTCGCCGGACGGTGCGCTGACGCCGGGGGCCTCGTCGGACGGTCCCTCGGAACCACCCATCTGCGGCGCGGCGCCGTCGCCGAGCGCCGGCCCGCCGGCGGCGGCCACGTGGTGCCCGGTGCCCGGAAGGCGGTGGGCATCGGCGGACGCCCCCACCGCGCCACCCTCGGGCACGATGCGGGCCAGCTGGGTGCCGATCGGCACGGTCGAGCCCGCCGGCACCAGGATCTCGGCCAGCACCCCGTCGTAGGGGCTGGGGATCTCGGAATCGACCTTGTCGGTGGACACCTCGAACAGCGGGTCGTCGAAGGCGATCGGGTCACCGACGTTCTTGAGCCAGGTGGTCAGCTCGCCCTCGGTGACGGTCTCGCCCAGTTTGGGCATCGTGACGAACCATTCGTCGGACATCCAACGTCTCCTGGTCTTTGGTGGGTTCGAGTGGGGAAGGGCCTCAGCCGTGCAGCGAACGCCCGGAGAAGGTGATCATGGTTTCGCCGATCGCCTCGGACAGGCTCGGGTGCGCGTGGATCAGCCGGCCGACCTCGCTGGGCAGGGCCTCCCAGTTGACGGCCAGGTAGCCCTCGTGCATCAGCTCGCTGGCCCACGGCCCGACCAGGTGCATACCCAGGACCGGACCGTCCTTGGCCGCGACGATCTTGACCAGGCCGTCGGTCTCGCCCAGGATCATGGCCCGCCCGTTGCCGGCGAACGAGTGCTTGTGCACGACGACGTCGTGCCCGGCCTCGCGGGCCTGCGCCTCGGTGAGCCCGGACCAGGCGACCTCCGGATGGGTGTACACCACCCACGGGATCTTGGCGTAGTCGACCGGCACCGGGTTCTCACCCAGGAAGTGGTCGACGGCGAGTACCGCCTCGGCGTAGGCGACGTGCGCCAGGCCCGGGGTGGGCACGCAGTCGCCGATGGCGTAGACGCCGGGCCTGCTGGTGAGCATGGTGGTCGGGTCGACCTCGAAGAAGCCGCGGTCGGTGACCTTCACCCCGGCCTCGGCGGCACCGGTGTTCTCGGTCACCGGGCGCCGCCCGATCGACACGAGAACCTGATCCACTTCGAGCTTCTCGCTGCCCTTGGGCGTCTCGAACGGCACCAGCACGCCGTTGGCGGTCTTCTCCAGGGTGCCGACCCGGGCCTGCGCGTTGATCTTGGTCCCGCGCTTGGCCAGCGACTTGGCCAGGACGTTGGCCACGTCACGATCCGGCCCGATCGGCAGCACGCCGTCGTTCATCGCCTCGAGCAGGGTGGTATCCACCCCGAGATCGGTGTAGACGCTGGCGAACTCGGCGCCGATGACGCCACCGCCGATGACCACCGCGCGCTCCGGGAGCCGGTCGGCGGTGCTGTTGGTGGCGTGGTCGGAGGTGATGATCCGTTCGCCGTCGACGTCCATGCCCGGGATCGCCCGGGGCACCGAGCCGGTGCACAGGATGGTGGCCTTGCCCTTGAGCGTCTGGCCGTCCACCGACACCGAGCCGTCCGGCAGCAGCCGGCCCTCGCCGATCACGACCTGGACCTTGCGCCGCTTGAGCAGCCCCGACAGGCCCCCGTGCAGCTGCTTGACGATGCCGGCCTTGCGGGTGTTGGCCGCCGGCCAGTCCGGCTCGGCCTTGAAGCCGTCGGGCAGCTTCACGCCGTGCGACGCGGCGTGCCCGACGGTGCGGAACACCTCGGCGGCATGCAGCAGCGCCTTGGCCGGGATGCAGCCCCGGTGCAGGCAGGTGCCGCCGACCTTCTCCTTCTCCACCAGCGCGACCGACAGGCCCGCCGAGGCCGCGTACAGCGCCGCGGCGTACCCGCCGGGACCGCCGCCGAGCACCACGATGTCGAAGTCGGCCACGTCAGATGTCCTTCCGATGGGGTGGCCGGACAGCGGACCCTGCTGGGCCCGCCGCCCGGACGAGAAATGAAACGGGACGAAAGATTCGGGTCAGGCCCGGGCGACGGCCCGGATCGCGTCGGCGATCTCGGCCGGCTGCGGGATGACCGCGTCCTCCAGCGGGGGGCTGGTCGGGGTCGGCGTGTTCTTCGCACCGACCCGGGCCACCGGCTGGTCCAGGTACCAGAAGGCCTCCTCCTGGATGGTGGCGGCAATCTCCGCCCCGTAGCCCATCCGCTTGGCGGCCTCGTGCAGCACCACGGCCCGCGAGGTCTTCTTGACCGAGTTGACGATCGTCTCCACGTCCAGCGGCACAAGGGTGCGCACGTCGATCACCTCGACCGAGATGCCTTCCTTGTCCAGCTCGTCGGCGATCTCCAGCCCCTGGTGCACGCCGGCCGAGTAGGTCACCAGCGTGATGTCCCGGCCCGGCCGGGCCACGCTGGCCACGCCCAGCGGGATCGGCTCCATGGACAGCGGGCCCGCGGCCTTGAGCCGCCGGTACAGGTACTTGTTCTCCAGGTACAGGACCGGGTTGTTGTCCCGGATCGAGGAGATCAGCAGCCCGGCCGCGTCCTGCGGGGTGCCCGGCATGACGATCTTCAGGCCGGGTACGTGGGCGAAGTAGCTCTCCACGCTCTGCGAGTGGGTGGGGCCCGCCCGCAACCGGCCGCCGAACGGGGCCCGCATGGTCACCGGCATCGGGTCGCCGGTGCGCCAGTGGTGGCGCGCCAGCACGTTGATGATCGGGTCGAAGGCGCAGGAGATGAAGTCCGCGAACTGGAACTCCACGATCGGGCGCAGCCCGACCAGCGCGGCCCCGGCCGCCAGACCGGTGAAACCGGTTTCCGCGATGGGGGTGTCGACCACCCGCCGCGGCCCGTACTTGTCCAGGAAGCCCTTGGTCACCTTGAAGGCGCCGCCGAACTGGCCGACGTCCTCGCCGATGATGAAGGTGTCCGGGTCCCGCTGCATCTCGTGGTCCAGCGCCAGCGCCACGGCCTCCAGGTAGGTGGCCTGGCCGTTGTCCTTGGGACCGGCGTCCGGGTTCAGGATCGCCGGCCGATCTGCGACGTCAGTCGGCATACACACCTTCCTCGATGTTGCTCGCGTCCGGCATCGGATCGGCGAGTGCCTTCTTGCGAGCGTCGATCGCCGCCTGGCGGGCCTGCTTGCGGGTGTCCTCGGCGGTCGCCTCGTCGATGACACCAGAGGCGATCAACCGCTTCTCGAACAGGTCGACCGGGTCCTTGGCGGACCACTCGGCGAACATCTCCTTGGGTACGTAGTCGGCCGGGTCGTGCTCGGCGTGCCCGTGCATCCGCATCGTCACGCCCTCGACGATGGAGGGGCCCTTGCCGGCCCGGGCCCGCTCGACGCCCTCGGCGACCGCGTCGTGCACGGCCACCACGTCGGTGCCGTCCACGGTGACCCCGGGAATCCCGTAGGCCTTGGCCTTGTCGGAGAACTGCATCGACTTGGACTGCATGGAGATCGGCGTCGAGTAGGCGAACTGGTTGTTCTCGATGACGAACACGTTCGGCAGATCCAGCACGCTGGACATGGACAACGCCTCGTGGAAGTCCGCCCGCGAGGTCGAGCCGTCACCACAGAACGCCAGGCAGACCTTGTCCTGGCCCCGGTACTTCGCGGCGAACGCCATCCCCGTCGCGACCGGGAAATTGGCCGGAATGTGGCTGGGCAGGTTGTAGTGGCCCAGGTCCAGCCGGCCGTAGTGCAGCGTCCCGTCACGGCCGCCGGTGGGCGAGGTGGCCTTGCCCATGAAGCTGGCCATCACCTGCCACGGCTCCATGCCGCGATACAGATGGGCGCCCAGGTCTCGGTGGATCGGGGCCATGTAGTCGTCCGCGCGCAGCGTGGACGCCGCGCCCACGCTGATCGCCTCGTGCCAGTGTCCGGTGTAGAGCGAGCCCAGCAGGTCGCCGCCCTTGTACATGGCGACCATGCGGTCCTCGACTGCGCGGGTCAGGACCATGGCGCGGTAGATGCGCAGCAGCAGGTCCCGATCCCGGGACCCCAGGTCGTCCGCGGCGGCCTCGGCCGCCGGCGCGTCCTTCGTCTTGGTGGCCATCGTGTCCCTTACTCGTCCTCGCCGGTGACGACCGGCTTGGTCGGCACCTCGAGGAAGAAGTCCCGCACCAGGCGGTTGAAGTCGGCGGTGCGCTCGATCATCGACCAGTGCCCGCAGTGCGAGAACACCGAAAGGTCGGCGTTGTCGATCAGCTGCTCCAGCTTGAGCGAGGTCTCCAGCGGGATGACCTTGTCCTCCCGCCCGTGCACGATCAGGGTCCGGTTGGTGAGCTTGCGGATCTCGCTCTCGTCGGTGGTCATGGCATCGACCCAGCGCTGCCGCGGCGCCGGGAACATGGACGAGAACGACTCCTGGAAGCCCGGTTCCATGCTGGCCTTGAACCGGACCTGGGCCAGTTCCTCGTTGACCAGGTCGCGGGAGTAGGCGAAGAAGTCCAGCACCTTGCGCATCGACTCGATGGTGCCCTCGTAGCCCCACACGGTGTCCAGGCCGTCACCGATCTGGAAGGGCACGCCCATGCTGCCCATGAGCACGATCTTGTCGATCAGCTCCGGATGCTGGGTGGCGATGCGCAGCGCGATCGCGCCGCCGAAGCTGTTGCCGATCAGGTGGGTCTTCTCGATGCCCATGGCCTTGATGAACCCGACGGTCTGGTCGGCCCAGGTCTGCACGCTGTACTCGACGTCCTCGGGACGGTCGGAGTAGCCGAAGCCGACCATGTCCGGGGCGTAACAGGTGAAGTCCTCGCCCAGCACGGGCAGCACCAGCCGCCAGTTGGCGTATGCGGTGACGCCCGGGCCGGACCCGTGCACCAGCACGACGGTCTGCTCACCCGAGCCGGACTGCAGGTAGTTCGTGCGGATCCCGTTGGCCTCGATGCTCTGCCCGATCGCGGGGTTCGCCGTGGTGGTCATCTTCTCTCCTCGTCCGAAAATGCTGATCAGTTGTAGTAACGGAAGACCAGGTCGGCGACGCAGCAGGGCTTCGCCTGGCCCTCGACCTCGTAGGTGAGCCGGTACACGGCCTCGGCGCCCGGCCCGTTGGGCGTCGGCAGCTCCTTGACCTCGGCGAGATTCACGTGCATCCGGATCCTGCTGTCCACGGCCAGCGGGGACGGGAACCGGACCTTGTTCAGGCCGTAGTTGAGCACCACGGCGAAGCCCTCGACGGTGCAGATCTCCCAGAGGAACCCGGTGGCCAGACCGAGGGTGAAAAAGCCGTGCTGGATGGTCGATCCGAAGGGACCGTCCTTGGCCCGCGCCGGATCGACATGGATCCACTGCTCGTCGCCGGTGAGCTTGGCGAACGTGGTGATGCCGTCCTGGGTCACCGTCCACCAGTCGCTGACGCCCAGGTCGGTGCCGAGCCGGTCGTTCAGCCCGTCCAAGCCCTGGATGACCAAGGGGCCTGCGCTTGCTTCGCTCATCAAATTCCGTCCTGACCGTGCGGGGTGGCGGGTCGGTGACCGGCAGGGTCCCTCCCTGCCGGATGAGTCAAACATCGGGTCACCCGCCCCGGGGGCGGCGACGATGGTTTCCTGCTCAGTGGGAGCAGTCACCCGGTCAGGATCAGGCCGCCAGCAACCGGCCGACGTCCAGCGGTTCGTCACTGGTGCTGAACCATTCGTAGACCCCGTCCGCCCGGATCCGTCGCTCGATCAGCCGGGCATACCGCAGACAGGCGATGTGGGCGAGGGTCTCGTTGATCGCCAGTTGCCGCTGGTGGCCCAGCATGGAGCCGACGACCAGCCGGTCGGTGAGCTCACCGACCGTGGTCGGTTTCTCCTGCACCGCCCGCCGGATGCGTTCCATCCGGCGCATCTTGTTCCGGATGATGGCGTCGATCCGGCCCACTGCATCACCGAACGGTCGCCCGTGTCCCGGGTAGACCAGCTCGGGTCCGAGGTTGCGGACGAGCTGCAACGACCGCAGGTAGCTGAGCATCGGATCGGCGTCGAAGCCGCGCTCGAACGTGACCGGCGGGGTGATTCCGGGCAGCAGGTGATCGCCGGACAGCAGGACCCGGCGGCGCGGCGACCAGAGGCAGACATGGCCCAGCGAGTGCCCGGGAGTATGGATCACGGTCCACTCGTCGCCGCCGATGCGGATGGTCTCGTCGCCGCGCAGCCGGGTGGAGGCCTCCACCACCGAATGCAGGAACGGCATCCACCGGGCCAGGTGCTCGCCGCCCTCCCCCTCGCCGTCCTCGGCGATCCCGTGGTCGGCGTAGGTGTCGCGCCGCTGCGACATCGACGTCTCGGGGTGCCGGTACTTCTGGCAGTCCAGGTCGGTCATGGCGTGCATCGACAGATCCGCGCCGGTCAACTCCATCACCCGGCCGGCCAGCCCGTAATGGTCGATGTGCGCATGGGTGATCACCAGCCGGGACACGTCGGCCAGGTCGTACCCGGCGTCGCGCAGCCCGGCCTGCACGATCGACACCCCGCCGTCCGGCGCGTCGGGCTTCCACACGCCGCAGTCGACGACGGTGACCTTCTCGCCGTCGTCGACCATGTACATGTTGACGCTCTCGATGGAATTGAAGCCGATCGGCAGCGCCACCCGGGTCACCCCGGGCACCCCGTCGGCGTCGGACGCCGCGCCGTGCCCGTGGTTCGACTTGCTCGCGGTCCCTCCCGCCCAGCCCGCGTTCATCCGTGCATGCGCTCCAGCACGGTGAACCAGACCTTGATCTCCACCTGGTACATCGTGCGGGGGCCCTCCAGGACACCGGAGATGTCCATCACCTCGAATCTCGTGATTCCCTCCAGGGTTTCGCGGGCGCGATCCAGTGCCTCGGACACCGCGTCCTGGATCGTCTCGCCACTGCCGGACAGGTCGATCGCCTTCTGCACACTCACCCGTTGATCGTGGAGCCGCTGACTCCACCGCGCCACTTCGGGGGCGGCGTGACCGTTCGACGCCGGTCCCACCCAGCGGCAAGTCGGGTTCGGAGGGGTCCCGTCGCCCGGCCAGGCACCTACAGTCGGCTCAGCGTGTGCACGCCGCGCGCCACCGATCGTCGACGCCATCGGTCGTGACCGGCTCGAACGAGCTCGAACGAACGGCCATCACCGTGGTCGTCCCGACCCTTCGTAGGGGGTGCCATGGCCGAACCCGTGCGACGCCTCGCGGCCGGCGCCGACCGGATCGGGCGCCCGGGAGGCCTCGTCATCGAGGTCGTTGGGCGCGCGGGTGCCCGCACGGTGGTCCGGATCGCCGGCCGCCTGGATGCGCGGACGGCACCGAGCCTCGCCCGTGAACTGGCGGCAGCAACCCCGTCGCCGCGCCGCGGGCCGCCTCAGCTGGCCATTGATCTGTCCGGGGTCACCTACGTCGACGACGCCGGGCTGCAGACCCTGCTCGACGCCCAGGACCGGCTGGTCGCCCAGTCCGGCGAGCTCGAGTTGCTGTCGCCGACCCCGGCCGTGGTGGGACTGCTGCATGCGGCGCACATTCACGGCACCGCCGGCCTGTCCGAGCCGGACTGTGCGGGCCCGGCGATCGTGGTCGACCCGCTCGCCGACCGGCCGACGCCGCCCCCGATGCGCTGAACCACCCCGCACGGGCAAGGCCCGGCGGCTCGTCGTGGCAATGCGCCGCGTCGAGCGGCGTCCGATGGTGTCGAGTGCACTCGATCGGAGCGCGGCCCGGCCGAGCAGGGGGTCAGGACGCGACGGCGGACCCTCGGTTGGCCACCGCACCGACGATCTCGGGCTGGTCCACGAGCGTGCGAATGAACTGGGCCGGCGCGGACACATAGGCCGTCGCCAACCGGCCGAGCACGTGGTAGTCCGACGGGCGCTGACCGGTCGCCGCACTGGTGCGATCGAGCGCATCCTTGATCAAGGCCTCGATCTTGTCCGGCTGCGGCGGCCGACCGGGCGTGCGCCGCACGCTGACCACGGCCTGCACCGGTTGGCCGGAGGAGGTCGCCCGCTGCAGCTGGCGGGTGAGTTCCGGATCGATCTTGGCCACTGGTGTCGCCATGCGCGTTCCACCTCCGCCACCCGTTCCGCCGGTTCAAGACTACCGAGGGTCGTCGGCGTTGCCCAGCCACCGGCGGGGATCACAGCCGAGCCAGGGCGCGCAGGCCGTTCACCGCCCCCCGGTTGGCTCGCTCGGCCGGCATGTCGCCCAGCTCCGCGGACTCCAGGATCGCCCGCTCGATCTCCGCGACGCCGGCGTCCGGATGGGCCTGCATCAGCAGCGCGGCCAGCCCGGCGACGTGCGGGGTGGCCATCGAGGTGCCGGACAGGGACTGCCAGCCGCCCGCCGGGGCGGCCGACACCACGTCCACCCCGGGGGCGACGACGTCGGGAGTGAGCGGATGCACCCGTCGCTGGAACCGCTGGCTGGAGGAGAAGGCGGCGACCGCACCCCCCTGGTCGTGCGCGCCGACCGACAGGGCCGCCGCGTAATTCCCCGGCGACCGCGACGTTCCCGGCCCCTCGTTGCCGATGGCCACGACGGGCAGGACCCCGCTGTCCCTAAGGATGGCCACCAGGTCCAGGAACGAGTTGACCAGACCCCGGATGCCCAGGCTCATCGACAGCACGCGAGCGCCCACTCCGATGGCCCAGTCCATGCCGCCCAGGATGCGGGCGGTGATGTCGCCGCCCTCGATCACGAGCGCGGAACACAGCTCCGCCCCGGGCGCGACGCCCACCCGGACGCCGTCCACCTCACGCCCGGCGATGGTGGCTGCGGTATGGGTTCCGTGCCCATCCCGGTCGCCGTCCCGGGCCGCGGCATCGGGCACCCGCCGGCCCGTCTCATCGAACTCGGCGAACTCCACCACGGCGCCGGCCAGGCACGGGTGATTCGGGTCCACGCCGGTGTCCAGGTGGGCGACCCGAACGCCGGCGCCGGTCCAACCCTGGGCCCACAGGTCCGGCGCCTGCAGGTGCCCGACCCCCCACACCGTGCCGCGGGGTTCGCTGGGCACCGCGGCCGTCACCGGGCGGATCAGACTCAGCTGGGCGGCCGGCTTGACCGCACGCACCACCGGGCTGGCCCGCAACGCCGACAGGCCGGCCGGCTCGACCGTGCCGTACACGACGCCCAGGTGCGGGAACACCCGGGCCGCCGGCACTTCTCGCGTCTCGCGGCCCCGGCCCCCGGCCGCGAGGGCGGCGCCGCCCAGGGCCGAGCCGGCCTCGGGCGTGAAGTGGTCCAGGACCGACGGATCGCCGGCGACAACCACGTCCGCCGGCGCCTCGCGGGCCTTCCGCGTCAGGAACGCGATGACCGGGGCGAACCCGAGCTGGGCCATCGTCTGGCTGATGCTGGCGGTCACTGGCCCTCCCCGGTCCCCGGCCGGGGTGCCGGACCGGCACCCCGGCTGCAGTGTGCCGGACCGGTCCGACACCGGCCGCGCCGGTCTCGGACCGGGTCACCGGTTGGCCGAGCTTGCGAGGCCACCATCGAGCACCGCTGGGGTGCCCGGACAGCGATTCGGCGACGAAGGAGCCGGATTGTTCAGGGCGCCCCGGTTGGCCGAGCTTGCGAGGCCACCATC
>JBGALY010000008.1:0-164735 GCA_044223435.1 Nakamurella sp.
ACTCGATCATCCACCTGCCGCCGGACGAACTGCCGGTCGCCTTCGGCGAGTTCGCCCGCGTGCTGGTTCCGGGCGGTCGGCTGCAGCTGGCGTTCCAGGTCGGGGACGGGCCGGTCGAGATCGAGCACGCCTACGGGCATGCCGTGTCGGCGACGGCGTACCGGCTCGACCCGGACGGGATCGCCGACCTGCTGCAGGCGGCCGGCTTCACCGTGCTGGTGCGGCAGGTACGGACCCGCCTCGGGCCGGAGACGACGCCGCAGGCCTTCCTCCGCGCGCGCCGGTGATCCCGGCCATCCATCGGAGCCGGCCGATCGGTGCGAGGATGCGCGGATGGTCGAGCAGGTCGAGCCGGGCATCCCCGACCTGGGTCTCCGGGCGTCCGGTCGGCAGCTCGATCTGGGCGGTGACGTCCGGCCGCGTCAGGTCGAGTGGATCGAGGTCGCCGGCCGGCCCCGGCTGGTCATCGACGGTTCGGGACGAACCCCATGGGCAGCTGGGGCGACATCCTGGCCGGGCTCGTCCCGCACGAGCGTGACGGCGGCTGGCGCAACGCGATCGAGTCCGGCATGGACGCGGATCGGGCCGAGCAATGGGACCGGCTGGCCCGGGCGCTGCGGCAGGTCCGGGCACGGGCCTGCGCGGCAGATCTTCCGTTGCCCGAGCGGCCGGCCATCTGGCACCCATGGATCGTGCCGGTCGGCCGGCTGTCCTTTCCCGACCGGTTCCGCGGTCACCGCGCTGGGCGACTGAGCGGGACCTGAATCGAGGGACCGGTTTCGGCCGTTCCCGCCGCCGGCGCTCCCGCCGGGACCAGGCTGAACACGCTTTCCTCCTCCTGGACGTTGTGCAGCCGCAGGACGGCGTACAGGCCGTAGAGCAGCCGGCGCAACTCGACGACGTCCTCGGGTTGCACGCCGTCCTCCGGACCAAGCGCGTCGGGTGGGAGCTCGTCCACCAACCGGCGCAACCGGGAGACCTGATGTTCGATCTCGGCGTGCGTGCGACTGATGGCGGCGCCCGCGTCGGTGCCGAGCGCCCGGTCCATCAGCGGAACGAGCAGGCGTTCGTCGGCTCGCTCGTGGGGGATGACATCGGCCTCGAGCCGGTCGAGCAGCACCTGCACCGGGTGCAGGTCCGGGTGATGGGTGGACAGCTCGTCCGCAACCGCCCGGATCTGCTCCACGACGGGCTTGGCCGCATCGTGCTCGGCGCGCAACGCGATCGCCGTCGCGACGTCGGCCGGCGGCAGCGGGGGCGACGCGGGCCGGCCGGGCAGCACCGCCAACAGCGCGATACCGATCGCCAGCAGGTCGATGATCTCCTGGGTGATCGCACCGGCCGCCGGGGGCAGCATGCCGAAGGCCGCGACCACCATGGCGATCAGCGACAGCCCCATTCCGACGAGCACCGCCGCGAGGGCGATGCGCCGGCTGCGTCGCGCGATACCGATCGCCTCACCCAGGACGCCGATCCGGTCGACGGTGAGCACCACGTCGGCGGCCTCGGACGACGCGGAGGATCCCCGAGCGGCCAGCGCGACCCCGACGCCGGCGGCGGCGAGCGCCGGTGCGTCGTTGATGCCGTCACCGACCATGATCGTCGCCGCCCGCTCTGACTCCCGTTCGACGACATCGAGCTTGCCCGCCGGATCCCGGTCGGCCAAGACCGTGTCCACCCCGACGATGCGGCCGACGGCGTCGGCGACGTCGGCCCGGTCGCCGGTGATCAGGACGACGCGACCGATGCCGGCCCGCCGCAGCTGCCGGATCATCCGTGGGGCGTCCGGGCGAAGCTCGTCCTGGAGCACCAGCGCCCCGGCCGGCTGGTCGTCGACGCCGACGAAGACCGTCAACGAGCCGTCGAGGTCGGCCCGCCGGCGGAGCTGGCGAGCCCACCCCGGTGGGTTGCCACCGACCACCCACGCCGCCTTGCCGAGCCGGACCGTGTGCGGGCCGACCCGGCCGCGGACGCCGTACCCGTGTTCCTCGACCACCTCGGTGGGCATCGTCAGGGCCAACCGGCGGCGGGTGCCGGCGGTGACGATCGCCGACGCCAGCACGTGGGCCGAGATCTGGTCCAGGGATGCGGCCAGGCGCAGCACCTCGTCCGGATCCCAATGTTCGCCGGCACTCACCACGTCCGTGACCTGGGGCCGGCCGCGGGTCAGGGTGCCGGTCTTGTCGAACAGCAGCACGGTGCCCCGGGCCAGCCGCTCCAACGCCGAGCCGCCCTTGATGATGACGCCCTGCGCCGCCGCCCGGGACAGCCCGGACATGAAGGCGATCGGCGCCGCCAGCAGCAGTGGGCACGGGGTGGCCACCACCAGCACGGCGACCGCGAGGACCGGGTCGCCGCCGATCAGCCAGGCCAGGCCGGCCACCAGCAGGGTGAGCGGCACGAAGACGATGGCGAACCGGTCCGCGACCCGGACGAACGGGGCCGACGACGCCTGTGCCTGCTCGACCAGCCGGACCACTCCGGCATAGGTGGAATCCGCGGCCGACGCGGTGGTGAGCAGTTCGGCCGGCGGCCCGACGTTCAGCACCCCGCTGCGCAGGTCGTCACCGGGGATCCGGTCGACCGGCAGCGGCTCGCCGGTCAACGCGGACTCGTCGAAGACCCCCGGGGTGATCAGCCGGCCGTCGACGGCGACGATCTCACCCGGCCCGACGAGTAGATGGTCGCCCACGACGACGTCGTCCACCGGCACCTGTTCGAACCCGCCCGCCACGGCTCGCCGTGCGGTCCGCGGGGCCCGGCCCACCAGCAGGCTCAGCTCGCGGCGCGCCCGTGCATCCGCCCGGGCCTCGAGCAGCTGACCGCTGGCCAGCATGACGGTGATCATGGCCCCGGCGAACGGTTCGCCGACGACCAGCGCACCGGCCAGCGCGAGCACGGCGATGACGTCCACGCTGAACCGGCCCTGCCGGATCGCCACCGCAAGCTGTGCCACCGAGACGATCAGGCCCAGGACCGCGCCGACGATCCAGGCCGCGGTCGCGATGGCGCCGGAACCCAGCAACCACCCGACGCCGCCGGCCACCAGCAACGTCGTCGAGGCGAGAAAAACGGCGATCTCCCCGTTGCGGTGCCACCAACCCACGGCCCGGCTCCTTCCCAGCCGCGGTCGACGGCCGTCCACCGCGGGGACGCCCGGACCTGGCGGCCGACCGTCAGGATCAGTCAATGGCGACTCTGCGCCTGGGCCCAGGGGCGAAAGTCCTCGCCCCGACCGCCGGTTCGACCCGCCGGTCCGCGCCGGGCGGCCCTGCGAACCGGAGGTCGAACCCGATCCGTACCGTGTCGGTTGACGGATCAGTTAGCACCCGAAAGCGAGGACCGCCGGTGACCGTTCGGATCGCTTCCATCGGCACCACACCCGCGTCCGGGAGGGCGGCCCGATCGCTGTCGGATCTGCCGACGGACCTGCTGACCGCAGCCGCCCGGGAGATCCGGGACGCGGCATTCGGGAGTCGGGTCACGTTCTCGCCCAAGGTGTTCCTGCCGCTGACCAAGTTGTGCGCCGACCGCTGCGGGTATTGCACGTTCGCCACGGCCCCGCGGCACCTGCCGCACGCCTACCTGACCCCGGACGAAGTCGACGCAGTGGCGGCCCAGGGGGCGACCCACGGGTGTGCGGAGGCGTTGTTCACCCTGGGGGAGGGTCCGGAGCGGCGTTACCCGCAGGCGCGGGCCTGGCTCGACGAGCACGGATACACCTCGACCGTGGACTATCTGGTCGCCAGCGCCGGCCGGGTGTTGACCGGGGCCGGGTTGCTACCCCATGCCAACGCCGGCGCGATCTCGGCCGAGGAGCTGGCCCGGCTCCGGACGGTCGCCCCGAGCCAGGGGATGATGATCGAGTCGTTGCGGCCGGACCTGGCCGCGCATCGCGGCGCGCCGGACAAGACACCGCAGCGCCGCCTGGCCACCCTGCGCGCGGCCGGGGAGCTGGCCATCCCGTTCACGACCGGCATTCTTGTCGGCATCGGGGAGACCGAGGCGGACCGGATCGAGGCGCTGCTGGCCATCGCGGCGGCACACCGCGAGTACGGGCACGTGCAGGAAGTGATCGTGCAGAACTTCCTGCCCAAGCCGGGCACGGCGATGCGCGCCGCCGCATCGTGCCCGCCGGAGGATCATCTGCGGGCGATCGCGCTGGCCCGGTTGATCCTGCCGCCGGACGTGCACCTGCAGGCCCCGCCGAACCTGACCGACACCGAGCAGCTGGGCGATTTGCTGGCCGCCGGTATCGACGACTGGGGCGGGGTGTCGCCGGTGACGGCGGACCATGTCAATCCCGAGCGGCCGTGGCCGGCGCTGCGCGTGCTGCGGGCGGCGACCGAGAGGGCCGGGCACACGCTCGCGCCGCGGCTGACGATCTACCCGGAGTTCGCGCTCGATCCGCAGCGGTGGCTCGACCCGGCGACCCGGTTCCCGGTGCTCGACCGATCCGACGCCCACGGGCTGTGCCGGGACGACCCGGGCGCGGTCTGGCCGGAGAAGCACGGTGCCGCGGCCAACGTGGGCACCGGGGCGGAGGTCGTCCAGATCGGCCGGCGGTCCACCGCCTGGTACTCCGGTGCCGACGTCGCCCCGCCGGTGCTGATCCCGGGGACCAGCCGGGCCGGCGGCCGGATCGCCGAGGTGCTGGCCGGGGCCCGGGCCGGGCAGGAGCTGGGCGAGGACGAGATCGTCGCGCTGTTCGCGGCGCGGGGTCCGGAGGTGCCGGCGGTCGCCGAATTCGCCGACGACCTGCGGCGGCAGCTGGTCGGCGACGACGTCACCTATGTGATCAACCGCAACATCAACTACACCAACGTCTGCACGTTCAAGTGCACATTCTGCGGGTTCTCCAAGGGCCCGTTGTCGCTGAACCTGCGGGGCAAGCCGTACCTGCTGTCGCTGGCGGACATCGCGCAGCGGTCCCGGGAGGCGGTGCAGCTCGGTGCGACCGAGGTGTGCCTGCAGGGCGGCATCCACCCGCACTTCGACGGCAACTTCTACGTCGACGTCGCCCGGGCGGTCCACGAGGCCGTGCCCGACCTGCACATCCACGGCTTCACCGCGCTGGAGGTCCACGAGGGGGCCAAGCGGCTCGGGGAGCCGCTGGTCGACTACCTGCGCCGGCTGCAGGCGGCCGGGCTGAAGACCCTGCCGGGCACCGCCGCGGAGATCCTGGACGACGAGGTGCGGGCAGTCATCTGCCCGGACAAGATCACCACCGACGAGTGGCTGCAGGTGCACGAGGCGGCGCACTCGGTCGGGCTGCGCAGCAACGTCACGATCATGTTCGGGTCGGTCGAGCGGCCGCACCACTGGGCCCGGCACCTGCTGCGCACGCGGGCGCTGCAGCGGCGGACGGGCGGGTTCACCGAGTTCGTGCCGCTGCCGTTCGTGCACATGGCCGCGCCGATCTACCTCAAACGGGGCGCCCGGCGCGGGCCGACCTGGCGGGAGGCCGTGCTCATGCACGCCGTCGGTCGCATCGTCTACGCGGGCTCGATCGACAACATCCAGGCATCCTGGGTCAAACAGGGCCCGATCGGTGCCCGGCAACTGCTGCGGGCCGGCGTCAACGACCTGGGCGGCACGCTGATGGAGGAGAACATCTCCCGGGCTGCTGGCGCCACCCACGGCCAGGGCCTGGACGCCGACGGGTTGCGAGCGTTGGCCGCCGCCGAGGGTCGCCCCGCCGTCCAGCGGACCACCCTGTACCAGCGGGTCCCGGCGACCGCACCGACGATGACGAGCCAATCAGCTCCGGTGTCGGCCTGACCCACCCCCGGCTCGCCGGGACGGGTCACGGGTCGCGCACTCCGGATTGCCGATCGCCGGGTGCGCCGACTGTGCTCTGGGTGGCGCCGATCGCTCTCGCGCTCGTCCCCTTGACCCTGGTCCGGATTCACCCGTAGCCTGGTCGAAACGATTCGATCGAATCGATTCGACCGTCCGTTCGCCCGAGACGACCAAGCTCGAACCGCCAGCCGAGGAACACCGACATGTCCCAGCCGCCCGCCCCGCCGGGTTCGACCACCGCCGGCCTGATGCCGCTCACCCGCCGCGAACTCGTTGCCTGGCGCAACGCGTTGTTCGTGGTGTTCGCGCTGTGCGGGATCGCGCTGGCCAGCTGGGTGGCCCGTGTCCCCGCGATCCGGGATGCCGTCGGCGCCTCGACCTGGCAAATGGGACTGATCGTGTTCGGGCTGTCCGGCGGATCCATGGTCGGTCTGGTCTTGTCCAGCCACATTCTGGCCCGGTTCGGTCCGATTGCCACCATCCGGGCGACGATGATCCTGTGCGCGGTGGGCCTCGTCATCGCCGGCGCCGGCGGGAGCCTGGGCTCGATCCCCGTGGTGATCGTCGGCCTGGTGGTGTTCGGCCTGGGCGCCAGCACGTGCGACGTGTCGATGAATGTCGACGGGGCGGCGAACGAACGGGCCCTGGGCCGCACGGTGATGCCGGTCTACCACGCCATGTTCAGCGTCGGCACGATCATCGGCGCCGGGACGGGCGCGCTGGCCGAGCACCTGGGCGTCCCGGTGGTCGTGCACCTGTCGGCGGTCGCCGGCATCATGATCGTCGCCGTGCTGGTCGCCGTTCGATTCCTGCAGCCGGATCCCGCCCTGTCCGCCGGCGACGAGGCCCGGGCGGCGAACGCCCCGGGTGACTGGCGGTCCCGGTTGGCCGTCTGGCGGGACCGGCGCACCTTGCTGATCGGCCTCATCGTGCTCGGCATGGCGTTCGCCGAGGGGTCGGCCAACGACTGGCTCGCCCTGGCGATGGTGGACGGTCACGGCGTCGACAACGCGACCGGGGCCCTGGTCTTCGGCGTCTTCGTCACCGCCATGACGATCGGCCGGGTGGGCGGCGTGTTCCTGCTGGACCGGTTCGGCCGCGTCCCGGTGCTCCGGGTGTCCGCGCTGCTCGCCGCGCTGGGGCTGGTCACCATGATCTTCGCGCCCAGTCCGTGGTTGGCCGCGGCGGGCGTCGTCGCCTGGGGCCTGGGGTCAGCGCTGGGCTTCCCGGTCGGCATGTCCGCTGCCGCCGACGATCCGAAGACCGCGGCCGCCCGGGTCAGCGCGGTGGCGACGATCGGCTATCTGGCGTTCCTGGTCGGTCCGCCGCTGGTCGGCTTCGTCGGGGAGCACGTGGGGCTGCTGAACGCATTGTTGATCGTGCTGGGTCTGGTCGCGGTTGCCGGCCTCGTCTCACCCGCCGCCCGGGAGGCCGGGCCGCGCCCGGCCGGCGGTGGATCCGCCGCCGCCTGACGTCAACGGTCTACGGTGGACGCGTGCCGACGGACCCGAACTGGCGTGAACCCCGTGCTCCGGCGATCGCCATCTGGACGGTCTTCGGCCTGCTGATCGGGGTCGCCGCGGCCGTCGTGCTGAACCTGTGGCTGCTGGCGCCGATCGTCGGAGGCGGGTTGGGGCTGCTGTACGGGCTGTTCACCACGCGCCGCCGGCAGCTGCCCGAGGACGACTGACCGCGGCCCACCGTGGCTCGCGGTGGCTCACCAGGCTCACAAGGGCAAAATGTCGTTGTGCGGCAACGGGTTCGCGTAGCATCGCGGCGGTGATGACGACGATCGAGATCCCAACGGAGTTGCTGGCCGCGGTGCACCGCGCCGCGGCCGCCGACGGCACCTCGGTCCCTTCGATGGTCGAGCAGGCGCTGCGCAACCTGATCCGGGACCGGGTGATCCAGCAGGAGGCCGCGCGCGATCCGCTCGACCCGCCCGCCGCCCGGTCCTTCGGCCGGATGCAGGACGTGTACGACAGCTACCTGTTGGAGGGTCTGGCCCGGCCGCGCGGCGGTCACTGAGGTCCGGCGCGCCGCCGAATCAGTGGCTGACGGCAACCTTGAGAACGACCACCACCACGCCGATGAGCACGTTGAGGGTGATGGTGCGGACCAGCGCCAGCCCGGTCATCCCCGAACGCCGCGCCGCCGCGTAGCCCCAGACCTGCTGCTCGACGATCGCCACGACCAGCGCGATCCAGGCGCCGTCCGTCGGGGAGATGTCGTCGAAGAAGGCTGCCGTCAGCGCCGCGATCGCGGGCGGGATCGCGGCAAAGGCGACCGGCCACTCCTTGCGCAGCCCCTTGCGGATGGCGCCGAACTCCCAGCCGCCGTGCACGTTGGCGACGGTGATGGCGTAGACGTGGGCCAGCCAGAAGACGATGCCGCTGACCACGAGCATGACGGCCAGGGCTACCGGTGTCGCGCCGCCGGCGGTCACGATGACGGTGCCGGCCACCACCGATCCGTACACCGCGGAGGTGAAATCGGCCTGCCGCCGGCGACCGGGCCCCGGATCGGGCTCCCGGCCGCGACCGAGGGTCGACGCGATCAGCGCCTCGGCCGGGACGGTGACCCGGGCCCGCTCCGGCCCGCGGCCGGGTGCCGGGGTCGAGCCGGCGGCGGTGCCGTGCGGTTGCGGATCCGGGCGACCGGCGGGGCCGGTGTCCGGGCCGGGCGGGCGATCCGGGGTCGGGATTGTCACCCGCCCATTGTCGCGTCCGGACGCCCGGCGGATCCGTCCGGCCCGGATGAATTCTGTGACCCACCGGGCCGGTTGCCGGGACCGGCTATCCTGACCGGTGACATGCACGCCCGGTGCGGGCGTCCGGTGCAGGGCAGAACCCGAGTCCGGCCCGTCGCGCCGTGATCAGCACGGCGCGCCCCCGAGCCCCGCGAAGGAGCACGCAGTTGTCCACCTCCACCATCCTTGGCCTCGACCTGTCCGTGGACCGGTCCGGCGATCTCGACTGGAAGGTCGCGTCGCTGGCGCTGGCCGACTTCGGTCGCAAGGAGATCACCCTGGCCGAGCACGAGATGCCCGGTCTGATGGCGCTGCGCCGCGAGTACGCGGAGGTCCGACCGCTGGCCGGGGCGCGGATCTCCGGTTCGCTGCACATGACCGTGCAGACCGCGGTGCTGATCGAGACGCTGGTCGACCTCGGTGCCGACGTCCGCTGGGCCTCGTGCAACATCTTCTCCACCCAGGACCACGCCGCGGCCGCGGTCGTCGTCGGCCGGTACGGCACCGTCGACGAGCCCAAGGGGACCCCGGTGTTCGCCTGGAAGGGCGAGACGCTGCCCGAGTACTGGTGGTGCACCGACCAGATGCTGCGCTGGCCGGACGGGCTGGGCCCGAACATGATCCTGGACGACGGTGGCGACGCGACCCTGCTCGTGCACAAGGGCGTCGCCTACGAGAAGACGGGAGTGGTACCGACCATCGAGGAGGACGACCCCGAGTACTCCGAGGAGTACGCCGTCATCCTGGAGCTGCTGCGCGCCTCGCTGGCCGACGACAACCAGTACTGGACGCGGACCGCGCCGTCGATCATCGGGGTGACCGAGGAGACCACCACCGGCGTCAACCGGCTCTACCAGTTGGCCGCCGCCGGTGAGCTGCTGTTCCCGGCCATCAACGTCAACGATTCGGTGACCAAGAGCAAGTTCGACAACAAGTACGGCATCCGGCACTCGCTGATCGACGGCATCAACCGGGGCACCGACGTGCTGATCGGCGGGAAGGTCGCGCTGGTCGCCGGCTACGGCGACGTCGGCAAGGGTGCGGCCGAGTCGCTCCGCGGCCAGGGCGCGCGGGTGATCGTCGCCGAGATCGACCCGATCTGCGCGCTGCAGGCTCTGATGGACGGTTTCGAGGTCGGCACGGTGGATTCCTCGATCGGTCGGGCCGACCTGGTCATCACGACCACCGGCAACAAGGACATCGTGACGGTCGACCACATGAAGCGGATGAAGCACCAGGCGATCCTGGGCAACATCGGCCACTTCGACAACGAGATCGACATGGCCGGGCTCGCCCGATCCGGCGCGAGCAAGATCGAGATCAAGCCGCAGGTCGACGAGTGGCGGTTCGCCGACGGGCACACGATCATCGTGCTGTCCGCGGGCCGGCTGCTGAACCTGGGCAACGCGACCGGGCACCCGTCGTTCGTGATGTCGACCTCGTTCTCCAACCAGGTCATCGCCCAGCTGGAGCTCTACACGAAGCCGAACGAATGGGACAAGGAGGTCTACCGCCTGCCCAAGCACCTGGACGAGAAGGTCGCGAAGATCCACGTCGAGGCGCTCGGTGGCGAGCTGACCAAGCTGTCCAAGGACCAGGCGGAGTACATCGGCGTCGACGTCGAGGGCCCGTTCAAGCCGGAGCACTACCGGTACTGAGCGCGGCTCGGGCGTCCGCACCCGACGACCGGACAGACAACGAAGGCCGGCCCAGTGGGGGCCGGCCTTCGGAGTTCGTCGCTGAGTCCCTGATCAGCGCACGCCGAGCAGGTCGATGACGAAGATCAGCGTCTTGCCGCCGAGGCGGTGGCCACCGGGCGGGCCGTAGGCCAGGGCCGGCGGGATGGTCAGCTGGCGCCGGCCGCCGACCTGCATTCCCGGGATCCCGTCCTGCCAGCCCTTGATGAGGCCGCGCAGCGGGAACTCGATCGACTCGCCCCGGTTCCAGGAGGAGTCGAATTCGGCGCCGGATTCGTAGTCGACCCCCAGGTAGTGCACGCGGACGGTGTCGCCGGGCTTGGCCTCGGCTCCGTCGCCGACGGTGATGTCGGTGATGACGAGGTCGGCGGGGGGCGGTCCTTCGGGGAAGTCGACCTCGGGCTTGGTGGCATCGGTTCCAGGCATGCGCACCATCCAACACGAGCGTGCCCTCCGGCGAACCGCCAACCCACCGGCGGGTCGACCGATCGGATGGCCGACCGGCGCCGGCTGGATCGCCGACCGCGGGACGGTGGCGGGGGCGGGATCGATGCCGGGGTCAGGCCACCTGGTGCATGGGGCAGCCGGTCGCCGCGGCGGGGACCGCTCCGGCGGTCGCGGCCCGCCAGGGGTCCGGTTGGTCCTCGAACCGAGGAGTGCCCGGCACCGCGTCCGCCGAGTAGTAGCGGTGGAAGACCGGCGTGGTGGCGCCGGACATCGGCGGCACCAGCCAGCTCCAGTCGCCCGGCGTGTCGCGGCCGTCGGCCTGTTCGCGATCCAGGTGGGTCATGAACTGTTCGGCGGCACTGTGGTGATCCACCATCCGGACCCCGGCGGCCTTGAACGAGTGCAGGACCGCGACGTTGAGCTCCACCAGCGCCCGGTCCCGCCACAGGCTGGTGCTGCTGCGGGTGTTGAGCCCCATCCAGCGGGCGATCACCGGAAGCTTGTTGTACCGGTGGGCATCGGCCAGATTGCGGGCAGCGATCTCGGTGTTCACGTACCAGCCGTTGAACGGCGCCGCCGGGTAGCGCACGCCGCCGACGTGCAGCGCGAGATTGGTGACCATCGGCACCGCGTGCCAGCGCAGGCCCAGCTCGGCGAACCAGTCGAACTCCGGATGCGAGATGGGCACCTCCAGAACCGCGTCGGAGGGCAGGTCGAACAGCCGTGAGCGCGCGTGACCCACCTGGATCACGACCGGCAACACGGTGAACGCGGTCCGCTGCTCGGGTCGCCAGCCGAGTTCGTGCAGCACCTGGGTGAACTCCACCTGGGCCGGGTCGCCGAGGACGGTGCCGTCGGGCCGTCGCCAGCCGGCGTACCGGATCAGCTGCGAATTCCAGATCCGGGGTGCCCGGCGGGCGTCGCCGGCACCGAAGACCGTCATCACCGGCCGCAGCCGTCCGCCGTTGGTGGCCAGGCGCAGATGCTCGACGCAGGCTTCGAAGATCGCGTCGGGGGTGGTGAGGTGGCGCCGGTCCAGCACTCGCAGGGTGGACCAGGGCAACCGGCCGATGCAGCGCGGGTTGGCTCGCCAGGCGACCCGGCAGCCGTGCTGCAACTCGGCGGCGGTCTGCTCATAGCCGCCGGTGTCGGCGAACGACGTGTTGATCTCGCGGAGCCGGCGGCCGTGCGCAGCCTCGTCGACGATCCCCTCGCGCAACAGCAGCCCCTGGAACTCGGCCGCCTCGGTCCGGCGTGCGGTCTGCATGGATCCTCCCGGTGCTCCGAACAGCTTCCCTGCCATCTCGGAGCGTTCCTACGGTCGGTTCCGTACTTTCGGTTCGGCCGATCTTCGCGAGCCCGACGATCACCCCCCGCGGGCGAGCGTGACGCGGCGCCGGGCGACCGACGGTTGCCCGGGCGGTTCGGCTCAGCGCACCCCGCCCATCAGCTTGAGGATCGGCTTGGTGAACAACCAGAGCACGGCGCCGACCACGATCGCGATGGCGCCCAGGATGCCGAAGTACGGCACCTGATCCTCGACGGTGTAGTACTCGGCCAGCACCCCGGCCATTGCGGTGCCGAGCGCGATGGACAGGAACAGCAGCGCGACCATCTGGGTCTCGAAGATCTTCGGCGCCAGCTTGGTCGACAGCGACAGGCTGATCGGGGAGATCAGCAGCTCCGCGATGGTGAACACGAAGATGACGCCGATCAACCCGAGCAGCGGGGCGCTGTTCGGCTCGGTGCTGGCCATCGGGATGAACAGCAGGAACGCGATGCCCATGACGATGGTGCCGAGCGCGAACTTCACCGGGCTCGACGGCTGGCGATCGCCGAGCTTGGTCCAGAGCGCGGCGAACACGCCCGACAGAATGATGATGAACACCGGGTTGATCGACTGCACCCAGCTGACCGGCATGGTCCAGCCGAACAGGTCGCGGTTGAGCTGCTTGTCCGAGTACACCGTCAGAACCGTGAACTGCTGCTGGTACAACGACCAGAAGACCGCGCTGACCAGGAACATCGGGATGAACGCGACGACCCGCCGGCGTTCGACGGTGGTGATCCGCTTGTTCCCCAGAATGACCACGAAATAGGTGATGGCGGCGACGATGGTGGCGGCGACCACCGCCCCGGACAGATTGTCCGCGGACAGGATGCCGGTGACGGTCGCCAGCACGACCATCGCGACGACCACGACACCGGCGATGCCGAACGCGATCCGCCGGTTCGCCGGCAGCGGGTTGGGGATGTCGTTCGCCTCGGGCGGCAGGTTCTTGCGGCCGAACGCGTAGATGGTCAGTCCGATGGCCATGCCGACCGCGGCCAGGATGAATCCGGCGTCGAATCCCCAGGTGGTCTGGAAGAACCCGGTGAGGATGGGACCGAAGAAGGCGCCGAGGTTGATGCCCAGGTAGTAGACCGAGAATCCGGCGTCCCGGCGGACGTCCCCCGGCTCGTAGAGGGTGCCGACCAACGAGGTGCAGTTGGCCTTGACGCCACCGGAACCGAAGGCGATCAGCACCAACCCGACGCCCACCCCGGTCAGCCCGGGGATGGTGGACAGGGCGATGTGACCGAGCATGACCAGGATCGCGGCGTAGAACAGGGTGCGCTCGGCGCCGAGGAGCCGGTCGGCCAGCCAGGCTCCCAAAATCGTCGACAGGTAGACGGTGCCGCCGTACGCGCCGACGATGCTGGTCGCCTCGACCTGATCGATGCCCAGGCCGCCCTGCGCCGTCGAGTAGTACAGGTAGATGAGCAGGATGCCCTGCATGCCGTAGAACGAGAACCGCTCCCACATCTCGACCGAGAACAGGGTCGCGAGCTGTCGCGGCTGGCCCAGAAAGGTCCGGCCGGCGGCCGGCCGGGGGGCGGCGGTGGTCATGATCCATAGCGTCCCACCGGGGCCGACGGACCGCATCGGCACCCGCGTCGGGCGACGAACGTCCGGGCGGCTCGGGCGCCGCGCCGATCCCCGCTCAGGGGACCGTAAGGTGCCTGTTCGTGGGGCAGCTGATCGTCATCGAGGGACTCGACGGGTCGGGCAAACGGACCCTGGCCCAGGCGCTGGCCCAGCGCTGGCGGCAGGCGGGCCGGACGGTGGCATCGCTGGCGTTCCCCCGGTACGGCGTCGATGTGCATGCCGACCTGGTGCGGGACGCGCTGTACGGCCGGCTCGGCGACCTGTCGGACTCGGTGTACGGCCCCGCATTGCTGTTCGCGCTGGACCGCCGGGCGGCCGCGGACGAGATCCGCGCCCTGCTCGCCGCGCACGACGTGGTGTTGCTGGACCGCTACGTCACCTCGAACGCCGCGTACGGCGGCGCCCGGCTCGGCGCACCGGACCGGCCGACCGACTTCCCCGACTGGGTGCGCGAACTGGAGATCGAGCGGTTCGGCGTGCCGGTGCCCGATCGGCAGTTCCTGCTGGCCACCTCGGTCGAGGTGTCCGCGCAACGGGCCCGCGCCCGGGCCGGGAGCGAACAGGACCGGGCGCTGGACCGCTTCGAGAGCGACGACGGCCTGCAACGGCGAACCGCGGCCATGTACCGGCAGTTGGCCGACCGCGAGTACCTGTCGCCCTGGACGGTGCTCACCCCGGACCCCGCCGGTTCGTTCAGCCTGCCGGCGGCGGTGGTGGGGTGAGCCCGTCCGGCCCAGCCGGGCCGGACTTGCGCTGCCGGTCCAGGTCGGCAGCCAGCCGGAGCGCATAGTCCAGGCGCTCGGTGCGGATCCGGACATCGATGTAGAGCAGGGCGACCACGGCTCCGGTCCAGGCGCCGGTGAAGGCGCCGACGACGGCGCCAACACCCTGGGTGATCAGCAGCGTCGTCACCGGGTCGTGCTGGCCGAACAGCGAACTGAGCACGGTCGTGACGATCGCGCCGCCGACCGTTCCGATCAGCAGCGCCAGCGCCAGCGCGCCGAAGATCCGGCCCCGATGCCCCCGGCTGAGCGCGGCGCTGCGACGCAGCGAATCGCCGACCCCGGAACGTTCCATCGCGACCACGGACGCGGCCAGGGCGAGCACCAGGTAGGCCAAGACGCCCGGCGCGATCAGCAGCATCAGCCCGATCGAGACGAGCGCGCCGACGAGAACGGACACCGTCAGCAGGGCCGGCCACCGGCCGCGCAACCTGGCGGCCACCTCGCCGCGGCCGTCCCGGCCCTGGGCCAGCGCACCCGCGTACACCGTCGCCACACCCGCCACCACCTGCGCACCCGCCACCGAGACGAGCAGGCCGGCCAGGGCGGACACCACGATCGACGCGGGGACCGACGTGCCGCCGCGCAGCACGTCCTCCAACCACGTCGCCTCCGCGTAGGCCGTCAACGTCCCGGCGGCGGCGAGCACGCCCACCGTCGCCGCGGCCGACAGCATCCCGACGATCAGCGCGGCGAGCAGCAGGGGACCGAGGCAGCGGCGCACCACCGTGACCGCCACGCCCAGGATCTCGCCGACCCCCAGCGGGCGCAGCGGGATCGGCCCGGGCTGGGCGAGCCCCCAGGCGTCGGGCCGACCCGGATACGGCCGGCCGTAGGGATCCTGGCGGGGGTACTCCGGGTAGCTCACCTTCTCATCGTCCCACGCGGCCGGGGCCGGTCGATCGGTCCGCGATCACGCACCGGCGCCGCGCGCCCACCTCGGGTGGTCCGTTCGGGATGTCACCATGGGGTTATGAAAGCTCGTGTGCTGGTGGTCGACGATGACCCCGCCCTCGCCGAGATGCTGACCATCGTGCTGCGCGGGGAGGGCTTCGACACCGCCGTGGTGCGGGACGGGTCGAAGGCGGTGGATGCTTTCCGGGACGTTCATCCCGACCTGGTGCTGCTCGATCTGATGCTGCCAGGGGTGTCCGGGCTCGACGTGTGCAAGGAGATCCGGGCCGAGTCGGGCATCCCCATCATCATGTTGACGGCCAAGACCGACACCGTGGACGTGGTGCTCGGCCTGGAGTCCGGGGCCGACGACTACGTGATGAAGCCGTTCAAGCCCAAGGAACTCACGGCCCGCATCCGGGCCCGGTTGCGGCGCGCCGACGTCGGGTCGGCCGAGCGCCTGCGGGTCGCCGACGTGGACATCGACGTGCCGGGTCACCAGGTCACCCGGGACGGCGAACCGATCCCGCTCACCCCACTGGAGTTCGACCTGCTGGTCGCGTTGGCCCGCAAGCCGCGCCAGGTGTTCACCCGCGAGGTGCTGTTGGAAAAGGTGTGGGGGTACCGGCACGCCGCCGACACCCGGCTGGTGAACGTGCACGTGCAGCGGCTGCGCAGCAAGATCGAGCGGGACCCCGAGCATCCCGAAGTGGTGGTCACCGTCCGGGGGGTCGGATACCGCGCCGGTAACGTCTGACCCACACCCGACGGGTGATCATGTCATCGTGACGAGCGAGCCCGCACCGGCCGCCGAATCGGGAGCGGCCGACCCGGCCGGCCCCGCCGCCGACGACCGGTTGATCCGGTTGCGCAGTCGGCTCCGCCAGGCACTGGCCACCGCCCGTTCGCGGATCGCGTTCTGGAGCCGGTCGCTGCTGGTCCGGGTGGTCGTGCTGACGCTGAGCCTGTCGGCCGTCGTGATGATCATCCTCGGGCTGATCCTGCAGCAGCAGATCACCGCCGGGCTGCTCCAAACCAAGATCGACGCGGCGACCGTGGAGATCGACAACGCCCGGCAGACCGTGCAGAACAGCCTGTCCGGGGCCGATTCGGACCCCAACTCGCTGCGAGAGCAGCTGCAGCTGGCGTTGACCGAGATCGGCCGGCTGGACGGCGCGAGCGGGGCACAGAATTCCAGCGCCGGGGTGTTCGAGCCGGTCATCGTGCCCTTCCGGATCGATTCGGACGCCCTGTCGGTGTCCCAACCGCTGGGTGATGTGCCGGCCGAGTTGCGCTCGCGGGTCGCCCAGGGGCAGGTCGCCTACCAGTACACGACCGTCCGGCGGGACGACCAGGCGATCCCGGCGCTCGTCATGGGGGCCCCGGCGCGGACCAGCACGGACTCGTTCGAGGTCTACCTGATCTTCCCGCTGGCCGGTGAGCAGGGCACCGTGCAGGTCGTGCAACGGACCCTGCTGCTCGGCGGTGTCGCGCTGGCCGTCGCACTGACCGGCATCTCCGCATTGGTCGCCATGCAGGTCGTGCGGCCGGTCCGTCGGGCCGCGGCCAGCGCCCGCAAGCTGGCCGCCGGAGACCTGGCCGAACGCATGCCCGTCAAGGGGCCGATCGAGCTGGAGACGCTGGCCAGCTCGTTCAACGGCATGGCCGAGGCGATCCGGGTGCAGATCCGGCAGCTGGAGGAGTTCGGCAAGCTGCAGCGCCGGTTCACCTCCGACGTGTCCCACGAACTGCGCACGCCGTTGACCACCGTCCGGATGGCCGCCGACATGCTGTACGACGGGCGCGCCGATTTCCCGGGCTACCTCGGCCGGTCCACCGAGCTGCTGGTCGACGAGCTCGACCGGTTCGAGTCGCTGCTGGCCGACCTGCTCGAGATCAGCCGGTACGACGCCGGCATGGCCGAACTCAGCGCGGAGAGCATCGACATCCGTTCCTGCGTCCACGCCAGCATTTCCGCGGCCGCCTCCTTGGCCGATCAGTTCGACATCCAGATCGTGACCATCCTGCCCGAGCACCCGGTCGTCGCGGAGATCGACAACCGTCGGGTGGACCGGATCCTGCGAAACCTGATCAACAACGCGATCGACCACGCCGACGGCAAACCCGTGGAGGTGGAGCTCGCCGCCGAACCCGAGGTGCTGGCGATCACCGTGACCGACCACGGCGTCGGCCTGCGCCCCGGCGAAGCCGGATTGGTGTTCAACCGGTTCTGGCGGGCGGATCCGTCCCGGCAGCGGCACACCGGCGGCACCGGGCTCGGCCTGGCCATCTCGTTGGAGGACGCCCGGCTGCACGGCGGCTGGTTGCAGGCATCGGGCACACCGGGGGAGGGTGCCCGGTTCCGGCTGACCCTGCCGCGGCGCCACGGTGGGCTCATCACCCATTCGCCGCTGCCGCTGCGGGTGGGGCCCGAATCGGTCGAGCCGCCGGCTGCCGCGAGCCCTGCGCCGGTGCGGATGATGGTCGAGCGGGGGACGCTCAAGCCGGCGCCCCGCGAGGACGAACTGCATCCGGCTTCGGTGCCGGTCGCCGGCGCCACCGCCACCCTGACGGTCACCGTCGACGGCGGGACCGACGGATCCGGTGACCCGCCCGCCGGTCCGCCGGCGGCGACTCGGACGGCCGCCCCTGGCCCGGATTCGTCCGACGCTGCGGAGCCCAACCCGGTGACCCGGTGACCGCCGTGACGAACGGACCGCACCGCCGGGCCGGCCTGGCCCTGCTCCTCCTGATGATTCTCGCGCTCACCGGCGGGTGCACCGCGATCCCCGGATCGAGCGCCGCCGTCGACGTCACCCGAATCGCCGACCAGGTGGAGCCGGTGGTGCCCGATGCACCGACCGCGGGTGCCGGGCCGGACCAGATCGTCCGGGGCTTCATCGCGGCCAGCGCCCGGCCCGACTCGGACGGCGGGTCCGGGTCGAGCTTCGCGGCCGCCCGGCAGTACCTCACGCCGGACGCCCAGGCCGGCTGGCAGCCGAGTCAACTGCCGGTCGTCATCCTGGAGGACAATTACCGCACCGAGGCGGACCCGGTGACGCCGGGGACGGTCACCGTGGTGGGGAACTCGCCGGGCGGTCTGGACGGTAGCCGCGCGTTCCACTCGTCCGATGTCGGGTACTCCCGAGCGATCCACCTGGTCAAGGTCGACGATGAATGGCGGATCAACGACCCGCCGCCCGAGTTGCTGCTGACGGCGTCGGACTTCCCGACGGCGTACCGCCAACGGGTGCTGTACTTCCTGGATCGATCCGGCACCCTGGTGGTCCCGGACATCCGGCACATCGTCATCGGCCAGACGACGGCGAACCGCGCGAACCGGCTGCTGGCGATGCTGCTCGACGGTCCGCAGCCGTCCCTGCAAGGCGCGGTGACCAGCAGCTTCACCGGCAAATCCGCACTACGGTCGAATCCATCGGTCGACCCGGACGGGGTCCTGCAGATCGATTTCACCGGGGTGGACGTATCCACCACCGAGGCCCGGCGGGCGTTGGCCGCGCAGGTCGTGTGGACGCTGTCGCCGACGACGCCCCGGATCGCGATCAGCGTGGACGGTGTGCCGCTGGACCCGGCGCAGCCGGTGTACACGATCAATTCGGTGGCCTCGTTCGACCCCGACCGGCTGCCTGGCACCGGGCAGGTCGCGTCGGACCCGTTCTACATCAGTACCGGCGGCGCGATCACCGGTCTGCTGGACGGCCGACCGGTCGCCGGCCCGCTCGGGACCGGATCGCCGACGGTGCTGTCGGCCGCGGCGTCGGCGACCACCCGGGTGACCGCGGCCGTGGCCGTCGACCCCGGCGGCGGGGAGCAGCTGCTGCTCACCTCACCCGACCAGGTCGACCGGGCCGACCCGGCGCTGAAGGCCGACACGCTCACCCCACCGAGCCTGACCCGCTCCGGTGACGAGGCGTGGGTGGTGCAGAACGGGCAGACCAAGCCGGAGGTCTACCGCGTCTCGACGTCGGGCGCACCGAGCCGGGAACGGGTGCCGGCGGACGACCTCGCCGGCAAGGGCCCGGTCACCGCCCTGGCCTTGTCGCCGGACGGGGTCCGGGTGGCCGTCGTCGCCGGCGAACGGCTCTACGTGGGGGTGCTCGAACCGGCCGCCGCCGAGGGCGCGTCCGCGCCGGCCAGCATCCCGGCCAATGCGGGCGGCCGGGACGAGTCGGCCGGCCAGACGCCGCTGCAGATCGCCGGGCTGACCCTGCTCCGATCCGATCTGCAGGACGTCGGGCCGATCACGTTCGTCAACTCCCTGGAAGTCGTCGTGGCGGCCGCGAACGCACCGGACGGGTTCCGCAGCCTGTGGAACATCAGCATCGACGGCTACGAGTCCCGCAAGATCAGCGACAACGGGATCTTCGGCAACATCGACGGCCTGGCCGCCGCCGTCAGCGAGCCGTTGCTCATCACGTTCAGCGGTCGGGTCTGGCAGCTCTCCGGGGGCCAGGCCGACGGCAAGTGGCAATCGCCGGTGGAGGGCCAGCCGTTCCTCACCGGCTCCGCACCCTTCTATCCGAGCTGACGCCCACTCCGGTCCGCCCCACCGACCCCACTCCGGGCCACCCCTCCCGCGCGGATCGACTGGGTCGGCGTGGATGAACTCGCGGCGGATGTGACCGGAGTGACGCAAGACGCCGACTTCATCCGCACGGTGATCCACCGCCCGTCCGGCGCCCGTTCGGGGCCCGTCCGGTGCGCGTCCGTCCAGGCGGGACAATGGCCTGGTGATCTCGGTCGAACTCGCCACCGCGCTGCGGGAGGCCGGTCTGGTGTGGCACCCGCGGTCCGGCGATCGGTTCATGCTCACCCGGAGCACCTTCGACGGCGAGGTGTTCACCCTCTCGGACATGGTGGTCGAGGCGCACGAATCGGCGGCCGGCGCGGTGTTGGCCTTCAACGGCACCACCGAGTGGGCGCTGGACTCGACGTCCGCCGACGATGCGCTCTGGCTACCCCGCGAGGACCAGCTGCGGGATCTGCTCGGCGGGGCGTTCCGGTCCCTGCTCCGGGACGGCGCCGGCTACCGGGTCCGCGTCGTGCTGCCCGGCGCCCCCGGCCCGACCGGCTACCCGGCCGATGACCCGGCGGACGCCTATGCGGCTGCGCTGCTGGACCTGGTCCGCCGGGCGACCGATTGATGCCACCGGATCAGGATCGGTTGCGCCAGTCGCTGCCCCACAACGCGCTGGTGACCACCGCGATCAGGGCCGGGATCAGGAACACCAGCCAGGTCTTGACCAGGAAGAACAGCACCAGGGCGATGATGCCGGACGCGGCCAGCAGCACCGCGGCCCCGCGCTGGGCCGGGGTGCGGGTGTCGTCGGGCCGGGCCGGGACCCCGCCCGGCATCGCCGGCGACGAGGAGGCCGCCGGCCGGACGACCGGGGCCGGACCGGGCAGCGTCGGATGCGGCGGCGGCAGGTCGGAGAACAGGGCGCGCAGATCGGCCACCGTCCGCGCCTGGGTCACCTGCGCGCTCCGCGTGCCGAACTCGTCAAGGTCGATCCGTCCCTTGCCGAGATGCTCGGAGAGCGCGTCCATCGCGGAGTTGCGCTCGGCGTCGCCGATGCGCAGCTGCGATGGATCCGGTCCTGACGATGGTGCGCTCACGCCATCGACTCTATGCGCTCGCGGCGTTGGGCGGTTCGCTGACCACAACCGCGCCGAACCGGACAGATCGCCGGCGGAATCGCGGAAATGATCAGCGAACCACCGGCGCGGCGGTGGTCAGCTCGCCGGGGCGTCCGCGATCTCGGCGACGGTGGCGCCGGCCGTGACCGAGCCACCGACCTCGACCTGGACGGCCGTCACGACGCCGGCCTTGTGCGCGGGGATCGGGTTCTCCATCTTCATCGCCTCGACCACCGCGATCACGTCGCCCGGTGCGACCGTGTCGCCGGCGGCCACCGCGACCTTGACGACGGTGCCCTGCATCGGCGCGACGACGGCGTCGCCGCCACCCTCGGGGGAGTGGTGCGCCGATCCGCCCCGCGCGCCGGCTCGCCGGCTGGGCGCGACCGGTCCGCCCGATCGAGCCGCGAACGTGCCGAGTTCCGACGGCAGGGTCACCGACACCCGCCGGCCGTTCACCTCGGCGACGATGGTCTGCCGTTCCCGGGCCTCGCCGGCCGTCGCCGCGGAGGCCGGGTCGAACGGGGGCAGCGTGTTGTCGAACTCGGTCTCGATCCACCGGGTGTGCACGTCGAACGACCCGTCGGCGGCGGTGAAAGCGGGGTCGTCCAGCACCGCGCGGTGGAACGGCAGCACGGTGGCCATGCCCTCGACGACCAGCTCGGCCAGCGCCCGGCGTGACCGCTGCAGCGCCTCCGCGCGGTCCGCACCGGTCACGATGATCTTGGCGAGCAGCGAATCGAACGCCCCACCGATCTCCGAGCCGGATTCCACGCCGGAATCCACCCGTACCCCGGGTCCGGCCGGCGGCACGAACCGGGACACCACGCCCGGCGCGGGCAGGAAGCCGCGGCCCGGGTCCTCACCGTTGAGGCGGAACTCGAACGAGTGCCCGCGCGGCGGCAGATCGTCCGTCCAGCGCAGCTTCTCGCCGTCGGCGATGCGGAACTGCTCGCGCACCAGGTCGATCCCGCTGGTCTCCTCGGAGACCGGGTGCTCCACCTGCAGCCGGGTGTTGACCTCCAGGAACGAGACGGAACCGTCGGCGGCGACCAGGAACTCGACGGTGCCGGCGCCGTGGTACCCGGCCTCGCGGCAGATCGCCCGCGCGGCCGAGTGGATCGCCGACCGCTGCTCGTCGGTCAGGAACGGGGCCGGCGCCTCCTCGACCAGCTTCTGGTAGCGGCGCTGCAGCGAGCAGTCCCGGGTGCCGACGACGATGACGGTGCCGTGCCGGTCGGCCAGCACCTGGGCCTCGACGTGCCGGGGCCGGTCCAGGTACCGCTCGACGAAGCACTCGCCGCGGCCGAACGCGGTGACCGCCTCGCGCACCGCCGACTCGTACAGGTGCGGGATCTCCTCCAGCGTGCGGGCCACCTTCAGACCCCGGCCGCCGCCGCCAAACGCCGCCTTGATCGCCACCGGCAGGCCGTGCTCCTGCGCGAACGCGACGACCTCGTCGGCCCCGCCCACCGGCTCCTTGGTGCCCGGCACCTGGGGGGCGCCGACCTTGGCCGCGATGTGCCGCGCCGTGACCTTGTCACCCAGGTCGCGGATCGCCTGGGGTGTCGGTCCGATCCAGGTCAGCCCGGCGTCGATGACCGCCTGCGCGAAGTCGGCGTTCTCCGAGAGGAACCCGTAGCCGGGGTGCACCGCGTCGGCGCCCGACCGGGCGGCGACGTCGAGCAGCTTGGCGAAGTCCAGGTAGGAATCCTTGGGCGTGGACCCGCCGAGGGCGAACGCCTCGTCGGCCACCCGGACGTGCAGCGCGTCCCGGTCCGGGTCGGCGTAGACGGCCACCGACCGCAGGCCGGCGTCCCGGCAGGCGCGGGCGACCCGGACGGCGATCTCGCCGCGGTTGGCGATCAGCACGGTATGCACTGGCGTTCCTCTTCTGTCTCTGTCGGTCCGGGAAGCTGGATCGGTCCGGGTGATGCGATTGGGCCGGTCGGTCAGGGGATGCGCCACAGATCGGTGACGGAGATTCCCACATCGGCCAGCAGCCGCCGGGTCAGCGGCAGCGAGATGCCCAGCACGTTGCCGGCGTCGCCGTCGATGCCGTCGACGAACCAGCCGCCGAACCCGTCGATGGTCAGTGCGCCGGCCACCCGGAGCGGTTCGCCGGTGGACAGGTAGGCGTCGAGTTCGGCATCGCTGGGGCGGCCCATCCGGACGACGGTCGTCCCGGCGTCGGTGGCGGCGGCGACGACCCGACCGCTCCGCACGAGCCGGATCGCGTGCCCGGTCAGGAGCACGCCGTCCCGGCCGGCCATCTGCTGCCACCGCAACCGGGCCTGGGCGGCGTCGACCGGTTTGCCCTGCAGTTCCCCATCGATCAGCAGCATCGAGTCGCAGCCGATCACCACGGCATCGGCCGGCCCGATCCCGGCGCCGGCGATCAGCTCGGCGGCCACCGCATCGGCCTTCGCGTCGGCCAGCGCCTGCACCCGCTCGGGTGCCGGGGCCAGCGGCAACGCGGCCAGGATCGCGTCCTCGTCGACGTCGGACACCCGCACGACCGGGTCGAGCCCGGCGGTCCGCAGCACCCCCAGCCGCGCCGGCGACGCCGACGCCAGCACAACCGTCACCGGGCCACCACCGGTCAGCGGCCCGGTCATCGCGGAAGCCCCGACGCCCACCAGCCGGTCGGTGCCAGCGCCCGCAGGCCGAGCCGGTGCGCCGGGTCGGCCCACACCGACCGGGTCGCCGGCTCCGTTGCCGGCACGCCCGACGCAGCGGCCAGAGCGCTCAGGATCGCGATGACGGCCGCCGCGTCCTCGGCATCCCGCCCAGTGCCCCGGTCCTGGCGTTCGGCCGCGGGCCGGCCGACCGTTGCGGCACGCCGGATCTCCGGTGGTCGGGGCTGATGATCAACGTCCGCCGGGGGCGTCACAGCGGAATGTTCCCGTGCTTGCGGGGCGGCAGCGTCTGGCGCTTGTCGGCGAGAACCCGCAGCGCCCGGGTGATGGCGCCGCGGGTCGCCGACGGCTTGATGATCTGGTCGACATAGCCGCGTTCGGCGGCCACGAACGGGTTGGCCAGGGTGTCCTCGTACTCGGTCTGCAACCGCAGCCGCTCGGCGGCGACCTCGGCCGAGTCCGGCCCGAGCCGTTCGGCCAGCGCTCCGAGTTCCTTGCGGTACAGCACGTTCACCGCGCCGGAGGCGCCCATGACGGCGATCTGCGCGGTCGGCCAGGCCAGGTTGACGTCGGCGCCGAGATGCTTGGACCCCATCACGTCGTACGCGCCGCCGTACGCCTTGCGGGTGATCACGGTGATCAACGGGACGGTCGCCTCCGCGTAGGCGTAGATCAGCTTGGCGCCGCGGCGGATGATGCCGTTCCACTCCTGGTCGGTGCCGGGCAGGAAGCCGGGCACGTCGACGAACGTGAGCACCGGGATGTTGAACGCGTCGCAGGTCCGGACGAACCGGGCGGCCTTCTCCGAGGCGTTGATGTCCAGCGTGCCGGCCAGGTGCATCGGCTGGTTGGCGACGACGCCGACCGGCTTGCCCTCCACCCGGCCGAAGCCGACCAGCACGTTCGGCGCGTACAGCTCGTGCACCGGCAGGAACTCCCCGTCATCCAGGACCGCCCGGACGGCAGCAGCCATGTCGTACGGCTGGTTCGGCGAGTCCGGGATGAGGGTGTCCAGGGCCAGGTCGTCGGGGGTCAGCTCATCCGGGTCGACCTGGTAGCCCGGTGTCACCGGCGGCCCGGTCAGGTTGTTGGCCGGCAGGTAGGACAGCAGGTCGCGGACGTACTCGATGGCCTCGGCCTCGTCCTTGGCCAGGTAGTGCGCGTTGCCCGACCGGGTGTTGTGGGTCCGGGCCCCGCCCAGCTCCTCCAGGGTCACCTTCTCCCCGGTCACCGAACGGACGACGTCCGGCCCCGTGATGAACATCTGCGAGGTCTTGTCGACCATCACGATGAAGTCGGTCAGGGCGGGGGAGTAGACATGCCCACCGGCGTTGGCGCCCATGATGAGGGAGATCTGCGGGATGACGCCGGACAGGTGCACGTTGCGTTTGAAGATCTCGGCGTACAGACCGAGCGAGACAACGCCCTCCTGGATGCGGGCGCCGCCGCCCTCGTTGATGCCGACGACCGGCCGGCCGGTCGTCAGCGCGAAATCGAGGATCTTGACGATCTTCTCGCCGTACACCTCGCCGAGCGAGCCGCCGAACACGGCGACGTCCTGGGAGAACACGCAGATCTCCCGGCCGTCGACGGTGCCGTACCCGGTGACCACCCCGTCGCCGTACGGACGGTTGCGCTCCAGTCCGAAGTTCGTGGAACGGTGCCGGGCGAACGAGTCGAACTCGACGAACGAGCCCGGATCGAGCAGCAGGTCGATGCGCTCGCGGGCAGTCAGCTTGCCCTTGGCGTGCTGCCGCTGCACGGCCGCCTCGGACCCGGCGTGGATGTGCTCATCGAGCCGGCGGTCCAGATCGGCCAGCTTGCCGGCGGTGGTGTGCGGCGGACCGGTCTCGGCCGTGCTCGCACCACTGGTGGGGGCACCGTCCCCGGCCTCGGGGGCGGCGACATCGGGGGCATCAGTGGTCCGACTCACGGGCGTGAGGGTACCCAGCCCTCGGTGCGTGTCGTGCCACCGTGAGACGCAGTTCACCGTTCGTGAGTCTGAGTACCACAACCCCGGCCGGCCGAGTCGAGTCCAAGGACCCTGGTGCCCGCCCACGGGCGGGCGCAGCCTGATGTCCAGGCGTGGCCCACCGCAGTGCCACGCAGAGGAGGAATCATGACCCGCAAGAAGGTGCTGGTACTCGGGGGTAACTTCGGCGGGCTGACCGCCGCGCTCACGGTCAAGCATGCCCTGCACGGCGACGTGGACGTGACGGTGGTCTCGGCGGCCGACCACTTCCTGTTCAATCCGTCGCTGATCTGGGTGCCGTTCGGCAAGCGCCGCCCCCAGGACATCACCTTCCCGCTGGCCCCGACCTTCGCCGAGCACGACGTGGATTTCGTGCACGGCGAGGCGACCGAGCTGGACCTGGCCGCCCGTCGGGTGAGCACCACCGCCGGCTCCTACGACTACGACTACCTGGTGATCGCCACCGGTTACCGCAACAACTTCCAGGCCGTGCCGGGACTGGGACCGGACGGAAACGCGTCGACCATCACCACCCTGGAGGACGCGGTGCACGCCGGGGAGGCGTGGCGACGGTTGCTGCGCGAACCCGGGGACGTGGTCGTCGGGGCGACCCAGGGGGCCGGCTGCTTCGGTGCGGCCTACGAGTTCCTGTTCAACACCAGCTACCAGCTCCGCCGGGCGGGCATGAAGAACAAGGTGAAGCTGACCTACATCAGCTCGGAGCCGTTCCTGGGCCACTTCGGCATCGGTGGCCTGCCGCACGGCGAGTCCCTCCTCGGCCTGTTCCTGAAGAAGGAAGGGATCGAGCCGATGGTCGGGGTGGCGATGGACCACGTGGACGAGGGGAGAGTCGTGCTGGCCGATGGCCGGACCGTCGACTTCTCGTTCGCCATGATCGTGCCGCCGTTCGTCGGTCAGGAGGTGATCGCCAAGGCCACCGACATCGCCGACGACAAGGGCTACGTCAAGGTCCGGGACACCTACCAGACCGAGGCCCGCGACGAGGTCTACGCGGTCGGCATCGCCGCCGCGGTCGCGGTGCCGTGGCAGACGCCGACCCCGGTCGGCATCCCCAAGACCGGGTTCCCGACCGAGCAGCAGGCCCACGTCGCCGGCATGAACATCGCCGCCCAGATCCGCGGCGAACAACCCACGCTGCACAAGGAGTTCGGCGACATCCCCGCGGTCTGCGTGATGGATGCCGGCAACAACGGCGTGCTGATCCTGGCCGACAAGATGCTGCCGCCCCGCAAGCACGGCGTGCTGATCCCCGGCCCGCAGAACCATGCGATGAAGCTGGGCTTCGAGAAGTACTTCATGTGGAAGATGCGCGGCGGGCACGTCGCCCTGCCTTGAGTTGGCCGAGCCGGCGAGGCCACCATCGAGCACCGCAGGGGGTGCCCTGAGGCCGATTCGGTGACGGAGGAGCCGGATGGTCAGGGCCGTCCCTGTTGGCCGAGCCGGCGAGGCCACCGTCGAGCACCGCGGGGTGCCCTACGGTGATCGGGTGCCGAACGACGATCCCCGGGCCCCGATCGACCTTGCCGATGTGATCGCCCGGCTGGCCGAACCCGGCCGGTGGACGGTCGACTGGACGGCGCAGACCGGCTCGACCAACGCCGATCTGGCGGGGCGGGCCGATGACGGGACTCTGGTGCCCGGGCAGGTGCTCGTCACCGAGGAACAGACCGCCGGCCGGGGCCGCGCCGGCCGGGACTGGCACTGCCCGCCCGGCGCGGGTCTGATGTTCTCGGTCGGGCTCGACCTGCCCGCGGTCCCGCCGGACCGGCGAGGTTGGGTCGGGGCCGTCCTCGGACTGTCGATCGTCGCGGGTCTGCGGCGGTCCGCGGGAATCGAGGCGAGCCTGAAATGGCCCAATGACGTGCTGATCGGTGGCGCGAAGTGCGCCGGCATTCTCGGAGAGGTCGCGGGCGGCCTGCTCATCGTGGGGTCGGGCATCAACGTCTCCCTCACCCGGGAGGAACTGCCCCGGGCGGACGCGACGTCGCTGGCCCTGTCCGGGGGGCTCACCGACCGCGCCGCCTTGCTGGCGGCGGTCCTGGATGAGCTGGCGCACTGGTGCGACCGGTGGACGGCCGCGGCCGGCGACGTGGATGCGGCCGGCATCCGCCCGGCGTACCTGGCGGTGTGCTCGACGGTCGGGGCGCAGGTCAGGGTGCTGCTGCCGACCGAGCGCTGGGTTTCCGGGGACGCGGTCGACGTGGACGCCGGTGGCGCGCTGACGGTGCGCGACGCGTCCGGAGTCAACCGGACGTTCACTGTCGGTGATGTCGTGCACGTGCGGGCGTCGGCGGCCGGGTGATTGTCAATCGCGGATTGCCGTTGTGTCCCTCCGTCACCGGTGTCGGCACCCGTTCCGTACCGCCGACTCCGCTGCCCGACAGGGACTTCCGGTGCCGCCCGGGCTGGGGCGGTGGGCCACCGCCGATCGGTGGGTCGTTGGCCCACCTCGGTGGGTTGCGGAGTGGCGTGCCGGGCCGACCTGGCGGCGCCCCGGACCGGCCGGGTCGGTGCGGCCGCGACCGGGACGTGCTCGGGTGCGGCCGCCGACCTTCCGATTAGGGTCGGTCCCGTGTCTGATCCGTCGCCGATCGTGTCCACCGTTGCGCAGCGGCTGGCCGCGGCCCGGCAAGGGGTCCGCGACGCCGCCCTGATCGCCGGTCGGGATCCGGACGCAGTGCGGATCCTGCTGGCGACCAAGACGATGCCACCGCCGGTGATCAAGGAGGCGTTTGCCGCCGGCGTGACCCTGATCGGCGAGAACCGGGTGCAGGAGGTGCTGGCCAAGGCCGATGCGCTGGCCGACGTCCCCCACGAGACCCACTTCATCGGCCACCTGCAGTCCAACAAGGTGAACCAGGTGCTGCCGCACATCCGGTGCCTGCAGACGCTCGACTCGGCCGCCCTGGCCGGCCGGCTGCAGGCCCGGCTCGCGGTGCTCGACTGGGGGTTGGACGTGCTGATCCAGGTGAACGTGTCGGGGGAGCCGAGCAAGTCCGGTGTGCCTCCGGAGCAGGTCCTCGACCTGGTGGCGGCCGTGGCCGATTGCCCGCGGCTGACCCTGCGCGGCTTCATGACGATCGGTCTGCATGCACCGGACCGGGTGGCGGTGCGGCGGGGGTACGCGCAGCTGGCCGGCATCCGGGACCGCGCCGTCGGCGATGGCTGGCCGGGCGCGGCGGCGGCCACCGAGCTCTCCATGGGCATGAGCGGCGACTACGCCGACGCCATCGCGGAGGGCGCCACGATCGTGCGCCTCGGCTCGGCGGTCTTCGGTCCCCGGGCCCCGGTGCCGGCCCGCTGACCAGTCGGACCCGCAGGCCCCGCCCGACCGCCCAGACCCGCCCGGCCCGGGCGCCGCGCTGATCCAAGCGTCGAAAGTGCGCCCGTTTCGTCCTGTTTGCTGACGCGAAGATCAGCGCACCCGGCGTTGCCGACGGGAATCGATCACCCGGTCGGGGTTAATGCCGGTCCGGGGTGGTGATCGACCAGGGCGTCCTGATGTCGCCGCGGCGGTCCGGCGGTAGCGTGACCACAGCGCCGGTCGGCGGGCGCTCGACGGTCGGCGCGGGCCGACCGGTCCAGGGGATTGGTCAAGGAGAGTGACATGCCCTATCCGGACAATCTGCTGGTCACCGGCGAGAAGATCTACGTCCGCAAACGGCCCCACTGGAAGGTCCTGGTCCTTCCGTTCATCTTCTTCGTCCTGATCATCGGCGGTTGCGCCGCACTGCTGGCCTTCCTGAGCGGCCGGGACTGGCCGAGCTGGGTCACCTGGGCGATCGTCGCGGTCGCCGTCGTCGCGCTGATCGTTCTGGTGCTCGTGCCGTTCATCCGGTGGCGCACGGAGCATTTCGTGATCAGCGACCACCACATCTTCTTCCGCACCGGCCTGCTGTCCCGCCGGGAGCATCAGATTCCGCTGGGCCAGATCGCCAACATCGAGACCGAGGTCACCTTCTGGGGCCGGTTGATGGGTTTCGGATCGTTGATCGTGGAGTCGTCGGCCGACCAGCCGCTGAAGTTCCGGAATGTCGCGAATCTGTCCAAGGTCCAGTCGATGCTGAACCAGCTGATCCGGGACGAGAAGGGATTGCTGCACCACGCACACCGCGAGGCCGATGACGGGTCGTTCGGCGACGCGCCCGACGATCGCGGCCGGTCGGCATCCGGGCCCGATCGCGGCGCGGTGGCGCCGTCACCCGACCAATGGTCGGGCCCGGCAGCATCGTCGCCGGGCGGTCAGCCGCCGACGTACGGCCAGCCCTACCACCAGCCGGGCTACGGCCAGACCTACCCGCCCCAACAGGGCTACACCCAGGCGTACCCGCCTCCGGGTCAGACCCAGGGGTATCCGCCGCCGGGCTACCAGCAGGCGCCCGGCTACCCGCCGCAGTCGGGCTATCCACAGGGCTATGCTCCACCGCCCGGCGGCGGATATCCGCAGCCGTCCGGCTATCCCGGCGGGGGGCAACAGGGCTACCCGCCGGCCGGCTATCAGCCCGGATACCAGCCGCCGAACTACCCGCCGGCGGCCGCCCCGTGGGGTACGGCACCAACGGGCGGACCCTCGTCGGCGACCGCCGAGCCGCCGGCCTCCGCGGAGCCGACCGTCTACACACGCAGTCCGGCCGGCCGGCCGGAGAAGGGCAGCGGCGACTCCGCGGGCGAGCCGGAGCCGACCGTGCTGACCCGCACGCCGACCGCGTCCGGATCGGCGGCATCGGCGGGGTACGCATCGGCATCGGCATCGGCCTCCGAGTCCGCGGTGCCGGGTGGGGCCGGCGGCGCGAATCGCGGCCGGCACGCCCACCCCACCGATTCGACCCCCCTGCCGAACTTCGACGAGCCCGAGCCGACCGTGATGATGCGCTCGCCCGCGGCCGACCCGACGCCGCCGGCCGGCGACGATGCCGGTAACGGTCAGACCGGCCCGGCCCAGCGCCCCTAGGGGTCGACCTCCGGTGCTCGATGGTGGGCCACGCGAGCTCGGCCCGCGAGCGACCCGGCCCGAGTGAGCCTTCCGGGGCCGGATCCGACCCGGCGATCCGATCGCCGGCCCGGGTCGACCGGGCGGGGGCCGGTCGGCTCGGCGGCGAGCCGCCCGCCGCGGAAGGCACCGTATGGTGGTCGACGTGACGACGGTGCTGCTGGTCGAGGACGATCCGGCCATTGCGCAGCCGCTGACCCGCGCGCTGCAGCGAGAGGGCTACGAGGTCCGGCCCGCGCCCACCGGGGGCGCCGCGGTCGCCGCATTCGGTGAGAACGGCGCCGAGATCACCCTGGTCATCCTCGACCTCGGCCTGCCCGATCTCGACGGGCTCGAAGTGTGCCGGCGGATCCGTGCCGCCGGCAAGGACCTGCCCGTGCTGATGCTCACCGCCCGCACCGACGAGGCGGACTTCGTCGTCGGCCTGGACGCCGGCGCCGACGACTACGTCGCCAAGCCGTTCCGGATGGCCGAACTGCTGGCCCGGGTCCGCGCGCTGCTGCGTCGTCGGGTGCCCGCCCTGATGGAGATCGGCGGCGTCCGGGTGGAGACCGGGTCGCGGCGGGTGGAGGTGGACGGGGTCGAGGTCACCCTGTCGAACAAGGAGTTCGAGCTGCTCCGGGTGATGATGAGCCGGGCCGGCCAGGTCGTGACGCGCGAGGAGATCCTGTCCGAGGTCTGGAACGACCCGACCATGAAGACCTCGAAGACCCTGGATATGCACATGTCCTGGTTGCGGCGCAAGATCGCCCGACCGGACGCCAACGGCGGTGACCAGCGGTCGGAGCAGCGCATCTCGACGGTGCGCGGGGTCGGCTTCCGCTTCGAGACGGACTGACCCGGTGACCCGGGCTCACCGGACGAGTCCTCGGAACCCGGACCAAGTGGGCTCCTGATGCGTCGTCGGGTCCTGGTCTCGATTCTGCTGGTCATCGCGGCCACCGTGCTGACGCTGGGCGTGCCGCTGTCCATCGTGTCGTGGCGGGTGGTCGACGACCTGATGCGCAGCGACCTGAACAGCCGGCTCGAGTCCATCGCCGCGTCGATCGCCAACCAGAGCAGCTCGTCGGCCATCGACCTGGGCCAGCTGGCCGCGGCGGTGCCGCCCGGCGGACGCCTCGACATCACCATGGCCGGCCGGATCGACCAGTCCATCGGCACGTCGCCGTCCAATCAGGTCTACGCCGAGCAGCTGGCCATGGCCGGCGGCGGAAACCTACGACTCTCGGTGCCCGAGAGCTACCTGCGGGCGGAGCAATGGAAGGCCATCGCGCTCGTCGCGCTGGCCGTGCTGCTGTCGGTCGTGGTGGGAACCGGAGTGGCCGTGCTCACCGCCCGGCGGCTGACCACGCCGTTGACCGACGTCGCGCGGCGGGCGGCTCGGCTCGGCTCCGGCGACTTCCGCACCTTCCGCCGGCGCTACGACATCCCCGAGCTCGACCGGGTGGCCGAGGTCCTCGACTCGTCCGCGCAGGACATCTCCGAACTCATCGCCCGGGAGCGGGACCTCGCCGGTGACATCTCGCACCAGTTGCGGACACGATTGACCGGCCTGCGGCTGCGTCTGGAGGAGCTGGCCGAGTACCCCGACCCCGACGTGCAGGCCGAGGTGCGGGAGGCGCTCGAACAGACCGACAGGCTGGTCACGGTGGTCGACGACCTGCTGGCGAACGCCCGATCGCAGCGTGCAGCCGGAGCCAGCGAGCTCGAGCTGTTCGACGAGCTGGCCGAGATCGAGGCGGACTGGGGTCCCCAGCTGACGGCGGCCGGTCGATCGCTCACCGTGCGCTGCAGCCGGGACGTCCGCGTCCATGCCACCCCCGGACGGCTGCGCGAGGCCATCGGAGTGTTGATGGAGAACTCGCTGCGGCACGGGGCCGGCGCGGTGACCATTCTCGTCCGACCGGCGGGACGCAGTTCCGGCGGCATGGTCGCGCTGGAGGTCAGTGACGAGGGCCCCGGCATCCCGGAGGGACTGGTCGCCCACGTGTTCGACCGCGGGGTGTCCACCGCGTCGTCGACCGGCATCGGCCTGGGTCTGGCCCGGGCGTTCGTCGAGGCCGACGGCGGTCGGCTGGAGTTGCGCCGGGCGGTCCCGCCGACATTCGCGATCTTCCTGACCGTCAGCACACCCCCCGTGGAGGGCGAGCCGGAGCCGGCACGGGAGTCCGATGGTGTGCCGGCGCCGTCGGGCTGAGTCGGGCTGACTGCGCTGCTAGTGACGGCGGATGTAGTCGCCGGCGTCCGGGCGGATCGGCTGTTCCGGGATCCGCTCGGTGGCGGGCGCCTCGGCCGCGGCCTGGGCGGCGGTCTCCACCGCGACGATCTCCGGGTGCGAGGGGGTCAGTTCCTCCGGGAACACGAACTTGCGGTAGGCCCAGAAGCGGAACGCCATGCCCAGCGCGGTGCCGATGACGTTGGCCGCGATGAAGTTGGCAATCGTCACGGTGAGCGCAGAGTAGTTGCCGGCGTTGATCCCGATGACGTACTGGGAGACCGCCAGGGGAACCAGGTTCAGGCCGAGCGCGATTCCGTTCACGACGAAGAAAAGCATCGCCTCGTGGTGTCGCTCGCGGCCACCCCGGCTGTTGAACGACCATTCCCGATTGAGGATGTAACTGAAAATCGTGGCAATGACGACCGAGATCGCCTTCGCGGTGACAACCTTCTCGGCCAGGACCGTGTGCGACAGCAGGCTGAACAGACCCACGTCGACGACGTAGCTGGTGCCCCCGACGACCAGGAACTTCGCGAGTTCCCGGTACTTGACAGGCAGATGCTGCCGGACGGTTTCGATGAGGGCCACGGATCGAGTCTACGGGGAAACGGTGAGTAGTCCTCGGCTCGACCCGCGAAAGAGAAAATCCTCTCAGGAACGCAACCTGAACAGAATCCAAAATCGAAGTAAAGAAACGTTCAACTGCCGGTAAATCCTGGCAGGGACGCCGTCGCCAGCTTTCCTTCGCCGCTCTGGCTGACCCCGAATGTACACGCGGCGAGGACGTATGCGGCCGGTGACCCGCCGAACGTGATCACGATCCCGGGGGCACGTCGCTGGGCGTGACCGTCCCGGCGGCGGTGACCGGGGTCTCCTGCGGCCGATCGGCCGGCGGTTCGGCGGAGCCGGTGACCGCCGAACTCGGGGTCGGCTCGGGTCGTTCGACCGCGAGGTCGACACCGGCCGAGTCGCCGGGAACCTCGAACCGGATGGGGCCGTCCTGCGCGTCCGGCTGTACCGCGAGCGTGACTGTGACGGTGACGGACTCGTGGGGTGCGATCGCCGGCAGCGTGCAGCTCGTGCCGGACCCGGCATGGGCACCGTCGACGGTGATCGACGCCGCGCTGATCCCGGTCGGCAGGGTCAGCCGGACGGCCGCCGGGGCCGAGGTCTCCCCGCCGTCGTTGCGGACGGTCAACTCGACCGTTCCGGGTCCACCGGCGGTGAGGGCCCGCTGCACCGCGGGTTGGCCGAGCACCAGATGGGCCGGGTCGGGCGGCGGGCTGGATTCCGCGAGCGCGTCGTCGACGGCCGGCCCGGTGGGGGAGCTCGCCCCGGGCCCACTCTCGGGCATCGCGGTCTCCGGGGTGACGGATTCCGGTGCCGAGGGTTCCGTGGCGGGCGGCTGTTCCGGGGTCGACTCCCTGGTCGGTGCCGGGGTCGGCTCCCCGGTCGGCGACTGGGTCGGCGTCGCCGATTCGCCGGTGGTGCCGGTCGGCCGGTGCCCACCGCCGACGTCGCCGAGCTGATCGATCGTGCTGGCCGCCGCCGTCTCCTTCGTGGGTGCCTGCGCGGTGGTCGACGGTCCTGCGGTGGTCGGGTCGACGGCGGTCGTCCGGTCGGGAAGGGCGGAGGAGGTCGCCGAACCGGATGTGTCCGAGGTCGCTCCGGCCGGCGGCGTGATCGCGGTGACCTGGGCGAACCGGGTCGAACCGTCGACCGTCACGCTCACGCTGCCAGTGTTGATGCCCGCCGGGATCCCGACCCAGAGGTCGACGGTCGCCGTGCCGCCGGGCGCAATCCTGGGCAGGAAGCACGGCACCGGACCGCCGCAGACGATCACCGAACCGTTGGTGACCACCGGCCCGATCAGCCCTTTCGACGTCCCGAGGGTGAGTGCCTGCAGGCTGCTGGTCCGGCCGGACGGGTTGGTGACGGTCGTCCTGAGGTGAACGGCGGTGCCGACGGAATCGGTGATCCAGCCGGGGCGGCCCAGCCAGTCGTGAGTGTTGCCCCAATGGCGCTCGACGACGGTCAGCTCGGAGAGAACCAGCTTGGCGGTGGTCACCCGGAGCTCGGTCGAACCGTCGGTGATCGGTACCTCGTTGCCGGCGGCGTCGGTGACGGTCACCGGCAGCTCACCAGCCGGCAGCTTGGCGTCGATGGCCACCGTCATCGTGAACGAGTCGCCCCGGCAGCTCAGTGCGGCGCCCTTGCCACCGCAGCCGGACAGGCCGACCAGCTGGCTGGTCGACGTGAACGTCAACGGACCGGGGTCGGTGGATTCGGCGGACCGCTCGACGGTCAGTTTCAGAGTGGGGGAGGTGCCGGCGGGGAAGGGCCCCGGTGGGCTGGCGACAATCTGGTAGAACGCCCCGACGACCTCGACCTGGATGGTTTGGGTGCGGACCGCAGTGACGGTCAGGGGGTAGGAACCGGGTTTGGTCGCGGCCGGCGCCTGGATCGTGACGACCGTCGTGACGGAGGCCCCGACGTCGAGCGACGGTAGCCGGCACTCGCTCGTACAGGCCGTGCCGTCACCGGGATCGATGCCGACGAGTCCGAACCCGGGCGGTGCCGCGACGACGATCGGATCGCCGCCCAGGTAAGGGGAGGCGCCGGCGTTGCGGATGGTGACCGAAAACCGGCCCTGCCCGCCGGCCACGGGCCGGATGTTCGTGGTCAGGTCACCCGCCACCAGGCTGGGTGGGCCGGCGACGGTGAGCGGCTCGACGGCGATCGTCCGACCGCCGGCATCCGTGGCCCGCAGGGTGAGCTCCTGGCCGGCGAACTGGCGGGACACCGTGATCTGCAGGGCGACCGTGCGGTCGTCGCGGACCGGGCACGACGCGAGCCGGTCGGCGCAGACGACCTGCACGGCCGGGTCGGGTGAGGTGACCGTCACCGAACCCGGCCGGATGCCGTCGGCGAACGTGGCCCGGAGGGTCAACGCCTGCGTCGATCCGTTCGCCGGGAGCGTTCGGTCCGGGTCGGCGGCGAGGCCGGAGATGCCGGCGATCACCGTCAGCGGGATCCGCACCGACGGCTGGCCGGCGAGCGCGACGTCGGCGGCCGCCGGACTGGGGGCGCCGGGCTCGACGGTGACGTCCACACTGAGCGTCGCCGCTTTGCCCTGCTCGATCGTCGGCAGGGTGCAGCCGGGAACCTCGGCCGCCGACCTGGGAAGGGCCGGAGGGTCGTCGGCGCAGCTCACGCCGTCGACGGCAAGGCCGGTAACGGTGAACCCCTTGGGCACGGCGACGACGACCGACTCGTCGCCCGAGGACGGGGAGCCGCCGGTGTTCGCGATGACCACGTCGAACGACCCGGTGCCGCCGGCGGTCAGCGGAGCATTGTCGGTGGCCACGACCTGCAGGGCGGCCGGTTCGGCGATGGTCAGCGGGGTGATGTCGACCGGCCGGTGTTCGTCGTCCGACGCGAGCAGGGGCAGCGGGCCGGGTGAGGTGCCGACCGGCACCGTGATCGTGATGTCGAACGATGCGCCGTGGCAGACGATCTGCGCGGGCCGGTCGCCGTCCTGGCATGCGCTGCCCGTGACGCTGATGCCGCCGCCGTAGGTGAGCGTCACCCGCGGGTCCGGCAGCGCACTGGTCACGGTGACCCCGCGGGTCGCGGCCCGGCCGTCGGGGTAGAGCTCGAGCGGCTCGGAGACGCTCACGCTCGTGATCGGCGAGCGGACGTCGGTGATGGTCGGCCCGGCCGGCACGCCGCCGATCCGGACCAGCACGCCGAGTTGGTCATACGGCAGCGGGGCGGCGGCGCTCACCTGGAAGGTGAGTTCGACCGTATCCCCCGGATCGATCGGGTTCAGCGTGCAGCCCTGATCGCTGCAGCGCACCGCGTTCTCCGGCGTCCCGTCGATGATCCGGAGCGGGTTCGGCGTCAGCTCCCGGCCGGCCGGATCCTGCGCAACGACCGCAACCGGCAGATCCGCGGCGGTCGCCACCCCTCCGGAGTTCGTCGCGGTGACGGTCAGGGTGCCGCCGACCCCGGCGCTCAGCGGTGACACCGTCAGGTCGGACAGCGCCAGCGCGGCCGGCGCCCGTACCTCGAGTGCGCCGAGGTCGTTGGTGATGGTGCGACCGCGCTGGTCGGTCGTGGTGACGCCGGTCAGCCCGGTCACCCCGGGCGCGAGGGTGAGCTCGATCGAACGGCTCGGGCCGGCGAACGTGCAGGTGACGCGCTGTGCCGCCGTCCCACCGCAGCTGATGACGACCTGATCCGATCCGCTGTCGAAGGTGACCTCGCCGAGGTCGGTGACCGTGCCGTCGACCGGAATCGCGTCGACCGTCACCGGGTGGGGCTCGTTGTCGGCGATCAGGGGTCCGGTCATCGACGCGGTGAGCCGGTCCAGGCCGGCGCCGACGGTCAGCGGGACGTCGACCGAGTCCCCGGGCAACCGGACGGTGACGCTGCCACCGTTCGCGGCCGGCGACGCGTGCACCGTCACCTCGACCGTCACGGTGCCCTTCGGGTCGATGGCCGGCAGCTCGCAGGACGGCGCCGCCGCGGCGCGCTCCGCGCTCGCGTCGTCGCAGGTGACGGTCGAGATGGTCAGCCCGTCGGCGGCGCTCGGATCAATGTCGACCGGAACTCCGGGCTCGGACCCGACGCCGCCGGAGTTGGTGACGGTGACCCGGAAGGTGCCGGCCCCGCCGGCCACCGGCTCCTTGACGACCTGTGCGGTGCCGTCGAAGCTCAGCCGGGCCGGTGTGGGGACGACCTGGACCGGTCCCTCGGGTCCGAGCAGGTCGAGGGTGCGCTGGGCGGCATCCCGTGCGGTGACCGGCAGGGGCCCGGGTTCCTGGTCCGGGTCGATGCGGACGTCGAGATCGAACGTGCCGCCGTCACCGGGCGTGCACGTGGCAGTGCCGGTCCGGTCGTCCACCCCGGCGCAGGACACGCGAACGCCCGGCCGGTCGGGGGTGATCGTGACCGGTCCGGGGTCGGTGACGGTCGGGGCCGTATCCGCGTACACCCGGACGGTGTGGGTGGTGCCGTCGGCAACCAGTTCGCTGGTCTGTGTGGTGAGCCCGGTGATGCCCGGACCGACAGCCACATCGTAGGTCAGCCCTGCGGCGTCTCCGGTGAGAGCGACCGTCGCCTGACCGGTGGTGGTGGCCGGTGCGGCGGACACGGTCAGGGTGACTGTCCGTCGCTCGCCCTGATCAACTGCGGGCAGGGTGCACCGGGTGGATTCGGCCCCGCAGACAGCACCGTCGGTCCGTTCGGTGACGAGCCCCAGGCCGGTGGTCAGGTCGACATCGAAGGTCGCGGGAGCGCTGGCAACTCCGCCGGCGTTCCACACGCTGAAGCTGACTGTGCCGGTGCCACCGGCGACCGGCTGAACGATGGCGGTCGGTGTCGTCAGCATGAGGTCGGCCGGGGCCGGCCTGACTTGCACCGGTCCGTCCGGTCCGAGCAGGTCGATGCGGCGGTTGCCCTCGGCGGTGGCGGTGACGGGCAGATCACCGGCCGACAGGCCGCGATCGACGGTGACGGAGAGGTCGAAGCTGCGGTCGTCGCCGGGGGTGCAGGACGCGGTGGCGCCGGCCTCGGCATCCCCGCAGGAGATGAGGACATTGGCGCCGGCCGTCAGGGTGATCCGGCCGGGATCGGTCACCCCGGGTGCGAGTTCGGCGGTGATCCGCATGCTCTGCGTGGTGCCGTCGGCAACCAGCTCGGCGGTCGGCGTGCTGAGGCCGGTGATGCCGGGAGTCACCGGCACCTCGATGGTCAGGCCGGCACCCTGTCCGCCGAGGCTGGCGGTGACCGCTCCCTGGGTGGCGAAGGGCTTCGCGGCCACGGTAAAGCCAAGGGTGAGCCGCTGGCCGCGGTCGAGGACCGGAAGCGTGCACTGCCACTCCTGCGTGTCGACCTGGGCGTCGGCCTGAACGCCCGTCTCGTTCGACGCCGGCTGGCAGGCGACACCGGCGGTCGTCGGTCCGACGAGCCCGACGCCGCCGGTGAAGGTGAGATCGACTGTCTCCTGACCGGTGGTGGCGGTGCCACCGAAGTTCCAGGCGGTCAGGCTGAACGAGCCGGTGCCACCCGCCGGGGGTGCGCTGACCTCGACCGGCGTGGTGAGGCTCAGATCTGCTGGCGATGCGCCGATCGGCAGCAGCTGACCGTCGGGGCCGGACAGCACCATCAGCCGATCCTTCGGATCGGTGACCGTCACGGTCAGCGAACCCGGTGCGACCGTGGGCGCGACCACAACGGCCAGGGTGAGCCGCCCGTCGGGGGCGGGCTGGCAGGTGACCTCCGGGACCGAGCGTTCGCCGGCCGCGCACTGCGCGGTGGCGGCGAATCCGACGCCGTCGACGGAGGAGCGGAAGGTCAGTGGGCCGGGGCCATCGGGTGAGGTGACGCGCACGTCGATGGGTCGTGCGGTGTTGTCGTTGAGCAGTGGTTCGGCCGGCGTTCCGACGACCGAGGAGGCGATGACGGTGAACGACTTCGTGGCGCCCAGAACCGACACCGTGAATTGGCCGCCGGTCGCGTTGAAGGCGGCGGTGATGGTGATGGTCACCGACACCGAGCCGCCGGCGCCGATCGCCGGGATCTGCGTCGAACAGCCTCCGGGTCCCTGGGTGCACGGGCCCGCGCGGAGCAGGCCCGCCTGGGTCCGGCGCAGCCCGTTCCCCGGCGGCATCACCTCGACGTTCGAAACGGTCACCCCGGCTGGGGTCTGGATCGTGAGCGTCTCGGGCGCGGAGGCCAGCTCGCCACTGTTGCTGACGGTCGCGGTGATGGTGGCCGTACCCCCGGCGATGATCGGACCGGCGACGGGATCGGACAGGTTCAGGGTGGCCGGGATCGGATCCGGGGTGGGTTCGCTGGTGGTGGGTTCGCTGGTGGTGGGTTCGCCGGTGGTCGGTTCGGTGGTGGCGGTGGAGGGGACGGTGGCCGGCCCGGCCGGGTTCGGTGCGGTGGTACCCGGTTCGGCCGGAGTCGACGTGCTCCCACCGGTCCCGGGGTCGGGATTGTCGGTGCCGGCGTTCTCTGTTCCGGCGCTCGCCCCCGAATCACCGGACCCGGCGGGTCCCGCGCCACCGGTGTCGGGACCGGCCTGGTCGGTGGGCACCGGTCCGGCTGGGCCGCCGGCCGCACCCGGACCGTCGCTTCCCGTGCTGTCGGTTCCACCGGTGCCGTCGGTGGGGCTCGCGTTGCCGTCACCGGCGCCACCCGACGTTGCCGGGGCGGCCGCCGCCGGCGGCTGGTCGGCGACGGTGTTCGTCGTCTCCGGCGAGTTGGTGGCCACGACGAGCACGATCGCGGCGATGACCGCGGCGGCGACGACCGCCCCCGCGGCGACCAGGCCACCGACACCCAGGCTGGCCGCGATGCCGGACAGGCCGGCCGCAGTGCCGGCGCCGGCGGCCGTCCCGCCCGCCGCTGCCCCCACCGTCGCCGCCGCCGGGGCGGCCGCACCACCCGCGGCTGCGGCCCCGGCACCTCCAGCACCTGCGGCACCTCCAGCACCGCCCCCGCCGGCCGAAGCGGCCGACGCTGCTCCGTCCGAGGCTGCGGCCGCAGCGAGCCCGAGGGCAGCGGCCGCAGCAGCGGCGGCCGCGGCAGCGGCAGCGACACCGGCCGCACCGGCGCCGCCCGCGGCAGCGGCCCCGGACCCGGCGGCCCCGGCCCCGGCGCCGCCGGTTGCGCCCGAGCCGGTCCCGGCCGCGCTTGTGCCGGCCGAACCGGCGGATCCGCCCACTCCGGCCGACAGCGCGCCGGGCACGGCAAGCGGCGTGATCGGCCCGAGCGTGGCCAGGTAACCGGCCGCCGCACCGCCCAGGAGCAGCGGAGCCAGCAGACCACGCAGGTTGTGGTTGACCTCCTGCAGTTCGGCGGCCAGCGCCCGGCAGCGATCGCACGTCTCGAGATGCGCGTCGACCTGCTGGGTCTCCCGCTTGGACAACCCGCCGCGGGTCCATGCGCCCAGCCGTTCCACGGTCGACCGGCACTGCTCGGCCGCGGTCTCGGCCAGATGCGCCTGTAGATAGGCCTCGCGAAGGCCCTCACGCGCCCGGAACGCCAACGACGACACCGCGCCGGGTGCCATCCCCAACAGTGCGCCAACCTGGGCGGGTGACTCGCCCTCCACCTGGGTGTGCCAGAGCACCGCCTGCCAGCGCTCCGGAAGTTGCGTGAACGCGGTGGCGACGAGCCCGCTCTCCATCTTCATGAGCACCGGGTCGTCGCCGGGGACCGGTGCGTCATGGGTGGTCATGTCGTCCGTGAACTGCAGCCGCTTGTCCTTGCGGGTGCGGTCGTAGGCCGCGTTGCGGACGGTGATGAACAGATAGGCGCGGAACGCCGAGTCCGGACCCTTGCCCTCGAGCAGGTTGTCCAGCACCCGGGCGAACGATTCGGAGACCAGATCGTCCGCTTCGGACGCATTGCGGGCGAACTGCCGGGCCAGCGTGGTGGCGGGACCGGAATGCCGGCGGTACAACTCGCCGAACGCCTGACGGTCGCCGTTGCGGACCTGAGTGATCAACTCAGGGTCGCTGACGACGTACCCGTCGGCTTCCTCGTCCGGCACGCCGGGATCCTCCTCGATCGCCTCCATGGGGGACGGGCCCGGCCGCCCGGCCACACCACCGTGAGTGCGTTGCCATTGTCACCCACGAAGCGGCGAACCGTCACCGCCGATCGGATCCGCAGCTCCCGAATGGGCTGACTCGGACACCGGGGGCAACGGAATCGCCGCGCGGCCACCCGGCCGGGGGACAGCTCACCCGGCCGGGAAAACAATCTCAGAAGTCGCGTGATGACGTCGCGCCCGGTCCGTCTCTGTCACAGACACACGAAGCGGGACCTCTGTCACAGACACACGAAAGCGTGACCCGGACTGCCCGGGTCCGGACCGGCCCGCGCAACGGGCCGGTGCGAACTGATAAGGAGGGTGCCGAACGGATGGACCACCTCCATCGCGTCACCACTCTGACCTGCGCTGAACTGCGCGAACGTTGGTTCGAGCAGTCGAGCGCAGCCGGTTGGGCGTTCGTCTCGGACTGGCATCACGCCGCGGTCGACGCCTTGTGCGAGGCATGTCTGCTCGGCCAGAACATCTGGGCGCCCGCCGAACGCCTGGGTTCGGTCCGGGCCGACAAGGGCGTGTCACTCGGCGAGACGCTGGCCGACCTCGACGGGCTCGCCTGTGTGCTACCCGACATGTCGGACGGCGTGATGCACCGGGCGGCCTCACTCGGTTGGGCCGAACGAATGACCACACCGCGGCACGCTGTCTTCGATCCGCTGACCGGCCTGGTGTCGGTGTACTACTTACGAACCCGCTTGGGCGAGGTCTACCGGGCGGCCGACGTCGCCGGCACCAAGGTCTCGTCGAGCCACGGGTTGGTGACCGTCCGGCTGAACCTCGCCGGTCGAACCGGATGGGATCGACTCACCCCCCTGATCCTCGCCGGCGACGCGATGCGCACCGTCTTCGACGGCGGGCAGACCCTCGCCCGCCTCGCCGACCACATGGCCGTCGTGCTCACCGACCGCAACGCGCTGCTGGCCCGACGGACCCACCTGCTCACCGGGATGGTCGCCGAGCGGCTCGGTCGCGACCAGCGGTCGGACGAGTTACCGGCGCGGATCTGGATCGAACGCCTGCCCGACACCGGGCCGGCCGCCGTCGACCTGATCGGCGAACTGGCCAGGTAGCGGCACAAGAACTCCACGGCGGCAGCGGGGACGCCGTGGCGAAACCCGGGGAGGGTGATCGGGCGTCGGGGATGGACGCCCGAGGCGGCGCGATGATCGTCCTGCGCCCGGCCGTGAGATCGGCCGGTGGGCGGTGGGACGATCATCGCTCCGCGGGTTCCCTGCCCTGCCTGGTTGCCCGCGCCCTCCGCCGGTGCTGGCTGGTGGCCTCGCGAGCTCGGCCGGGTCGGAGCGCGCGGAGCGATCCGCTCCTGCGTCGCCGGATCGCTGTCCGCGCCCTCCGCCGGTGCTGGCTGGTGGCCTCGCGAGCTCGGCCAACTACGCTGCCTCCCGTGGACGAACGGACCGGCATGCCCCGGGTCGGGATGGTCGGTGGTGGCCAGCTGGCCAGAATGACGCACCAGGCGGCGATCCCGCTCGGGCAGTCCTTGCGTGTGCTGTCGGTCGCGCCCGACGACAGCGCGGCGCTGGTCACCCCGGACGTGATGATCGGGCACCACACCGATCTCGATGCGCTGCGCGCCTTCGCCCGCGACTGCGACGTCGTGACGTTCGACCACGAGCACGTGCCCGGCGAGCACATCCGCGCGCTGGTGGCTGATGGGCACGCGGTCTACCCGGGCGCCGACGCCCTGCAGTTCGCCCAGGACAAGGCGCTCATGCGGGCGCGGTTGGCCGAGCTCGGCGCGCCGGTGCCGGCCTTCGAGGTCGTTGATGCCGCCGACCCCGAACGGGCGACTCGGATCGTCGGCTTCGGCAACGTGCACGGTTGGCCCTGCGTGGTGAAGACCGCACGCGGGGGCTACGACGGTCGTGGGGTCACGGTGGTGCGATCCGCCGACGAGATCGCCGTGCTCGATCTGCCCGACGCCGGGCAACTCGTGCTGGAGGCGTTCGTCCCCATGCGCCGCGAACTGGCCGCCGTCGTCGCCCGGTCCCCGTTCGGCCAGGCGGCCGCGTGGCCGGTGGTCCAGACGGTGCAGTCCGACGGGATCTGCGTCGAGGTGATCGCCCCGGCGCCGGCGCTGGACGACGATCGGGCCGCCGCCGCGGGCCGGTTGGCGCTGCGCATCGCCGGCGAGCTGGGCGTCGTCGGCGTCCTGGCGGTCGAGCTGTTCGAGGTCGACCCGGGGCCCGGCGCACCGGACGGCTTGCTGGTCAACGAGTTGGCGATGCGCCCGCACAACTCCGGGCACTGGAGCATGGACGGGTCGGTGACCGGCCAGTTCGAGCAGCATCTGCGCGCGGTCCTGGACTACCCGCTGGGCCGCACGGACCTGCTCGCCCCGTTCACCGTGATGGGCAACGTGCTCGGCGGGCCGGCCGAAGGGCCGGGCGCAGGGATCGGCATGGACGAGCGGATCCACCACCTGGCCGCCCGGTTTCCGCAGGTCAAGGTGCACCTGTACGGCAAGGCATTCCGGCCCGGGCGCAAGCTCGGGCACGTCAACGTGCTCGGCTCGGATCTCGACGAGCTGCGCCGGATCGCGGGCTTGGCCGCGACGTGGCTCAGCGAGGGGATCTGGGCCGACGGCTGGGACGCCCACGCCGGCGACCCGCGTCCGATCCGGCACGAGGAGGCGGTGTTCGGATGAGCCGGGACGCGCTGGTGGGCCTGATCATGGGATCGGACTCGGACTGGCGGGTGATGTCGGCCGCGGGTGAGCTGCTCGACGAGTTCGACGTGCCCTACGAGGTCGGTGTGTACTCCGCCCACCGCACCCCGAAGCGGATGCTGGACTACGCCGGTGCGGCTGCCGGGCGGGGCCTGCGGGTGATCATCGCCGGCGCAGGCGGTGCCGCCCACCTGCCCGGCATGGTGGCATCCGCCACGATCCTTCCGGTCGTCGGCGTCCCGGTTCCCCTGGCGACGCTGGACGGGATGGATTCGTTGCTGTCGATCGTGCAGATGCCCGCCGGCATTCCGGTCGCCACGGTGTCCATCGGCGGCGCCCGCAACGCCGGCTTGCTGGCCGTGCGCATCCTGGCCGCCGGTACCGGCGAGCTCGCCGATCGGCTGCGCACCGGCCTGGCCGCGTTCGCCGAGAGCCTGGAACAGATGGTGCTCGCCAAGCACGACGCCTTGCGGTCCACCACCGGCCGCTGACTGCGCCGAGTGTGCAGAAACCGTCCTCATGGGGGCTGTTGCAGTTTGAGCTGCCTGTCGGTCGGGTCGTTTACCTGCGGTTTTGCGTAGGATATCTTGGTGGCCAAGGGTTATCGTCCCGTTGATCGTGATCAGCAGTTCCTGATGCCGCCGGACATGCGGGAGTGGATCCCTGCCGGTCATCCCGTGCTGTGGGTGGTCGACGTGGTGATGGAACTGGACACCAGCGAGTTGCACCGCCAATGCAAGACCGGCGGGGTGGGTCGACAGGGGTATGACCCGGTGATGATGTTGACCCTGTTGATCTGGGCGTGGTCGCAGGGGCAGCGGTCGTCCCGTCAGATCGAGCGGTTATGCGCGCAGGACGTGATCTACCGGTACATCTGCGCCGGCAACCTGCCCGATCACACCTCGATCGCCCGGTTCCGCAAAGAGATGGGCGGTGCTGTCCAAAGCCTGTTCTCTCAGGTCCTGGTGTTGTGTGCCGAGTTGGGGATGGTGCGGCTGGGGGTCGTCGCCCTCGACGGCACGAAGATCGCCGCGGACGCCTCGATCGGCGCGAACCGGACCGAGAAGGGGCTGCTGTCGGCGTTGGAGGCGGAAATGGTCAAGCAGGCGGCCAGGGCCGCGGCCGAGCACGACCGGACTGATCAGGACGAGGACGCCCTGTTCGGCCGGGACCGGCAGCCGGACTCGGTACCCGACGATCCGGGAACCCCCTCGGGCCGGCAGAAACTGTTGCGCGAGGCGCTGGACAAGGTTCGCGCCGAGCAGAAGGCCCGGGAGGACAAAGCCAGTAAGCGCAGCCTGCGTGGCCGGCAAACAGATCGGGCCAGCGCCGAACAGGTGGCCAAGGCCCAGGCCAGGTACGACAAAGCCGTGGCTGATCAGCAGGCCAAGATCAATCGGTGGGACCGGGCCAGCCAGGACGGCAGGCCGCGGGGGTTCCGACCGTGGCCGGCCGAGCAATGCGGCCGGGTCCAGCAGGCCGCGAAGGTACGGGACCGGGTAGTGGCCCGAGCGAGCCGGCCCGAGCGGACCATCAATCGGCAGGGCCGAGCGATCAGGCCACCGGTGTGCAATACCACCGACCCGGAATCGGGACTACAACCCGTCCGCGGTGGCGGGTTCCTCCAGGGATACAACGGGCAGTACTTGACCAGCCAAGATGGCCTGATCATCGCGGCCAGCATGTCGGCCAATCCGGTCGATTCGCCCACTTTCAAGCAGATGATCACGGCCGGCACGCGCACTGCGCAGGTGCTGGCTGCGCACCGACCCGACATCTGCAACGTCGACGACGCACAGATCGGACTGGTCCTGGCCGACGCCGGCTACCTGTCCGAACAGAATCTGACCTGCCCCGGCCCGGACCGGCTCATCGCCGTCGGTAAACGACGACAACTGGAACACGACGCCCGACACGACCCCGCGGAAGGAACACTCCCGGACGAGGCCGGACCTGTCGCGAAGATGGCCCACCGACTCCGCACCCCGGAAGGGATCACCGCGTACCGGGAACGCGGTCACATCGCCGAGACCCCGTTCGGTGACACCAAACACAACAAGAAGTTCCGCCGGATGACCGGGCGTGGACTAAGCCGCGCGCGAACCGACTGGACATTCAACGCCCTGGTCCACAATCTCGGTAAGGCACTGCGCCACGCGCTTGCGACGTGACCCCCAGCACCAGGGACACCCCGAGACACAAGCCGCGCATCAACACCGCCGAGCGCCCTCCCGCCCATTCACCCCCGACGACGCCAAAGCGCAACAGCCCCCATTCCCGAGAATGAGGACGGTTTCTGCAGACTCGATCCGGCCGGGCTGCGCCGGTGCAGGTGATCCGCGCGCCCGAGACGGCGTGCCGGGCGAGGGTTAGGATCGGAAGTTACCGATGGGTAACTCCAAGCGAAGGCGGGCGCCGGGCGCATGAGCACTGACCTGTTCACCCTGACCGAGGACCACCGGGCGGTCCGGGAGGCGATCCGGGACCTCGCCGAGCACGAGATCGCCCCGCACGCGGCGGATGTCGACGAGCGGGAGCGGTATCCGATCGAGGCGCAGAAGGCGCTCACCGCCGCGGGTTTCCAGGCCGTACACATTCCCGAGGAGTACGAGGGGGCCGGCGCCGACGCGGTGGCCACCGTCATCGTGATCGAGGAAGTGGCCCGGGTGTGCGGCTCCTCGTCGCTGATCCCGGCGGTCAACAAGCTCGGCTCGATGCCGATCATGCTGTCCGCATCGACGGAGCTCAAGCAGCTCGTCCTGCCGTCGATCGCCGGCGGTGCGGCGATGATCTCCTACGCGCTGTCCGAACGGGAAGCCGGCAGCGACGCCGCGGCGATGCGCACCCGCGCGGTCCGCGACGGCGACGAGTGGGTGCTCAACGGCACCAAATGCTGGATCACCAATGCGGGGGTGTCCAGCTGGTACACGGTGATGGCGGTGACGGATCCGTCCAAGCGGTCCAAGGGCATCAGCGCGTTCGTGGTGCACGCCGACGACCCGGGGTTCGTCGTCGGGACCAAGGAACGCAAGCTGGGCATCAAGGGCTCGCCAACCCGGGAGCTCCACTTCGAGAACTGCCGCATCCCCGGCGACCGGATCATCGGCGAGCCCGGCACCGGCTTCGCCACCGCGATGGCCACCCTCGATCACACCCGGCCGACGATCGGCGCGCAGGCGATCGGCCTGGCCCAAGGTGCGCTCGACGTCGCGATCGGCTACGTCAAGGAGCGCAAGCAGTTCGGCAAGCACCTGGCCGAGTTCCAGGGCCTGCAGTTCATGCTCGCCGACATGGCCATGCAGGTCGACGCGGCCCGCACCCTGGTCTACCAGGCGGCCGCCGCGGCCGAGCGGGGTGACGCGAACAAGACCTACCTGTCCGCCGCGGCCAAGTGCCTGGCCTCGGACGTGGCCATGAAGGTGACCGTGGACGCGGTCCAGTTGCTCGGCGGCGCCGGCTACACCCGCGACTTCCCGGTCGAGCGGATGATGCGCGACGCCAAGATCACCCAGATCTACGAGGGCACCAACCAGGTTCAGCGGCTGGTGATGGCCCGCGCGCTGCTGAAGTAGCGGCCGGCGCAGCGCATCGCAGGGCCGCAGTTCCGCCCCGGACGCCTCAGCCGACCCGCGGCACGCCGTCCACGTCCAGGCCGAGCGTCGCGGTCACGTGTTCGGCCGCGGCGACGGCGCCGGCCGTACCGAGGTCGGCGCCGGGTCCGAGCTGGACCAGCGCCCCACCGACCGCCCACGCGGCGAGGGCTCCGTCGCACACCCCGTCCGGCAGATCCGGCGTGACCGCCGACAGCAGGACCGCGCCGGGTTCGAGCGCATCGGACGCCCGGCGCACCCGGTCCAGGACGTCATCGGCGGTCAGCGCGGCCGCGGCGGTGAGGATCATCCGCCCGCTCGGGTCGGCCACCCGGGACCGGGGTGTGAACCGGTCGGCCTGCGGTAGCACCGCGTCGGCGACGTGTCGGTACAGCGGCGGAAGATCCGCCCGGGCCAGCCCGAACGGGTGGGTGGAGGCGACCACCACTTCGTCGGCGTCCGACTCCTCGCCCTCGTCGACGAAGGCCGCCACCGCGTTGCCGGCGGTCGACTCGTCGCCGGTCACGGCCAGACCTGCCCACCACGAGCCGAGCAAAAGCGGCAGGCCCTGCCACGACCGGCGAACCCGCCACACCGCGGTGGCGCCCGGCCCGGCCGAGAGCTCGTCGGTCAGCAAGCCGGCCGTCTTGGCCGCCCAATTGGTCAGCGACGCCGTCGACAGCTCGGTTCGACCGGCCGACCCCCCGTCGCCGTACCAGACCAGCCGGGGCCGGTGCGGGTCGTCGGCGGCCAGCCGGGTCAGCAAGGCCGCCGCCACCCCGCCGGGACCGGGGAACGGAGGGACAAGCGGATTCGCGTGGGTCATCCGCTGATTCTGGCGCCTCCGCCGCCGGACCCGGCCGGACGCCCCGCGGTTGCTCGCTCGATGTCGGCGATCCCCCTGGGACCGGATGCCGGCGGCGACATCCCTTCGGCACGTCGACGGATGCCGATCAGCATGCCGCGGGACATGACCAGATCCGCGGGCACGATCAGGGCGTGGGTGGCCAGTCGCAGCCACCACGGACGAACGTCGGCGCGCCAGCGGAATACGAAGCGAGTGCCGGTGCCGCCGTCGACCGGTCGCAGGCTGAACACCCAGGTCCACTCGAGCCCGGCGAGTCCGCGCCGCCGCCAGCGCAGGGGCAGGTGGCTGGTCGATCGCAGCAGCAGGAACCGCTCCGGATCGATGTCGACGACCGTGAAGCCGCACTCGGTCTCCGGCGCCCCGTCGGGTACGAAGTCACCGACGGTCAGCCGCGCCAGTTCCGGAACCACCCGCTCCGCGCTGGGCCAATTGTCGGGAAACAGCAGCCGGTCGACCCACCGGGGGGTGTACCAGCCGCCCCGGTGCCACCCGACCTGCAGCAACCAGGGCCACACCCTGTCCGGAGGGGCGTCGACCGTGGTGGCGTGCGTGCAGACGACCGAGGGAGCGGGAACCACATCGTCACCGGGCAAGCTCATCCGGCGCTCGTCCCGGGTCGTGCCGTAGGTGCGGCCCAGCCGGTAGATCGCGGCGCACAGCCCCGCGGCCACCAGTGTTGCCGTCGCCGGAATCCGCATCGTCGACCTCCACCTGCGAGACGGGCAGCCTGAAATCCAGACTCGCCCCGCCGGTTGGCGATGGACCAGGGTCAGAGGGCCCGGCCCACGGTCAGCTCACGCAGGGCACCGACGCTCGCGAGGCCGCCGAGAAGGCGGACGGAGCGGCCGCGGGAACCCGGGCGAACGCCTCACCCACTCCGCGCAGCCCGGATGGCACGACCAGATCCGTGCCGACCAGCACCAGCACATGCCCGGACTTGACCGACGAGTCGTTGACGAGCTTGCCGATGCCGCCGAACGCCGACTGCACCTGCTGGGCGCCGGCCTCGTCGCCGGCGTAATGGAACTCGGTGGTCTGCTGCTCGTTGCCCTTCTTCGTGCCGGCGATGACGCCGAGCGAACCGAGAGTGAACCCGCCGTCGGTGACCAGCTCGGACGCCTGGGCGGTCACCCCGTCGGCAACGGTGCCGTCCTTGATGTCCACGGTGACGTCCGATGGCGTCACCGTGGCGTCGGCCGATGTCGCGGACGGCGCGGCATCGCCGCCCGAACCAGTTCCGCCGACGATGCCGTCGAAGAACGCCTTCACCTGGGCCGGATCGGTGGCCAACGCGTCCTTGTCGGTCGAGGACTCGGAGCTGGTGGTCGGCAAGGTCTCGAAGTTGATGTTGCCGGACGACAGGTTGGTGATCTGCTCGGCGAAGGTCAGGACGTCGAAACCCTGGTCGAACACCACCGAACGGTCGACGGCGCCGATCAGATCGTTGAGCTTGGTCGGGTTGGTCAGGGTGCCCACCGACAGGATCTTGTCGGCGGCCCCGCGCAGGAACGCCTGCTGCCGCTTCACCCGATCCAGGTCACCCGCCGGCAGACCGTGCCGCTGCCGGACGAACGCCAGCGCCGCGGTGCCCTGCACCTCCTGCTCGCCGGCCGGGAAGTCCGCGCCGGACCACGGATCGTTGACCGGTTCGTTCAGGCACACCGGCACCCCGCCGATGGCGTTGGACAGCAGGTAGAAGCCGAGCAGGTTCACCTCGGCGTAGTGATCGACCTTGAGCCCGGAGAACGCCTGAATCACCCGGATCAGCATCGTGCGGCCCGCCTCGTTGGACTCCCGCTCGATCTGTGCGCGGTCCGAAACGCCCTGACTCACCAGATGTTCGGCCGTGTATGCCTTGGCGGTCGCGTAGAAGGAATTGACCTTGTTCGGCTGGTACGGGCCTTGCGAACCGTTCGCGTACGGCCCGACGATCTGGTTCGTCACCCGCGGGCCGATCCAGGTGTCACGGGGTATTGACACCGCGGTGGCCCGGCCGCCGCCCTGCGGGACGTGCACCAGCATGATCGTGTCGGTGTTGATGCCGCCGCCGTCGTCCTCGGTGCCGACCTGGGCGAGCTCATCGGCCGAGAGCGGGTTGCCGTCGGCGTCCGTCCGGGCGTCCGAACCGACCAGCAGGAACGTCAGGCCCTCGGCGGAATCGACGCCGGCGTCCCCGGCGTTGCCGGTTGCGTTCGACGTGCCGCTGACGCCTTGCAGGACGTCGGTGAAGGCGTACGCGACGCCGGCCCCCAGCAGCACGACGGCCGCGGTGACCAGGGCAACGATGCGGGTGATCAACAACGCCCGCCGTCGCGGCCCTCCGTCGCCGGAGCCCGATCCGCCCCCGGGAGGCGGCCCGGCCGGCGGACCGGCGGGTGGTCCGGTCGGCGGGACCGTGCCACGGAAGGCCGGGGCGACCTCACCCTGCATCGGTCGGGACAGCGGCCGGTACCCGGGCGGCGGCGGGTAGCCGCCGGCCGACGGCGGCCCGGCCGGGCCCGGCGACGGGTAGCTGGGCATCCGGCGGGTCGGATCCGGCTGCCGGGCCGAGAATCCGCCGGCCGACGGAGGACGCGACGTGGGCGAGGCCGGCCGGTCGGACCGGTCGACGTCGGACCATGCCTGGTTCGAACTCGGCCCGTACCGGCGGGGTCCCCGCTGCGGATCGAACTGATCCGAGTTGGTCATGCCGCCGCCCTTCCGGGGCACCTCGCGGGCTCGGTCGCCCCGATGCGGGCGACGGCGCCGTATCGATGATTCGCCCGGCGAGCCTCGCTCAGCCCCGCCGCCCTTCCGGGGCACCTCGCGGGCTCGGTCGCCCCGGGCGACGGCGCCGTATCGATGATTCGCCCGGCGAGCCTTGCTCATTGCCTCCGCCCTCCTGGGGCGACAAGCCTCGCTCACTGCCGTGCCCTTCGTTGCCGTGCACTGTTACTCGAGATCTGAAGACGTTCTCGGCCCGACCCGGTTGCCCGGGTTCGCCACGGCGGGAGCCGGAATGCAGTCAGGGTAGCCGCGGCCGCCTGAGATTCCGGTGACCTTGCGTGTCGCCCGGCGGTCTGGCCGGACCCGCACCGGTCGACCGGCCGCCCGATCGGGGTCACCGGCCCGGTGGGTCCGGACGTCCGCGCGCGGGTGCGGCAGAATGCGTCACCATGCGCATTCTGGTGACCGGTGGGGCAGGCTTCATCGGTTCGACGTTCACCCGGCAGCTGTTGGCCGACCGGTACGCCGGTCTCGAGGGTGCCGACGTCACCGTGCTCGACAAACTTACCTACGCGGGCAACCTGGCCAACCTCGAACCCGTCGAGGACTCCGAGCGGTACACCTTCGTCCAGGGGGACATCTGCGACCCGGAGGTGGTCCGGGAACTGGTCGCCGCCGCCGACGCGGTGGTGCATTTCGCCGCCGAGTCGCACGTGGACCGGTCGATCCTGGGTGGCGCCGACTTCGTGCTGACCAATGTGCTGGGTACCCAGACGCTGCTGCAGGCGGCGCTGGATACCAAGCTGGCCAAGTTCGTGCACGTGTCCACCGACGAGGTGTACGGGTCGATCGAGACCGGGTCCTGGGACGAGAACGAGCCGCTGCTGCCGAACTCGCCCTACTCGGCGTCCAAGGCCGGTTCCGACCTGCTGGCGCGGGCCTATGCCCGGACCCACAACGTGCCGGTCACCATCACCCGCTGCTCGAACAACTACGGGCCCTACCAGTTCCCCGAGAAGGTCATCCCGCTGTTCGTCACCAACCTGATGGACGGGGCGACGGTGCCGTTGTACGGGCAGGGCCGCAACGTGCGGGACTGGTTGCACGTCGACGACCACTGCCGGGGCATCGCCCTGGTGTTGACCGGTGGCCGGACCGGGGAGATCTACAACATCGGCGGCGGCACCGAGCTGACCAACGCCGAGTTGACGGCCAAGCTGATCGAGGCCACCGGCCGGGACGAGACCTTCATCGAGCAGATCGTCGACCCCCGGGGCGGCGGTCACGATCTGCGCTACTCGGTGAACCACGGCAAGATCTCCCGCGAGCTCGGGTACGAGCCGCTGGTGCCGTTCGACCAGGGGCTGGCCGACACGATCGCGTGGTACCGGGACAACCGGGATTGGTGGGAACCGCTGAAGGCGCGCTCGGCGATCGACCGCTGATGCCTTCCGTGCAGCCCGCCCCCTACCGTCTGGTGGTCGTCGGCGCGCGGGGTCAGCTCGGCACCGATCTGGTGGTGGCGGCCCGGGCCGCGGGCGTCGCGGTGCTCGGCGTGGGGTCCCGTGAGTTGGATGTGACGGACCAGGAATCGGTCCAACGGACACTCGGTTACGTCGCCGCGGGCGCCGCCGAGGTCGGGCAGCGGGCGGTGGTGATCAACGCCGCCGCCTACACCGCCGTCGACGACGCCGAGACCGACCGGGCAGGCGCCTTCGCGGTCAACTCCGACGGGCCGGCGAACCTGGCGGTCGCGGCCGAGCGCCTGGGCCTGGGGCTGATCCACCTGTCCACCGACTACGTGTTCCCCGGCGATGGCACCGCGCCCTACCGGCCGGCCGACCCGACCGGCCCGCGCAGCGTCTACGGCGCGTCCAAGCTGGCCGGTGAACAACGGGTGCTGCAGGCGTACCCGGACGCCCGGGTGGTCCGCACGGCCTGGGTATGGGGGGCGTCGGGCGGCAACTTCGTCAAGACGATCGCACGGCTGGCCGCAACCCGGCCGACCCTGAAGGTGGTGGACGACCAGCGGGGTACGCCGTCCTACACGGTCGATCTGGCCGCGGGCCTGCTGGAGCTGGCCGGGTCGGCGGTACCGGGCGGGGTTCTGCACCTGACCAACGCCGGTGAGACCACCTGGTTCGGGTTCGCCCGGGCCATCCTCGAGGAGTTGGGTGCCGACCCCGAACGGGTGCGGCCGACCACCACGGCGGAGTTCCCGCGGCCGGCGCCGCGACCTGCCTACTCGGTGTTGTCGGGCCAGGAATGGATGGCGGCAGGGCTCGCTCCGCTGCGACCCTGGCGCGACGCGCTGGCCGCCGGGTTCGCCGCCACGCCCGACGCCTTCCGCGTCGCCGCCGGAGCGTGAGGCGACCATGGTCGATCGCGTGCTGAACGTGGTGCTGGACGGGACCCCGCTGCTCGGCCGGCGGACCGGTGTCGGCCGGTACACCGAGCATCTGATGTCCGCGCTCGTGGCGCGGGGCGACGTCCGGGTGTCGGTGCTGGCGATCACCCTGCGGGGCGGCGGTGAGTTGCGCTCGGCGGTGCCGCCGGGGGTGCGGACCCGATCGGTGCGGTTCTCGGCCAGGGCGATGCACATCGCCTGGTCCCGATGGAACTTCCCGCCCATCAGCCTGCTCACCCGGGGGCTGGACGTCTACCACGGGACGAACTTCGTGTTGCCGCCGATCGGCCGGCTCGGCGGCGTCGTGATGATCCACGACATCGCCTACCTGACCATGCCGGACGTCGTCGACGAAGCCAGCCAGCGGTTGCGCGTGCTCGTGCCCGACGCGCTGCGCCGGGCTGCGGTGGTCGTCTCGCCGTCGCAGACCACGGCGGACCGGGTACGGGAGGCCTACCCGGACATCACCCCGGAGATCGTGCCGACGCCACTGGGCGTCCAGCCGTCCTGGTCGCAGGCCGCGCCGCCGACGGCGGACGACCGCCGGCGGCTCGACCTGCCGGACGACTATTTCCTCTTCGTTGGCACCCGGGAGCCGCGCAAGGACCTGCCGACCCTGGTCGCCGCCTACCGCGAACTTCGTGCCTCCGCCGGACCCGCCGTGCCCACGTTGCTACTGGTCGGGCCACCCGGCTGGGGCCCGGAACTGGTCGGTGCGCCGGGCGTGCAGGTGCATGACTACGCCCCGGCCGGCGACCTGGAGACCATCGTGGCCGGGGCCCGGGCGCTGGTGATGCCGTCCCGGGACGAGGGCTTCGGCCTGCCCGCCCTCGAGGCGCTGGCCGCCGGCACGCCGGTGATCGTCAGCGACATCCCCGCGTTGCGCGAGGTGACCGGCGGGCACGCGTCCGCGATCTTCCCGGTCGGTGACATCGGTTCGCTTGCGGCGGCCCTCGCCGATGTGCTCGGCACGCCCGCCGATGACCGGGAGCGGCGGGCGAAGCGGCGCGAGTATGCCGCCGGCTGGACGTGGGCGCGGTGCGCGGACCGGACCATGCAGGCCTACCGGATCGCGGCGGGCTGATCGCGGCGGGCCGATCGCGGCGCGGCGCGGCGATCCGGGCCGCCCCGGCGCCGGCCGGTCCGTCGATTCCGGGTTGCGCAGCCGGCTGATTCCGGGTTGAGTCGGCCGCCGCACAGCCGGTGATCCGAGGGGAGCCACACCCCGTCAGCCACACCCGCCGGCCGCGCAATCGGGAGCCGAGCGAGATCAGCTCAACGCGGACACGGTGCGGGCGATCCCGTCGGCCAGGCTGTGCTCCGGCCGCCAACCGAGCAGTTCGCGGGCCCGCGTCGAGTCCAGGGCCGAGCGGCGCAGGTCGCCGGCCCGGGCGGGCGCGAAGGCCGGCGTGTCCGGGGCGCCGACGACCCGGGCGACCAGGGTGTGCAACTCCCGGTCCGAGGTCTGCACGCCGGTGCCGATGTTCAGTCGCCGCCCGTTCGCGGTCTCCCCGGCGGCCAGCACCAGCGCGCCCACCGCGTCGCGGACGAACACGTAGTCGCGGGTGTTGCCGCCGTCGCCGTACACCCGGGTCGCGCGGCCGCGCGGCAGCGACTCGGCGAAGATGGCGACCACCCCGGCCTCGCCGTACGGGTCCTGCCGCGGACCGTAGACGTTGGCGAAGGCCAGCGACGTGCACTGGATCCCGTGCAAGCGGGAGAACGAGTTCAGGTACAGCTCGCCGGCGATCTTGGAGACCGCGTACGGCGAGAGCGGTTGCAGCGGTGCATCCTCGGCCGTCGGCAGGTCGGGCTGCTCGCCGTAGATGGACCCGCCGGAGGAGGCGAAGACGATCTTGCGGGTGCCGGCCCGGCACGCTGCCCGGGCGACGGCGATGGTGCCGAGCACGTTGACCGACGCGTCCTGGGCAGGGTCGTCCACACTGGCCCGCACGTCGATCTGGGCGGCCAGGTGGAACACCACCTCGGGCCGGGCCACCTCGATCGCCTCCGTGGCGTCGGTGGACCGCACGTCGGCGGCGACCACCCGCAGCGCATCGGGGAACCGCGCGGCGGCGTCGGCAAGGTTGATGTGCCGGCCACGGCTGAAGTCGTCCACCACCGTGACCGTGTGCCCGTCGGCGAGCAGGCGGTCGACCAGGTTCGAACCGATGAACCCGGCGCCGCCGGTGACCAGGGTCCGCATGTCAGGACGTCGGGCTGGCGGGGGTGGACGAGGCCGACGGGGGCGGTCCGGCGGATGTGCTCGCGGCGGGCGTGGCGCCGGTGGCCGCCGTGATGCCCATTCGCTGGCCCAACCACGGCATGACGTGGGTGAGCCCGGCGACCGGCACCGCCCAGTCGTGGCCCAACCCCGGCACCTGCCAGTACTGCACGTCCATGCCGGCGGCCTGCGCGGCCGCAAACAGCTTGGGAAAGGTCGGACCTTCGATGGTGTCCTCCTCGCCGATGATGAACCAGCCGGCAGTGTCCGGATACTTGTGCGTGGCGAGCAGATCCAGCGGGTTGATGGCCTTGAACTTGGCCTCATCGCCGGAGAAGGCCTTCTGCACGGTGTCGGCGTGCGAACCGAGGGTGGGCTCCTCCTCGCCGGCGAAGTTCAGGAACGTCGGGAAGATCTCCGGGTACCGGGTGGCCAGCTGGAAGGCGCAGGTGCCGCCGTAGGAGAAGCCGCCGACCGCCCAGTGCTCCGGACGGGGGTCGACGAGCAACTGGGACTTCACCGCATCGGGCACGTCCTGCGTGAGGAAGGTGCCGACCTGGCCCAGGTTCGAATCGGTGCACAGGGGGTTGTCGACCTGACCGCCGGTGGCGTCGGGCATCACCACCACCGGGGCGATGCCGTTGTGGTCGGCGGCATAGGTGTCCATGACGCCCTTGACCCGGTCACCCAGGTTCCAGTCGCCGGGTCCGCCGGGCACCCCGTGCAGCAGCATCAGCACCGGTAGCGGTTGCGGGTTGTCGGCGAAGTAGGCCGGCGGCAGGTAGACGTAGCTCTCCCGGGGCTGGAACCCGGACTTGGTGCCGGGCAGCGCGATCGTGGTCACCTTGCCGCCGTCGGTGGGGATGTTCGCCCCGGTCGGCGTCCATGATTCGGCCAGCGGGGCGGTCGGCAGGGTGGACCCGGAACCCGAGGTCCGCGCCGGGAGGGCGTCGTCGCTGGTCGACGGGCCGAACAGGTCGCCCAGCCGGGGGTACTCGACGTAGGACTTGTTGATCTGGTTCCCGGCCATCGCGACCACGAGCAGCCCGGCCAGGATCGCGACCGGCTTGCGCCACCACGGCGTCCGGAACAGTGAGGCGATCGCCAGGATGATCCCGGCCAGCGCGACGGCGATCCAGACCTGATCCGACAGGGTCAGGTCCTGCCCGATGACCGACTTGGCGACGGTGTTGCCCAGGATCCAGGCCAGCACGGCGCTGAGCACGACCGTGCCCGGCACCACGTACAGCCACCACCAACGTTCGCGGCGGGCCAGCAGGAACCCCGCGCCGGCGACGCCGAGCACGATCAGGGTCCACGGCAGCCATCCGTCCAGGAGGGACACGCCCACGCCGCATCCACCCCTCCCGGCCGTTGGTGCCGAGCGGTCCGGCAACCTGACCAAGATATGTCGGCACCGTGTCTCGCGTCGGTAACGGCGCCGCCGGCGGGCCCCTGTGCTTACCTGTGCGGATGCCCGTGTTGACGGTGGTCGTCGACCAGCTGCTGGCCCCGGTGCCGGGCGGCACCGGCCGGTACGCCCGGGAGATCACCGCGGCGTTGGCCGGTGTGCCCCGCCCCGGCTGGGGGGTGCGCACCGTCGCGTCGTGGCATCGCGACCGGTCGTCGGCCCGCATCCCGGGCGCGGCCGGGCCGCGGCGGCTGCCGGTGGGGCGAAGGGTGCTGGCCGAGCTGTGGTCGCGCGGCTGGCCGCCGCCGGTCGCCGGCGATCGGGTGCATGCGACCACCCCGTTGGCACCGGCCCGCCGGGCCGGTCTGGTGGTGACCGTGCACGACGCCGTGCCCTGGACTCATCCGGAGACGCTGACGCCGCGCGGTGTGCAATGGCACCGGACGATGATCGGTCGGGATGTGCGGCGCGCCGAGTCGATCGTGGTGCCGTCGGCGGCCGTCGCCGACGACCTGGCCGGAATCTTCCCGGCCGTGGCCGACCGGATCGCGGTGGTTGCCCACGGGGTGACCGAACTACCGGTCCCGCCGGATGCGGCGGCCATCCGGGCCCGGCTGGGCCTCGCCGACGACGGGTACGTCCTGGCGATCGCCACCCTGGAGCCGCGCAAGGGGCTCGACGTGCTGATCGACGCGCTGGTCCGGCCCGCCGCCCGCGACGCCCATCTGGTGGTGGTCGGCCCGACCGGCTGGGGCGATGTCGACCTGGCCGGGACCGCGGCGGCGGCCGGGCTCGGGCCCGACCGGCTGCACGCCGTTGGCCGGCTGGGCGACCGGGAGTTGGCGGCGGTGCTCGCCGGAGCGGGGGTGCTGACCGCCCCCAGCCGGGCCGAAGGGTTCGGCCTACCCGTCCTGGAGGCGATGGCCGCCGGGGTGCCGGTGGTCGTCTCGGACGCCCCGGCGCTGGTGGAACTGGTCGGCCCGACCGGTCTGGTGAGCCGCCGGGACGACCCGGCCATGCTGGCGGAGGTGATCGGCGGGGTGCTGGCCGATCCGGTCCTGGCCGGTGATCTCGCCGCCCGGGGGCGCGCCCGGGCCGCGGGCTACACCTGGGCGGCGGCGGCCGATCGAATATGGGATCTGCATGTCGGACCTCGCCGCTGACCGGTAGCCACTACGCTGGGCTGTCGCCGGTTCGCTCGGTGGGGTGCTGGCGGAAGGTCGATCGCGCGCCCGCCCGGCGAACCGCGGAAGGGGTGTGGATGCGCACGGAACCGCGGGTGCTGCTGGACGCGACGGCCATCCCGGCCCAGCGCGGCGGGGTCGGTCGGTACGTGGACAGCCTGGTCGCGGCGTTGGACGAGCAGGGTGCGGCGTTGTCGGTGGTGTGCCAGAAGCACGACGCCGAGGTGTTCGCCCGGCTCGCTCCGCACAGCCGGATCATCAATGCGGCGGAGGAACTGGGCGGTCGGCCCGCCCGGCTGGCCTGGGAGCAGACCACGCTGCCCAGGCTGGCCAACCGGCTTCCGGTGGACGTCATCCACTCGCCGCATTACACGATGCCGCTGGCCGCCACCCTGCCGTGCGTGGTGACGCTGCACGACGCGACGTTCTTCTCCGACCGGGGCCTGCACCTGGGGATCAAGGGGCGCTTCTTTCGCGGCTGGACCCGGACCTCATTGCGGCGCGCGTCCGTTTGCGTGGTCCCCAGCCGGGCCACCGCCGACGAACTCGTCAAGTTCGCCAACGCCCAGGCATCGAGGCTGGTGGTGGCCTACCACGGGGTCGACCACCAGGTCTTCCATCCGCCGGCCGCGGCGGACGTCGAGGCGGCTGCGCGGTTCCTGGGCATCGCCGGCCGGCCGTGGATCGCGTTCCTGGGCACGCTGGAGCCGCGCAAGAACGTGCCGGCGTTGATCCGCGGCTACATCCGGGCGATGACCGGACGGGACGAGCCCCAGGTGCTGGTTCTGGCCGGCTCGCCGGGGTGGGACTCCGGGGTGGAGCCGGCCCTGACCGCGGTCCCGGCCGGGCTGACGGTGCTGCGACCGGGTCACCTGCCGGTCGACCTGCTGCCCGGGTTCCTGGGTGGGGCCGAGGTCGTCGCCTACCCGAGCCTGGGGGAGGGCTTCGGGCTGCCGGTGCTCGAGGCGATGGCCTGCGGAGCGGCGGTGCTGACCACCCGGAAGCTGGCGCTGCCGGAGGTCGGTGGCGACGCGGTCGCCTATACCGGGACCGGGGCGGGGGACATCGCGGCCGCACTGGCCGAGCTGCTCGACGCGCCCGGTCGTCGGGCGGAACTGTCGTCGGCCGCCGTGGTGCGGGCCAAGCAGTTCACCTGGGCGGCCAGTGCCGAGGCCCACCACGAGGCCTACGTCCGCGCCGCGGCGGGCGCGTGATGCGCGAGCCCGGCCGGGTGGTGCGCCGCGGCGGGCACCAGGGCGTCCGACCTGCCATGTTCTGCCGGCCTGGATCGATCCGGCAGGGCCGAAGGTGGCACGTCGGTCCGTCGGGCTCGGGTCCGGCGAGCCGGCCCGGCGGGGGATGCCGATGACCGTCTCGGCGCCGCCGGTCGTCGGCCTGGTGACGGTCACCTACTCGCCGGGGCCCTCGCTGGACCGGATGCTGGATTCGCTCCCGGCCGCGTATGCGGGTGCGCTTGCGGTGATCCTGGCCGACAACGGTTCCACCGATGGCAGCGTCGAGCGGGCGGCGCACCGGCCCGGGGTGCGGCTGGTGCGGACCGGCGGCAACCTCGGGTACGGGGGCGGCGCGAACGCCGGTGTGCGGGTGCTCGATCCGGCCATCGACTGGGTGGTCATCGCCAACCCCGATCTGGTGTTCGCCCCGCACGCGATCGACCGGCTCCTGGAATGCGCCGGCCGGCACCCCGACGCCGGGGCGTTCGGCCCGCTCATCACCACCCCCGACGGTGTGGTCTACCCGTCGGCGCGGAACCTGCCGTCGATCACCGATGGCGTCGGGCACGCCCTGTGCGGGTGGTGGTGGCCCACCAACCCGTGGACCCGCCGCTACCGGCTGGACGCGCAGGCCCCGATCGAACGGACCGCCGGCTGGCTGTCGGGATCCTGCCTGTTGGTGCGGCGGGCCGCGTTCGACGACGTCGGTGGATTCGACGAGGCCTACTTCATGTATTTCGAGGACGTCGACCTGGGTGACCGGCTGGCTCGGGCCCGCTGGGCGAACATCTACTGCCCGTCGGCGCAGGTCTCGCACGAGGGCGGCCACGCCACCGAACGGGAGCCCGGTGCGATGGCCCAGGCGCACCACCGCAGCGCCTACCGCTACCTGGCCACCCGGCACCCGGCTCACTGGCAGGCGCCGCTGCGGTGGGCCCTCAAGGCCGGCCTGGGAGTGCGAGCCATGCTCGCCCGCCGGTCGCACACGGTCGCCGCCGGCGCCGAACTGCCCGACCGACACGTGCCCGGCGCCGCGGGATAGTGCCACCGCGGGCAGGGCGCACGGCCCGGGCGGTCGGTCGGTCCGTGGCGCTGATCTCCGCGTCGTTGAAGGCGACACATCGGACATGCCAGTGACGCTTGGATCAGCGCACGAGGGCTGCCCGGCGTCGAGCGGCGTGGAGGACCGCGGATCGGCGGCGGCTGTCCGGTAGGGTCCGATTCATCCCGCACCGGCGCGGCTCCCGCTGGCGCCGAGTGACCGGGCAGCCGTGTGAGCAAGGGGGCGCGTGGGCCGATGAAGGGCATCATTCTGGCCGGCGGCGCCGGCACCCGGCTGCACCCGATCACTCGGGCCACGTCGAAACAACTGTTGCCGGTGTTCGACAAGCCAATGATCTACTACCCGCTGTCCGTGCTGATGCTGGCCGGGATTCGGGACGTCCTGATCATCACCACGCCGGAGGACAATGCCGGGTTCCGGCGGTTGCTCGGTGACGGCAGCGAGTGGGGCATCTCGATCGGCTACGCCGTCCAGGACGCACCCAACGGATTGGCCGAGGCATTCATCATCGGCGCCGACCACGTGGGCACCGACTCCGTCGCCCTCGTGCTGGGCGACAACATCTTCTACGGGCAGGGCTTCTCCCGAACGCTGCGGTCCGCCGCCGAGAATGTGGACGGCTGCGTGCTGTTCGGCTATCCGGTGCGCGATCCCGAGCGGTACGGCGTCGCCGAACTTGACGAGACCGGCCGCGTGGTCTCCATCACTGAGAAACCAGAGAAGCCGGCCTCTAACCTGGCGATCACCGGCCTGTACTTCTACGACAACGACGTGCTCGGGCACGCCGCCGACCTGCGCCCCAGCGCCCGCGGCGAGTTGGAGATCACCGATCTGAACAACATCTACCTGGCTGCGGGCCGCGCCACGTTGACCAATCTCGGCCGCGGGTTCGCCTGGCTGGACACCGGAACCCACGATTCGCTGCTCGACGCCGGCGAGTTCGTGCGTGTTCTTGAACACCGTCAGGGCATCCGAATCTCCTGCCTGGAGGAGATTGCGCTGGTCAACGGGTTCATCACCGCTGAGCAGTGTCTGGATCTGGGCAAAGCACTGGCCAAATCCCCTTACGGTGAGTACGTACTGTCGGTCGCCCGAGCGGCCGGCGCCACCGGCTGACCGGAGAAGTCCGGCCGGACCCTTGACGTCGAGCGAGAGGCAACAGATGGCACGGACAGATGTCGACGCGGTTGTGCTGGTCGGCGGCAAGGGCACCCGGCTGCGGCCGTTGACCCTCTCCGCCCCGAAACCGATGTTGCCGACGGCCGGGGTGCCGTTCCTGGAACACCAGCTCTCCCGGATCCGGGAGGCCGGGATCGGGCACGTCGTGCTGGGCACGTCCTACAAGGCCGAGACCTTCACCGAGTACTTCGGTGACGGGTCCGACGTCGGCCTGTCGATCGAGTACCTGGTGGAGGACGAGCCGCTGGGCACCGGCGGGGCCATCCGCAACGTGGCTGCTGCATTGCGGGCGGACACCGTCATGGTCTTCAACGGCGACATCCTGTCCGGGGTCGATCTCGGCGCACTGCTGGATACCCACATCAGCAATGACGCCGACGTCACGCTGCACCTGGTGAAGGTGCCCGACCCCCGGGCGTTCGGTTCGGTGCCGACCGACGCGGACGGCCGGGTGCAGGCGTTCCTGGAGAAGACGGACAACCCGCCGACCGATCAGATCAACGCCGGCTGCTACGTGTTCAAGCGATCGGTGCTGGAGGCGATCCCGGCCGGCCGGGTGGTCTCGGTGGAGCGCGAGACCTTCCCCGGGCTGCTGGCGTCGGGGGCCCGGGTGTTCGGGCATGTGGACACCTCGTACTGGCTGGACCTCGGTACTCCGGCCGCCTTCGTCAAGGGGTCGGCGGACCTGGTCGCCGGCATCGCGCCGACCGCCGCGCTGCCCGGTCCGACCGGCGCCGGACTGGTGCTGGACGGCGCGACCGTCGCCGCCGACGCGCGGATCGTCGGCGGAGCGACCGTCGGTCGAGGCGTGGAAGTCGGTGCCGGCGCGGTGGTGGATGCCGCGGTGGTCTTCGACGGCGCGGTGATCGGGGCGGGCGCCCAGGTCGTCCGGTCGGTGATCGGCACCGGCGCCCGGATCGGGGCCGGCGCGGCCGTCGTCGACGCGGTGATCGGGGACGGCGCGGTGATCGGCGACCGCTGCGAGCTGATCAACGGTGTGCGGGTGTGGCCGGGTGTGCAGCTGCCCGAGGCCGGGGTGCGGTTCTCCACCGACGGGTGACAATTGTCGACCAGTCGGCGTGACGGTCGTCGGGCCGGCCCACTGGTGGGGCGCACCCAGGTTTTACGCTCATGCGGCCGGAACAGTGCTGATCCGGCTGGCCGACCACAGCCCACGAGAGACCGCGGCCGACCATGGCCGACGAGGAGGGGATGCGCCCGTGACCCCGACCGGACCCGACCCGGTGCCGACGCCGGACAGCCCGCCGACCACAAAGGAGCGCGCCTTGACCCTGCCCAACCTGTTGCTGCTGCTGTTCGCGGTCCTCGCGGCGGCCGGTGGCCAGCTGATGCTCAAGCACGGCATGACCGGGGTCGCCGAGACGGTCGCCCGCGACGGCGGCTCGGTGCTGATCAGGGCCATCGCCGCACCATGGGTGTGGGCGGGCCTAGTGGTGTTCGGGATCTCGGCGCTGGCCTGGCTGACCACGCTGTCCCGTGTCCCGCTCTCGGTGGCCTACCCGTTCAACGCGATCGGCCTGCTGACCATCGTGGCGGCCAGCGCGGTGGTCCTGCACGAGAAGGTGACTGCGCTCGCTTGGTTGGGGGTTTTCCTGGTCGCCGGCGGGTTGGTGATGGTCGTCCTCGCCCAGAACGCAGCGCACTGATCCGACTCGCGGTCACCCGTCCCGGCGCGGGTCCACGGCGCCGCCCTTCTCTGCGCCGCCCGCGCCCATGGCGTCGGCCCGGACGACGAAGTAGCGGTAGCCCTCCCAATGGTGACCTCCGCTGGTGTCCGGCTCCGAACTCAGGATGCGCCCGCCCGCGGCCGCGACCGCGTCGCTGACCTGCTGGTGGGTGAGCCCGTTCATGGTGAAAGGCTTGGGTTCGGCAGGCGGCTCGGTGGTTCTGGCGGCCCGCCGGAACCGGGCCAGGGGTCGGGACCGCGCCCGGTCGACCGGCACCGCGACCGAGGTGATCGCGGAGCCGAGATCGCCGAACCAGGCGACCCCCTCCTCGACCAGGTCGAACTCGAGGCGGTAGTTGCCCGACCGGGCCGGCGCGTTAATCGTCAGGACCGCTTCGATCGAGTCGCCCGCCGCCAGGCCCTCGTGCAGTTCGGCCCGCCCGTCGTCGAGCGTCAGCAACTTGCCACCATCCGCGCTGCGCCAGTGGTTGCCGGCGGACAGCCAACAACCGGCGGGCCAATCGATCCCGCTGGTGTTCGTCACCTTCAGCCGCACCTGCGCCGGGCGCCCGGCCAGCAGCCGCGGCGGGAGGTCGACCAAGGACAGTTCGGCCCGATGGCTGTGCGCGGTCAGCTTGTGGTCGTTCAGTTGCGCCGTCATGTCGAACACGGCGATCCCGTCCGGTGTCAGCAGCCGGACGAACTCGGCGATGTAGCCGGCGGCCACGTCCGGTGGGTTGTGCTGCAGCACGATGGTGGAGAAGACGAAGTCGAACGTCGACGGGCTGAACAGGCTTAGGTCCGGTTGCGTGTTCACGTGGTACACGCAACGGTCGCCGTGCCGGTTGTACCGGCCGGCCAGTTCGACCATGGTCGCCGAGATGTCCACGCCGTCAGCCCGGGTGAACCGGTCGGCCAGCGCCTGGGTCAGCCGCCCGACGCCGCAGCCGAAGTCCAAGCAGCGATCGCGCCGCAGCGCCGGCCATCTCCGCGTGGTATCGGCCAGGGCGACATCAATGTCGACCTCGCCGGTGCGGAAGAACTCGTCCACGTCCCACCGGCCGCCCCTGCGGTCGGGGTCGCTGAGGATCGCCCAGAGCGGGTCGGCCCGCGCCCAGTCCTCCCATACGCGTTGCTGGTCGTCGAGAGCGTTAGCGGTGGCTGAGTTCGGCATCGGTGGGTCGCTCCTCGGGTCAGTCATCGTCGTGGGGGCACCCGCCGGGAGGTCGTCTGCCGTTCAGCACATGCTGACGTCCGATCCACATAGGCCCCGGAAGTATTCATAGCCGCAATCACAGCAGATTCGTGGACCCCTCACCGGCGGCCGAGCGCCCGATACTGCCAGCCCGCCGATCGCCACGCCTGCGGATCCAGCGCGTTGCGCCCGTCCAACATCCGGCGTCCGGCCACCACCTTGCCCAGCGCGACCGGGTCGATGGTGCGGTACTCGTCCCATTCGGTGAGCACCATGACCAGGTCGGCGTCCTTGGCCGCGTCGAACGGCGTCTCGGCGTAGGCCAGGTCCGGCCACGCCCGCTGCGCGTTGGCCACCGCCTCCGGGTCGGTGACTACGACGGACGCACCCTGCAGCCGCATCTGGGCGGCCACGTTCAGGGCCGGGGAGTCGCGGATGTCGTCGCTGTTCGGCTTGAACGCCAGGCCGAGGACGGCGATCCGGCGGCCGACGATCGACCCGCCCAGCTCCTCCCGGGCCAGGTCGACCATTCGCACCCGGCGGCGCAGGTTGATCGAATCGATCTCCCGGAGGAAGGCCAGGGCCTGGTCGGCCCCCAGTTCCCCGGCCCGGGCCATGAACGCCCGGATGTCCTTGGGCAGGCAGCCACCACCGAAGCCCAGGCCGGCGTTGAGGAACCGACGCCCGATTCGGGTGTCGTAGCCGATCGCGTCGGCCAGTTGGGTGACGTCGGCACCGCTCGCCTCGCAGACCTCGGCCATCGCGTTGATGAACGAGATCTTGGTGGCCAGGAAGGAGTTGGCCGCGGCCTTGACCAGCTCGGCGGTCGGGTAGTCGGTGACGACGAGCGGGGTGTCGGCGGCCAGCGGCGTCGCGTACACCTCGTCCAGCATCGCCCGGGCCTGGTCCGCGTCGGCGCCATCGGGCAGGCCGTAGACGATGCGGTCGGGGTGCAGGGTGTCCTGCACCGCGAAGCCCTCCCGCAGGAACTCCGGGTTCCAGGCGAGCAGCGCGGCCGGTTCGACCGACCGGACCAGCCCGGCCAGCCGCGCGGCGGTGCCCACCGGCACGGTGGACTTGCCGACCACCAGGTCGCCGGGCGACAGGTAGGGGAGCAGCGCGGTGGTCGCGGCGTCGACGTACGCCATGTCGGCGGCGTACTCGTTGCGCTTCTGCGGGGTGCCGACGCAGACGAAGTGGACCTGGTGGCCCTTGGCGTCGGCCATGTCGGCACTGAACCGGAGCCGGCCGCTGGCCAGCTGCTCGGCCAGCACCTCCGGGAATCCGGGCTCGTAGAAGGGTGGGATGCCCTCGTTGAGCTTGGCGATCTTCGCCGCGTCGACGTCGATTCCGAGGACGTCGTGCCCGAGCTGGGCCATGCAGGCGGCGTGCACCGCGCCGAGGTAGCCGCAGCCGATCACGGTCATCCGGGTCATGCTTCGTCTCCTGTGCTTTGATCGCGGTCGGCAACTGGCCTTGGCCGGTGAGATGACCGACCTGCTGACGGTCGGTCGACTGAGCAGCGGCATGCGACAGCGCATGGACCCCCCAGTCACCTCGGATCATGCCATGCCGGCGGCCGGTGCCGGCGGTGCCGGCAACGGGATTCGAACCGCTGTACCTGTCGCCACCAGTGGGTATGCCGACCGGGCTGTGACGCAGAACGCGCTCGTGGCCAAGTTGACCGCGGCTCAGCCCGCAAACCCCAGCACGATGCAGGAACTGACGGTCGAATCCGCGTAGGCCGGCGGATCCGCGATCGGGCAGGTTCCGTCGGGCTCGGCCGACCAGCCGGGGCGGGTCCAGCGATCCAGATCGGCGACGCATCCGGCTGCCGAGTCGTTCAGGCACAGGGCCAGCGGGCGGTGTCCGGTCGCCAGGACCAAGTCCAGGCGCTCCGGGTATCGGGCCGGATCGCCGCCGGCCTTATAGTTCGCGGCCAACCCGGGCCGGCCGTCCGACATCGTCAGGTACAGCGCGGGCCAGACGACCCAGTAGTTGCCGGCCAGGAACGGGACGTCGTGGCTCGCGGCGTAGTCCGCGGTGGCCCGCACGTCCCCCAGGATGTCCGCGTCGGTGGGCAGCGTGATCGGCCCGGCCACGGCGGCAACACCCACGGTGCCGGCCGCGATCAGTGCGGTCCGGCGGGCAGCCGGCGGGCTCAACCGGCCGTCGGCGAGCCGCAGGGCCGCGGCGACGATCGGCGCGGTGAACCCGAGGGTGATGGCGAGCAGCACCGGGAAAAAGTAGCGGACCGGGTACTGGTTGGCGGCAACCCACCCGTTGCCGGCGAACAGCGCCGTATAGCCGAGGCAGAACAGTCCGATCAGCGCGAACCGGGGGAGCAGGGCGCGCTGGGCCCGCCGGTCCGACGCCAGGATGCCGAGCAGGCACAGGCCGGCGATCAACACCAGCCACCCCGACGCGAACGCACCGACGATGGCCTCGACCGACCGTCCGAAGCCCTCGGCGAACCGACCGACCTCGAACCCGTAGTAGGAGCCCGCCATGCCCGGGGCGACCGCGTCCGTCCGGCCGTACCGGGCCGCCAGCCAGAACCAGACGGCGAACCACGCCGCCCAGACCGCTGCGAACGCGGCCCACGGACGCCAGCACCCGGTCCGGACCGCCCGCACGAGCGCCAGGAACAACGCGCCGAGAGCGACGGACGGGTTCAGCCCGACGGCGACCCCCACCAGCGCCGCGGCGGCGACCCGGAACGCCCGGTGCGGTCGGCACCACCACAGGAATCCGCCCACCGCGAGCAACCAGGACAGCGAGTACGGCTGGGTGTCCAGGGCGATCGTGTAGACCTGGTACGGCACGACGACCAGGTTGACGACCGCCTCGAGCGCGACGAACAGCACGAGCGTGGAGCTCCACCGGCGGTCGCCGGCGACCGTCGACGTTCCCATCCGCGCGAGCAGCAACAGCAGGCCGTGAAAGCTCAGCGCGTTGAGCAGCAGTCCGCCGAACAGGTTGGCGTCGGGGTCGACGATCACCCCGGTCAGCAGCGGCACGACCGAGGCGAACCGGTTCTGCCCCCAGAAGAACAGCTCAACGCCCTGCAGGGACATCACCGACTGCATGATGCCGTCCGCGTGCAGGTTCCTGGCGGTGTAACGCAGCACCGTGATCAGCGACAGCGCGACGAGCAGGAGGGCGAGCAGGCCCGCGGCGGCGGGGCGGGACAGCCGCGGGACCGGGGTCAGAGCCGCACCGGAGCGGTCGCCAACTGCTTGCGGAAGAAGTCGATCGTCGCGGCCAGGCCTTCGGCCAGCTCGACCGCCGGTGCCCAGCCGAGCGTCTCCCGGGCCCTGGTGATGTTGGGCTGCCGTTGAGTCGGATCATCGGACGGCAGCGGGTGGTACTCGACGATCGCGTCGTTGCCCACCAACTCGATGACCAGGTCGGCCAGTTCCTTCATGGTGAACTCGTGCGGATTGCCGATGTTGATCGGTCCGGTCACATCGTGCGGGGTGTCCATCAGGCGCAGCAGTCCGTCGACCATGTCGTCGACGTAGCAGAACGAGCGGGTCTGGCTGCCGTCGCCGTAGATGGTGATCGGCCGGCCGGTGAGCGCCGCGACGATGAAGTTGGACACCACGCGACCGTCGTCGGGTCGCATTCCCGGGCCGTAGGTGTTGAAGATCCGGGCGACCTTGATCGGCATGTCGTGCTGGCGGCGGTAGTCGAAGAACAGGGTTTCGGCGCACCGCTTGCCCTCGTCGTAGCAGGAGCGGATGCCGATGGGATTGACGTGACCCCAGTACGACTCCTCCTGTGGATGCACCTCGGGATCCCCGTACACCTCGGACGTGGAGGACAGCAGGATCTTGGCCTTCGTCCGCTTGGCCAGGCCGAGCATGTTGATGGAGCCCATCACCGACGTCTTGGTCGTCTGGACCGGGTCACGCTGGTAGAACACCGGCGAGGCGGGGCAGGCGAGGTGATAGATCTCGTCCACCTCGACATAGAGGGGAAACGTCACGTCGTGCCGCATGACCTCGAGGTTCGGGTGCGTCAACAGATCCGTGAGATTGCCGCGGCTGCCGGAGTAGTAATTGTCGACCACCAGCACCTGATGGCCCTGCCGGAGCAGCCGGCCGACCAGATGGGATCCGATGAAACCGGACCCGCCGGTGACCAGGATCCTGCGTTCCACCATCGTCGGTTCCTCTCTGAGTTCGGCGGCGGCCGGCATGCGGGCGGCCGGGCCGGACGAGCGCCGGGCACGGTCCGACCGGTGTCCGGAACCCGGACCCGGGTCACGCCGGACCCTATCCCGATCGGGCCGGTGTGCCCGGTTGATCCCGGGGAGTGTCGGGGCGTCCGGGCGGGACTGGTGGGGCCACTGTGCACGGTGCGCCGCAACGTCCGCGACACCCCGTGCAGGACGCCTGATCTGGACAAACGCGTTGTTATGCTGCGCCGATGAAGCTGTCGATTCTCATGCCGGTCTACAACGAGTTGGCGACCCTCGAATCAGCCGTCAAGCGGGTGCTGGACGTCAACTACCCCATCGAGATTGAATTGGTGATCGTCGATGACGGCAGCACCGACGGCACCCGCGAGCTCTACCCGAAATGGGCCGGCGACCCCCGGGTACTGATTCACCTCAAGCCGACCAACGGCGGCAAGGGCTCGGCCATCCGCAAGGCGGCGGAGATCGCCACCGGCGACTACGTGATCATGTGCGACGCCGACCTGGAGTACGCGCCGGAGGAGATCCCCTCGCTGGTCGAGCCGATCCTGAACGACGAGGCCGTCGTCGTATACGGCACCCGCACATTCGGCAGCCACAATGCCTTCTCCTACCTGTACGTGCTGGGCAACCGGGCGGTCACGACGTTCGCGAACATCCTGTTCAACTGCTACATCAGCGACCTGGAGACCTGCTTCAAGCTGCTGCCGCTGGACATGTACCGGGCGCTGGACGTCCGGTCCGCGGGATTCGGCATGGAGGCCGAGATCACCGGGAAGATTCTCCGGTCCGGGATCCGCCCCTACGAGGTGGCCATCAGCTACAAGGCGCGCACCCGCGAGGCCGGCAAGAAGCTCACCTGGAAGGACGGCGTCGAGGCGCTGGGCATCCTGCTGCGGGAACGGGTCCGGCAGCCGATCGCCGGGGCCGTCGCGGCCGGGCAGCGCGGCCGGTGAGGCAACCCGGCCGGGTCGGGGACGTCCTGCCACCTGGTGGTGCGGCCACCGGGCATCGTCTCGACGCACAACAATCCGGAGAGTTGAGTTTGACCGAACACACGCGCCCGTCCGAGTTTGCGCACGACGTCGTCGTCATCGGCGGCGGCGGCCACGTGGGGTTGCCGCTGGCGATCGCCCTCGCCGACCGCGGCCTGTCGGTACTCGTGCACGATCTGAGCGCGGCGGCCGTCAGCAAGGTCAACGACGGCACCCTGCCGTTCCTGGAACCGGGCGCCGAACCGAAGTTGAATGAGGCCCTGGCCGGTGGGCGGCTGCACGCCTCCACCGATCCGGCGGTGGTCGCCGACGCCGAGCACGTGGTGGTGGTGATCGGGACCCCGGTCGACGAGCACCTGAACCCGGACCCCCGGGCCATCCCGCGCGCGCTGTCCGGTTGCACGCCGTATTTCCGGGACGGCCAGCTGCTGGTGCTGCGGAGCACGGTGTACCCCGGGGTGACCGCGCTGGTCGAGCGGATGATCGGCGACCTCGGCTTGGACATCGACGTGGCCTTCTGCCCGGAGCGGATCGCCGAGCACCACGCGATGGAGGAGCTGTTCTCGCTCCCGCAGATCGTCTCGTCCCGGTCGGAGCGGGGGCAGAAGCGGGCCGAGACGCTGTTCGGCCGGCTGACCGCCACCCTGGTGCCGATGGAGCCAGAGGAGGCCGAACTCGCCAAACTGTTCACCAACACCTGGCGCTACATCAAGTTCGCCGCCGCCAACCAGTTCTACATGATGGCCAACGACCGGGGCCTGGACTTCGACCGGATCCGGGCCGGTCTGACCCTCGACTACCCGCGGGCGGCCGACCTGCCGGGGGCCGGCCTCGCGGCCGGGCCGTGCCTATTCAAGGACACGATGCAACTGGCCGCCTTCAGCGACAACCAGTTCGCGCTCGGCCACGCGGCCATGCTGGTCAACGAAGGGCTGCCGTTGTACCTGGTCAGCCGGCTCGAGCGGCGCTACCCGCTCACCGAGATGACCGTGGGCATCCTCGGTATGGCCTTCAAGGGCGGATCCGACGACATCCGGTCCAGCCTGTCGTACAAGCTTCGGCGGGTGCTGTCCTTCAAGGCCGGGGAGGTGTTGACCACCGACCCGTACGTCACGGTCGATCCCGACCTGCTCCCGCTGGAGACGGTGCTCGAACGCAGCGACATCCTGGTGATCGCGACACCCCATCGCGAGTATCGGGAGCTGGTCACCGACAAGCCGGTCGCCGACATCTGGAACCTGCTCGGCAACGGGGTGCAGGTGTGAGCGAGGTTTGCCCGGCGAACCGTCGATCCGGTCGCCGGCTCCGTGGCCGGGTTGCCGAGCCCGCGCGGCGGGCCGTGAAGGAGCGGACGTGACGCCGGCGTCCGATCCCCGCGTCTCGGTGATCATCCCCGCGTACAACGAGGGGGAGAACATCGGGCCGCCGTTGGCCCGGTTGCTCGAGGGGGTGCAGCTGGACTGCGAGGTGGTGGTCGTCGTGGACTTCCCCGAGGACACCACCATTCCGGTCGTGCAGGGACTGGCGGCGACCGAGCCCCGAATCCGAATCGTGGTGAGTACCTACGGTCGGGGTCCGGCGAACGCGATCCGGTTCGGGATCGACGCGGCCCGGGCGCCGACGGTGGTGGTCACCATGGCCGACGGGTGTGACGACCCACGGCAGATCGACGACCTGGTGCGCCTGGTCGAGCGAGGGGTCGTGGTCGCCGCGGCCTCCCGCTACATGCCGGGCGGGCAACAGGTCGGGGGACCGCTGGTCAAGTCGATGATGTCGCGGACGGCCGGGCGGTCGCTGCACCTGCTCACCCGCATCGGCACCCGGGACGCGACCAACTCGTTCAAGGCCTACGACCGCCGGTTCGTGCAGGACGTGGGCATCCACTCCCGGGACGGGTTCGAGATCGGCCTGGAGTTGACGGCCAAGGCCCGCCGGCTGGGCCGGCCGGTCGCCGAGATCCCGACCATCTGGCTGGACCGGACCGCCGGGGCCTCCAATTTCAAGCTGGTCCAGTGGCTCCCGCACTACTTTCGCTGGTACCGGTTCGCCTTCCGGCCGCGGGCCGACGTCGAAACCGTGCGGGCCGAGGCCGACAAGCTGGTCCAGGACAGCCGGCGCGATTGACGGCCGCCGGCGCAGATCCGCGCGGCAGTGCAGTGACGACCGTCGAGTACAACGAAACGAAATGAAAAGGTATCGATGAGCAAGAAGGTATTGGTCAGCGGATCTGCCGGTTTCATCGGCGGATACATCGTCGAGGAGTTGCTGCGCCGGGACTACCAGGTGGTCGGCATCGACAATTTCTCCAAGTACGGGAGGGTGGCCAAGTCCTACGACGACCACCCGAACTACCGGTTGCAGCAGGGTGATGTCCAGGAAACCAAGCTGATGACCGAGCTGCTGTCCGACTGCGACCACTTCATCGCGGGCGCGGCGCTGATCGGCGGCATCTCCTACTTCCACACCTACGCCTACGACCTGCTCGCGCAGAACGAGCGGATCATCGCGTCCTCGTGCGACGCGGCGATCGCCGCGCACAAGGAGGGCCGGCTGGAGAAGGTCACCTACATGTCGTCGTCGATGGTGTTCGAGTCGACGACCACCTGGCCCTCCCGTGAGGGCGAGGAGCGACGGGTGCCGCCCCCGCTGTCGTCCTACGGGTTCCAGAAGCTGGCCGTCGAGTACTTCGCGCGGGCCGCGTGGGACCAGTACAAGCTCCCGTACACGATCGTCCGGCCGTTCAACTGCGTGGGCATCGGTGAATCCCGCGCGCTGGGCGACGTGGAGATCGACTCCGGCAACGTCAAGCTCGCGATGAGCCACGTCGTGCCCGACCTGGTGCAGAAGGTGCTCAAGGGGCAGGATCCGCTGCACATCCTGGGTACCGGCGAGCAGATCCGGCACTACACCTACGGCGGCGACCTGGCCCGCGGCATCGTGGACGCCATGGAGAGCCCGGCCGCGCTGAACGAGGACTTCAACCTGTCCACCGCCCAGGGTCACTCGGTGACCGAACTGGCCGAGATCATCTGGCGCAAGATCAAGGGCCCCGACGCGCCGCTGCGGTTCGTGCACGACGAGGCCTTCGACCACGACGTGCAGCGCCGGGTCCCGGCCGTCGACAAGGCCCGCGACGTGCTCGGGTTCGAGGCCACCACGTCGTTGGAGGACATGCTCGACGAGGTCATCCCGTGGATCGAGCAGGCGGTTCGGCAGGGCACCATCTAGGTGTCGACGAGCGCCGTGAACGTGCAGACCGCCCCGACCGAGGCCGCGCCGGTGCCGGCCCGGTCGGTGTGGCGGCCGGCCCTGCTGGTCGGTGCCGCGTCGGGGCTGGTCGTGTTTGTCTGGCTGGTGCTGGCCAACCGGCAGTTGATCGCCTCGCCGATCATCGAGGAGGGCGATTTCGCGGCCAACTCGATCCTGGTCGACCGGGCGGAGCAGTTCCGGCTGCTCGTGGGCAACTACTCGCGGGTCGGCTTCAACCATCCCGGGCCGGCCCTGCTGTACGCCCAGGCGTTCGGCGACATGATTGTGCACCGATGGCTGGGTCTGGCGCCGAGCTCGTACAGCGGTCAGTTCACCGGGATCCTGGCGCTGAACTCGTTCTGCATCGGTGCCGCCGCCGGCCTCATGCGGGCGGTCAGCGGCCGGTGGACGGCCGCGCTGGCCCTGGTCGCCCTGGTTCCCGTGATCCACGTCTGGCAGCCCTACGCGTTGGCGACCACCTGGATGCCCGGCGTCTACATCGCCCCGTTCCTGCTGCTGGTGGTGGCGGCGGCGGCCGTCGCCGGCGCGCACTGGGGCTGCCTGTGGGCGCTGATCGCCGGCGCCTCGCTCTGCGTGCACGGGCACGTGTCGTTCGTGATGTTCGCCGGCCTGCTCAGCGTCCTGGCGCTGGTCGCCGGGTTCGTCCGGGTGCGCCGCGGTGCGCCGGGGCCGCGGGTCGCCCACCTGATCTGGGCCGGCGTCGTGCTGGTGCTGTTCCTGAGCCCGCTGGTGGTCAACCTGGTCCTGCACTGGCCGGGTGAATTCGACAAGTACCTGCAGTTCGTCGGTTCCGACGCCGGCTTCGTGCCGCGGACCGCGGGCGACGTCGCCGGGTTCACCGCCGGCTACTGGCTGCGCAGCGGCTGGTGGATGGTGGCCCTGTACGTGGTCGCGATCGCGTTGACCGTCGTTGCCCGGATCGCCGATCCGAAGAACGTGGGCGCCCGGTTCCGGCTCGACGTGGTGCTGATGGTCGCGGCGGCCACCGCCGCCTTCGCGTTCTACGCGGCCCGCGGGGTGGACAACCTGAGTTTCGACTACGTCGGCTGGTTCATCCTGGCCGGCCCGCTGCTGGTGCTGTGGGCCGGGCTGGACGCGGTGTTCGACGTCCTCGAACGGCAACGGGAACGGGTCGGCCGGCTGACCGCGGCCGGTGTCGCCGTGGTGCTGGCCGCGGTCCTGCTGCTCGTCGGCGTCTCGGCCAACCCGTACCGCGGCCTGACGCCGGCGACCACCGCGGCCATGCCGGACGGTGACGTGCGGCTCACCTTCACCGAGGCGGGCTGGCCGGCCGCCCTCGGGCTGGTGGAGAACGCCCGCCGGGAAGGCCACCAGGTGTGCGTGGAAGGGCAGTCGTGGGCGCTGATCGTCACCCCGGCGGTGGTGTGCACGCCGGAGAGCCCAGGGGAGCCGATCGAGGTACTCGGTCCGAGCCAACCGCGCCCGCCCCAGGTGATTTTCGACGACGGGTACACCGCGCTCGTGGCGAACTGAGATGAACCAGGCGACCGAGCCGGCGGTCGAGCCGGACGCGTCCGCGGCGGCTCCCGGATCGACCACCAGGCGGTGGCCGGGCCGCGCGCTGGTCTTCCTGCCCGAGCTGGTCGCGGTGCTGTGCACCCTGTGGGTGTTCCGCACCGTGATCGTGCGCGGCCGGCTGCCCGGCAACCTCGGTGACGCGCGCTGGACGATCGCCCTGCACGAGCACTGGTACCGGGTGTGGACCGGGCAGGAGTCGATCCGGGACCTGTTCTTCTACTACCCGGCCCGCAACACATTGGGCAGCAGCGACGCCTTCCTGGTGCAGGGCCAGTTGTACTCGCTGGCCCGCCTGCTGGGCGTGAGCCCGGTCGACGCCTGGGTGGTCGCCGGCATCGGGTTCTTCCTGATCGGCGCGCTGGGCGTGGCCGCGCTCAGCCGTCGGGTGCTGGACTCGCGCTGGCTGCAGGTCGCGTTCGTGGTGCTCTGCGTCTGCTCCTATGCCATGCAGGTGGGGTTCGGACATGTCCAGTTGTTCGGCATGCTGTCCGCGTCGTGGATCTTCGTCGGCCTGCACGACCTGGTCGGCGGGCGGCACGTGCGGCGGGGCGTCGCGCTGCTCGCCGTGGCGCCACCGCTGCTCGCCCTTTCGTCCTGGTACGCCATGGTCCTGACCGGGTTGATCCTGGTCTTCCTGGGGGCGGCGTTGGCGCTGCTCAGTTCGCGGCGGGGAATCGCGACCGCGATCCGGCTGGTCGTCGCGGACCTCTGGTCGACCCTGCGTTCGGGTTTCGGCATCGCAGGGGCGGTGCTGATGGTGGTGCTCTGGGCGGCGGTGGTCTGGGTGTACCTGCCCAGCATGGGTCTGCTGCCGCCACCGGGGTGGTTGGACGTCCAGATCTACAGCCCCCGCTGGTCCGACCTGTGGAACGCGTCGGAAGGCGGCGGCGGCATCTGGTCGTCGCTGTACACCGCCCTGCACTTCGACTCCTCGGTGAACGACCAGCGCTACGGCTTCACCCCGATCGTGTTCGTGGTGTTCGCCACCGCGGCCCTCGGGGTGTTGCGTGTCGCCGTCCGGCGCCGTCCGCGACCGGCCGTCCGGCCGTACCCGATCGGACCGGCCGGGTTGCTCGCCGCCGTCCTCGCGGTGGTCGGGGTGCTGGCGCTGTTCCTGATGGACGAGCGCGGGTTCAGCCTTTTCCGGGTGCTGTGGCAGCTGGTCCCCGGGATGAACTCGATCCGTTCGCCGTACCGGGTGATGATCATCCTGTTCGGCCTGGTCGTGCTGGTCGTCCTGCGTGGCTTCGAGTTGTGGTGGAACGGCCGATTCGCCGCCGGTCCGGCGTGGCGGCGGGCCGTCACGCTCGGCCTTGCCGGCGTCGTGACGGCGACGATGGTCGTCGAGATGCAGCGCCCGGTCGACGCCGTCTGGACCCGCGCCGAGTTGCTCAGCCCCGCGCTGGTGGGGCAGATCGACCGCATCCGCGCCGACTGCGACGCGCTGATCCTGCTGTCCGCCGACCCGGCCACGCCAGCTTGGCTGACCTCGATCGATGCGGTCATCCTGGCCGCCGAGTCCGGGGTGCCGACGCCGCAGGGCTACAGCCGGGCCGACCCGATCGGCTATCCCGATCAGGACAGCGGCGTCGACCCGGCCGCCCTGCTCCGCTGGATGCGAGACCAGGGTTTCGACGGGCGGGTGTGTTCCGTGTCGGCCGCCGGCGACTTGCGGCAGCTGTAGGACGGGGCCGATCGCCGTCGCGGCACGTGGGCGTTTCCTGCGCCGGTGGGCGGTGCCCCGGCGATACGCTTCGGCCAAAGTGGTCCAGCTGAGCGATGGGCGGGTATGAACCGTTCGGTGTGGGTCGCGGCTCCTGGCGAGCGCGACGACACGGTGGCGTTGCCCGTTCTCATCGCCGGGACCGCCGGTGCCGTCGGGGGCTTCCCCGGCCTGGACGACGTCCCCGTCACCCGTCCGGTCACCGTCGTCGAGGACCCGCGGAAGGCCCGCCCAGCTATCGACCGGTGGGTAATCGCCGGGATCGCGCTGCTTGTGCTCATCCAGCAGACCTGGCTGGTGGTCGGCTGGTTCAGCCGGTACGTCAGCGACGACTGGGCCCTGCTCTGGGCGGCGGCGGAATCGTGGGGCCGGCTGCAGCCCCAACAGCCCAACTTCTGGGGTCAGACCTACGGGTCGACGCTGGAATCGATCCCGACGGAGCTGTTGCACGCGTTGGGCGTCGGGTACCCGATGGCGCTGCCGGTCGTGCTCACCGCCGCCCATCTGGCGTCGTGGTGGATGCCGGCGGCGGCGGCGTGGCGACGCGGGCACCGGCTGCTGGCCGCCGTCGCCGTCGCCATGCCGGCATTGCTGACCACAGAGTACGTGGTAGCGGCCTCGGTGTACGGGACGGCGGCCGGTCGGTTCCTGGGCGGGATCGTGGTGGCCGTCGTCATCCTCTACCCGGACCGGATCCGCTGGGCGGCGGCCGCCGTCGCGCTGTCCGCGGCGGCGTTCCTGGTCGACACGTCCAGCCTGTTGATGACCGTGCCGGCGCTGGCGTACGCCGGCGTCCGGTGCGTGCCGGCGACGCGGGAACGGGGCTGGCGGCGGACCGCGACGACGATGCTGCTGGCCGTCACCCCGATCGGACTGTGGCTGATGTTCGTCGGGTGGTGGTATTCGGAACATCCGGCCGACAACTTGCATCCCGCTGCGCCGATGGCCCTGCACTGGGACGTGCTGCTGGACAACGTGACCAATCCCGAGCGGATGTTCGGCATGTACACGCCGGAGATCCTGCGATACCCGGTCCTGGTTCCGCTGGCGATCATGGCGTTCGGTGGCGTGGTGATCGGGCAGCGGCGGCGGGCCCCGATTGTGGCCTACGCGGCGCTGGTCGTGGTGCTGGCGCTGGTGCTCTCGCTCGGCAAGACCTACGACGACCTGGGCACCGTCTACTTCCGGGCGGCCCGACTGATCCTTCCGCTGCCCATCGGTTTGTGGTTCGTGGCGACCTGCATGCGGCCGGTGCCCACGGCCGGGCGGTGGGCGCGGTGGACGGCGATCGGTCTGGTGGCTCTGGTCGGCCTGACCGCGACCTGGCGGGTGGTCACCTGGTCCGGCCGGGGTGGTGCGCTCGAGACGCAGGCCGTCGCCGCGACCTCGCAATATGAACAGATGCCGGTCGACGACATGATTGCGCTGTGCGATCGGGTCGAGCAGGCGGCGGCGCAGACCGGAGCGGACGTCGCGATCTTCACCGACCGCATCCCGGCCTACGGCTGCGCCGCCCAGATCGGCCCGTCGGTCACCACCCTCTACCCGGGTTACGAGCGACGCCGCTGGGTGCTCGAGGCACTGACGCAGCCCCGCAGCGCACCCGTCGTGCTGTGGGTCGGGCAGGTGCCCGGCATGTGCGACACCGGGGAGACGTGCGCCGAGGTGTCGCCCGGAATCTCCACCATCGACTTGCGCGGACGCAGCCCGATCCAACTGCTGCACGACCTGGTCATCTACGTGCGGCCGTTCTGACCGGACACACAATGTGACCCTCCGGCCCCGGAGCTGCCGAGCGTCACGAACCGGTCGCGGTGCGATCGACGAATCCGGAGTCCCGGTTGCCGAAGTCGGGCGCTTCGATGCCGTCGACGGCGCGCAGGAAGGAAGCCGGCGATCCCGGGCAGTCCTGAGTCTGGTAGAGCAATCGAAGGCCGAGGGTGTCACCCGAGCCGTACATTCCGGACCGATCGAAGGTGAGTACCGTGTTCATCGCTTCTTCGGCGTTCGACACGTGGCCAAGGCCGATCAGGTGACCGAGCTCGTGCAGGGGGACCTTGCCGAAGGTATTGCCGACGCCGAAGCCGGGCGCGTACGCGGCGAGGTCGGCGCTGTCGAAGACCACCCGTCCGCTCACGAAGACGGAGCCGTCGTAGCGGATGCTGTTCCAACTGCCGCTGAAATAGGGCCCTGCATAGCCGACGACGGAACCGGCGAGGCCGGGGAACTGGGCCTGGGTGCCGAATCCGATGATGACGGGTTTGACGGAGCCATCGGCGTTCACCGGGTCCCGCTCAGGGCTGTCGGTCGTGTCCGGACGGCGCACGAAGTCCAGTCCCGTCACGGATTCGATGGTCGTGATGGTGGTCTCGACGTCGGTCACCATCCAATCGGGAACCCCGGTGCGGTTGTATTGGTACGGGATCGGAGTGCACCGGTCGAACGAGCCGGGAGCGCCATCCCACCCGGTGCTGATCCAGCTGTAGTACGGCGGCTGCTGCGTCGGGGAGATCGCCGGCAGGTATCCGATGACGTCCACGACGATGTGCGTCGCGGCGATGCTGGTGATCAGCGAAATCGAGCCGCCCCGGCCGACCTTGGCGATCACCAGGTTGGGCCGGGTCTGGCCGGCCAGCAGGTTGACGTTCGAGGCGTTGGGCGGGGGACTGCCGGTGGGAAAGACGGTGACGTACCCGGCCGAGGTCGGATTGGTGATCGTGACGTTCAGGACGACCGCGCCGACCTGACCTCCGGCCGGCAGTCCGGCGCGGTCGAACACCAGCACGTCGATCTGCGAGTTGGGTGTCGCGACGCCGATCTGGCCGACCCGGCTGGAGTCTCGCGAGCTGAGATTGCTGGGCCCGGGCACCGTTTGGCTGTTCGGCCGGGTATCGGCAACCCGGGCGGGCGTCAAACAGACATAGTCGGATGCGGCGGTGAAATAGCCGGCCACGTCGACTACGAGGTGGGCGGATGCCGAGACGAACAGGGACACCTTCCCGCCGGCGCCGATCGGTGCGATCACCTGGTTCGCGACCGTCGCCCCGGTGGTGTAGTTCAGGTTCGACGCGAGCGGCAGCGGTCCGCCCGAGGCGTAGGCGGTGACGTAGCCGCCACCCGTTGCGCCGGTGACGACGACGTTGAGGGCGACACTCGTGGCTGCGCCGGCCACGCCGCCGCGACCGGTGACCTGCAGGTCCAGCGCGGATCCGCCCGCAATCGTGCCCATGCCGGAGAACTGGCCGTCGATCGACGGAGCCCCCGGCCGGGTATCGGCCAGCCGAGCGGGGTTGAGTGAGACGATGCCGCCGTCTGTCCAATACCCGGCCACATCGACCAGGATGTGCGTGGACGCCGAAGCATAGATGCGGATCTGGCCGGACGGGCTGAGCTTCGCGATCACCGAGTTCGCGACCGTTTGGCCCGAATCCACGTTGATGTTGGAGGCGACCGGACGGGCCTGGTCGGCCGGGTACACCGTGACGTAGGCGCCTCCGGGTGCCGCGTCGACGGCGGTGACGTTCAACGCCACCGCCGTCACCGTGGCGGCCGCAGGGATGCCGGCTCGTCCCGCGACGGTCAGCAGCAGCGGTGACCCGGGCGTGACCTTGCCGGCTCCTTGACCTTGGCCGTCGATCGTCGGAGCGCCCGGGCGGGTGTCGGCCAGCCGGGCCGGCCGAAGCGAACGATAATCCGGAGTCGGCGGAGTGGTCGGTGCAGCCGCCAGGGCGCCCGCGGCGACCGGCGAGGTCGTTGCCGCGGTCGCGTTCGGAGCCGTGATAACCGAGGTCACCAAGGAGAGCAACGCCAGGACGAGGGTGACCGCAGTTGGCCGGCGATTCGGACCGGCGGTCAAACTTGCGGGCTGCTTCGTGGTCAACGGCATCGGTCAGACGTAACAGGTCGGACCGTAGATGTCCATCGGGTGAATTCGGATCCGTGCTGTCAACACGGGATCGACTCGGACAGACCATTCTTCGACTTCTCGGATCTGGATGACGACTCAATTCACCGTGTCACCCTGTCGACGATCCGGTTGGTGGAATCTGCGATGTACAGGGCGCCGCCGGCGTCAACGGCCAGACCGACGGGTGTGCGTAGCGGGGTGAGGATCGCCGGGCCGGGAACGGTGAATCCGGGTATTCGCCATTCCGGCGATGAATGAGAGATTGCCGATCGGGTTGACCTTGAGGACAAAGTTGGTGTTCGGACTCCGAATGCTGTCCTGGACGGACAGGTACACGTTTTCGGCGCCGTCCACGGCTACACCCGTCGGGTAGTTGAGCGCGCTTTGCGTGGCGGGCCCTGGCATCGGATTTCCTTCCGTTCCTGAGCCCGCGATGATGGACAACTGACCGGAGGTGCTGACCTTGAGCGCCCTCGGGTTGTGCGACTGGCCGTTGTCCTCGTCGTTCAGATAGTCGGTGAAGTAGATGTTGCCGCCCGCGTCGATGGCGAGATGTTGGGGTCCGTTGAGAGGGCTGGACAGTGCCGTTCCGGGGGTCGGGTTGCCCTGTGTTCCATTGCCGACAGCTATTGTAAGTTGGCCCGCCGAGTTCACTTTGACTATTCGCGTTCCGGTCGAGATGAGCACTCCTGTCGAGTTGACGGCCACTCCGTAGGCGCTGTCCAGCGGGCTCTGCACGGCAGTCCCCGGAACCGGGCCACCCGGTTCGCCATTACCTGCGAAATAGGAAAGCTGTCCGTTTGGCGAGATCTTCAGGACCCGATAAGAACTGGCGACATACACGTTTCCGTTGCTGTCGGCGGCAAGTGCCCGCAGGGGATAGCCGATCGCACGTTCGAGCGCAGGTCCCGGTGTCGGCTCGGCGGCCTGTCCGTTGCCGGCGATAACCGACATCGATCCTGAACTGTCAACCTTGCGAACAAGGTGCTCGTTCTCGTCAAGGACGTAGGTATTGCCGCTGCTGTCGGTCGCCACTGCGATTGGCCGCGCCATCGTACTTGAGGTACTCGGACCCGGCCGAGGTGTTCCCGCGTCGGCTCCGGCCACTATGGATAGCGTGCCTCCGACGATCTTGGTCACTAGTTGAGGTCCCTGAGATGCACTGTGGGCGGGTCCACACTGGAGTCAACGCTTGACCCGCGCCCGGAATCGGCTACGAACAGCGCTGTTCCGGCCGGGTCGACCGCCAAGGATGAAATGAAGGTGAACGGGCTCGATTGTGCCGGGCCAGGGGCCGGTGGACCGTTGGTTGCGGTGCCCGCGACGATCGACAATGTCCTGCCGGTCACCTTCACGATGCGGGAGCCCCAGAATCCGCTCGTCCGAGCGTAAACATTCTGGTTCGCATCTACGGCAAGGGTCGCATCGTAGATCGGGCTCTCGGTGGCTGGCCCGGCGACCGGCGGCCCCGCAGAGTTGGTGCCGGCAACGATGGAAAATTCGCCGTCAGTTGTCCGCTTCCTTATTCGTCCTCCGGAGAAGAAGAAAATATCACCGTTGGGGGCAACCGCCAGGCTTTGGACCCCATCGATCCCCATGTAAATCGAGGAGGTCGTGCCGGATGGCGTGATCTTGGTGACGTATGAAGACCAACTCGAGACGTAGAGGTTCCCGGCCGCGTCGGTCCCAAGGTCGAGGTAGTACCCGAGTCCGTTGGCGAAGACCGAAAGCACCCCAGACGAGTCCATCTTGAGTACCGTCGACGGTGCACCAATATAGAGGTTGCCTGACCCGTCGACCGCGAGCTTCGAACTGTAATTCGGCAGCGGGCTCTGCGTCGCCGGACCCGGAACCGGGGTGCCGGCCACACCTGTGCCGGCCACGACGGAGAGTGTCCCGTCGGGGGTGACCTTTTCGATGACCGAGTAGTACGAGTCTGCGATGTAGAGGTTTCCGGCCGAGTCGACGGCGACGTCGGTCAGGCTGCCGAGCGCTGTGGAGGTCGCCGGCCCCGGCTTGAACGGGATACCGGCGAACACCGACAGGGTGCGCGGCGCGTAGGTGAACCGCCCGGCGGGGCTCGACGATGTCCCCTTCGGAGAGGTGACGCTCACGTCGACCACCCCCGTCTCCGGCCGGCGCGACGGCGGTGACGGTTGAGTCGTTGACCACGTGAATGCTGCTCGCCGGCATCCCGTCGAACGTCACCGACGTCGCTCCGGTGAAGCCGGAACCGGTGATGGTGACGGTGGTTCCGCCATTTGCCGTCCCGCCGTTCGGCGAGAGGGCGTTCACGGCGACGGGAGTGTCCGAGAGGTAGTAGTCGGCGAGGAGGTGGATGGTGCCGGGGGAGCCGTTGAAGAGTTTGATTTTGCCGTTGGCGCCGACGGGGACGACGACGAAGTTGGGGATGGTTTGGCCGGTGGTGAAGTTGAGGTTGGAGGCGTTGGGTTGGCTGCTGGTGGATGGCCAGACGGTGATGTAGCCGCCGCTGGTGGGGGCGACGGCGGTGATGTTCAGTGCGACGGCGGCGACGCCGGTGCTGGGGACGCCGGCTTGGCCGGTGATCTGGACGTCGATGGTGCCGTTGGCGGGGACGGGTCCGGGGGCGCCGGTGTTGCTGCGGGTGTCCAGCACCCGGGCCGGGGCCAGGGCCTTGAACGACCCGGCGCTCGAATCGTCGACCAGGGACGCCCGGGCCAGCTGGTCGGAAAGTCCGCCCACCGCCGGCCGGGGGCCGGGCGAGCCGCCCGTACCCGGCGCCGCCGTGGCGGTCACTGGACCGATCGCCGCGACCACGAGCGCGATAATTAATGACACCACGACGGTCGTCGACGCACGCCGGTTCCAGTCGCGTGGCACGGACGAGCCAGGTCGCATGATTCCCCCAGAAGTGCCCCGATACGTTCCCGCATCATGGCGACGAACCCGACCCGACCGCGGGCGCGCCAACCATTTCCCCGGACCGGATCTTGCTCGGTCGCCGGAGCCGGCTCAAGTCCGGCGAACCGCTGCTCGACCAACTTCACCCGGCGGAGGTGCCGGGCGCCCCGATCGGGCGACGCACCCGATGGCCGAGCGTGTCGAACAGCCGCCGGCGCGGCCCCTGCGTCCGGACCCGGATGCGGCGGAGCCCACCCCACGACGACCGGGCCGGGTCAGCCCACCCACTTGCTGATGGTGAACAGTGCGGTCGTGGCGACCATCCACACACCGCTGAGGGTCAGGAGTGTCGCGGTGAGCCATTCCGGCCGGCGGGCCAGGATGCCGCCGCCGAGGACGAACAGCGGGAAGATCGTCAGCGTGTTGCGCATGATCGACAGGTAGTTGGTGCTGCTCACCAGCACCCCGACGGTGATCATGGTGACGGTCAGTTCGGGCCAGAACCGCCGGTAGGCCATGTAGCCGGCGGCCACCAGGCAGAACACTGCGGTGCCGATGTCGATGATCCACTGAGCCTGACGGAGCGGGTCGTCGATGCCCCGGATGGCCTGCAAAGTATTGTCCAGCGCGTCCCACGGCCAGATGGTCTCCCGCGCCCACCCCTCCCGCTGGGCGTTCTGCCAGGCCCGCGGATCACCGGTGACCACCCACAGATAGCCCAGATACACGGCGGTTCCGGCGGAACCCAGGCCGACGGCCAGCACCTTGTGGACGCGAAACGGCTCCTGTCGACGCGCAATCCGGACGATCAGCATGACCAGCAACCCGGCGACCAGGAAGAGCCCGTTGATCCGGGTGAACGAGGCCCCGGCGCAGAGCAGCCCGGCCCACCACCACCGGCCGCGTTGCCCGTTCCACCAGGCGCCGACCGCGAGCGCGAGATACAGCGACTCGGAGTAGGCCGCCGTGAGGAAGGTCGCCGACGGCCATAGCATGAGCATGAGCACCGCGCACGTGCCGGCCCGGGCGTCCCCGAGGTTCTCGGCCAACCGGAAGATGACGATCGCGGCGATCATCGAACACACGGCGCTGATGAACGCTCCTGCCACCTGCAGGCGGCCCTCCGACACCTCGAAGGTCAGCGCCCCCGACACGGCGCGCATCGCCATCGGGTAGCCGGGGAAGAACGCCTGCCAGATCGCGGGCGGATGGACCTCGTCGAAGTACCCGTACCGGGCGATCGCGGCGAAGTAACTGGCATCCCAATTCGACGGCAGCTTGGCCAGCCCGACCAGGCCCTGCGCTATCCGGCCATGGTCCGGTTGCACGACGTACTCGGTGAGCGCGGCCACCAGATACCGCACCGTGGTCAGCGCCGCCCAGATCGGTGCGGCCAGCCGGGCGGCGTGCCACCACTGCTGCCGGCTCGTCGCGGGCACCGATTCCGCCGGGTTGGTCGGGTCGGCTTCTCCCGCCCCCGCGACCGAACCCGTCATTTGTCGGCGCCCGGCTCAGCCTGCGTCGGGCAGGTAGATGTCGTACCCGCCGACCTGCACCAACTGGTAGTCGTCCGGGGGCAATGCGAGGTGTGGCTCGATGCCGGTGGTGTAGATGTACGTCCGATCCGTCGGAGTCGACGCATCGAACCGCGCTGCGTCGTCGTTGAACCGGACCGCAACATCGGGTCGGACATCGAACCGGCCGTCGGCCAGGTAGTCAACGAGGTAGGTTGCCCAGTACTCGCCGCCGAGATCGGTCACGCCCGCCCGTTCCAGCACTGCCGTGGCCTCTTCGGCGCCCTGGTCCGGGTTCGTGAAGGTGAAGCCGACTTGGTAGTGGATCACCGGAACGCATAGGGCGAGCGCCCAGACGGTCGGCACGACCGCCACCAGGGCGGCGGATTGCTGTACCCGCCGGGTCGCGAGCAGGCTCAGCCCGCCCAACCCCACCAGCAGCGGCGGGATGTAGGCCATGCCGTAGCGGGCGTCCTGATGGAAGGTGAACGCCGACATGGCCGAGAGCACCGGAAACGTCAGCACCGCGGCGGTCAATGCGGGTGCGATCTTCGGACCGCACCGGCGCACCAGGGCGACGTAACCGACGACCATGCTGGCCAACACGGCCGCGAGGAACAGGACGCCGATCACGGCGCCGTACGGCCACCCGCCGTCCGGTGCCCGGACACCAAGCAGCCGGGGCAGCAGATCGGCGAAGAAGTTGACCAGGCGTTCGGAGTAGGTCGAATCGAACCCGGGACCGCCGGGCAACCCGTTCCGGGCGATGAACAGCAGCCAGGGTGCAATGCCGAGCACGAAGCCGCCGGCCGCTGGCAGCCACCAGTGCAGCAGGTCGCGGACATGGCGCACGGTGGGTGCGAGCAGCATCAGCATCGAGACGATGCCGAACATCGGGTGACTCCACAGCGCCAGGCCAGTGCCCACGCCCGCGATCAGTCCCAGCCGGCCGAGGCGCCGGCCGTCGGCGTTCATCGCCCGGGTGGCTGCGACGAGGGCGACGACCTCGGCGATGAACCCGGTGGTGTACCCCATGTACGGCCGGGTCCACAGGACCACCACCGCGCCGGACATGGTCCAGCCGATCAGCGCAAGGGTGAGGGAGACCGCCCGGGTGAAGAACTCCCGACCCAACAGGTAGATGGTCCACGCCGCGACGGCCGACAACAGGATCGAACCGATCCGCAGCGGGATTGGGCCCGACCAGACGGCCAGCAGCGGGGCGAACAGGTACGACTCGGATGTGGCGCCGTACTGATTGCCGGCCACTACCAGCCGGAAGTGGCCGTGCAGGACCTCGTAACTTTGCAGGCCGGTCACCGCTTCGTCGGCGTTGAGCGGAAGCAGCGGCGTCCGCATCGACCAGGCCCGAAGGCCAAGGCCGATCAGGACCGCCGGCAGCGCGGCGAGCATCAGCACGATCGGGTGGGTCCCCGGCGGGCCGGCATCGGGATCGCTGTGTCCTCGCGTGCCGCCCGACGAATCGACGTCGACGCCCTGCCCCATCTGCCCTCCGCTCCGGCCTCCGTTCAACCCGCTGCTCAACCGGCCGTCAGGTCGGACTCGCTCGTCCGGCGAGCCGGTACTGCATTCTGGATCCGCCGACCCGTCAGGCGGTACCGCAGGACCATGCCCACCATGGCCGAACCCAACCGAATGGTCTTCCCGAGATGTCCGGTGACCGAGGACTCCCCGACCCGGGGGTGGTAATTGACGGGGACCTGCACGATCCGCGCCCGGCGCAGGATTGCCAACAACAGCATCTCCAGGCCGAAGTCCGAACCGGCGGACCGGGCGGTGGCCAGGATGTCCTCGGCCCGATCGCGGGCCAGGACCCGGAAGGTGCATCCGACGTCGCTGAGGTATGCGGTGTTGTAGATCACCTCGATGAGCTTGGCGACCGCCCAGTTGCCCCAGCGCAGCGGCACGCCCATGTTCGCGCCGTCCCAGATGAAGTTCGAGACGGTGCGTGAGCCCACCACGAAATCGCACTCCTCCGTGAACGGCAGGAGCTTGAAAAGGTCGCGCGGCTCGAACGTGCCGTCGGGCTCGCACACGCAGACCAGGTCCGCCGTCGACTCGGCGATGCCGCGCTGGATGGCCGCTCCGTACCCCTGGCGGGTCTCGACGACCTCACGGGCACCGGTGGCGGCGACCTCCTCCGACGTCCCGGGCTCAGCGTTGTTGTTGATCACGACGATGTCGTCGACGATCCCCAGCTTTTCGAAGCGTCGGATGCACTCGGCAATGCTGTTCTTTTCGCGATAAGTCGGTAGAACGACGGCGATTGATTTGCCATGCCACACGGTAATGAGCTCCTGGTTGATGTCGACCGCGGCGGGGAACGGTCACAAGTCGGTCGTCGGCGGGTGGGCCACCACCAGCATCTGGCCCGCGAGAGGCTTGATCGGCGATCGCAGGTAGAGCGGAACAAGGAATGTCAGCCGCGAGGCGCGATTCTTCACGGTCAGCGGGAGAAACCGGGGATGGACGTGTTCAATGCGCCAGCCCAGCGAGACCAGATAGTCGCTCAACGAGCGATCGGTGTAGATGGCCACGTGCGTGAAGTCGTCGAAGTATCCGCCCGGGTTCAGCCGGAAGTTCGGCTGCATCAGGATCAGCCGGCCGGTCGGGGTGAGGACCCGGGCCGCCTCGGCCAGCAGAGCCTGGGCCTGGGGCCGTTCCAGATGCTCGAGCAGGTTCGATGCGAAGACCACGTCGATCGAGCCGTCGGCGAAGTCGGACAGGTTCGTGCAATCACCGACCAGCGCCTTGACGTTGCCGCCCGCCGCGCGCAGCACGGTGGAGTCGATGTCCATCGCGAACACGGTGCCGGCGCGGACGTTGTTCGCAAAGTCGCACCACCCGGCGCCGAGTTCCAGGACGGTGGCCGATTCGTCGATGTAGCGCTTGGAAAGGTACGTGCAGATGTGCTGCCAAATCGCGGTACGGTGCGGGTTCGGTGCGAGTCTGGTCTCGAAGTATCCCGGCCGATATTCGGCTCCCCGGTCGTCCTGCGTCCTTGTTTCGGAAACTGGGACCACTTCCTACGTGAGTATGCGACGACTCGCTCGATCGGTTGCCCGTCAGCCTACAAGCTGGGCATCAATACTCAGGAATCCCACGCCACGTCCTCGGGCGGACACAGTCGAGTGGTGGCCGCGTCGGCGCCGCCGGGTGCCGCCGCCTGGGCGCAGCGCAGGGGCCGCAGTCGATGCTCGACCGCGGGCCCGACGTTCACGCTGCTAGCCGGTCTATGCCGGCGACGCGACGGTGATCGGCTCGGCCGTGCGTGGACGGCGGGCCGTCAGCACGTAATCCTGCGGTCCGTAGACGAACGTCTCGACGGCGGTGACGGCCCGGTTCAGCCGAGCGTCCGGATAGCCGTCCGGCGGGCCGGACGCGATCATCGTCTCGGCCGGCACGGCGGGGTGCACGTAGTCGATCTGCACGTCGGTGAAGCCACGTGACTCCACCAGAAAGCTCAGGAACTCGGGGTGCACCGGTCGCACGTGCGTCGGGTCGAGGTAGAAGGACGCGGAGCCGACCATCAGGTTCGTAGGGTTCGGCGTCTCGAACAACAGGATTCCACCCGGCCGCAGGGCCACCAGTGCGTCGTCGAGCATCGACACCAGCGCGCCCAGGGGAATGTGCTCGACGAAGTGGAACGCGGACAGACCCTGCAACGACGATTCCTTCACCGTGGCCAGGTGCACCAGCGCGTCCTCGTGGCGAACGTCCAGACCGGCGGCGGCCGCGTCGGCGATCATCGCCGCGTTGGAGTCCACCCCGTACGCCTCGATCCCCTCGGCACCCAGAATCCCCAGCCATTCCCCGCGCCCGCAGGCGATGTCGAGTAGCGGACCGTCGCCCGGGCGCAGCTCGCGGACGTAGTTGACCGCGTCCAACTGGCGGGCCCGGATCTCTTCCCTGCTACCCCGAAAGCGTTCTTCGAAGTCAAGGTATCCCTGCTGGTCGAGTGCGTCGGCGGTCCACTCCACGGCCGCCGGCCCGCCGGCGGGGACCGGGTCGGCCTCGTGCGCCTCGTCGCTGTCCGGACGCCCGGTCGCCGGACGCTGCGCCCGGGCGAGCTGCGTCCGGGCCCGCCGCAGCTCGCTGCGCTGGTGCGCCGCGGCCTGTTCGGTGACGGCCAGCCGGGATCGGAACTCGCGGACCGTCGCCTCGAGGGCGCCCACGGACGCCATGGCCGACTCGAGCCGCGCGGCCGTCATGCGGAGTTCAGCCAGCGCCTGCTCGTCCCGCTGCTCGGCCCTGGACTCGACGTCGCGACCGACCGCGTCGGCGTGCTGCCGGGCCAGCGCGGCCGCGTCCGCGACCCGCGAAAGTTCGCCCCGCAGGTCGGCTGCGTCGGCGCGCTGCCGATCGTCGATCCGCTGGACCGCGTCGGCCAGGTGCCCGGAGGCGGCGGCGAGCCGGTGCGTCAGCACCCTTGTGCCCCGGCGGACCATCCGCCGGACCCGGCCGCGCCGGCGACCGGCGTCATCCGGTTCGGCCAGCATCGCCCGGGCGGCCCGCAGGTCCTCGGCGACCGACAGTTCCATCGAGAATTCCCTCACATTCGGACGGTCGGTGGCCGCGGTCCCCGAGAAAGCAGGCAGCGGTGGCACCATCACCCCTTTTGGGTCGGCGTCCGCCTCCTCTGCCTCTCCGGTCAGCGCGCGCCAGGTCTGCTCTGCATAGGTGTCCCAGGTGCGCTCGGGCCGGGCGCGGGCCTGCCGGCGCAGCTCGTCGAGCAGGTCGTCGTCGACCAGCAGCGCGCGCATCGCCCCGGCCAGCGACAGATCGTCGCGCGGGTCGACCAGCAGCGCCCCACCGCCGTCGTCGGCGATCTCCTTCATCGATCCGAAACCCGAGGTGATGACCGGGGTCCCACAGGCCAGCGACTCGGCCACCGGCAGGCCGAAGCCCTCGTTAATCGACGGGAAGACGGTGAACCGCGCGACCCGGTACGCACCCCACAGCAGGTCGTCGTCAGCGGCCGACAACGCCTCCACCGGCCGGCCGGCGGACCGCAGCGCCTCGAGCGTCGTGGTGAACTCCTGGCTGTTCCAGGAGTTCCCGCCGATGAAGCACAGACTGAAGGCCTGTCCCTCGCGCCACAGCAGCTCGGCCGCGTGCAGGATCGCGAGGTGGTTCTTCCTGGGCTCGTGACTGCCGACCACCAGGACGGCCGGCAGGGTGCCCACCGGAATCCGCGCCTTCGCCAGGGCGGTCGACTCGGGGGTCTCGGGCTGGGCCTCGGCGGGCAGGACGACCGGTTCGACCCGCGGCCCGGCGAGCCCGGCTCCGGCCAGCATGGCCCGCCACCCCCGGTACTCGACGGCGGCACCCTCGGAGATCGGCACGACCACCTCGGCGTACCGGGCGGCCGCGAGGTTCCGCGCGAACCCGGGCACCATGCCCTCGTGCGCGGTCTCCGCCGTGGTCATCGGCACCAGGTCATAACCGATCATGTTCAGGCTGGTGCCCGAGTACTGGGCCATCGTCTGCAGGTACCCCGCCCGGACGACCTCGGCGGCCAGTTCCGGCAGGATGTACCGGCACCGCCACGGCACCATCAGCGGGTCGCCCTCCGGTACCTCCACCTCGGGGCCACCCCAGCAGGCGCGTCGGCCCTCCACCGGCGTCAGCACCCGCATGCCGGACAGATCCTGGTGCCAGCCGACCAGCGTCAGATCGTGCGCCCCGAACCAGCGTCGGGTGGTCTCCCGGGTGACCCGCTGGATGCCCGTTGCGAAGCCCGCCGTCGCGGTGTGGTGCACGTCGACCAGCGTCCGTCCGGTGAGCACCCGGACCTCCGGCCACGACCCCCCATGCCCGGTCGAGGCCGCCTCGGCCACGTCATCGAGCACGCCGACCACCACCGGCAGCGCGCCCTCCAGTTCAGCCGCCCGGATGATCGACGCGACCCGCGCGCCGTCCGGGTAACGACCGCAGAGCACCGCCAGGAGCAACCACGCGCGCGCCGGATCGATCGGCGTCACCGCAGCGATCAGCGAGCGGACCAGGGCCGCGGTGTCGACGCCGTCGTCGGCGCGGGCACCGGGGGAGGCGTCGGCCCGGTCCGTGAGGGCGTCGACGATCTCGGCGCAGCGGTGCCGGATGGCGTCCCGCTGCTGCTCGCCGGGTAGCCGGTCGATCGCGACGGCGACGTCACGCACCGGGTCGGCCTCGGCCGGGGCGGTGGCGATGCGGCGGAATCGGATTCGCCCGGTCATCGCATCGCCTGCAGTTCCGGTTCGACCAGTTGCGTCCAGAGTTCGTCCGCGTAGTCCTGCCAGGTCCGTTCGGGTCGCCGGGCGATCTCCGCCCGGAGCCGGGCCAGCACGTCGTCGTCGGTGAGCAGGGTGCGCATCGCCCCGGTCAGCGCATCGTCGTCGCGCGGATCGACGAGCACCGTCCCGCCGGCCGCCCCACTCTGCGCGGTCGAGCCGAAGTCCGAGGTGATGACGGGGGTGCCGTGGGCCAGCGACTCCACGACCGGCAACCCGAAACCCTCGTGCAGCGACGGGAACACGGAGAACCGGGCGGTGGCGTAGGCCCGGTTCAGGTCCTGGTCGGAGACCGCCCGCAGGACTCGGATGGACCGACCGGCCTGCCGCAGAGCGGCGGCCCGCCGGGGGAACTCGTCGCCCCAGCCGCTGCCGCCGATGAAGACCAGGGCGAACCGCCGGCCCTCCCGCCACAGCACCTCGGCGGCGTGCAGCACGGCCAGGTGGTTCTTGCGCGGTTCGTGGCTGCCGACCACCAGCACCGACGGCTCCGCGTCCGGACCGGCCGGTTCCTGGTCGCCGGTCGAGTGTTCGGGGGCCCGCGGCGCGCCCAGCGGCACCTCGACCACGGTCGGCCCGGTCAGCCCCTGGGTGGGCAGCGCGGCGGCGAACCCGGCGATCTCCGACGCCGCGGACGCCGACACCCCAGCCACCCGCGAGGAGAACTTCACCGCGGTGAGGAAGCGGACGAACTTGCTGGTGTCCTCGCTGGGCACCATGTCGGCCGAGACGACCGGGATGGCGTCGTGCGCGACGACGGTCAGTCGGTTGCCCGAGTACGACCCGAAGGCGGCGAGCCGGTCGCAGGCGGCCGTCGGCGGCACCTCCACCTCCACCAGCACGCTGCGCCAGGGCACGATCAACCGGGTCGTGGGGAGCTCCATGATGGCGCGGCCGAACTCCGCCTCGGGTTCGGCGGCGACCCCGCTCCACTCGATCACGCGGGCCAGTTCGGCCGGGTACAGGTGCCGCAGGGCGCCGGTCTGCGGGGTCCAGACCGCCGGAACCACCCCGTGCTCGGCCGTCCACAGCGGCATGAGGCTGCGGGATACCCGTTGGATGCCGGTGTGCAGGTCGTATTTGGCGCTGTGGTCGACGTCCACCACCACCGAATGCGCGACCACGTCGATCGGCGCCGTCAGATCACCGGCTCCGGCCGCGAGTTCGAGCGTGTCCGACAACACCGAGAGCACCGCCGCGCGTTCACCCAGGAGCTGCAGCTTGCGACGAGTGCGGTCCACCTCGCCGCGGGCCGGGTAGGCCGCGGCGACGGCCGTGAGGAGCAGCCAGATCCGGTCGTTGGCCGGTTGCGGGGCCAGCGCGCGGACGATCGATTCGAGCAGGTCGGCGATCGCGGTGGCCGGGTCGTCACCCGGGCCGGGCGGCGGGGCGGGCAGCAGGAACGGGGCGACGGCGGCCAGCCGGCCGGCCAACGCAGTCTGCGCCGCCTGGGCCAGTTCGACGTCGTTGGCGCCGATGAGCGCGGCGGGGACGTCGGGACGGCTCAAGAGGAGCCCCGCCGGGTGATGCCCCGGACCCGGCGCAACGGCTCGGTGACCCGCCAGGAGAACGTGTGCTGGACCGCGTCGAGCGCGTCGCGCAACCGGTCGATCTCGTTGTCGACGACCTTGATGTGATTGAAGTTGAGCTCGATCTGCTTGCGCAGGTTCTGCACTTCGACGGCACGTCCGGCGGTCGCCGCCCGCGTCCAGGCGTCCACCGCGAACCGCCGCCATTCCAGCACCGCGGCCAGGTTCGCCTCGTCGTGGTCGCGCATCCGCTCGGTCTGCGCGCCGAGCCTGCCGTCGAGGTCGGCCAGCAGGTCGTCGCGGACCAGGTCATGGTGGTAGACGACGTCATCGAGAATGTTGGCGGGCACCGAGAGGGCCTCCCGCAGCTGGTCCCCGCGGGTGCGGTCGACCAGGAACAGGGACACGCCGTCGTTGAGGCACAGCTCGTACCCCTGCGCGGCGAAGGGTTCCAGCTCGGCTTCGCCGGCCCGGGCGAGGGTGCCGGACGCGCTGTGGCGCAGGACCAGCACCCACGGACGGACCGAGTCCGGTAGGACCGACCCGATCCGGGCGATCCGCTGCGCCGGCGCGTCGTCGACGACGACGAAATGCAGCTCGCCGGGGGGCACGCCCACCTCGTCGGCCGGGTCGTCGGCGGGCACCGTGACGCCGATCCAGCCCCGCCGCGCGAAGGCGTGGCCGATCGCCGCTTCGGCCGGACCGCGGACGCCGAGATCGAGAAATTGTCCGGTTCCGACGTCGCGCAGTGCGCGGTACAGGACCACGTCCTCGCGGTTCGGAGCAAAGGACACGAACGTTGCCGAACTCACCGGGACAACCTATCCGGCCCGCTCCCGGTCCGGCTCCGCGGGCGCGGGACCACGCCGCGGCGCGTTCACTCGACCCTGGCGCGTGGCTGCTCGGACAGGAACTCGGTGCTCACGTCCAGGAACCCCACGCTCTGTCCCTTGGAATGCACGGACAGCGAGGCGCCGTTGAGCATGCGGTTCAGCTCCACGCCGCCGTCCCGGGCGATCGCCGCGTGGATCGTGTACTGGCCTTCGCCGAGCTTGACGTCGTCGAGGCGGAACGTGTGCCGGGACCGGCCGGTCATCGGCTCCAACCGCAACCCCATCAGCCGGGTGTTGATCCCGTACACCACTTGGCCGAGCATGCTGTCGATGCTGATGCCCAGCACCGGGTCGTTGACCACACCGTCGATCGACACGTCCACGTTGATCAGCAGGCCCGCCCCGGGGGTCATCACCGTGACCGGTTCGCCGCCCGGGTCGGTGACCGACACTCCGGTCACCCGGGCCTGTGCGATCTGTTCCTCGGCGACCTCGCGCTGGGTGTCGATGTCCTCCTGGCGCATGGCTTCGAAGTCGGCCCGCAGGTGCCGCAGCGCGTCGACCGGATCACCGTCGAGCACGACCTGCCCGTGTTCGAGCACGACGGCCCGGTCGCACAGGTCGGCCACCGCGTCCAGCCCGTGGGTGACCAGGATGATGGTGCGGCCCTCGGCCTGGAACTGCCGGATCCGGTCCATGCACTTGCGCTGGAACGGCTCGTCACCGACCGCCAGGACCTCGTCCACCAGCAGCACGTCCGGGTCGACGTGCACCGACACCGCGAACGCCAGGCGCACGTACATGCCCGATGAGTAGAACTTCACCTGGGTGTCGATGAACTGCTCGATCCCGGAGAACGCGACGATCTGGTCGAAGAACTTGCCGGTCTGCTTGCGGGACAGACCCAGGATCGAAGCGTTCAGGTAGACGTTCTCCCGGCCGGTCAGGTCCGGGTGGAAGCCCGCGCCCAGCTCCAGCAGGGCGGCCAGCCGGCCCCGGTGCTCGACCGTGCCGGACGTCGGTTGCAGGATCCCGCCGATCAGCTTGAGCAGCGTCGACTTGCCCGACCCGTTCGGCCCGATCAGGCCGACCGTGGAGCCGCTGTAGATTTCCAGGTCGATGTCCCGCAGCGCCCAGAAGTCGTCCTTGTGCGCCTTGGACCGGCCCATGTTGACCAGCCGCTCCTTGAGCGACTTCTCCTTGCGGATGACGAACCGCTTGCTGGCGCCGGCCACCCTGACCACGGTGACCTGGTCCGAACTCCGGAGGACGTTCCCGGCGGCCATCACAGCTCCTGCGCGAAGTTGCTCTGCAACCGGGCGAACACCCGCTGGCAGATCCACAACAGGGGCAGGCCGATCGCGATGGCGATCAGGATCCGCAGACCCAGGTCGGTCGGCTGCGGGACACCGGCGCCGGCCACCCAGATGCCGCGCTGGAAGGCCAGCACGGCCAGCGTCACCGGGTTGGCCAGGTACAGCTCGTTGAGGAACTGGGAGTGCAGCGCGTCGTGCACGAAGCTCCACGCGTAGACGATCGGCGAGATCCAGAAGCCGACCATCAGCACCACCTCGACCAGGTACTGCACGTCCCGCAGGTACACGTTGATCGCGGACAACAGGAACGCCGCCGCGGTGGCGTAGACCAGCAGCAGGATCGTGCCGAGCAGCACGTAGCCCCAGCCGATCAGGGACGGCGGCTCGCTGGCGATCAGCGCGGCCACCAGCAGGATGACCAGCTGGATCATGAAGTTGAAGAACGCCGAACCGATCACCGACAGCGGGAACACCTCGCGCGGCAGGTAGATCTTCTTGACCAGGCCGCCGTTGGCCACGATCGACCCGGTGCCGGTGGCGACGATCTCGCTGAACAGTCCCCACGCGGTCAGCCCGGTGAAGATGTAGATGGCGAAGTCCGGGATCGAGCGGGCCGCACCGAGGAACTGGCCGATCGCGATGTAGTAGATGAGCAGCTGGGTCAGCGGCCGGATCAGCGACCACAGGAACCCCAGCGCACTGTCCTTGTAGCGGCTCTTCAGTTCCCGCTTGACCAGCAGGTCGAGCAGCTCGCGGTACCGCCAGACGCCGCGCACGGAATCCGCGGTCCCGCCGATGAAGCCGGTGACAGGTCCGGACGGGACCAGCGGTTCGGCGGCCAGCCGCGCGTTGCGGGCTTGCTTGAGGCTGCTCAACGTCGCACGCTCACTTCTGCTCCGAGCCGGCCGTCTTCCCACATCAGACGACTTGTACCGGCCGGCCGCCTCGGTCGACCACCCGCTCAAGGTACCGGTCGTCCCGTGCGGTTTCCCGCAACTCGTCGTCGCCGTGCCGTGACGGCAACCACCGGACGGGACCCGAAGTCTGCTAGTTTCCGCAGGTGGGCGGCGGTGGGGACGATTCGACGGACGTGACGGCGGGCGAGGCGACGGTGCCGGCAGGCGGTGATCTGCCGTATGACGAGGCCTATTACCAGGCAAACGGCCAGTACGGGGATCGTCCGGCGCTTCGGTTCTACGTGCGTCTGGTCCGTCGCTACCTCGGAGCGGGCCCGTACCTGGACTTCGGCTGCGGCACCGGGCACCTGCTGCGACGCCTGAGCCGGATCGGATCGGCCACCGGCTTCGAGATCTCGCCCTTCTCAGCCGCGAGGGCCAGGCAGACCGCCCCCGGCTGCCCGGTGGCAAAGTCGGTCGACGAGTTGCCGGACGGCGGGTTCGGGGGCCTCACGGCGATCCATGTTGTCGAGCATCTCGAGGACGGCGTCGCCGATTCCGTCGTCTCGACCTGGCATCGCATCCTGCGGCCGGGCGGCCGCGCGCTGCTGGTAACCCCCGATTCCGGGGGCGGGCTCATCAGCTGCTGGGCGCCCGGTGGGGTGGTATTTCCGATCCGACGCACATCAACCTCAAGTCGCACCAGGACTGGCTTGACTTCCTCGTCGAGCGCGGGTTCGTGGTGGTGCACGAGGGGACGGACGGACTGTGGAATCCGCCCTACAGTCGGCTGCCCCGATTGGCCGACGCTGCTCGGCATTCCATTCCGGCCCTGGCGCAGTTCGTGGCGGGTCGCTTGGTCCTGCGCCCAGGACGCGGCGAGTCGAGCATCTTCGTCATCGAGCGGGCCTAAGGCAACGACCGGCCGGGTGCCGGTCGTTGCGACCGGGCGGGCGGGGCGACGAGGCCGGCGGAGCGAGTCCCGGGCGGGATCCACCCAGGGGTCCGCCGCCCGAGGTATCCGATGTCATCGAAGGGATCATGTGGTGGGATTGGCTGCCGTCGAGTTTCGGATCATCGTCGCCTGTCAGCAACGGCTCGCCTACCCGCCTGCCGTCGTCGGCGCCCGGCTTCTGTCGGGTTTCGGTGAGCACTCGCTGGGGCTGGGTCGCTCTGGGGGCCGTGGGATGCGTAGTAGGCGTCATGGTTGCCGTTGGCCATGACGACCCGGGAATCACCGATCGCGATGTTGGGACCGAGGGCGAGCACCGCCCCGACGACGCCGATGCCCCAGGTTACCGCGGCGAACGACCACGCGGACCGGCCGAAACGGAACGACGCCCGGCGCCGGGCGAGCGCCACGGAGACCACGGCCATCGCGATGACGACTGCGACCACGATCCCCGGACCGGCCGTGACGAACCAGGTCGTGGTGGCCAGCACGACCGCGAGGAACGCCGCGCCGATGACGGGCGAAGCCGCCAACAGGACCTGCCGATGGCCGCTTCGCAACGGCGAGATGAGGGCGACACCGAAAAGTGTGAGCACCGCGAAGCAGGCGAGCGGGAGCACGATCAGCTCGACCACGATCCCGACCCCCACGCCGTTCCTGCTCCGCCATTCGGTCAGCCGATCCCCGCCCGACCGATCCAGCGCAGGTCGCCGAGGTGCACCCGGGTCAGGCCGGTGCCATCAACAACCGCCACGCCTGGTCGGCGTACTCGTCCCAAGTGCGGGTGGGCCGGGCGCGGGCCTGCTTGGCCAGCCGGTCGAGTTCGGCGTCGTTGGTCAGCAGGGTGCGCATCGCGGCGGCCAGCGCGTGATCGTTCCGCGGGTCGACCAGCAGTGCGCCGCCGTCCGCGGTGATCTCCCGCAGGGACCCGAAATTCGAGGTGATGACGGGCGTGCCGCAGGCGATCGACTCGACGACCGGCAGCCCGAAACCCTCGTTGAGTGAAGGAAAGACAGTGAACCGGGCCAGCCGGTAGGCGGCGAAAAGCAGGTCGTCGGTGGCCGCGGAGATCGTCTCCAGCGGGCGGCCGCGGCGCTGCAGCTCGGCCAGCCGTTCGGTGAACGCCGCGCTGCTCCAGGAGTTGCCGCCGATGAAGGTCAGGCTGAACTCCAAGCCCTCCCGCCACAGCAGTTCGGCCGCATGCAGCACGGCAAGGTGGTTCTTCCTCGGCTCGTGGCTCCCCACCACCAGCACCATGGGCAGACCACCGATCAGCAGCCGGTCGGCGCCCGCGGCCAATGCATCGGTGGACGCGCCGGCACCCGTGTTCGGCAGCAGGCAGGCGGTGACCCGCGGCCCTGGGATGCCGATCTGCGGCAACATGGCTGCCCACCCCCGGTACTCGACGGCGGCCGCCTCGGAGATCGTCACGACCGCGTCGGCATACCGGACAGCGGCCAGGTTGCGGGCGAAGGCGGCCGGCATGCCCGGTCCGCACGTCTCCGGCACCGTGATCGGGCACATGTCGTAGCCGATGACAGCCAACCGGTTGGTCGAGTGCTGGGCCAGTGAAAGCAGCGCCTGGGTGCGGGACGGCTCGGTGGCCAGTTCGGGCAGCAGGTACGCACAGTCGACCGGGACGAGCACCGGCCCCGGCTCCGGGTCGGTCACCGCCGAGCCGCCCCAGCAGGCTCGGCGCGCCTCGGCAGGGGTCAGCCGGCGCAGCGATACGCCGTCGGAGTGCCAGCCGACGAGCACTACGTCGTGATGTTCGGCCCACCGGCGCACCGCCTCGCGGGTGACCCGCTGAATGCCCGTGGCGAAACTCACCTTGGCCGTGTGGTCAACGTCCACCAGGGTCGCCCCGGAGATCACCTCGACCGGCCCGAACGGGCCCTTGTCCAGCAGCCGGGGGAATGGGCCGCTCCAGATCGTCATCCGCAGCACCGCCACCAGCCCGTCCACCTGCGCGGCCCGGACGGCGGCGAGCACCTCGTCGGACGTGGGTAGGCGACCACCGAGCACGGCGAGAGCCAACCACGACCTCGCCGCGTCCAGCGGGGTAAGCGTGTCGATCAGGACGTCGACCAGTGCCTGGGTGCCGGTCTGGGAGGGTCGCGGCGTGTCGAGCGCATCCAGCAGGGTTCCGATGCGTCCGGTGATGGATTCCCGGCGCGACGCGCCGTGCCGGTCGATGTCCCGGACCAGCCGGCGGACTGTGTTGCGGGAATCGGCCAGTCGCAGGCTGCGGGCGGCGAGTCTACGGGTGACCTTCAACGCCTGACGTCCCGGAAAGGTCGCGAAGAACCGGTCGAACAATGGCGTCCCATAGCTCGTCGGCATAGTCCTGCCAGCTCCTCTCGCGGCGTTCGCGGATCTGCGCCCGCAGCCGGTCGATGTCCTCGTCCGAGGTCAGCAATCGCTCCATGGCTTGTGTCAACGCGGTGTCGTCCCGTGGGTCCACGGTGATCGCGCCGCCGTCCTGCGCGATCTCGGCGGTCGACCCGTACGAGGTGGTGACCACCGGGGTGCCCAGCGCCAGCGACTCGGCGACCGGCAGCCCGTACCCCTCGTGCAGCGACGGGAACACGGTGAACCGCGCGGTCGAGACCGCATCCCGGAGCGCGGCGTCGGAGAGCCCGGTGCGCAGGCGTACGTCCCGGCCCCGGTGCCGCAGCCGCTGCACCCTGGTGAGGAACTCCTCGTTGGAGCCCGGGCTGCCGACGAAGGACAGCCGGAATCGCTGTCCGCGGTGCCACAGCACCTCCGCCGCATGCAGGATCGCAAGGTGGTTCTTTCGGGGGTCGTGACTGCCGACCACGACCACGTCGGGCACCGGGTCGGCCGGCGAGCCCGGAGTGGCCGGCCACCGCGCGACGGAATCCGTTGCCTCGGTCAGTGCGTCGGTGGTTGGCTGGTCCTGAACCGCGAACTCCACCGGCAGGGGCACCGCGACCGTGGCCGGCCCGGTCAGTCCCTGGGCCGACAGCATCGAGGAGAACGCGGCGAACTCGGCCGTGGACGAGTAACTGACCCCGGCGATCCGGTCGGCGAACTTGATCGCCGACAGGAACGTCATGAACTTTTCCGGCTCCTCCAGCTCCAGAGTCTCCGCCGAGAGCAGGGGGATGGCGTCGTGGCCGACCAGAACCAACCGGTTGTTCGAGCACGCGCCGATCGCCGCGATCCGCGGGGTTATGTCCAACTGCGGCACCTCGGGCAGCACGACGACCGATTGCCAGGGGATCACCACCTGGTCGTCGGTGTCGGCGACCCGGTCCGGATCGTCCTCGCCGCCGTGGGTGCCCCGGTCCGCCGACCACTGAAAGACGCGAGCCGACTCCACCTCGTCCAGCGGCCGGATCGCGCCGCGGGCGTGCGTCCAGGCCACAGGCAAGATGTCGTGGTCGGTGTGCCACAGCGGCACCGTCTGCCGGACCACCCGCTGGATGCCGGTGTGCAGGTCGTGCCGGGCAGTGAAGTCGACGTCCACGACGACCCGGCCGACGGCGACCGTCACCTGCGCCAGGGGGGTGCCGGCCGCGCCGACTGCGGCCATCCCGTCCTCGAGCAGGGCGATTGCGATCTGCTCCGGCTCGGTCAGTTCGATCCGGCGCCGCGTGCGGTCCACTTCGTCCCGGGTCGGGAAAGCCGCGGATAGGCCGGCGAGCACCAGCCAGACCCCGTCGTTGGTCGGGTGGACCGCGAGGTGCTCGGCCACCGCGGACAGCACGGCGGCGGCGTCGCTCTCCGGTACGTCGCCCGGTGGCGGCAGCTCGTTCAGCAGGACCGCAGCCACCGTCCGGAGGCGGCTGGCCAACGCCCGCCGCACCTGGTCGGGGCTGGGCAGCGTGCGCGTCACCGGCGCCGCCGTCGTGGTGCCGCCACGTCTCATCGGGCCGTCCTCCCGGAACGCCTTGCTCGCCCGGCCGTTCCGGTTCGGCCGGACCGACGACAGCGTCGTCGATTCGTTCGCCGGCGTTCGCAGATCGCGCCTCCCAGTGATGGCGACCTCGCAGGCTCGGTCGCCGGGATTCGATCGCCGATGCGTGTTTGATGATTCGCTCGCTGGCGCTCGCTCATTGGCCGCGCCCCGGACGCAGCCGGCGCACCGCGCGCAGCGGTGCGGTGACCCGCCACGACAGCGTGTGCCGGATCGCGGTGAGCTCGGTGGACAGTTCGTGGGCGTGTTCGCGCAGGTCGACCAGTTCGGCCCGGTCGGCCGCCGCGCCGCGGCTGTTGTCCGCCCAGGACGCCAACGCCCGTTCCTTCCACCGTAGCGCCGAGGCCAGCGCCGCTTCGGCCCGGTGCCGGTCGTGGTCGAGTTCGTCCGCCGCTCGGCGCAGTGTCGCCGCCGTGTCGGCGGCGGAAAGCGTGACCTCGCCGGAGTCGATCCGGTCGGCGAGGTCGCGCAGGACCGCCGCCGGCGGCCCGTCGCCGACGGCCGAATCGACGGCCGCGGCCGCAGACGTGTGGGTGGCAGACGCCACGCGGTCCTCGGTCACCTGGACAAGGTACCGGGGCGCCGCGCGCTACCATCCGCATCACGCCTCGCGTCTTGTCGCGCGGTCGACGAACGGATGGGAGAACCTCTTTCCATGCCACGCGCCCTCATCACCGGAGTGACCGGTCAGGACGGCCTGTACCTCGCGGAGTTGCTGCTCGACAAGGGGTACGAGGTGTTCGGCCTCGTCCGCGGCCAGAACAACCCCAAGCGCGAGCTTGTCGAGCGGGAGGTGCCGGGGGTGCAGGTGGTCACCGGCGACCTCACCGACCTGTCCAGCCTGATGCGGGCCATGGGCACCGCCGCTCCAGACGAGGTCTACAACCTGGGCGCGATCTCCTTCGTCGCCTACTCGTGGGAGAACGCCCGGCTGACCAGCGAGGTCACCGGCCTGGGCGTGCTCAACATGCTCGAGGCCACCCGGCTGTACTGCGGCGACGACCTGAGCCGAGTGCGCTTCTATCAGGCGTCCTCGTCGGAGATGTTCGGCAAGGTCCAGCAGGTGCCGCAGTCCGAAGCCACCCTGCTCTGGCCCCGGTCGCCCTACGGCGTGGCCAAGGTCTACGGCCACTACATGACGATCAACTACCGCGAGTCGTACGGCATGCACGCCTCGTCGGGAATCCTGTTCAACCATGAGTCGCCGCGTCGCGGGCCTGAGTTCGTCACCCGCAAGATCAGCCGCGCGGTGGCCCGGATCTCGCTGGGACTCCAGGAGAGCGTGTCGCTGGGCAACCTGGATGCGAAGCGGGACTGGGGCTTCGCCGGGGACTACGTCGAGGCGATGTGGCGGATGGTGCAGGCACCGGCCGGCGACGACTACGTGGTCGCCACCGGAGAGACCCATTCCATCCGGGAGTACCTGGACATCGCCTTCGCCCAGGTGGGGATCGACGACTGGTCCAAGCTGGTCGTTGTCGATCCGCGGTTCTTCCGGCCGGCCGAGGTCGACCTGCTGATCGGTGACGCGAGCAAGGCCCGCACCGAGCTGGGTTGGGAGCCGAAGGTGTCCTTCGCCGAACTGGTGACCATGATGGTCGACGCCGATGTGGCCGAGCAACGGGCCCTGGTCGGTCTGTAGGGCATCGGCGTGCCCACTGCTGCACCGAACGTCTTCATCACCGGGATCACCGGTCAGGACGGCGGCTATCTGGCCGAGCAGCTGCTCGCCACCGGGTCGGTCGTGCACGGATTGGTCCGCTCCTCGTCTGAGGTCGAACCGGTCCGGGCCGCCTACCCCGGCGTTCGGGTGCACGTCGCCGACCTGACCGACGGTGGCGCGGTCGCCGCGCTGCTCTCCGAGATCGAGCCGGACGAGATCTACAACCTGGCCGGCATCTCGTCGGTCGCCCTCTCGTGGCGGGACCCGGTGGCCACCGGCGCGGTGTCCGGTCTGGCCGCGGCCGGGGTGCTGCAGGGCGCGTGGGAGCTCGTTGAGCGGACCGGACGGCAGGTGTCCGTGGTGCAGGCGTCCAGCGCCGAAATCTTCGGCAATCCAACGATCTCGCCCCAGACGGAGGAGACCCCGATCGCGCCCGTCACTCCCTACGGGGCGGCCAAGGCCTACGCGCAGCACATGGCGCGGATTTACCGCGGTCGTGGGCTGCACGCGTCGACGGTCATCCTGTACAACCACGAGTCGCCGCGCCGGCCGCCGGCGTTCGTCACGCGCAAGATCACGCAGGGCGCAGCGCTGATCGCCCGCGGCGAGCAGGACGAGCTGGCACTGGGCAACCTGGACGCCCGGCGTGACTGGGGCTGGGCACCCGACTACGTGGACGCGATGATCCGGGCCGCCCGGCATCGGGTGGCCGACGACTATGTCATCGCCACCGGGGTCGCTCGTTCGGTACGGGAGTTCGTGGCGGCTGCCTTTGCCGCGGCCGGTCTCGACGACTGGGAGCGGTTCGTCCGGGTGGACCCGGCGTTCGTCCGGCCGGTCGATGCCGTCGAACTGACCGGCGATCCGTCGCGCGCCCGCTCCGTCCTCGGATGGAGCCCCACCGTCGACTTTGCCGATTTGGTCCGCCGTATGGTCGAGGTCGACCTGCGCTAGCCTGCGCCGGACGTTCCTGAGCAGCCCTTGAACGGCACTGATCGGCGCCGTTCAGTACTGACCGTGCTGACTTTCCGCCCGACCGGGTGGCGGTCGGGCGGGCGCGCGGCCGGGCGGCCCGCCGCGGGATGGGGTCGGTTGCGAGATCGGTGACATCGAGTCAATTCGGCCGCCGGCGTAACTGGTCCTGTGAGTTCTCTGTGCGCCTGCGCGCAGGTAATTCCGGGGATGTATTGTCACGCCCTGGCCAAATTCCGATCGCTGCCTAGGGCCGCGAATTGGGCTGGTTGCTGGCTTCTCCGTCCCAAGTGGGCGGTTCGACGAAGGGTCCTCGAAATGTGCGATCACCACAATGGGATTTCCCGCCGGAGCATGTTCCGGGCCGGTGTGGCGGCAGCTGCGATAACGGTGGCGGGTGCGGCGGGCCTGACCGCGCCGGCGGCCGCGGCGGTCGCTCGGGACGCCGAACCGGGTGGGTGCGGGCCGTTGCCCGATGATCCGCACTTTGCCCAAAAGGCAGGATTGGCAAGGACCTTCGCCGTCGCGGAGGAGACGTCTTACAACGGGTGGCCGGTCGGCACGCCGGCGTCAGCCATCGGGGTCACCAACTACACCATTCGGGACACGACAGTGACGCTTGCGGTGAAGTCCGGTGATGTCGCGAACGTCCTCATGTATGTGGCCGGGCGATTCCATCGCGAGGTGGAAGCTCTACGCCCCGCATCGTGCGGCGGGTGGGAATATCGACGGAATGTGAACAACACGGCTGTTTGGTCGAATCACGCTTCGGGTACGGCGATCGACCTGAATTGGGATCGTCACCCGAATGGAGCGAAGGGAACGTTCACAGCCAGTCAGGTAAGCGCTATTCGTGGGATTCTGGCGTACTGCGGCGATGTCGTCTATTGGGGCGGCGATTACCGGGGTACCACCGACGAGATGCATTTTGAACTCGATGTTCCGCCTGGTGACGCCAGTCTGGCCCGGGTGGCGGCGGCCATCCGGGCCGGCGTGGCCACCGGTCAACGGGTGGCCCTGCGGGCCCGGGCTAATGGGCGGTATGTTTGTGCCGACAACGCAGGTGCCACCCCGCTGATCGCGAACCGGACCGGGATCGGCACCTGGGAGCAGTTCACCATGCTGGACCTCGGTGGCGGCAACTGCGCGCTGCGGTCCGCCGCGAACAACCTGTTCGTCTGTGCGGACGGCGCCGGTGGGTCGCCGTTGATCGCCAACCGGCCGTTCGCGGACCGGTGGGAGACCTTTCAGCTGGTACGCAACGGCGACGGCACCGTGAGCCTGCGGGCCAGGGCCAACGGGCAATTTGTCTGCGCAGAGGGCGCCGGCAACTGGCCGCTGATCGCCAATCGCAACTTCGTTGAGGTCTGGGAGCGATTCGACTTGGTCGCCTTCTGAGCTGCCGCAGCCTGAGATGTGCGTAGCCTGAGATACGTAGCATCATCTGTCGTGCACGAGATCTGTCGCAGGTTGATTCACCGCAGCCTGACCTGCCTCAGCGGCGTCCCCAACACCGGTGCCGACTGCTCCCAGAACGGATTGCCGGGCGCAGCTGTACCTTTGGCGAGTCACCGGCGATCCGCTGGCGTGGTCGCACACCCAGACCAAGGGGTGGGGCCGGGGAACGGCCATGCCTTGGCGTGGGATAGCCAACACGATCCGCAACTATGCCAACCCGGAAAGCGACATCTGCCAGCGCGTCCAATTCACGGTCGACATTGCGGCGGTCGCGATCGGCGGGTGAGCGGCGGTTGACATGTTCATGCGGCGCTACTGGGCCGAATTTGCGCTCACCGTTCTCGCCTTCGCCGTGTCGATGACCACCACCACATACCTGTCGGTTGCCCGCAACACGTTGACCTTGTTCCCGTTGTCTGCACTCGGTGGAGGCTCCTCGCCCGTCGCCCGGGTCGGGTATCGGCGGTGCGGCCGAGCGCGAGCGCCGGGTGGATGTGCCTGATGACGGCCAGTGTCGCCTCCGACAACTGGATCGGCTGACCCGCTCGGCCGGGCGGTCCTCGTCGGGCCATCCTCGCCGGCAACGGCGGACCGTGCTTTCGGACGAGGGCACACCCCGCAGCTCCTGTTGGATCAATCAGCGACGCAGCGCGGCGGTGACCAGTTCCCGGTCGCCGACATCGAAGCCCGGCGGCAGGGCGTCGACCGGCCAGAACCGCAGGTCGTCGGACTCGTCGGAGATCACCGGCCGAGCCCCGGCCGGCGCGGTCACCCGGAATCGCACGTCGAAATGCCTGGTCGGGACGCCGAGCGAGCACGTGACCGGGTGGATGTCCAGGTGGACCGGCACCCGGTCGATGCGCAGGCCCGCAATGCCCGACTCCTCCGTCGCCTCGCGCAGCGCGGCCCCGGCCAACGTGTTGTCGGTGCGCTCGCAGTGCCCGCCCAGCTGGACCCAGCGGCCCAGCCGCGGGTGCAGGGTGAGCAGGACCCGACGCCGGTCGGCCGTCAGCACCAGGGCGCTGGCGGTGATGTGGCCAGGGGCACACTTGCGGCGGGTCGCGTCCGGCCGCGCGGCCAAAAAGGCCAGGAAGCCCTCCCGCACCGCGGCCTGACCGGGGGTCGGGGCGCGCCAGTCGCGCAGCACTGCGGTGACGTCGGCATGCAGGGCCGCGTCGGCGGCCGTGACGGTGGCCACCTCGATCGTGCTCATCGGGTCGCGCTCATCGGGACGTCACCGCAGCACCAGTCCACCGCCGGCGGGCGGGCGGGGCCGATCGATGGGGTCGACCGGGTGCCCGACGGCGACCGCACCCAGCGGCTGCCAGTCCGCGGGCAGGTCGAGCACCGAGTGCACGACCGCCGGACAGAAGATCGTGGACGAGATCCAGGCCGAGCCCAGGCCCTCCGCGGCCAGGGCGACCAGCAACGCCTGGACGGCGGCCCCGCCGGCCACCGTGAACATCGTCCGTTCAGCGTCCCGCCGGCGCTCGTCCGGGTAGTCGTGCCGGCCCTCCCCGGTGATCAGCGGCACCAGGATCTCCGGGGCGTCGCGCAGCACCCGGCCGCGGCCGGTCCGCCGGGCGATCCGCCCGGCGTCCCAGCCGTCGGCGGCCAGATCGGCCTCCCAGGCCGCCTGCATGGCCTCCAGCAGCGCGCCCCGATGCTCACGTACCCACACGAACCGGACCGGCCGGGTGTGGTGCGGCGCCGGGGCGGTCAGCGCGATGTCGACGCAGCGGGCGATCGTGGTGGGATCCACCGGTTCGTCGGTGAACTCCCGCACGGTCCGGCGCAGCAGCACCGCCTCCCGCCGGCCCTGATCGATCGCCAGGTCGGTGCCCAGCCGGAACAGGTCCTCCTCGCGCGGCCGGATCAGGGAGCGGGCGGTGCTGTGCTCGGAGTCGGGCTGCCCGCCGGGCCGGGGCAGGCCGCGGGCCACCGCCACCGGGACCTGGCCCAGCTTGCCCTTGACCAGGTCGCCGGCCGCGGCGAGCTCGTCGGCGACGGCCACCTGGGTGACCACCAGCTCGTTGCCGTGCCGGTCGGTGTCGCCGCGGTGGTCGGCCAACACCGGCAGCCCGGCCGCGCCGATCGCCACATCGGTCACCCCCAGCCGCCAGGCCCGGCCCTGGGTGTCGGTGACGACGACGGCGACGTCCAGCCCCCGGTCGGCGAAGGCCTGCCGCAACCGGGCCGCCGACGCGTCCGGATCGTCGGGCAGCAGCGCGATCTCGTCGGCCAGCACGTTGGAGGCGTCGATCCCGGCGGCGGCCGCGACGATGCCGAGCCGGTTCTCCACGATCTTCGTCCGCCCCATCTGGGCGACCAGCCGTACCGACTCGTCGTCGATGAGCCGGCGGCGCAGCGCGTCCCGCTCCACCGGGTCGGTGGGGGATGGCACCAGCCGGCCCTCGACCTTGCTGATCACCTTCGAGGTGACGAGGAGGACGTCGCCGTCGGCGATCCAGGGAGCGGCGTCGGCAATGGCCGCGGCCAGGTCGTCGCCGGGCCGGAATTCGGGCAGGCCGGCGATCGGTCGCAGCTCCAGGCCGGCGGGTGCGGGGGCATCGGGGACCGGCGGGGGAGCGGGCGGCACGGCGCGGGGGTCGGGCACCGAGCCGGGCTCGGGCGCGGCCGGGGCGGGGGACGGTGCGCCGGGGTCAGGCACGGCCGGTCACCCCGACGATGTCCGCGCAGGCCGCCACCATCGCGGCCGTCCGGTCCGGGTCGGTCATCAGTAGCGGCCGGTCCGCCACGGTCACCCCGGGGATGGTCACCGCCTCGCCCTCGGCGACCAGATACGCATCCAGCAGGCCGCCGTCGGACCGGGCGCCGTAATGCCGGCCCACGCCCTGTGCGCTGACCGGAACCCCGACCGCGGCGAGGCACTTGTCCGCGTGCCCGCGAACCGGGGCGGTGCCGATGATGGGGGAGACGCCGACCACGGGAGCCCGCGTCGCCCGGATCGCCTCGGCGATTCCCGGGACGGCCAGGATCGGGCCGACCGAGACGACCGGGTTCGACGGCGCGACCAGCACCAGGTCCGCCTCTCCGATGGCGTCCAGCACCCCCGGGGCGGGTGTCGCGTCGTCCGCGCCGATCGGCGTGATGGACAGCGCGGGCAGCTTGGCCTGGTAGCGGATCCACCACTCCTGGAAGTGCAGGGCGACCAGCGGTGCGGCGGCACCGGCCGGGCCGGGGAGCACCGTCGGGTCCTCGACCACGACGTGGGTCTCGACCCGGTCGTCGCTCATCGGCAGCAGGGTCACCCCGGTGTGCCAGCGGCGGCCCAGCGCCGCGGTGACGTCGGAGAGCCGATAGCCGGCGTCCAGCATGCGGGTGCGCACCAGGTGGGTCGCGATGTCCCGGTCGCCGAGGGAGAACCAGGGCGCCTCGGCGTCGTACCCGGACAGTTCGCCCGACACCGTCCACGTCTCGTCGGCCCGGCCCCAACCGCGCTGCCGGTCCGAGACGCCGGCGAGGGTGTACATGCAGGAGTCCAGGTCCGGGCAGATCTGCAGGTTGTGCAGCCGGATGTCGTCGGCGGTGTTCACGATCGCCGTGATCCGGGGCCCGTCGTCGGCCGTGCCGGGCGGCGGTCCGAACGCCGGCCACCCCAGGTACCGCTTGACGCCGAGCAGGAACTTCGCGCCGCCCACCCCGCCGGCCAGGACCGCAATTCTCACGCCTGCCGATACTTCCAGATGCCGGGACCGGTGGGGGTGGCGGCGGTGCGCCGGTCCCGATACGGCCGACTGAGCGGATCGAGCCGGCGGTGCCGGCGGGACGGGACCTGTGGCCCTGACCGTCCGCCCCGCGCAGGCGCACGGTGGACCCGGAGGTTGCGATGTTCGGTCAGCCGGCCTTGGCGGTGGTCCTGTACGGAGTACTGGGCCTGACCCTGCTCGTCTCGTCGCTGCTGGCCGGGCGTCATCGCCGCGCCTTGCAGGTCGGCCTCGGCGCCGTCTGCGTGCTCTGGGTGCTGGCCGGCGCCCTGGTCAACCTGCTGACCCTGTGGTCCGGGGAGGACTACCGCGGTTTCGCCGACGCCGGGATCGCCCCTTTCGTGCGCGCGAGCTGGGAATCCCTGGTGGTGCCGCACGCCGGGCTGTTCATCGGATTGCTCATCGCCGGCGAGGCCGTCGCCGGGGTGGCGGTGCTGGTTCCCGGGCGGCTGCGCCGGTCCGCGCTCTGGGCGCTGATCGCGTTCACCATCACGCTGCTGTGGTTCGGCTGGTACTACCTGCCGTGGGCGGTGATCGGCACCACCTCGCTGGCCCTGCTGCTGCGGGCCGACCGGCGTTGGTCCGGCCGCCCGGCCGGTCAGGCCGGCGCCAGGAACGCGGTCAGCGCGTCGGCGTACATCACCTGATCGGCCACCCCGCACAGCTCGCGGATCGAGTGCATGGACAGCGTCGGCGCGCCGAAGTCGACCGTGGCCGCTCCGGTCAGCGCCGAGGTGATCGGTCCGACGGTCGACCCGCAGGGGAGGTCGGATCTGACGACGAACCGCTGCACCGGCACCCCGGCCTGCTCGCACGCCAGCTCGAACGCAGCCGCGCCGACCGCGTCCGTGGCGTACCGCAGCTGATTGTTGATCTTGAGGACCGGTCCGCCGTTCATCGCGATCCGGTGATTGGGCTCGTGCCGGTCCGGGTAGTTCGGGTGGGTCGCGTGCGCCATGTCGCCGGACGCGATCACGGTGCCGGCCAACGCCCGCAGCACGTCCTCCCGGCCGCCGCCGGAGGCCAGCACGATCCGCTCGACGGTCGCCGCCAGCAAGGTGGACTGGGCGCCCCGCTCGGAGACGCTACCCACCTCTTCGTGGTCGAACAGCGCCAGCAACGTCCGGTGCCGCGTCTCGCCGGCCCGGACCAGAGCCTGCAGCCCGGCGTAGCAGGTGGCCTGGTTGTCCAGCCGCGCGCTCGCGATCAGCGCCCGGTCCGCCCCGATGCGCCGGGCCGGGGTGAGGTCGTAGGCCATCAGATCCCAGCCCAGGAGGTCGGATCGAGCGACTCCCAGGCGGTCGGCCAGGAACCTCCGCAGGTCACCGGGTCGATCGCCCAGCCCCCAGTGCGGCGCCAGATGCAGTTGCGGATTGAGCACCAGACCCTCGGCGTTCACCCCGCGGTTGAGGTGGACGGCGAGCTCGGACACCCGCAGCAGCGGCTCGTCCACCAGCAGCAGCCGGGTGCTGCTCGTGCGGCCGGTGGCCCGCACGGCCACGCGGCCGGCCAGGCCCAGGTCGCGGTCCACCCAGCTGGCCAGCAGCGGCCCGCCGTACACCTCGACTCCCAGCTGTTGCCAACCCTGCGATACCAGGTCGGGGTTGGGCTTGATCCGCAGCCCCGGGCTGTCGGTATGGGCCCCGACGATGCGGAACGGGGCGGCCGGGTCGACGTCCGCCCCCGTCCGCCAGGCGATGAGCGATCCGCCGCGGATCAGGTAGTACGCACCCCCGTCGGCCGGCCAGCGGTCGCGTTCGTCCAGTCGCCGAAAGCCCGCATCGTCCAACTCGGCCGCCGCGGCGGCGCAGGCATGGAACGGGGTGGGGGAGGCATCCAGAAACGCGCACAGGCCGTCGGCGGTGGCGTCGGCCGTCTCGGCACCGCTGCATGTCGTCATCCGGCAACCCTCCCATCCCGGTGCCCCACGGCCGAAGCCGCCGGCCGACGAGGGTGCCCCAGGTCGACTTGCCATCTGCTGCCCGAGGTGAATCGATTCCGAAGGGCGGAAACTGGCAAGCCGACCGGAATCCGGCGGCGACCATCCGCTCCGGTCGGCCCGGCGGAGGTCGGTCAGGCCCAGAAACGGAACAGGCTGGATCCGATTCCGGCGAGGACCGGGTTCCCGCCGACCCGGACGAACAGCTCGTTGGCCGTGGTGAACAGCACCCGGCTGACCTGCGGTACCGAGAACAGGATGATGAACGCGACCAGCGGGATCCACGGCCGGGCCGGGCGGAGCCGCTCGGTGAACCGTGGCGACAGGTAGGGCTCGATGACACCGAACCCGTCGAATCCGGGGATCGGCAGGATGTTCAGGATGCCGGCGACGAACTGCAGCAGGGCCAGGTAGGACAGGGCCGCGCCGAGTGGGGACGAGATCGGGGCGGCGATGATGGCCAGCACCACGCCGCAGACGAAGTTCGTGGCCGGTCCGGCGGCCGAGACCAGGCTCGCCCACCAGCGGAACCGCAGCCGGCCGGGCTCGACCAGCACGGCTCCACCCGGCAGCGGGATGCCGCCGATCGCCAGCAGGATGATCGGCATGATGACCGAGGTGGCCAGGTCCGTGTAGCGGGCCGGGTTGAGGGTCAGGTAGCCCCGAGCCCGCACCGAGCTGTCGCCGCCGATGTAGGCGACCAGCGCGTGGGCGAACTCGTGCAGGCACAGGGTGATGACCCAGCCGCCCAGAACGACGACGAACACCCAGACGCCGACCGGGACGCCGAATGCCCCGGATGCGGATGCCGAGGACTGCGCGGCCACCGCCCCGCCGGCCGTGACGAGCACGATCAGCGGGAAGATCCAGCCACCACCGGAGGACTTGGCCATCCGACCAGTCTTCCTGGTGATCACGCACAGCGACGTGTGCCCCCGCTCACCCTCCCGAAGCGGCATTTCTTGGCGCGACGCGCCGTATAGCACCCGTCCCAGCTTGACGTGAGGCGAGACACACGGGTGTAATCACATCGGTGTCATTCACCGGTTGTCCTCGATCAGTTCCCCGACGTCAGCGCAGATCCGCGGCGAACGCCTCCGGTCGAGGGTGGCACAGGGCCCGGCGCCCCGGTGACCGGTAGTCGGCGGCGACACGATCGTCGTCGGCGCCACAGCAAGGACAGTGAGGAAGCAGCGCGTGACCGACCTGGGGGTGCCCACCATGCGGCAGATTCCCTTTTCGCCGGCGGAAACCGGCGAACCGGAATGGCACGAACGAGCGCTGTGCGCTCAGACCGACCCGGAGGCGTTTTTCCCCGAGAAGGGGGGATCGACCCGGGAGGCCAAGAAGATCTGTACCGGTTGCGAGGTACGGGCCGAGTGCCTCTCGTACGCCCTCGCGCACGATGAGCGGTTCGGGATCTGGGGCGGTTTGAGCGAGCGGGAACGCCGCCGCCTCAAGCGCGCCGCTGGCTGACGCCGGCCCATGGGCGGCGCCGGTTCACGCCGGCGCGTCCGACCCGGTCACCCGGAGTGGGTGATCGGCGTCCACGGGCGGTCCCCGGACCGTACCGTTGACGGGGTGCGAGTCATTCTCAACATCATCTGGTTGGTGCTCTGCGGCTTCTGGATGTTCCTCGGGTACATCCTGGCGGGCATCGTCGCCTGCGTCCTGATCATCACGATCCCGTTCGGCATCGCGTCGTTCCGGATCGCCGGATTCGCGTTGTGGCCGTTCGGCCGGACCATGGCGAACCGGCCCGATGCGGGCTCGCCGTCGTTCATCGGCAACGTCATCTGGTTCATCTTCGCCGGCCTGTGGTTGGCGATCGGGCACCTGGTAACCGGTCTGGCGTTGTGCATCACGATCATCGGGATCCCCCTGGCCATCGCCAATTTCAAGCTGATCCCGATCTCGCTCGCCCCGCTGGGCAAACAGGTCGTCCGGCTCGGCGACCCCTATGCCCTGCAGACGGTCAGCTGACCGGGCCGTTCCCGTCGTCGGCGTCGCCCAGCACAGCGCCGAGCAGCTCGGCCAGCACTTCGGCGACCAGGTCGCCGAGCTCGCCGGCGTCGCCGGAGCGCACCTCCAACGGCCGCCGATAGACCACGATCCGCGCCTTCGTGGGCCGGCCGCGCGCGTCCATGCCGGGCGGCAGGAACCGGGCGAGCGGCACCCCTCCGTCGAGCACCACCTCGTCGGATCCGAGCTCCTGCCCGTCGGCCGGCACCACCGGTACCTCGTCGACGGCGAACTCGAGAGCCTCCAGTCGCCCGGGCCAGCGGCCCTCCAGTTCGGCCACCGCCTCCAGCACGGCCTGATCGAACCGCTCGCCCCGGGTTCGGGACGCCGGGAGATCGGCCGGCAGCAACGGGGTGCGCAGGCCGCGACCGCGCCGGTCCCGGCGCGGTCGTGTCGTGGGGGAGTCGGCCGGACGCGCGGATCGACCCGGCGGCACGGGCCCGGCCGGACGAGAGCTTCTTCCGGGCAGCCCTGGGCGCGGGCGTCGGGGTTCGGGATCCGGGCCGGCCATGACGGGAGTCAGTATGGCGCGCGCCCGTACCGGTGTCCGCGACAGGTGCCCGCTGTCCCGTGGATCGGATCGGACCGGTCGGCCGGTCCGTCCCGACAATCCGGCGTGCCGCGCCACCCGCGCCCGGCCCACCGCGTTATCGTGCCGCAGTGGCCAGACTGCGGCGATGTTCACGGAACGGGTGTACCAACCCGGCCGTCGCGACTCTGACGTTCGCCTACGCCGATTCGACCGCGGTCGTCGGTCCGTTGGCCACCGCCGCAGAGCCGCACTCCTATGACCTGTGCTCCGCCCACGCCCAGGGGTTGACCGCCCCGAAGGGCTGGGAAGTGGTGCGGCCGGACGATGAGATGGGCGACGTCCGCAACGACGACCTGGAGGCCCTGGCCAACGCCGTGCGCGAGGCCGGCCGGGCCGAGCGAGGGGTCCCGCGGGACCCCGAACCGGCCCCGGTCGAAGGTGGTCGCCGCGGACACCTACGGGTGCTGCCGTCCCCCGACGCCTGACCGGTAGGGTCCTTGACGGGAGACGGCCGCCGTGGCGGCGGGACCCGTTGAACAGGCGGAGTGCCGGCTTGCGGTCCCGTGTCGGGCCGAGCGCAGATCGAGAGGACTGATGTCGTGGCGGTACCGACCTCGGAGGCCGGTCGGCCGGCCGATGTGAGCCAGTCGCGACTGACGGCGTTCGTCAAGGCCTACGACGTGCGGGGGCTGGTGGGCTCGCAGCTCACCGCGGAGGTGACCAGAGCGATCGGGTACGCGTTCGCGCGGTTCCTGCGCCCGGACGCGTCGTCGGTGGTCGTGGCCTACGACATGCGTGAGTCGTCCCCGGAGCTGGCCGGCGCGTTCGCCGAGGGCGTCACCACGGCCGGCCTGGACGTGGTGATGGCCGGCCTCGGCTCCACCGACATGCTCTACTTCGCCGCCGGACACCTGAACATGCCCGGTGCGATGTTCACCGCCTCGCACAATCCGGCTTCCTACAACGGCATCAAGATGTGCCTGGCCGGGGCCGTGCCGATCAGCCTGGACACCGGCCTGGCCCTGGTCCGGGACGAGGCCCAGGACATCCTGGACACCGGCTGGGACGCCGCCCGGCTGGCCGGCGACCGGGTCGGTGTGGTGACCGAGCAGGACCTGCTGGCCGAGTACGCCGAGTACCTGCATTCGCTGGTCGACCTGCGGTCGATCCGGCCGTTGCGCGTTGTGGTGGACGCCGGCAACGGGATGGCCGGCTACACCGTGCCCGCCGTGTTCCGGGACCTCCCGCTGCAGGTCGACGCCATGTACTTCGAGCTCGACGGCAGCTTCCCGAACCACGAGGCCAACCCGCTGGACCCGGCCAACCTGGTCGACCTGCAGGCTCGGATGCGGGCGACCGGGGCCGATATCGGTCTGGCGTTCGACGGCGACGCGGACCGCTGCTTCGTCGTGGACGAGCGCGGCGAGCCGGTCTCGCCCAGCGCGATCACCGCGCTGGTGGCCACCCGCGAGCTGCGCCGGCACCCCGGCGCGACCATCCTCTACAACCTGATCTCCTCCCGGGCGGTACCGGAGATCGTCACCGAGGCGGGTGGCAATCCGGTCCGTACCCGCGTCGGCCACTCCTTCATCAAGGCCGAGATGGCGCGGACCGGCGCCGTCTTCGGCGGCGAGCACTCCGCCCACTACTACTTCGCAGACTTCTTCCGGGCCGACACGGGCATGCTGGCCGCGCTGCACGTGCTGGCCGCACTCGGCGGTCAGGACGCCCCGCTCTCGGAGTTCGCCGCGGAGTACGACCGGTACGCCGATTCCGGGGAGATCAACTCGACCGTCACCGATGTCCCCGGCAAGCTCGCCGAGATCACGTCCTGGGCGGCGGCGCACGCCGGCGACGTCGACGAGATGGACGGCATCACGGTCACCCTCGACGACGGTCGGTGGTTCAACGTGCGGCCCAGCAACACCGAACCGCTGCTCCGGCTCAACGTCGAGGCGCGCACACCGGCCGCGATGGCCGAATTGCGCGATGAGATTCTGGCGTTGATCCGCGCCTGAGCCGCCGGGCGGCGTCATCCTTGACGGGGGGATGCCGGTCCGGCCGACCCACCGGCGATGATGACCGCCGATCCACCGCGACCAGAAAGGCTCCGACGATGTCAGGTCCGGGGGAGGGGCCGGCCCGGTTGGACCCGGTTCTGCTCGACGTGCTGGCCTGCCCGGCCGAGCACCACGCGCCACTGACCGCGGGCGCCCCCGGTGATCCGGCCGCGCCCGCGCTGACCTGCACGCAGTGCGGGCGCGTCTTCCCGATCCGGGACGGTATCCCCGTGCTGTTGTTGGACGAGGCCACCGGCGGGGACGGGTCGCCGGCATGACCCCCGCCGACCTGCACGATCCGGCCTCCCTGGTCGGCGCGGACGGTGCCCAACTGCTGCCGTCGGCGGCCCTGGCCGGGGCCCAGGTCCGCTCCACCGCCGAACAGGTTGCCTCGTTCGCCGACTTCGGTCGGCCGCGCGCGTTGATCGTCGTCGGGGCCAACGCGGCCGCCGACACCGCCCTGCTGACGGCTCTGGTCGGCGACGTGCCGGCGCCGGTGGTCACCGGGACCAGCCTGCCGACCTGGGTCGGCCCGCTGGACATCGTGGTGGTGCTGGCGTCCCTGGTGGACGACATCGCCGCCGCCGAGGCCGCGGCCCAGGCGGTCCGCCGCGGCGCTCGGGTGATCGTCCGGGCGGCCGGGCACGGTCCGGTCGCCGAGGCCGCCGCGGGCGCCGTGCTGGTGGAACCGATGGTTCCGGTGACCGAGGCCCTGGCCGGCGCCGCCCGCCTCACCGTGCTCGTCGGGGTGGCCACCGCCGCCGGCTTCGGTCGACGCCCCGACTTCCTGGCCGCGGCGGATCAGCTGGATGCGCTGGCCGTGGCCTGCCACCCGTCATCGGAGTTCTTCGTCAACCCGGCCCTGACCTTGGCCGAGCACCTGTCCGCGGGCACCGGGTTGATCATCGGGACCGACCCCGTGGCCGACGCGCTGGCCGGTTACACCTGCCGTGCGCTCGCGGCGCTGGCCGGGTACGCGGGGGCGCCGCTGCTGTCGTATCAGGCCGCCGGTTCGCCGCCGGTGCTGGCCAGCGCGGCGCGGACCGACGGACCCGCCGGCACCTTCTACGACCCGTATCTGGATGACACCGCTGAGCAATCCGATGTCGGGCAGACCCTGTGCAGCGTGCTGGTGGTCGGCCCGACCGCCCAGAACGGCACCACGGCGGCCGGCGGCGGGCTGCTGCCGCTGGAGTCCTTGCCGGCGTTCGGGTCCGAACCGGTCGATCCGGTCCGGCCCACGCCCCCCCGGTCACCGCTGGCCGCCGCGCTGCAGACGGCGCTGCCCCGCGCGCTGACGATCGGCCCGGAAGAGCTGCCCTCCCGAGAGGAATCCCCGGCGGAGGCGACCGGCCCGGCGCCGGCTCGTGATGCCTTCAGCTGGACCCTGGCCATGATGGCCCGGGTCGATTTCGCCGCCGTCTACCTCGGGCTGCGCACGGGCGCCCGAGTGCCCCTGGACAGTCCGGACGGTCTGGGCCGGCCGGGCAGCGCCGCGCTGCACCTGCCGGCGAGTGGATCGACGCGCGGCGGACGCGGTGATTCGAGGTCGCCGTGGAACGAGAGGGAGTCCGGTTCGTGGAGTTGATGCGCAACCGGGTCCGCCCCTACGCCTGGGGCTCACGGACGGCGATCGCCGAACTGCTCGGCGAGCCGACCCCGGCACCGCACCCGCAGGCCGAGTTGTGGATCGGCGCGCACCCGGCCGACTCCTCCGTGCTGCTGGAATCCGGCGCGGCCGGCGCGGCCGGCGGTGCCGGCGGTGCCGACGGTGCCGACGGCGCCGGGCGACCGCTGGTCGAGGTGATCGCCGCGGACCCGGTCGGCACGATGGGGGCCGCGGTCTACGACCGGTTCGGTTCCCGGCTGCCGTTCCTGCTCAAGGTCCTGGCCGCGGCGGAGCCGTTGTCTTTGCAGGCGCATCCGTCATCGGCCCAGGCCGAGCGGGGGTTCGCGTTGGAGGAGGCGGCCGGCATCCCGCTGAGTTCGCCGCAGCGCAATTACCGGGACAGCTGGCACAAGCCGGAGCTGATCTGCGCGCTCACCGAGTTCGAGGCGCTGTGCGGGTTCCGCGAACCGTCCCGAACGGTGCACCTGCTGGCCGCCCTCGAGGTGCCGGCGCTCGACCATTACCTGGGGCTGCTGTCCGGTCAGCCCGACGAACACGGCACGCGCGCCCTGTTCTCCTCCATCATCACCATCCCCCCGTCCACGCTCGGGCCGTTGCTGGCCGACGTCCTGTCGGCCTGCGTGCAACGGGTGCAGCGCGGCGACGAGTTCGCCGCCGAGTACCGGACCGCGCTCGCTCTGGGCGAGCGGTACCCGGGCGACCCCGGGGTGCTGGCCTCGTTGCTGCTGAACCGGATCACACTGCAGCCCGGCCAGGCCCTGTACCTGCCCGGCGGGAACCTGCACGCCTACCTCGCCGGCGTCGGCATCGAGATCATGGCCAACTCGGACAACGTGCTGCGCGGTGGGCTGACCCCCAAACACGTCGACGTGGCTGAACTGATGAAGGTGCTCGACTTCAGCCCCGGGGATCAGCCGATCCTGCAGGGCGACCCGGGGATCCCCGGCGAATGGGTGTACCGCACGCCCGCCCCGGAGTTCCGGCTGTCCCGGCTCGAACCGGGTGCGGATCAGCGGGAGATCACCCATGCGGGGCCCCAGGTTCTGCTGGTGGTCGACGGGTCGATCGACGTGTCCGACGGTCGCCGGACCGTGCTGACCGTGCCGCGCGGCCGGTCCGTGTGGATCGGGGCCCACGACGGTCCGGTCTGGGTCAGTGGGAGCGGTACCGCGTTTCGGGCCGTCGACGGCCTCGACTGACCTCGGGAGCGTCAACCGGCGAGCACCATCGGTCCCCGCTACGGTCGGCAGGTCCGCTCATCGGGACCTGGGGAGGGCGAGCGTGTCCGTCTGGCGCACCAAATCCGTCGAGCAGTCCATCAAGGACACCGACGAGCCCGGTCACAAGCTCAAGCGGAGCCTGTCCGCCTGGGATCTGACGATCTTCGGCGTCGCCGTCGTCATCGGTGCCGGCATCTTCACCCTGACTGCCCGGGTGGCCGCGACGACCGCCGGGCCGGCCGTGTCATTGTCGTTCGTGATCGCCGCCATCGCCTGCGGGCTGGCGGCCATGTGCTACGCCGAATTCGCATCCACCGTGCCGGTGGCCGGATCGGCGTACACCTTCTCGTACGCGACCCTGGGCGAGTTGATCGCCTGGATCATCGGCTGGGACCTGGTGCTCGAGCTGGCCCTGGGCGCTTCGGTCGTGGCCAAGGGCTGGTCGCTGTACCTGGGCAATCTGTTCACCCAGTTCGGTGGGTCGCTGCAGACCTCGATCGAGCTGGGTCCGGTGGAGTTCGACTGGGGTGCGGTCGTGATCGTCGCGTTGATCACCGTCGTGCTGATCCAGGGCGCGAAGCTCTCCGCCCGGGCGAACATGATCATCACCGCGATCAAGGTGTTCGTGGTGCTGCTGGTGATCGTGGTCGGGTTCTTCTACTTCAACGCCAGCAACCTCTCGCCGTTCGTCCCGCCGAGCCAACCGGCAGCCGCGGGCGCCAAGACCGGGCTCGAACAACCGTTGCTGCAACTGATCGTCGGCAGCGCGCCGTCGTCGTTCGGCTGGTTCGGCGTGCTGGCGGCCGCGTCCCTGGTGTTCTTCGCATTCATCGGCTTCGACATCGTGGCCACCGCGGCGGAGGAAACCCGGAACCCGAAGAAGGACCTGCCCCGCGGGATCCTGGGCTCGCTGGCGATCGTCACCGTGCTGTACGTCCTGGTCTCCCTGGTGCTCACCGGGATGGTGCCCTACGACCAGCTCGGCCCGGTCCTGCCCGACGGCAGTCACGACGGCAACGCGGCCACGCTGGCCAGCGCGTTCTCCGCGGTGGGAGTCAACTGGGCGGCCAACGTGATCGCCATCGGCGCACTGGCCGGTCTGACCACCGTCGTGCTGGTGCTGTTGCTCGGGCAGAGCCGGATCATCTTCGCGATGAGCCGGGACGGGTTGCTGCCCCGCGCCATCGGCACGGTCGACGAGAAGTCCGGGACGCCGGCCCGGATCACCATCGGGGTCGGCGCGGTGGTGGCGGTGATCGCCGGGTTCTCCGAGATCGGCGTGCTGGAGGAAATGGTCAATGTCGGCACGCTGTTCGCCTTCGTACTGGTGTCCATCGGGGTGATCGTGCTCCGCCGGACCCGGCCCGACCTGGAACGGTCGTTCAAGGTGCCGCTCATGCCGGTTCTGCCCATCCTGTCGGTCGTCGCCTGCCTGTGGCTGATGATCAACCTGACCGCCATCACCTGGATCCGGTTCCTGATCTGGATGGCCCTGGGTGTCGTCGTCTACTTCGCCTACGGCAAGCGGCACTCGCTGGTCGGGAAGCGGGCGGACGGCAGCCTCGGGTTCGCCGAGGAGGAACTGTCCGCGACCTGGCGCGCCGAGGAGGAGTCGGGGTGGGTCGAACCGCGCCCGCCGCACCGTCGGGCGCACCGGCAGGCCACCGACGGTGCCGGTCCCGGGGGTGACCAGGACGGTGCCGCCGGCGGGCGATGACGGCGCACCGGCAGGGGGTGTTTGCCGCCCCGGCCGGGCCTGGGTAGGTTCGCAGGGGACCGAACGGACGTGACCGGCTTCACCCACCGGTCCGCCAGTCCGGGTCGGGGGCCGCAGCACCGCGGTGAACTTCAGCACGGATTCATCACAGGAAAGAAGTGAGGCCGACGTGGCTCTTCCGCAACTGACCGACGAGCAGCGCGCCGCGGCCCTGGAGAAGGCGGCCGCCGCCCGTCGAGCTCGCGCCGAGCTCAAGGAGCGGCTCAAGCGCGGCGGGACCACCCTCAAGCAGGTGTTGATCGACGCCGAGACCGACGAGGCGTTGGCCAAGCTGAAGGTGTCCGCGCTGCTCGAGTCGCTGCCCGGGGTGGGCAAGGTCCGCGCCGCCCAACTGATGGAGCAGTTCGACATCGCCCAGAGCCGCCGGGTCCGGGGGTTGGGCGAGCGGCAGCGGCAGGCCCTGCTCAACGAGTTCGGCTACTGACCCGGGGGCCGGGCGGGGCGGATTCCACCGATCGCGCCCTGTGTCGTGAGCGAGCGTCAGCGAGCGAATCGTCAGCACCGGCGCCAGTCCCGTGGCCGGGTCGCCGAGCCGGCGAGGCGGTCCGGGGAGGGGTTGGCGTGAGCGAGCGTCAGCGAGCGAATCATCAGCACCGGCGCCAGTCCCGTGGCCGGGTCGCCGAGCTGGCGAGGCGGTCCGGGGAGGGATTGGCGTGACCCGGGGACGGCTGTTCGTGCTGTCCGGACCGTCCGGGGTGGGCAAGAGCACCGTGCTCGCGCGGGTGCGGTCGTTGCTGCCGGGGCTGTGGTATTCCGTCTCGGCGACCACCCGGGCCATGCGTCCGGGCGAGGTGGACGGGGTCAACTACCACTTCGTCACGCAGGACCGGTTCCAGGAGCTGATCCGGACCGGCCGCCTGCTGGAGCACGCGCGTTTCGCCGGCAACTGGTACGGCACCCCGCGCGACCCGGTCGAGGCGCGGCTGGCCGCGGGCGAGGACGTGTTGCTGGAGATCGAGGTGCAAGGCGCCCGTCAGGTGCGGGCGGCCCCCGGCCTGGGTCCTGAGGCGGTGCTGATCTTCCTGGCGCCGCCGTCGGTCGACGAGTTGAACCGGCGGCTGGTCGGCCGGGGCACCGAGGATCCGGCGACGATCGAGGCGCGACTGGCCGCCGCCCGGGACGAACTGGCCGCGGAACCGGAGTTCGACCACACCCTGGTCAACACGGACGTCAGGACGGCGGCCGCCGGCTTGGTACAGTTGGTGGCTGGGTCCCGGCCCGGTTCGCGCGTGCCCTGATTCCCGGGCGCTGCCGACGAGGGCGGTGGCGAGCGCAGTCCCTTGGCCCGGCCAGGGGCTTTCACGACACAGGAGCACCGCAGATGAGCACTTCAGCAGACACGGGCGCGCCCACCGCGGCGTCGATCGCGGCCGCGGGCATCACCTACCCGCCGATTGACGAGCTGCTGACGCGCACCAGCTCGAAGTATGGCCTGTCCATCTACGCGGCGAAGCGGGCCCGGCAGATCAACGACTACTACGCCCAGCTGGGCGAGGGCCTGCTGGAGTACGTCGGCCCGCTGGTCGAGCCGCTGCCGAAGGAGAAGCCGCTGTCGATCGCGCTGCGCGAGATCAACGCCGGACTGCTCACGCACACCGAGGGCGAATCGGCCTGACCGGGCCGATCGGCCGGAACCGGTGACGGTGTCGTCAACCTCTGCGTCCGACTCCCGCCCGCGCGTCGTCGTCGGGGTCGGTGGCGGCATCGCCGCGTACAAGGTCGGCGGGTTGGTCCGGGCGTTCACGGAGAGTGGCGCGGTGGTCACGGTGGTGCCGACGGCTGCGGCGCTGAATTTCGTCGGTGCGGCGACCTGGGAGGCCCTGTCCGGGCAGCCGGTCGCCACCGACGTGTTCACCGACGTCCCCGGCGTCAAGCACGTGGCAACGGGGCAACGGGCGGACCTGGTCGTGATCGCCCCGGCCACCGCGGACCTGTTGGCCCGCGCAGCCACCGGGCAGGCCGACGACCTGCTGACCTCGACCCTGCTGGTCACCCGCGCACCGGTGCTGATGGCGCCGGCCATGCACACGGAGATGTGGGCGCATCCGGCGACCGTCGCCAACGTCCGGACGCTGCGCGGCCGGGGCGTCACCGTGCTCGACCCGGCCGTGGGCCGGTTGACCGGCGCCGACTCCGGCGCCGGGCGGCTGCCCGAGGTCGACCACATCCATGCCGTCGGATCCCTGCTGTTGCGCGACCCCGCCGCCGTGCCGCACGACCTCGCCGGTCGCCGGATGGTGATCTCCGCGGGTGGCACCCGGGAACCGTTGGATCCCGTGCGATTCCTGGGTAACCGATCGTCCGGCCGGCAGGGTTACGCACTGGCGCTCGTCGCGGCCGCTCGGGGGGCACAGGTGACCCTGGTGTCGGCCAACGTCGCTCTCGGATCACCGCCGGGGGTGGACGTCGTCGAGGTCGGTGACGCCCGCGATCTCGAATCGGCGATGGTCAAGCACGCCGCCGGCGCCGACGTGGTGGTGATGGCCGCCGCCGTGGCCGACTTCCGGCCCGTCCGGGCGGACGCAACGAAGATCAAGAAGCGGCCGGGTCAGGGTCCGCCGGCCATCGAGCTGGCGGAGAACCCGGACATCCTGGCCCGGCTGAGCCGGCCGGGCGCGGACCGGCCCCGGGTGGTCGTCGGGTTCGCCGCCGAGACCGGCGATGAGCACGGCACGCCGCTGGACTACGGGCGCGACAAGTTGGCTCGCAAGGGCTGTGATCTGCTGGTGGTCAACCGGGTCGACGAGGGTCGCGCGTTCGAGGTCGACGACAACGCCGGCGTGATCCTGGCCGCCGACGGATCCGCCCCGGTGGACATACCCTTCGGGCCCAAGACCGTCCTGGCCGCGGTGGTGTGCGACGTGGTCGCGCGGCGGCTGGCCGGCCCGCCACCCGGGCGCGAGCCTCCCAACTGACCGTTTCCGTCCTGCGCACCGCGTAGGGTTCGGCGCGATCGGGCCTGTATGACCCGGGATGCGCGTGTCACTCCGTCCGATCCCAACCCACCCGTCACATAGGAGCAAACAGCCGTGACCTCCCGCCTGTTCACCTCGGAATCCGTCACCGAGGGGCACCCCGACAAGATCTGCGACGCGATCAGCGACTCGATCCTCGACGAGCTGCTCCGGCAGGACCCCGCCAGCCGGGTCGCCGTGGAGACCATGGTCACCACCGGACAGGTGCACGTCGCCGGTGAGGTGACCACCAGCGCCTACGCCGACATCCCGGCGATCGTCCGGGACACCGTGCTGTCCATCGGGTACGACTCGTCGGCCAAGGGCTTCGACGGTGCGTCCTGTGGCGTGAACGTCGCCATCGGTGCCCAATCGCCGGACATCGCCCAGGGTGTGGACACCGCGTACGAGTCCCGGGTGGATGGCAACATCGACCTGCTGGAACAGCAGGGCGCCGGCGACCAGGGCCTGATGTTCGGGTACGCGTGCACGGACACCCCCGAGCTGATGCCCCTGCCGATCGCGTTGGCCCACCGGCTCTCCCGCGGGCTGACCGGCGTCCGCAAGTCCGGCGCGGTGCCCTACCTGCGGCCCGACGGCAAGACCCAGGTGACCATCGAGTACGTCGGGGACAAGGCCGTCCGGCTGGACACGGTGGTCGTCTCGACCCAGCACGCGGAGAACATCGATCTGGAGCAGCTGCTCGCCGTCGACGTGCGCGAGCAGGTCGTCGAGCCCGAACTGGCCGCCCTGGAGATCGATACCACCGGGTACCGGCTGTTGGTCAATCCGACCGGCCGGTTCGTCATCGGCGGGCCGATGGGCGACGCCGGGTTGACCGGTCGCAAGATCATCGTCGACACCTACGGCGGGATGGCCCGGCACGGTGGTGGGGCGTTCTCGGGCAAGGATCCGTCGAAGGTGGACCGGTCCGCCGCGTACGCGATGCGCTGGGTGGCCAAGAACGTGGTCGCCGCCGGGCTGGCCGACCGGATCGAGGTCCAGGTCGCCTACGCCATCGGCAAGGCGTCCCCGGTCGGGTTGTTCGTGGAGACCTTCGGCACCGAGCAGGTCGATCCGGACAAGATCGCCGAGGCGATCAAGCAGGTGTTCGATCTGCGGCCGGCCGCGATCATCCGCGACCTGGATCTCAAGCGCCCCATCTATGCGCAGACCGCCGCCTACGGCCACTTCGGCCGCACCGACGTCGACCTGCCCTGGGAGAACACCGAGCGCGCCGCCGACCTGAAGTCCGCCCTCGGCATGTAACCCCTACCCGCGCGGATCAACTGGGCCGGCGGCCCCCAGCGCGGCACGTCGGCCGTGCCGGCCGCACGGACCGACGTCCCGGCCGGGAGATATGTTCCGGCGGCAACGCGTCCGCGCTGCGAGTGGTGCGTGACCGGTTTAAGTTCACCGGCCACCCACCACCGGGCTCCCGGCGGGTCGGTCCCCTGCGTTTCCGCGGAAGCGTCCGCGCCGGTCGAGTGGTGCAGGACCGGCGCACGTAAGCCGGCCCGGGCGCCACTCGTCCGGGCCGGGCGCTGTCGGCATTTCTGCGGAAACGTCCGGCGCCGTCGGAGGCGCACCGCCGGCGCCGGGAGACGGGCCGTGCGCCTTTCGTCGGCCGAGGGTGCCGTGAGCGTTCTCGCGGAAACATGTGATGCGGCCCGCTGACGCCGGCGGACGACTGTCGGAGGGGCTTGGTATGCATGGGGTGTGACCGCACCACCCACCCGCCGCCCGGCCGCGGGCCGCAGCCGCCCGACGGCGGGCAACCGGACGCCGGCCGCGTCGTTGCCGGTGGCCCGGGTGCTGGTCGAAGTTCCGCTGGCTCATCTGGACCGGCCGTTCGACTACCTGGTCGACGCGCGGGACGACGCCGCGGCGCAACCCGGGGTCCGGGTCAAGGTGCGGTTCGCCGGCCGGCAGGTGGCGGGTTTCGTCCTGGCGCGCGTGGCCGAGTCCGACCACACCGGTGAGCTCGGCTTTCTCGAGCGGGTGGTCTCACCCGAACCGGTGCTGACGGCCGAGGTGTTCGCACTCGCTCGCGCGGTCGCCGACCGGTACGCCGGGACTCTCGCCGACGTCCTGCGGCTGGCCGTCCCGCCCCGGCATGCCCGGGCGGAGAAACAGATCGGACCGGTCGGCCAGGAAACGGCGTTCGCCGGCTCGACCGGCCCGGCAGTGGTGGTCGCGGGCCTGGCAGCTACGGACGCCGTCCCGGCAGCGGCCGGCCCGACAATCCCGGTCGCCGCACCGGAAGCGGCCCGCCCGACAGTCGCGGTCACCGGGGGCGGAGTCGGGGTCACTGACCCGCTCGGCACTGACCGGCCGGGCATCGCGGCGCCGGTCGCCGCCCTGGCCGGCCCGGTCGTCGAGGTCGACGGCCGGCCGGGCGCGGCACTCCCGGTCGTCGGTCCACCCGTGCCGGCGGAGTGGTCGTCGGCCTATCCGGCCGGTGCCGCGTTCTTCCGGGCCATCCGAGAGGGTCGTCCGGCCCGGGCGGTCTGGCAGGCGCTGCCGGGGGAGGACTGGCCGGCGCGGCTGGCCGAGGCCGCGGCTGCGGCGGCGGCGACCGGTCGCGGGGCCCTGCTGATCGTCCCGGACGCCACGGACCTGGCCCGGCTGGACGCGGCCCTGACCGCCGCACTCGGCCCGGACCGCCACGTGACGTTGACCGCGGACCTCGGCCCGGCCGAGCGTTACCGGAGATTCCTGACCATCCGGCGCGGTCAGCGGACCGTCGTCGCCGGCACCCGCGCCGCCGCCTTCGCCCCGGTGGCCAACCTCGGGTTCGTCGCCGTCTTCGACGACGGCGACGACCTGCTGGCCGAACCCCGGGCGCCGTACCCGCACGTCCGCGAGGTCTTGATGGTGCGTTCTGCGGCGCGCGCGGCCCCGATGCTGATCGGCGGCTTCGCCCGCACCGCCGAGGCGCAGTTGCTGCTCGACAGCGGTTGGGCGCAGGCCCTGGGACCCGGCCGGCCGTTGGTGCGGGCTCGCTGCCCCTGGATCCGGGCCACCGGCACCGAACACGTTGCGGGCGCGACCTCCGCCGCTGCGCACGCGCGCATTCCACCGGCCGCCTTCGACGCCGCCCGCTCCGCGCTGGCCCGGGGGGCGCCGGTGCTGGTCCAGGTGCCGCGAGCCGGATATCTGCCCGGTGTGGCCTGCGAGCAGTGCCGACGCCCGGCCCGCTGCCGGCGCTGCCGTGGACCGCTGAAGGTGGCGCAGGCCTCCGGTCTGCTGCAGTGCCGATGGTGCGGTACGAACGAGGCCCACTTCCGATGCGGCGCCTGCGGCGGTCAGCGGGTCCGGGCGACCTCGATCGGTGCCGGCCGGACGGCCGAGGAGATCGGCCGCGCCTTTCCCGGGGTGCCGATCCTGAACTCCTCCGGCGCCTCCGGTCGACCGGCGGTACCGGACGGACCGGCGATCGTGGTGGCCACCCCGGGCGCGGAACCGGTCGCGCCGACCGGTTACGGCGCGGCGCTGCTGCTGGACGGCCGGCTCCTGCTGGGCCGGCCGGATCTGCGGGCGGCCGAGGAGACACTTCGGCGGTGGATGGGCGCGGCCGCGTTGGTCCGCCCGCACTCGGTGGGTGGGCAGGTCGTCGTGGCGGCGGAGTCCGCGTTGCCGACCGTGCAGGCGTTGATCCGCTGGGATCCCGCCGGTCACGCCGAGGCGGAGCTGGCTGCCCGGCGGGAGCTCGGGTTTCCACCCGCGGTCGCGATGGCTGCGATCGACGGGAAACAGGCGGCGATGATGGACGCGCTGGACCGGTTGCAGCTCCCGCCGGACGCCGAGGTGCTCGGTCCGGTTCCGCTGGACGACGGCGAGCAGCCCGACACCGACCCCGATGACGACGCGGTCGACGCCAGCGGGGCGCTGGTGTTGGGCTCGGAACCCGGTCTGCCGGCCGGCACCCGGCTGCGGGCCCTGGTCCGGGCGCCGCTGGCCCAGCGCAAGGCGCTGGCCGGCGCGCTCCAGGTCGCAGCGGCGGGCCGGTCGGCCCGCAAACTCGGCGGCGGTCTGCGGATCACCATGGACCCTGCGGAGGTCATCTGAGATTTGCCGACCCGGTCCCGGACCGGCCGTGATCAGGCCGGGTCGACCGGGTCCCCCGCGGCCGGTTCTGCTGCCGGTCAAGGTCCGCCGGCCACGCCCCGGACCGCCGGGAGCGCCCCGTTCAACCGGCGTGCTCAACCGCCCCCGTTCAACCGGCCTCCAGCCGGCCCCGCAATGCGGCCCGCACCGCTGGCCACTCGTCGCGCAGGATCGAGAACACGACGGTGTCCCGAAAGGTCAGGTCGGCCCGCGCCTGGTGGCGGCGCAACACACCTTCGCGGACCGCGCCGAGTTTGGCGATCGCCGCCTGCGATCGGGTGTTGAGCAGGTCGGTCTGGATCTTCACCCGCCCGAACCGGCAGTCGTCGAACGCGTGGGCCAGCATCAGCATCTTGCACTCGGGGTTGACGGTCGTGCCCCAGACCGCCGGCGCGTACGCCGTCCAGCCCAGATGCACCCGCTCGTCGGGCAGCGACACATCACCGAGCGACGACGTGCCCACGATCGTCCCGGCCGGCCCGAGCGGACCGTCGGTGACGAGCCGCACCACGTACACCGCGGACCGGCGAGGATCGGCCAGCGCCGAGGACCACCACCGGGCGAAGGCGAGCAGGTCGCGCGGACGCCCGAGCGGTCCACCGCCATAGCCACCTGCGTACACCCGCGGGTCGTCCAGGGCGGCGAACAGCTCGGGGGCGTCCGCGGGCCGGCCCGCGTCCAGCCGGACGACATCGCCGACCAGCCATCGACCGTCCGGTTCGACCGCCACCATTCCCGTCACCCTTCGCCGGCCGAGCGCGTGCGGCCGCCGAGCGGCGTCATCCTTAGACTTGCCGGGCCGTGGGCGACCACGGCAGATCATCCCTCACCCGGGTCCGGGTCCGGCGCCGGTGCCGGCGCAGGTGCCCCGGGGCCGAGCCGATCCGTCCAGCAGGAAGGCAGTCAGCTGCGCATCGTCTTCGCAGGCACCCCGGAACCGGCGGTGCCGTCGCTGTCCGCGTTGCTCGAGTCGCGGCACGAGGTGATCGCGGTCGTCACCCGGCCGCCCGCGCCCCGAGGCCGGGGACGGGCCCTTGCGCCCTCCCCGGTCGGCGCGTTGGCCGCCGAGGCCGGCATCCCGCTGCTGACCCCGCCCAGCGCCAAGGATCCGGAGTTCGCCGAACGGCTCCGGGAGCTGGCACCGGACGCTGCCGCGGTCGTCGCCTACGGCGCGCTGCTGCCCCCGTCGATCCTGGAGATCCCCGCTCACGGGTGGGTCAATCTGCACTTCAGCCTGCTCCCGGCGTGGCGCGGGGCGGCTCCGGTCCAGGCGGCGATCCGGGCCGGCGACGACATCACCGGCGCCACCACCTTCCGGCTGGAGTCCGGCATGGACACCGGCCCGGTGTACGGGCTGATCACCGAGCCGATCCGGGCCGACGACACCGCCGGCGACCTGCTGACCCGCCTGGCGACCGAAGGCTCCCGCCTGCTGGTGGCCACCCTCGACGGGCTGGCCGACGGCACGATCGAGGCGCGCCCCCAGCCGGCCGATGGCGTCTCCTATGCCGGCAAGGTCACCGTCGACGACGCCCGCATCGACTGGGCGCTCCCCGCGGTGGCGCTCGATCGGTTGATCCGCTCGCTGACCCCGGACCCGGGTGCCTGGACCGACTCCCCGTGGGGCCGGCTGGTGCTGGGGCCCGTCCGACCGACCGACACGACCGGGCTGGGCCCGGGGGAGCTGCAGGCCGGCAAACGGCAGGTCGTGGTCGGCACGGCCACCGGCGCGGTCCGATTGAGCCGGGTCACCGCGCCGGGTCGGAAGCCGACGGACGCGGCGGACTGGGCGCGCGGGGCGCGCCCCGACCCCGGGACGGTGCTGGGATGAGGGGCCGCCGGCCGCAGACCGACCCCGTGACCTCCGGCCAGGCCCCGGGCAAGACCCCACACATGACCCTCGACGAGGTCCCTGAGACCGGGATGGTGCCGGCATGACGAACCCCCGACCGCGTCGCCCCACGGGTGGCCGGCCGTTCAAACCCGGTCAGGGCGGCGGCAAGCGACCATCGGGTCCACCGCGCCGGCCACCCACCCGCCGGCCGCCGGTGGTCGACCAGGCCCGGCAGGCGGCCCTCGACGTCCTGGCCGCAGTGCGTTCCCGCGGTGCCTACGCCAACCTGGCCCTGCCGCCGATCCTGCGCGACCGGGGCCTGTACGGCCGGGACGCCGCCCTGGCCACCGAGTTGGCTTACGGCAGCTGCCGCGCCCTGGGTCAGCTCGACGCGATCATCTCCGCCTGCGGCGACCGGACCTTCGAAGATCTTGACGGCGAGGTCATCGATGCGCTGCGGCTGGGTGCCTACCAATTGCTGCACACCCGCATCCCGCCGCATGCCGCGGTGTCGTCGGTCGTCGAACTCGTCCGCGCGGGGGAGCGCCCCGGCGCCGCCGGATACGTCAACGCGGTCCTGCGCCGGGTCGCCGAGGCCGATCTGGACACCTGGATCGACCGGCTCGCCCCCTCGGCCCAGGCCGATCCGCTCGGCCGGTTGGCCATGGCCACCGCACACCCGCGGTGGATCGTCGCGGCCTACCGGGACCGGTTGGCGGCGGGCGGCGGGGAACCGGCCGACGAACTGGCCGAGGCCCTCTACGCCGACGACGAGCCGCCCGCGGTGCACCTGGTCGCGCGACCCGGCCGGATCGGTCGCGACGAGTTGGTGCAGCAGTCCGGTGGGGTCCCGGCACGGTACTCGCCCTATGGGGTGTACCTCCAGGGAGGTGATCCGGCGGCCATCGAGGCCGTGGCCGACGGGCGGGCCGCCGTGCAGGACGAGGGATCCCAGCTGGTCGCGATCGCGCTGGCCACCGCGGACCTGGCCGGGGCCGACGAGCGGTGGCTGGATCTGACCGCCGGTCCCGGCGGCAAGGCCGGCCTGCTCGGCGCGTTCGCGGCCCTGCGCGGCGCTCGGATGGACGCCGTCGAGCAGGCGGCACACCGCGCCGAACTCGTTCGGCGGACCACCGAGGGGCTCCCGGTCACCGTGCACACCGCCGACGGTCGTGCCTCCGGCCTGGCCGAGGCCGCCTACGACCGGGTGCTGCTGGATGCGCCGTGCACCGGGCTGGGCGCGTTGCGTCGTCGGCCGGAAGCCCGCTGGCGCCGCCGGCCGAGCGACGTCGCCGAGCTGGTGCACCTGCAGCAGGAACTCCTCGGAGCCGCGGCCGGCCACGTTCGGGTCGGCGGGCTGGTCGGGTACGTGACCTGTTCGCCCCACTTGGCGGAGACCGTCGGGGTGGTCGGGCGGGCGCCGGAAGCGCTCGAGCTGATCGACGCCCGGCCGTTCCTGCCCGGGGTCCCCGATCTGGGCAACGGGCCGACGGTGCAGCTCTGGCCGCACCGGCAGGGCACCGACGGGATGTTCCTGGCCCTGCTTCGTCGAATCGGCTGACCGGCCGATCAGTCGCCGCTGTGGCGCCGTTCACCGACCCGTGCCGCTCAGTGGTACGAGGCGGTTCGGGGTTCCGGCCCGGCGCGGGATGCTGATGCGGTCGTCGACCGGGCCGGTCGGGTCCACGCCGGGCCGACCACGGCCGGTTCGGGCGGGAGACGAAGCGTGCCCGCGACCCACGCCGGGTCACGGGCACGCTCATTACTTCGGTGTATGGACCATGGGCCGGGCGACGAGCGCCCGGCACCGATCAGCCGAAGAGGCTGATCACCGCGGTCAGCGCCATCGCGGCGAGCCCGACGAGGGCGGCGTACTTGTACGGCTTGCCGAGTTCCTGGGTGTTCATAGCGGTTCCTTTCGGTTGTGGTTGCACTCTGGTTCCGGACCGATCGAACGGCGGGCGGACAGGCCGACCGACGTTCCGGCATCGTTGCGGGGCCCCACGAACCGGTGACTCCTCGCTCGGCGTCACCGGCATCCATTCTGCCGAACGGGTCGGCCCCGGGCGACCGTGAACGGTTGTGAACAAGATCGTCGCCGGTGCGGGGCAACCGGCGTCAGCAGGATCATCGGCGCAGATCAGGGCATCATAGGACCGGCCTGGGAGCTTTGATCCGCGACTGCCGTGGCTCGCCGGGGCCCCGATGGTGGGCCGGGGATGTGAAGTGGATCATGACTTTACTGCCGCCGAACGGGTGATTGTCCTCGTCCATTCGTGGCCGACATGGCCTTGGTGGTCGAGGTCGAGGAGGCCTTCCGGCCTGGATAGGCTCGTACGTTGTGACCGTCTTGATCGCGCCGAGCATCCTGAACGCCGACTTCGCGCACCTGGCCGACGAGATCGCCGCCGTCGCCGGTGCGGACTGGTTGCACGTCGACGTCATGGACAACCATTTCGTGCCCAACCTGACCTTCGGGCTGCCCGTCGTCGAGTCGATCCGGAAGGTCACTGATCTACCGCTCGACTGCCACCTGATGATCGCGGATCCGGACCGATGGGCGATCGGCTACGCCGAGGCGGGCGCGTACAACGTGACCGTGCACGCGGAGGCGGTGGCCGACCCGATCGCCACGGCCGCGAACATTCGCGCCGCCGGTGCCAAGGCGGGATTGAGCCTGAAGCCCGGAACGCCGATCGCGGATTGGGTCTCGGTCCTCCGGCATTTCGACACCCTGCTGGTGATGACCGTCGAACCCGGATTCGGCGGTCAATCGTTCATGGCGGACATGATGGGTAAGGTCCGGACGGCGCGGAAACTGGTCGATTCCGGCGAACTGTCCGTGATTGTCGAAGTGGACGGCGGCGTCGGCGCGGACACCATCGATATCGCCGCCGAGGCCGGCGCCGACTGTTTCGTCGCCGGCTCGGCGGTCTACTCGGCAGCCGATCCGGCGCTGGCCGTCGCCCGACTTCGGGCGGCCGCCCAGGCGGCGGCGGCGACCCGGTAGGGCTCACCGGGTCCGTCGATGATGGAACTATGGACATGGGCGCCCGCGGCACAGTGGCGGCGGCGTGACGGGAAGGGACGCGAACCGGATGTTCACCGGCATTGTCGAGGAGCGCGGCCGGATCGTCGACGTGCACCTGGAGGGCTCCGAGGCCGGTTCAGCCGCCGGTTCCGCCCGGCTCACCGTGCACGGACCGAAGGTCACCTCGGACGTCGCGCACGGTGACTCGATCGCGGTGTCCGGGGTCTGCCTGACCGTCGTCGGCCGCGACGGGGACAGCTTCACCGTGGATGTGATGGCCGAGACCCTGCGCCGGACCACCGTGGGTGCGTTGACCGCCGGTGACGAGGTCAACCTGGAACGTTCGGTCACCCCGACGACCCGGTTGGGCGGGCACATCGTGCAGGGTCACGTGGACGGGACCGGAACCGTTGTGCAACGCACCCGGCATCCGGCCTACGACGAGATCCGGATCCGGACGACCGGCGACCTGGCCCGGTACCTGGCGGCCAAGGGCTCGGTCGCCGTTGACGGGATCTCGCTCACCGTCATCGATGTGGTCGATCTGACCGGCGACGGCCCCGACGGTGTCGAGCGCGGTGTCGACTTCACGATCGGGATCATCCCGGAGACCCGCACGGCCACCACCCTGGGCGACGCGAAGGTGGGCACCGTGGTCAACCTGGAGGTCGATGTCATGGCCAAGTACGCCGAGCGCCTGCTCATGGCGGGGCCGATCCGGCTCGGTCATTCGCACCAACGCGGGGAGATGGCATGACCACATCGGAGGGTGACCTGGGCTATGCCGGAATCCCGGTCGGCGACGCGCTGGACACCGCGCCCCGGCCGTCCCGGGCCCCCCGGGATCCCGGCTCGGACACCGGCCGGCTGGTCGGGTACGCCGGAATCCCCTTCGACGATGCCGAACTGACCCCGCCGCGCGAGTGGGATCCCAACCGGCCCAAGACCGCGGCCGGTTTCGACACCATCGACTTCGCCGTCGCCGAGATCGCCGCCGGTCGCGCCGTCCTCGTCGTCGACGACGAGGACCGGGAGAACGAGGGCGATCTCATCTTCGCGGCCGAGTTGGCCACCACCGAGCTCACGGCATTCACCGTCCGGTATTCATCGGGCGTCATCTGCGTGGGGTTGACCGGCGAGGCCTGCGACCGGCTCGACCTGCCTCCGATGTACCACCACAACCAGGACCGCAAATCCACCGCCTTCACCGTCAGTGTGGACGCGAAAGAGGGAGTCACGACCGGGATCTCGGCCGCCGAGCGGACTCACACGGTGCGCTTGCTGGCCGATCCGGCCGCCACCGAGGCGGACCTGTCGCGGCCGGGCCACGTCTTCCCGTTGCGAGCCCGGGACGGCGGCGTGCTGGTTCGACCCGGGCACACCGAGGCGGCCGTCGACCTCGCCCGGCTGGCCGGGCTCCAACCGGCCGGCGCGCTGTGCGAGATCGTCAAGGACGACGGTTCCATGGCCCGGCTCCCCGACCTGCAGGTGTTCGCCCGCCGGCACCGGCTCGCGCTGATCTCGATCGCCGACCTGATCGCCTATCGGCGGACCCAGGAGGTCCAGATCCGCAAGGTGGCGAGCGCTCGGCTGCCGCTGCCGCAGGGAGAGTTCCACGCGGTCGGATACCTCAGCACGGTCACCGGACGCGAACTGGTCGCTCTGGTCATGGGGGACATCGGGGACGGCGCGGACGTCCTGGTCCGGGTGCACTCCGAATGCCTGACCGGCGACGTGCTGGGCTCGCTGCGGTGCGACTGTGGCCCGCAATTGCACGCCGCGCTGGACGCCGTGGCCGACGAAGGACGCGGGGTGGTGCTGTACATCCGCGGCCACGAGGGTCGGGGCATCGGTCTGCTCGGCAAGCTGCAGGCCTACGAATTGCAGGACGCCGGGGCCGACACCGTCGACGCCAACCTGCAGCTGGGCCTGCCGGCGGACGCCCGCGAGTACGGCACCGGTGCCCAGGTGCTGGCCGACCTGGGCATCCGGTCGATGCGGCTGCTCACCAACAATCCGGCCAAACGAGCCGGACTCGAAGGGTACGGCCTGTCGATCGTGGGCCGGGTCGCGTTGCCGGTCCATGCGAATCCCGAGAACCTGCGCTACCTGACCACCAAACGGGACCGGATGGGTCACGAGATCGACGGGCTCGACGCCCTGTACGGCGAGGGTCATGCATGACCGGACGAGGAGCATTCGATGAGCGGTGACGGGCGACCGGAACTGACGATCCCCGACGCAACAGGCCTGCGGGTCGGCATCGTGGCCACCTCCTGGCACGGGGAGGTCACCGACACCCTGCTCGAGCGGGCGGTGTGGCTGGCGACCCGGGCCGGTGCGACGACGCCGACTGTGGTGCGGGTGCCGGGGGCGATCGAGATCCCGGTGGTCGCCCAGGCGCTGGCCACCAATCACGACGCGGTGTGCGCGCTGGGCGTCGTGATCCGTGGCGGTACCCCGCACTTCGAGTACGTCTGCGATTCGGTGACGGCCGGGCTGACCCGGGTCGCCCTGGACTCCGGGGTGCCGGTCGGCAACGGGGTCCTCACCTGCAACACCCTGGAGCAGGCCATCGAGCGTTCCGGCGCGCCCGGCGCCAAGGAGGACAAGGGCGCCGATTCGATGTCCGCCGCCCTGGCCACCGCGCTGGTCCTGCGCAGCCTGCGGGGTGCGGGGGGCCGGATGGGCTTCGCGCCGGCCGCCGGGCGGGCATGACGAGCGCCGCTGACGGGACGTCAGCATCGAACTCGCCGGACGATCCGTTGGTGGACGGGCCGCCGGACCGCTCGCTGCCGGTGCTGTTCCAGGTGCGACCGCGCAAGATCACCATCCTGGCGGCGATCGCGGCCGTCGTGGTCGTCGTGGTGTCCGTCGTCGCCGGGCTGCTGCTCAAGGACGTCAACGAGGGCGTCTCGTTCCGGACGACCGACCAGATCGGCACCATCGGGATCGGCGTGGTCCTGGCCGCGGCGATCATGACGACCGCCCGGCCCCGGCTGCGCGCCACCGAGTCCGGTCTCTGGGTCCGGAACGTGCTGGGCGACAAGTTCTTCCCGTGGATGATGGTGATCAGGGTGGCCTACCCGCCGAACGCCCCCTGGGCCCAGCTGCAACTGCCGGACGACGAGATCCACCCGGTGATGGCGATCCAGTCGCTGGACCGCGGCCGGGCGGTCCGGGCGCTGGAGGAGGTCCGACGGTTGCACGACCGGTTCGCTCCGCCGGAGTCCCGGCCCCGGGCGATGGCCGTCACCGTCGAGGACGCCGCCTACGCTCGGCCGCTCGGCCGGCTGGAGAAGATCGATCTGGAGAAGGCCGCCGCGCATCGGCGGGACCTGCGGGCCAAGGCCGAGAAGCAGGCCCGCCGGGACGCCGATGGCGGCGGCCCCGCCGCCTGAGGCCCGCCCGGGCCGTCACCGGATGCGCCTGATCAGGCACTGAGCGTCGACACCGGGCCCCTCAGCTGTCCCTGCCGGAGACGTCGGAATCGGTTCAGAATCCGTTTGTCCGGTTCACTGCGGCGGGACTCGCACATTCGGCCTACCGTCCGAAGCATCGTGGCCCCCGATGCCGCCAGGGGGCCAAGAAGAATCGGTGGTCACTCATGTCTCGGATCGACGTCAACGTGGACGGGATCGGGCGCAGTGACGAGGTCGAACCTCGGCTGTTGCTCGTCCACTATCTCCGCGAGAAGCTGGGCCTGGTAGGAACTCCCATCGGCTGTGACACGTCCAACTGCGGGGCCTGCACGGTCCTGCTGGACGGGCGCAGCGTCAAGTCGTGCAGCGTGCTGGCCGTGCAGGCCGATGGCAGCACGATCACCACGATCCAGGGCCTGGCCAATGGCTCCTGGCACCCGGTGCAGACCGCCTTCAAGGAGTGCCACGGGTTGCAGTGCGGGTACTGCACCCCCGGCATGGTGCTCTCGGCGGTCGACCTTCTCACCGAGAATCCCGACCCGAGCGACGATGAGATACGAGAAGGCCTGGAGGGCAACCTCTGTCGTTGCACCGGCTACCAGAACATCGTCAAGTCCGTGCATCACGCGGCCGGCCTCATGCAGGAGGCGGGACAGTGACCGACGTCGCCGAACCCACCGTCAGCACTCCCGCGGTCGGGCAGCCGGTCCGCCGCAAGGAGGACGCGCGGCTGCTGACCGGAACCACCAACTGGACCGACAACATCCAGCTGCCCGGTGCGTTGCACATGGTCTACGTCCGCAGCCCGCATGCCCACGCCCGGATCACCCGGGTCGATCTGACCGCGGCCCGGGCGATGCCGGGCGTCGTCGCCGCGTTCGACGCCGCGGAGCTCGGCGACGCCAACCCGAAGGTCATCTGCGTCTGGGCCGTCGTCGAGAACACCGTGATGCCCGACTTCCCGGCGCTGGCGTCCGGCGAGGTCCGGCACGTCGGCGACATCGTGGCCGTCGTGCTGGCCACCGACCGGTACCTGGCCGCGGATGCCGCCGAGGTCGTCGAGGTCGATTACGAGCCGTTGCCCGCGATCATCGACATGGAGGCCGCGCTGGCCGACGGCGCCGACCTGGTGCATGCGGAGAAGGGCACCAACGAGTGCTACACCAAGCACTACGTCCGCGGCGATTACGAGGCGGCCGCCGGTGCGGCCGACGTCGTGGTCACCCGGCGGTTCGTGAATCAACGGCTGATCCCGTGCCCGATGGAGCCACGCGCGGTGGTGGCGGCGCCGATGGGGACCAGCGGTGAGCTGACCGTCTGGTCATCCACGCAGATCCCGCACGTGCTCCGGGTGCTGCTGACCCTGACGACGGGCATCCCGGAGAACAAACTGCGGGTCATTGCGCCGGACGTCGGCGGTGGGTTCGGCGCCAAACTCCAGCTCTACCGTGAGGAACAGCTGGCCGTGGTGCTGGCGAACAAGCTCGGCCGGCCGGTCAAGTGGACCGAGACGCGCACCGAGAACATGGTCGCGACCCATCACGGACGCGACCAGATCCAGTACCTGGAGCTGGCCGCCCGGCGGGACGGCACCTTCCTGGGCCTGAAGGTCCGCCTGCTGGCCAACATGGGCGCGTACCTGCAGGTGATCAGCACGGGCATCCCGCTGCTCGGCCAGACGATGTTCAACGGCATCTACAAGATGGACGCCTACGACTTCACCTGCACGGCCGTGTTCACCACCACCACCCCCACCGATGCCTACCGGGGCGCCGGCCGGCCGGAGGCCACGTTCGCGATCGAGCGAATGGTCGACGAGCTCGCCGCCGAACTGGGCATGGACCCGATGGAGCTGCGGCGGAAGAACTGGATCGGGCACGAGGAGTTCCCGTACACCACGATCAGCGGCGAAACCTACGACAGCGGCAACTACGAGGCCGCCACCGCGCGGGCGATGGAGCTGTTCGACTACGCCGGGCTGCGGGCCGAGCAGGCTCGGCGCCGGGAGTCGGGTGACCCGGTGCAGCTGGGCATCGGGATCTCCACCTTCACCGAGATGTGCGGCGTCGCACCGTCGCGCTGGTTCGCCAGCATGGGGTATGCGGCCGGCGGGTGGGAGCACTGCACCATCCGGGTGTTGCCCAGCGGCAAGGTCGAGGTGGTGACCGGGACGTCGCCGCACGGGCAGGGTCACGACACGACATGGAGCCAGCTCGCCAGCGACCGACTCGGCATCCCGGTCGACGACATCGAGGTGATCCATGGCGACACCCGGACCTCGCCGTACGGCATGGACACCTACGGCTCCCGCTCCCTCGCGGTCGGCGGGCAGGCCATCCTGCACGCCGCCGAGGCGGTGGTGGCCAAGGCCCGGCTGATCGCGGCGCACCTGCTCGAGGTCGCGGCCGAGGATCTCGAGTTCGTCGACGGCTCGTTCCAGGTCAAGGGCGATCCGAGCTCGGCCCGGACCATCCAGGCCGTCGCCTGGGAGGCATTCACCTCGCACAACCTGCCCGCGGAGGTCGAACCCACCCTCTTCGGGACGTCCACCGTCGACCCGGAGACGTTCTCCTACCCGCACGGGACCCACCTGTGCGCGATCGAGGTCGACACGGAAACCGGACGCCCGACCATTCGCAAGTACGTGGCGGTCGATGACGTCGGGGTGCAGGTCAACCCGATGATCGTCGAAGGGCAGATCCACGGCGGCCTCGCCCAGGGCATCGCCCAGGCGATGTGGGAGGGCGCCCACTACGACGAGGACGGCAACCTGGTCACCGCATCGCTGGCCGACTACCTGCTGCCGACGGCGATGGACGTCCCGGAGTACGTCACCGACCGGACCGTGACCCCGTCCACCTCCAATCCGTTGGGCACCAAGGGGGTGGGCGAGGCCGGCACCATCGCCTCCACGCCGGCAGTGGTCAATGCGGTCGTCGACGCGATCCGGCATCTGGGCGTGCCGGACGTTCCCATGCCCTGCACGCCGCAGACCGTGTGGCGGGCCCTGCAGGCGGCCGCGCCGTCCGATGGAGGTGCGGCATGATCCCCAACGCGTTCGACTACGTCCGGCCGTCATCGGTGGACGATGCGGTGGCCGCGCTCACCGATGGCGGGGACGACGCCAAGATCATCACCGGCGGGCAATCGCTGCTGCCGTTGCTACGGGTGCGGTTGGCCAACCCGTCCGTGCTGGTCGATTGCGGCCGCATCGAGGAGATGCGCGGGGTGTCCGACGAGGGCGACACGCTGCTGATCGGTGCGGCGACCACCCATCACGATGTGATGTCGAATTCGCTGGTCAAGGAGCATGCCGGCCTGCTGGCCGCAGCCACCGCGACGGTCGCCGACCCGCAGATCCGGCACCGCGGCACCTTCGGCGGGTCGCTCGCGCACGCCGATCCGGCCGGCGACCTGCCGTCGGTCGCCCTGGCCCTTGATTGCGTGTTGGTGGTGGCCGGGCCGCGGGGGCGGCGGGAGATCCCGGCGTCCGAGTTCTTCGTCGACTACTTCACGCCGGCCCTGGAATGGGACGAGGTATTGGTGGCGGTGCGCGTCCCGAAGCTGGAGGCAGCGGCCGGCTGGGGTTTCCACTACGAGAAGTTCAACCGCACCGCCCAGTCGTGGGCCATGGTCGGCGTGGCCGCTGCGGTGCGCCGCAGCAACGGGTCCATCGCCGAGGCGCGGATCGGGCTGACGAACATGGGGCCGACTCCGCTCCGGGCGTCGGCGACCGAGGCCGCCCTGGCCGGGGCGGCAGCGTCCGAGTCCGCCGTTGCTGCGGCGGCGGCCCACGCGGCCGAACGCACCAGCCCGACCAGCGAACTGCACGCGCAGGCCGACTACCGCGAGCACCTCGCGCGGGTGCTCACCAAGCGGGCCGTCGTGGCCGCGGGTGGGGTCGGCTGACCGGCGTCGACGCAACGGTGTGCGGCGCAACGGCGTTCTCCTGCGCCGCCACCGTTCATGCCCAGAAGTCGAATCCGGGAACACTGAGCACCAATCCGGACATCGACCCCTGACGAACATCTTTCGACCAGCCGCCCGCGGACTCGCCCCGGGTGACCAGCCGAAGGAGTCCTGCATGAAAAAGCTCGCCGCCGGCCTTGCCGCCGTCGGATCGGCCGTCGTCTTCACCGGCTTCGGTGTCCTGATGGCACCGGCCGCATCGGCGCTCGTCCTGCCGCCGGGCGGCCTGGTGAATGCCCCTCAGTATTGCCTGGCCGTGTATGGCGATCCGAGTCCGTGCCCGCCGCCGGACCGGCCCGTCGACCCGACCTGCCCGCCGACCGTGCATCTGGTTTACTGCCCCGACCAGCCCTGACGGACGGCAGCGGACCCTCGCGTCAGGTCCGCTCGCCCGGCCCCTGGCCGGGCGCATCGGGTTCGATGGAGTAGTCGCGGAACGCCCCCTGCAGCCCGGCCAGCCCATCACGGAATGCGGCGGCGTGCGGCCCGAGGTCGGGTGCGGCGGCCTTCACCAGGCCCGCGAGGGCGGTGATCAGGATCCGGGCCTCGCCCAGGTCCCGGTGGACGGGCCGGCTCGGGTCCGGTGACGCCAATCCCAACTGCTCGGCCGCGGCGCTCATCAGCAGGACCGCGGCCCGGCTGATCACCTCGGCGGCGGGGATGTCCACCAGATCCCGAGCGGGGAGTTCGGGGTCGTCCGGTCGATCAGGTGTACTCACAGCGTGTACGCTGTCATGTGCGACCAGCCTCTGCTCACGCGGGGGAGACAAGTGGAGCCCGACTCCCACCCGATCTGCTCACGCGGACGGGTCCAGGTCCACCGATCGTAGATCGGTGACGCGCGCCCTCGTACGAGGGTGCGCGCCGTACAGCAGATTCGTGCTGTCCGGACTTGGGTGAGGGCTCTGCGCGTTTCGCGCCGGGCCCTTTTTTCGTCGGCCGACGATCCAAGGACCGGCGGCCGGCCGCACGAGGAGATCAACCGTCAGCAGGAGGACTCAATCAGCGTCGAGCCACGCATCAACGACAGGATCCGTGTTCCCGAGGTACGTCTCGTCGGGGCCGAGGGGGAGCAGATCGGCATCGTGCCGATCGGCGAGGCACTGCGCATGGCGCAGGAAGCCGACCTCGACCTGGTGGAGGTTGCCCCGGACGCCCGGCCTCCGGTCTGCAAGCTCATGGACTACGGCAAGTTCAAGTACGAGAGCGCGCAGAAGGCCCGTGAGGCCCGGCGGAACCAGGTTCTGACGGTCATCAAGGAAATGAAGCTTCGGCCGAAGATCGACTCGCACGACTACGAGACCAAGAAGGGTCACGTCGTGCGGTTCCTCAAGGCCGGGGACAAGGTCAAGGTCACGATCATGTTCCGGGGTCGGGAGCAGTCCCGCCCGGAACTCGGGTTCCGTCTGCTGCAGCGGTTGGCCAACGATGTCGCCGAACTCGGCGTCATCGAGAGCGCGCCGAAGCAGGACGGGCGCAACATGATCATGGTGTTGGCCCCCCACAAGCAGGCACGACCCCGCCAGCCGCAGCCGGCCGACGCTCCCTGAGCGCGCCCGGCCCGGACCCGGGCTGAAGCCGGACCCGGTTCCCGCCGGGACGGATCAGGTCCGAGGGCGATCGACCCGGCCACGTGCCGGCCATCGGCCGGCCCGGCGATGGAGCCTGCGCCGCAGTACCCGCATTGCGCAATGAAGACGCAGGTGATCCACCCGGGTCACCACGACAGTGAATGTGAGCGAACCAAGCATGCCCAAGAACAAGACGCATTCCGGCACCAAAAAGCGGATCAAGGTCACCGGCAGCGGCAAGCTGACCCACGCCGGCTCCGGCAAGCGGCACAACCTGGAGAAGAAGTCCACCAAGATGACCCGGCGGATGGACGGCGCCAAGACCGTCGCGCCGGCCGACGCGCCGCGCGTGCGTCGCCTGCTCGGCATCTGAATCTCCGCCCCACCCCTCCTCGATCCCTTTCCGGTCGTCGCCCGACCGGCCCAGATAGAAAGCCAGGTGCCACCATGGCCAGAGTGAAGCGGGCGGTCAACGCCCAGAAGAAGCGCCGGGTCGTCCTCGAGCGCGCGAGCGGCTACCGCGGGCAGCGGTCCCGCCTGTACCGCAAGGCCAAGGAACAGACCCTGCACTCGGCGAATTACGCCTACAACGACCGCCGCAAGCGCAAGAACGACTTCCGCAAGCTGTGGATCGTCCGGATCAACGCCGCGTGCCGCGCCGAGGGCCTGACCTACAACCGGTTCATGCAGGGCCTCAAGCTCGCCGGCGTCGAGGTCGACCGCAAGGTGCTGGCCGAGCTGGCCGTGCACGACCAGGTAGCCTTCGCGGCCCTGGTCAAGGTCGCCCAGGACACCCTGGAGTCCTCCGGCGCCGCCGCCGCGGCCCAGGCTCCGACGGCCGCAGCCTGAACGCCGGCCACTCCCGCGCCGGACGCCCGGCCGACCGAGGGTCGGCCGGGCGTTCCGGTGTCCGGGATCACCAGGCCGGTGGTCGTGACGAGTCCGCCGATGGGGTGCTCACCGAACGGTCGGCCCGCATCGTCGCCGCGCACAAACTGCTGCGCCGGTCCCGCCGGGTCGAGGCCGGCGAGTTCCTGGCCGAGGGCGCGCCCGCGGTGTCCGAGGCGATCGCGGCCGAGACCGAGCGGCCCGGCACGGTGTTGGAGTTCTACCTGACCGCGACGGCCGGGGCCCGGCACCCTGAGCTGGCCCGGCAGGCGTTCGCCGCCGGTGTCCCGGTGACCCAGGTCACCGACCGGGCCGCGGCCGCGCTCACCGACGCGGTGACGCCGCAGGGCTTGGTGGTGCGCTGCGCGCTGCCGGCCACCACGGTGTCCGACCTGCTGGAGACCAAGCCGGCACTGCTGGCGGTGCTGGTGCAGACCAGCGACCCGGGCAACACCGGCACGGTCATCCGGCTCGCCGATGCGGCGGGCGCGGACGGCGTCATCGTCGCCGGTGACGCGGCCGACCCGATCAACCCCAAGGCGATCCGCGCCTCGGCCGGCAGCCTGTTCCATCTGCCGGTGGTGACGGCGCCCGACGCGGCCGCTCTGGTCGCGCAGCTCGGCGCGGCGGGCCTGTCGGTGCTCGCGTCGACCGGCTACACCGATCTGGAACTGGACCAGGCCGACCGGGACGGCATCCTCGATCTGCCCACCGCCTGGCTGTTCGGGTCCGAGGCGCACGGCCTGCCGCCGTCGATCATCGAGGCCGCCGACGAACGGATCCGCATCCCGATCTACGGCCGGGCCGAGTCGCTGAACCTGGCCGCGGCCGCCGCGATCTGCCTGTACGCCAGCGCCGGCGCCCACCGTCGCGTCGGCTGACGCCCCGTACCGACGACGCCCGCGCCCGACCGCACCAGCGACGCCGCGCCCGCCGCCTCCACCCGCGCCCGACCGCACCGCTTCCGCCGTCTTGCGCTGCGCGTTGTCATCCGCCGACTCGCCACATCCGCAGGTTCGGAATCGATTCCGAACCTGCAGGTCCGCCGCCGGCATGTCCCACAGCCAGGTTGTCGATGAGGCGTCGGCGGGTGGCGCGATCGAGGCTGCCCCGGTCGGGCGCGTGACCGGGCCGGCCGCGCGGGTCAGCCCCAGCCGTACCGCTGGCGCAGGCGGGCCTCCACCGCTGCGTAGCTCGCCTTCGGCAGACCGGCCGTCTCCCGGCGCATCCCACCGGCGTGCACCCGGAACACCCGGTCGACGTTCACCCACGACGGCCGGCCGCTGGCATCCCAGCTGCCCGATCCGATCGCGACGAAGTCCGCTCCGTCGTGCGCTTTCGAGGTCAGCTGGACCGCCAGGAAGGTCCCGCCGGGCTCGGCGGCCACCACCAGCACCGGTCGGTCCTTGCCGCGCCCGTCACGTTCCTCGAACGGCACCCAGGTCCAGACGACCTCACCCGGGTCGGGGGCCCCGTCCCGGTTCGGCGAGTACGTCATCCGGACCTTGCCGACCCGCCGCGGGTCGACCTCCACGGTGGCCGTGGGACCGGACTGCCCCGGCGACGCCGGCGCGGTGGCTGGCCGTCCCGAGCCGGGCCGGGGCGGTGTGACTCCCGGCGAGGCAGGGCCGGTACGCCGGTCCGGCGCCTTCGAGGGCGCCAGCACCGCCCGGATCGCGTCGGTGAACCGGCTCAGAAACGACATGTCGGCAATTTACCCAGGCCGACCGGCCGGAATCCACTCGGTGGGCGGATGCACCGCAGGTCCGGTCGCCGTCGTCATGTCATCCAAAGGTGTCTTTATGAACTTATCCGTGACCCGACCGGCGGAGGGCGGGATGTGAGCCCCACCGCCGAAGTGGTGTCAGGCTTCCATCAGGCACCGACATCAAGTCCACCGAACGAGAGGCATCAAGACAATGGCTGTCGCCCCGTACGAGCTCGTCCACGGTCCCGGAGAGGTTGTGGCGCGGGTCAGGGCCCGGGGTCGGGCGATCCTGTCGTCCCCGACGATCAACAAGGGCACGGCGTTCACGTTGGCCGAGCGGGAGCAGTTGGGGTTGACGGGGTTGTTGCCGACCGGGGTGACGACGTTGGAGGGGCAGACGCGGCGGGTGTGGGCGCAGTATCAGCAGCAGCCGACGGATCTGGCGAAGTGGGTGTATCTGGCGAATCTGCGGGATCGGAACGAGGTGTTGTTCTACCGGTTGCTCTCGGAGCGGTTGCCGGAGATGTTGCCGGTGGTGTATACGCCGACGGTGGGGGAGGCGATCCAGCGGTTCAGTCATGAGTTCCGGCGGAGCCGGGGGGTGTTCCTGTCGGTGGATCATCCGGATCAGGTCGAGACGGCGTTGCGGAACACGGGTCTGGGTCCGGACGATGTGGATCTGTTGGTGGCGACCGATTCGGAGGGGATTCTGGGGATCGGGGATCAGGGGATCGGTGGGATCGAGATCTCGATCGGGAAGTTGTCGGTGTACACGGCGGCGGCGGGGATCCATCCGCGGCGGGTGTTGCCGGTGGTGTTGGACACCGGGACGGACAATTTGAAGTTGCTGAATGATCCGATGTATATCGGGGAGCGGCACGCGCGGGTGCGGGATCATCGGTATGACGAGTTGATCGATGCGTATGTCAGTGCGTGCAGCAAGTTGTTCCCGAATGCGATGTTGCATTGGGAGGATTTCGGGACGACGAACGCGCGGCGGATCCTGAACAAGTATTACGACCAGGTCTGCACGTTCAATGACGACATGCAGGGCACGGCCGCGGTCGTCCTCGCGGCGATCTTCTCGGCGGTGCGGGCCTCGGGCAGCCGGTTGCGGGATCAGACGATCGTGATCCATGGGGCGGGGACCGCGGGGTTGGGGATCGCGGACATGCTGCGGGATCAGATGATCCGGGAGGGGTTGTCGCCGGACGAGGCGACCGGCCGGTTCTATGCGTTGGCCAAGCAGGGGTTGCTGGTCGGTGACGATCCGACGTTGTTGGATTTCCAGGTGCCGTACGCACGGTCGCGGGCCGAGGTGGCGAACTGGCCGTCGGGTCCGGGTGGTATCTCGCTGGCGACGGTGGTGACGCGGGCCAGGCCGACGATCCTGATCGGCACGTCGACGCAGGCCGGGGCGTTCACCGAGTCGATCGTGCGGGAGATGGCGTCGTACACGCAGCGGCCGATCATCTTGCCGTTGTCGAATCCGACGAGCAAGGCCGAGGCGTTGCCGCATGATCTGATTCATTGGACGGACGGGAAGGTGTTGACGGCGACGGGGAGCCCGTTCGCGCCGGTGCAGTACAAGGGGGTGAGTTATCAGATCGCGCAGTCGAACAATGCGTTGGTGTTCCCGGGCCTGGGGTTGGGGGTCGCGGTGACGAAGGCGGAGCGGATCACCGATGCGATGATCGCGGCGGCGGCGGATGCGGTGGCGGCGATGTCGGATGCGGGCAAACCGGGGGCGAGTCTGCTGCCGCCGATGACGGCGTTGCGGACGGCGTCCGCGGCGGTGGCGATCGCGGTGGCGAAGGTGGCCGACGAGGAGGGGTTGGCGCGGGTCGAGCTGACCAATCCGATCCAGCAGGTCTACGACGCGATGTGGCAGCCCGAGTACCCGCGGATCGAGATCGTCGGCGAGTAGCCCACGGTCCGCATCCATTCGACGGCGTCACTCGAGGAGAACGGTTGTCATGGCCGACATCCAGCGACTTCCCCTGCCCATCGTCGACAACTGGACCTGGCAGACCGCCGGCGCCTGCCGGGGGATGGACAGCGAGGCGTTCTTCCACCCGCCCCAAGAGCGGGCCAAGGGTCGCCGCCGGCGGATCTCCGCCGCCAAGGCGGTCTGCAAGACCTGCCCGGTCGTCCAGCAATGCCTCGATCACGCCCTGCAAACGCGTGAGCCGTACGGCATCTGGGGTGGGCTGTCGGAGGACGAACGGGCCGAACGGCTCGGGCTGCAGTCGCTGCGGTACCCGGCGGCCCGCGCGACCCGTTCCGTGCGCAGCCCGGCCCCGGCCGGCAGCCCGGCCCCGGCCGGCTGACCGGCCACGGGTCGTCCGGTCTGGCCTTCCGGCACGGATCATCTCGGCCGGCGCGGATGAAGTCGCTGACTTCTGTTCGACGGGTCACGGTGGACGGGAGTTGATCCGCGGAGGACCGGCTCGCCCGGGCCCGATCGATCCCTCGGCTCGACCGGGTCGGCTCGACCGGCGGCGGAACCTCGGCGACGGGGCGGCACGGCGTCCGTAGACTCCGTGCTGGTCCCGGGCCGTCACGACGACGGTCGCGGGCCGGTTTCACCCGCAGTGTTCCCGCCCGGAAGGTTTCGCATGACCACCGCGCCACCCAGTTCGACCGTGTCGACCGCGTCCGCGCCGAACCCGCCCGCGCCGACCGACGAGGCCGGCATCGAACACGCGGTGGCCGCCGCGCTGGCGGCGATCGCCGCGGCCGGTGATCTGGACGAGCTCAAGGGCGTCCGGCTGGCCCACGCCGGGGACCGGAGCCCGTTGGCGCAGACCAACCGGGCCCTGGCCGATCTGCCCAAGACCGAGCGGGCCGCACCGGGCCGGCTGATCGGGCAGAGCCGCGGCCGGGTCAACGCCGCGATCGCTGCCCGCGAGGCCGAGTTGGTGGCCGAGCGAGACGCGCGGATCCTGCGGGAGGAGACCGTCGACGTCACCCTGCCGTACGACCGGGAGCCCGCCGGATCCCGTCACCCCATCTCCACCGTGATGGCCCGGATCGAGGACATCTTCGTGGCGATGGGCTGGGAGGTGGCCACCGGTCCCGAACTCGAGGCCGAGTGGTTCAACTTCGATGCCCTGAACTTCCCCCAGGACCATCCGGCCCGGGCCATGCAGGATTCCTTCTACATCGCCGGGCCGGGCGGGACGGCGGGGTCGGGCGGGCCGACCGAGAGTGGTCTGGTGCTGCGCACCCACACCTCGCCGGTGCAGATCCGCAGCATGCTGGACCGCGAGCCGCCGATCTACGTGGTCTGCCCCGGCCGGGTGTACCGGTCCGACGAACTCGACGCCACCCACACGCCGGTCTTCCATCAGGTGGAGGGACTGGCCATCGACCGGCACCTGTCGATGGCGCATCTCAAGGGCACCCTCGACCACTTCGCCCGGGCCGTGTTCGGTCCGGAGTCGCGGACCCGGCTGCGCCCGTCGTTCTTCCCGTTCACCGAGCCGAGCGCCGAGATGGACGTGTACTTCCCGGACAAGAAGGGCGGCCCCGGTTGGGTCGAGTGGGGCGGTTGCGGGATGGTCGACCCGAACGTGCTGATCGCCTGCGGGTTGGACCCGGAGCAGTGGAGCGGCTTCGCGTTCGGCATGGGCATCGAACGCACCCTGCAATTCCGCAACCAGATCCCGGACATGCGCGACCTCGTCGAGGGCGATGTCCGGTTCACCGCCGCGTTCGGCTGGGAGGTCTGAGCCATGCGCCTGTCCCTGCAATGGCTGGCCGACGCGCTGACGCTGCCAGCCGGATCGACCGCCGACGAGGTGGCCGAATCACTGGTGCGCATCGGGTTCGAGGTGGAGGACGTGCACAGCGTGCCGCCCACCGAAGGTGCCCTGGTGATCGGCCGGGTGCTCCAGATCGAGGAATTGACCGGGCTGCGCAAGCCGATCCGGTTCTGCCGGGTGGACGTCGGTCCGGGCAACGGGCCGGACGGTTCGGACGACCCGCGCGGCATCATCTGCGGCGCCACCAACTTCGCCGTCGGTGACTCCGTGGTCGTGGCCTTGCCGGGAACCACGCTGCCCGGCGGCTTCGCGATTTCCTCGCGCACGACCTACGGGCACCTGTCGGACGGAATGATCTGCTCCAACCGGGAACTCGGCCTCGGCCAGGAGCACGACGGCATCCTGGTGATCGCCACGGGTACCGGCTCCGATGGCGAGCTCGTCCCGCCCCCCGGAACCGATGCCCGGCCGGTCGTGGGTGCCGACGACGTGGTCATCGAGCTGGCCATCACCCCGGACCGGGGCTACGCGTTGTCCGTCCGCGGGCTGGCGCGGGAACTCGCCGCCGCCTACGACCTGCCGTTCATCGACCCCGGTGTGCGAGACCTGCCGGACCCGGCCGGCGGCGGTTGGCCGGTCACCATCGCCGACCCGGTCGGCTGCGGCCGGTTCGTCACCGTCCGGGTGCAGGGCATCGACCCGACCGCGCCGAGCCCGTTCTGGATGCGGCGCCGGCTGACCGCCGCCGGTATCCGCGCGATCTCCTTGGCCGTCGATGTCACCAACTACGTGATGGTCGAGCTCGGCCAGCCGTTGCACGCGTTCGACGCGGACAAGCTGACCGGGCCGATCACCGTCCGGCGAGCCGTCGAGGGGGAGAAGCTGGTCACCCTGGACGGGATGAAGCGCACCCTGGTCGCCGACGACCTGGTCGTCGCCGACGAGTCCGGAGCGATCTCGATGGCCGGCGTCATGGGCGGGGAATCGACCGAGATCTCGGACGGCACGACCAACGTCGTGATCGAGGGGGCCCGTTGGGATCCGCCGGTCATCATGCGTACGGTCCGCCGGCACCGGCTGCCCAGCGAGGCCGCCCGGCGGTTCGAGCGGGCCGTCGACCCGGCGGTCGCCGCGGTCGCCGCGCAGCGGGCCGCCGAATTGCTCGTCCGCTACGGCGGGGGCACAGTGGTCGGCCGGTCCGACGTGTGGGGCGACGCGGTGTCGCAGGTCGCGGTCGATCTCCCGGTCGGCGAACCGGAACGGCTGACCGGCCGACCCTACGACCGGGCCGTCATCGTGCGCCGGTTGGAACAGGTCGGCTGCACGGTCGAGGATGCCGGGAGCGGCCTGGACCCGATACCCGTCCGGCCGCCGACCTGGCGGCCCGATCTGATCAGGCCGGCGGACCTGGTCGAAGAGGTGGCGCGGCTGGAGGGGTTCGACAGCATCCCCTCGGTGCTGCCCGTCGCGCCGGCCGGCACCGGCCTCACGCCGGCGCAGCGCCGGGAACGGCTGGTCGCGGCCGACCTGACCTCGGCCGGACTGACCGAGGTGCTGTCCTTCCCGTTCCAGAGCGTGGCCGAGCTGGATCGGTTGGAACTGCCCGCCGACGATGCCCGCCGCGACCTGGTGCTCGTCGCCAACCCGTTGGATGCCGATCGTCCGGCGATGCGCACCACACTGCTGACCGGTTTGCTGGACACGGTGCTGCGCAACCTGTCCCGCGGCACCCGGGACCTTTCGGTGTTCGAGATCGGCTCGGTCTTCCTGCCCCGCCGCAACGCCCCGGTCCCGCCGGCGGTCGGGGTCGACGGGCGGCCCGACGCCGCCGTGCTCGCCGTGCTCGACGCCGCCCTTCCCCATCAGCCCCTGCACGTCGCCGCGGTGCTCGCCGGGGCCCGGGAACGGGCCGGGTGGTGGGGCGGCGGCCGTCCGGCCGGCTGGGCCGATGCGGTCGAACTCGCCCGGCGGATCGCGGCCACCGCCGGGGTCGCGGTGCGGGTGGTCGCGGCCGAGCAGGCGCCGTGGCACCCGGGTCGATGTGCGAGCATCCGGGTCGGCGACTGGCCGATCGGCTACGCCGGCGAGCTGGCACCCTCGGTGGTGGAACGGCTCGGGCTGCCGCCGCGGACCGCCGCCCTTGAGCTGAACCTCGACGGGTTGCCGCCGCGGCAGACACCGACGGCACCGGCGATCAGCGCGTTCCCACCGGTCCACCTCGACGTTGCCGTGGTGGTACCGGATTCGACGCCGGCGGCCGACGTGGCCACGGCCCTGCGGGATGGGGGCGGGGAACTGCTCGAGTCGCTCCGGTTGTTCGACGTCTATGCCGGGGACCAGGTCGCGAGCGGGTCCCGGTCGCTCGCCTTCGCCATGATCGTGCGGGCGCCCGACCGGACCCTCACCGCGGCCGAGGCCACGGCCGTGCGGGACCGGGCCGTCGCGGCCGCCGCTGAACGGCTCGGCGCAACCCTGCGGTGACCGGGTGGGTCGAGCTGCCCTCGGGTGCGCGGGTGCGCGGCCGGCGGATGGCCGACCTCCCGGTGGAGCCCGCCGACCTGTTGCTGGCGCTGGCCAACGGTCCGTTGCCGAGCTGGGAGGTCCGGCGCATCGATTGGCCGGACTTCCGGCTACCGGCCGACCGGGACGACGCCCTGGGCGCCCTGCGAGAGGCGTTGCGCAGGGCCCGGGCGGGCGACCGGGTCGAGGTGGCCTGCCACGGCGGGCGGGGCCGCACGGGCACCGCGCTGGCCGCGCTCGCCGTGCTGGACGGGATGGACCCGGTGCTGGCGGTGCCGTGGGTGCGCCGGGCGTACCACCGGCGCGCGGTGGAGACGCCATGGCAGGAGCGGTGGGTGCGCTCGCTGACGCCCTGAGTCGGGGCTGTGGACAACCCCCCGAGCTGTCCACAGTCAGCGGGTCGGGTTGGTGGGCAGGCTCCGGGAGGTGCCACCATGGGCGCATGCCGTTGACCCAACCCGCCGACCTGTCCCGCAAGATCGAGAAGGCTGGCTACTATCCGGACCTGGTGGCCGACGTCCTGGACGTCGCGCTGGCCGGCGAGCAGGTGCTCGCCCACCTGGTGCACGGCGAGACCACCTTCGACGTCGACACCATCCGGCGGCACCTGTCGGTGGTGGTGCTGACCCAGGGACGGCTGATCTTCGTGCACGCCGACGACCACAGCGCCGACGAGGAACATGGCGACGAGGCCCACGGCATCGCGACGAGTGAGTCCGTGCCCTTGTCGTCGGTGCGGTCCGTGATGGTCACCCACGTGGTGCCCAAGCCCGAGCGGTACCGGCGCGGCAAGCTGGGCCGGGAACTGACCGTGACCATCGGCTGGGGTGCGGTGTCCCGGATCGACCTGGAGCCGGCCACCTGCGGCGACCCCAACTGCGAGGCCGACCACGGGATGACCGGCAGTATCACCGCCGACGATCTGTCGCTGCGGATCAGCGCCGACGCCGAGGGCGAAGGGGCGCTGCGGGACGGCATCACCTTCGCCAAGGCGCTCTCCGCGATGACCGCGGCTGCCGCCATCCGCTGACCCGCCCGTTCCGGCCCCGTCCAGCCGTGCCACCACCGCCCACGCGTGCCCTCCTTGCGTGGATCAACGACGCCGGCGCGGCCGACATGGACAGCTTCCGTCCCACCCGTCACCTCGGGCGCGACGTCATCCCCGCAACCGTTCCCGCACGTCCGGCGGTCCGATGAACGGCACCGACTGGTTGGTCCCGCGGTACGACCACACCGCGCTGGCCGCCCTGCTGCCCGGTGTCGCCGCAGCGCTCGGACACGAGCTGGGCCTCCCCGCGGTGGACCTGCCCGCCGCCGGGCGGGTCTGCGTGGTGCTGTTGGACGGGTTGGGCCATCGGCTGCTGCTGGAGCGGGCCCGGCACGCGCCGTTCCTGAATTCGTTGATCGTCGACGGCCGGGCCCTGGTCGCCGGCTGTCCGAGCACGACGGCGACGTCGATGGCCTCCTTCGGCACCGGTCTCCCACCCGGCCGGCATGGCCTGGTCGGCTACGAGGTGATGGACCCCGACCGCGGCGAGTTGCTCAACGAGCTCCGCTGGCACCCCGAAACCGATCCGTTCCGCTGGCAGCCCTACCCGACGGTGTTGGCGAGGCTGGCCGAGCGCGGCGTGCCGGTGACGCAGATCGGCAATCCCGAGTTCTTCGGTTCCGGGTTGACCATGGCTGCGCTTCGCGGGGCGGAGTTCATCGGTCTGCAGCGCCTGCCCGATCGGGTCGATGCCGCTGTCGATCGGCTTCGCGCGCCGGGTCTGGTGTACCTGTATTGGGCCGACATCGATGCGGTCGGACACGTGCACGGATGGCGCTCACCGCAGTGGCGGCGGACCCTCCGAGCGGTGGATCGGCACCTGGCCCGGTTGGCCGGCCGGCTGCCGGCCGGCACACTCCTGGTGGTCACCGCCGACCACGGCATGATCGACGTGCCGCATCCCGACCGGCTCGATCTGGCCACCCGGCCGGGGCTGTGGCCGCGATTCCGGGTTCTCGGCGGCGAAGGTCGGTTCGCCCAGCTCTACTGCGCTCCCGGCACCCGGCCCGAGGTCGTCGGCGATCTGGCCGAGCAGATGGCGCTCTGGGTCGGCGATCGGGCGGTGGTGCGGACCCGGGCGGCGGCGATCGACCAGGGTTGGTTCGGCCCGGTCGACGAGCGGGTCTGCGGCCGGATCGGTGACGTCATCGTCGCCGGCCGGGAACCGTTCTCACTCATCGATTCCCGCACCGCCCGGCCGCACGTGCTGTCGTTGATCGGCCAGCACGGGTCGCTCACCGCCGACGAGCAGCTGGTGCCGCTGCTGGTGCACCTGGTCTGAGGCGGTCTGGTCCGCGTCGCGAACCCGCCCGGCCCGGTGACCCGACCCGGCGACCCGACCCGGGCCCGGCGACCCGACCCCGGCCGGGCGACCCGACCCCGGCCCCGCGACCAGGCGCCGCCGACTTGCCACTTTCCGCCCCCTTCCGGCGTGCAACGGGGCAGAAGTCGGCAAGTCGGCGCGGTCTCGAGCCCCTCTCCCACGGCGGCGGCCGACCGATACGGCACGATCAGCGGCATGGACGTCCTCGCGAGCCGGATCATCCTTCGCCCGCAAGACCCGGCCGTCACCCGGCAGTTCTACCGGGAGGATCTGGGACTGGCGGTCGCCCGCGAATTCGGCCCGCCGGACGCCCCGGCCCAGGTGTTCTTCGCCGGCTCGATGCTGATCGAGATCTCCGGCCGGCTCGACGAACCGGCCCGGGCCGGCACGGTGATCTGGCTGCAGGTGCGGGACGTGCGCGCCGAGGTGGACCGGCTGGCCGAACGCGGGGTGCCGATCGTCCGGGAGCCCCGACAGGAATTCTGGGGTCTCATCGAGGCATGGATCGCTGACCCGGACGGCACCCCGATCGTGCTGGTGCAGGTGCCGGCGGAGCATCCGCTGCGCCGGGACACCCGACGCCTCGACCCCTGAGCGCCCGCCGGCCCGGGATCGCCACGCGGATGAAGTCACCCCGGATGTGTCGCGTGGGACGGAGTCGATCAGTCAGCCGCGCCGGCGTCGATGGTCCGCGCAGCGACGATGCATGACTATGCGTGATGCTGTATGTTCAGTGCCTCAGAAGGAGGAGTCATGACCTACCGAGTGGCGGTGGCCGGAGCCAGCGGATATGCGGGCGGCGAGGCGCTGCGCCTGCTGCTGGCCCACCCGCAGATCGGCATTGGCGCGGTGACTGCCCACAGCAACGCCGGCGACACCCTCGGCATGCACCAGCCGCACCTGTTGCCGCTGGCCGACCGCATCCTCGAGCCGACCACCGTCGAGGTCCTCAAGGGCCACGACGCGGTGATTCTGGCCCTGCCGCACGGGCAGTCGCACGAGGTTGCGGCCCAGTTGGGCGCGGACACGATCGTCATCGACTGCGGGGCCGACCACCGGCTGGAGGATCCGGCCGCCTGGGCGCAGTTCTACGGCGGTGAGCACCCCGGTACCTGGCCGTACGGCATCCCCGAACTACCCGGCCACCGTGAGCGACTGCGCGGCGCGCGGCGGGTCGCCGTTCCTGGTTGCTACCCGACCGGCGCGTCCCTGGCCATGGTGCCGGCGTTGACCTCCGGCCTGGTCCGGCCGGAGGTGGTGGTCGTTGCCGCGTCCGGGACGTCCGGAGCCGGCAAGGCGCCCAAGACGAACCTGATCGGCTCCGAAGTGATGGGCGCGGTCTGCGCCTACGGGGTCGGGGGTGTGCATCGGCACACCCCCGAGATGATCCAGAACTTCGGCAAGGCTTCCGGGCAGCCGGTCACCGTCTCGTTCACCCCGCTGCTGGTACCGATGCCCCGCGGCATCCTGTCCACCGTGAGCGCCCCCGTCGTCAACCCCGACGTCACCGTGGCCGACGTTCGAGCCGCCTACGAGAAGGCCTACGGCGACGAGCCGTTCGTCCGGTTGCTACCGGAGGGGCAGTGGCCGAGCACCGCGTCGACACTGGGCGCGAACACCGTCCTCCTGCAGGTCGCGGTGGACGCCAACGCCGGTCGTGTCATCGTCATCGCCGCCCTGGACAACCTGACCAAGGGCACCGCCGGCGCCGCCGTGCAGTGCCTCAACCTCACGCTCGGCCTGCCGGAGACGACGGGCCTGCCCACCGTAGGAGTGGCACCGTGAACGGAGCTTGCGGAGTGAACCAGCAATACTGCACGGACGCCCGCGCCCGGGCGACCGAGCCGGCGAGGTGCCCGGGGAGGGCGTCGTGAGTTGTACTGCCCCGCAGGGCTTCCGGGCCGCCGGCGTCACCGCCGGCCTCAAGGCGTCCGGCAAGCCGGACGTCGCTCTGGTCGTCAACGACGGTCCCCGCTTCGATGCGGCCGCAGTGTTCACGGCCAACCGGGTCAAGGCGGCGCCCGTCCGCTGGTGCGAGGCGCTGTTCTCCGCCGACGAGGGGCCAGGTGCCCAGCTGGCCGCGGTGATCCTGAACTCCGGCGGCGCCAACGCGTGCACCGGGGCGGCGGGGTACCAGGACACGGTGACCACGGCCGAGCACGTCGGGTCGGTGCTGAGCCTGCCGGCCCAGCGGGTGGCCGTCGCGTCGACCGGGCTGATCGGGATGCGGCTGCCGATGGACCTGCTGCTGGCCGGCGTTGGCGACGCCCATCATGCGCTGTCCGGCAGTGGCGGCCAGGACGCTGCCGTCGCCATCATGACAACCGACACCGTGCCGAAAACCGTGGTGGTCACCGGTTCCGGCTTCACCGTCGGCGGGATGGCCAAGGGCGCGGGCATGCTCGCCCCGGGGCTGGCCACCATGCTGGTCGTCCTCACCACCGACGCGGTCGCCGACGGCGCCACCCTGGACACCGCGCTGCGTGCGGCGACCCGCGTGAGCTTCGACCGGCTCGATTCCGACGGCGCGATGTCCACCAACGACACCGTGCTGCTGCTGGCCTCCGGCGCGTCCGGCACCGAGCCGAGCCCGGAGCAGCTCGCCGCCGCGGTGACCCGCGCCTGCACCGATCTGGCCGAGCAGCTGCTGGCCGACGCCGAGGGCGCCACCAAGGAGATCCGGATCGAGGTGCGCGGCGCCGTCACCGAGGACGACGCGGTCGAGGTCGGCCGCATCGTCGCCCGGAACAACCTGGTCAAGACCGCGTTCTTCGGCCAGGACCCGAACTGGGGTCGGATTCTGGCCGCGGTCGGCACCGCCGGCCCGCACGTCGAGTTCGACGCGGATCGGATCGATGTCGCCCTCAACGGGGTGCAGATCTGCCGGGCCGGCGGAGTCGGTGACGACCGCGACCTGGTCGACCTCACCGGCCGGCAGGCGCATGTCGTGATCGACCTGCACGCCGGCACCGAGACCGCGACCGTGCTGACGAACGATCTCTCGCACGCCTACGTGCACGAGAACTCGGCGTACTCGACATGACCCGCCCGGTCACCGAATTCGATCCGGTGCCGGCGCAGCCGGGTCGCGCCCCTGCGGCGGGCAACGAGGAATTCGAGCCCCGCGAGCTGTCCCAGCTGGCGACCGCGCAGCAGCGCGCCGAGGTGCTGGCCGATGCGTTGCCCTGGTTGCGGCGCTTCGCCGGGCAGATCGTCGTCATCAAGTACGGCGGCAATGCGATGACCGACGAGACCCTCAAGCGTGCGTTCGCCGCCGACATGGTGTTCCTGCGCACCGTCGGGCTGCGCCCGGTGGTGGTGCACGGCGGCGGGCCGCAGATCAGCGCCATGCTCAAGCGGCTGGGACTGACCGGTGAGTTCAAGGGCGGTTTCCGGGTCACCACCCCGGAGACGATGGACATCGTCCGGATGGTCCTGGTCGGCCAGGTCGGCCGGGAACTGGTCAACTTGATCAACTCGCACGGCCCGCTGGCCGTGGGCATGTCGGGCGAGGACGCCGGCCTGTTCACCGCCGCCCGCCGGCACGTGCTGGTGGACGGGGTCGCCACCGACGTCGGGCTGGTCGGCGACGTCGTCGAGGTCAACCCCGCCGCGGTGCTCGACCTGGTCGACGCCGGCCGGATCCCGGTCGTCTCGACGGTCGCGCCGGACGTGGACGGAGTGGTGCACAACGTCAACGCCGACACCGCCGCCGCCGCCCTGGCCGTCGCGCTCGACGCGGCGAAACTGGTGATGCTGACCGACGTCGAAGGCGTCTACGCCAACTGGCCCGACCGTTCCTCGCTGTTGTCCAAGATCGGCGCCGACGCCCTGGAGGAGCTGCTGCCCCGGCTGGAAGCGGGCATGGTGCCCAAGATGGAGGGCTGCCTGCGCGCCGTCCGCGGGGGAGTCGCCGCCGCGCATGTGATCGACGGCCGCGTCCCGCACGCCGTCCTGCTGGAGATCGTCACCACCGAGGGCGTCGGGACGATGATCCTGCCCCACCTGGAACCGCACCCGGAGCACCCGGTCACCACCATCGAGGCGTCATGAGCAACGAGCAGGCCGCCGCCCGGTGGCAGCACGCGTTGATGAACAACTTCGGCACCCCGGCGATCGAACTGGTCGGCGGGCACGGCGCCGTCGTCGTCGACGCCGACGGCAACGAATACCTGGACCTGCTCGGCGGGATCGCGGTGAACGCGCTCGGCCACGCGCACCCGGCGATCGTGCGGGCGGTCAGCGAGCAGGTCGCCACCCTGGGCCACGTCAGCAACTTCTTCACCCACCCCATGGTGTTGGAGCTGGCGGAGAAGCTGCAGGACATCAGCGGGGCCGGCGAGTCGGGACGGGTCATCTTCGCCAACTCCGGCGCCGAGGCGAACGAGGCCGCGTTCAAGATGGCCCGGCTGACCGGCCGCCCCACCATCGTGGCCGCCGAGGGCGCGTTCCACGGCCGGACGATGGGCGCGCTGTCGATCACCGGCCAACCGGCGAAGCGGGCACCGTTCGAACCGATGCCGCCCGGCGCCCGGTTCGTCCCCTACGGCGACATCGCAGCCCTGGACGCAGCGGTCGATGAGCAGACGGCCGCGGTCTTCCTGGAGCCGATTCTGGGCGAGGCCGGCGTCGTGCCCGCCCCCGACGGCTACCTGGTCGCCGCCCGGCGGATCACCGCCCAGCGGGGCGCGCTGCTGGTCCTGGACGAGGTGCAGACCGGCATCGGGCGCACCGGCACCTGGCTGGCCCACCAGCGCTTCGGCATCGTGCCGGACATCGTGACGCTGGCCAAGGGGCTGGGCGGTGGCCTGCCGATCGGTGCCGCCATCGGTTACGGGCGGGCCGCGAACCTGCTCCAGCCCGGCCAGCACGGCAGCACCTTCGCCGGCAACCCGGTGTGCGCGGCCGCCGCCCTGGCCGTCCTGCGGACCATCGAGACCGAGGGCCTGCTCGACCATGTCGCGACCCTGGGCAAGCACATCGCCACCGCCGTCGAGGACCTCGACGATCCGCGGATCGCGAAGGTGCGCGGCCAGGGCCTGTTGCTCGGCATCGTGCTGACCGACCCGATCTCGACGGCCACGGCGCACGCGGCCCGGGACAAGGGGTTCATCGTCAACGCCCCCGCGCCGGACGTCATCCGGCTCGCCCCACCGCTCATCCTGACCACCGAGCAGGCCGACTCCTTCGTCGCCGCCCTGCCCGACATCCTGGACACCGCCACCGAGGAGACGACATGACCAGCGCGCCCGTCCGGCACTTCCTGCGGGACGACGACATCACCCCGGCCGAGCTGATCCAGATCCTGGACACCGCCGACACCTTCAAGAAGGACCGCACCGGGTACACCCCACTGGCCGGCAAGGCCGTGGCCGTCGTGTTCGAGAAGAACTCGACCCGGACCCGGCTGTCCTTCGAGGTCGGCATCGCCCAGTTGGGCGCCCAGCCGGTCATCGTTGACGGCCGCACCAGCCAGCTCGGCCGGGAGGAGACGATCGAGGACACCTCCCGGGTGCTGTCCCGGTTCGTCGACGCCGTCGCCATCCGCACGTTCGCGCAGGGCCGGATCAACGCCCTGGCCGGAGTGTCCAGCGTGCCGGTGATCAACGCGCTCACCGACGAATTCCACCCCTGCCAGGTGCTGGCCGACCTGCAGACCATCCGGGAGCGCAAGGGAACGCTGGCGGGCCTGACCCTGACCTACCTCGGGGACGGCGCCAACAACATGGCCCATTCGCTGATGCTCGGTGGCGCCAACGCCGGCATGACCGTCCGGGTCGCCGCGCCGGAAGGTTTCCATCCGCACCCGCAGTTCGTCGACGCCGCCGCCCAACGGGCCGCGCAGACCGGCGGCGGGGTCGAACTTCTCACCGATCCGCAGGCCGCCGCCGACGGTGCCGACGTGCTGGTCACCGACACCTGGGTGTCCATGGGCCAGGAGAACGACGGCCTGGACCGGGTCGGCCCGTTCCGGCCGTACCAGATCAATCCGGCCCTGCTGGGCCGGGCGAACCAGGACGCCATCGTGCTGCACTGCCTGCCCGCGCACCGCGGCTTCGAGATCACCGACGAGGTGATCGACGGGCCGGCGTCCGCGGTCTGGGACGAGGCCGAGAACCGGCTGCACGCGCAAAAGGCCCTGCTGGCGCTGCTGCTGACCGGATTCCGCTGACCGGACCGGCCGGCGCACCCGTGAACCCCCTGGCGACGAAGGCGGCCCGGCACGGCCGGATCACCGAGCTCATCCGGGACCATCCGGTGCGCTCGCAGACCGAGCTGATGGCCCTGCTGTCGCAGGCCGGCGTGACGGTCACCCAGGCCACCCTGTCCCGGGACCTGGAGGAACTGGGCGCGCTCAAGCTGCGCGGGGTGGACGGCGGGCCGCCGGTCTACCGGATCCCGGAGGACGGCACCCCCCGGCCGATGGAGGGCGGCACCGACCGGCTGGCCCGCCTGCTCGGCGAGCTGCTGCTCTCGTTCGACGGGTCGGGCAATCTGGCCGTGCTGCGCACGCCGCCGGGCGCCGCGCAGTACCTGGCCTCGGCGATCGACCGGGCCAGCCTGGCCGACATCGTGGGCACCATCGCCGGTGACGACACCATCCTGGTCGTCGCCCGGGACGGCCGCACCGGCTTGGCGGTCGGGCGGCAGCTGGCCGGCCTGGCCGCCGGCGACATGTGATCGCACCGGCCCCGCCACCAACCCCCGCGTATCCGACAACCACCCCCGCACCCCGACACCCGCACAGATAGGCTCCCACCCCGTGTCCAAGGTTCTCGAATCCCTGCCCCAGGGCCAGAAGGTCGGCATCGCGTTCTCGGGAGGGCTGGACACCTCGGTGGCCGTGGCCTGGATGCGCGAGAACGGCGCCGTGCCGTGCGCGTACACCGCCGATCTCGGCCAGGCCGACGAGCCCGACCTGTCCGGCGTCCCCGGACGGGCGAGGGAGTACGGCGCCGAGATCGCCCGGATCGTCGACTGCCGGGCCGGCCTGGTCGAGGAGGGTTTCGTCGCCCTGGCCTGCGGCGCGTTCCACATCCGCTCGGCCGGGCTGACGTACTTCAACACGACGCCGCTGGGCCGGGCCGTCACCGGGACCCTGCTGGTGCGGGCGATGGCCGACGACGAGGTCGACATCTGGGGTGACGGGTCGACCTACAAGGGCAACGACATCGAGCGGTTCTACCGGTACGGGTTGTTGGCCAACCCACGGCTGCGGATCTACAAGCCCTGGCTGGACACCACGTTCGTCGCCGAACTGGGCGGCCGGACCGAGATGAGCGAGTGGCTGCTGGCCCGCGACCTGCCGTACCGGGCGTCGGTGGAGAAGGCGTACTCGACCGACGCCAACATCTGGGGGGCCACCCACGAGGCCAAGCGGCTTGAGCACCTGGACGCCTCCGTCGAGATCGTCCAGCCGATCATGGGTGTGCCGTACTGGGACGAGTCGGTCCAGATCGCCACCGAGGACGTCACCATCGCCTTCGAGCGGGGCCGCCCGGTCGCCGTCAACGGCGTCGAACTCGACCCGGTCGCGCTCGTGCTGAAGGCCAACGAGATCGGCGGCCGGCACGGCCTGGGCATGAGCGACCAGATCGAGAACCGGATCATCGAGGCCAAGTCCCGCGGCATCTACGAGGCGCCGGGGATGGCGCTGCTGTTCATCGCCTACGAGCGGCTGGTCAACGCCATCCACAACGAGGACACCGTCGCCACCTACCACGACCAGGGCCGGCGGCTGGGCCGGCTGCTCTACGAGGGCCGCTGGCTGGACCCGCAGGGCCTGATGCTGCGCGAATCGCTGCAGCGCTGGGTCGGCTCGGCGATCACCGGCACCGTCACGCTGCGCCTGCGCCGGGGCAACGACTACACGATCCTGGACACGACCGGGCCCGAGCTGTCCTACCACCCGGACAAGCTCTCCATGGAGCGGGTGTCCGAGGCGGCGTTCGGCCCGGCCGACCGGATCGGCCAGCTGACCATGCGCAACCTGGACATCGCCGACACCCGCTCCAAGCTCGAGCTCTACGCCGGCCTCGGCCAGCTGGACACCGAGCAGACGCTGGTCGGCACCCTGCGGCCCGGGCAGGCCGGGGCGATCGCCAGCCTGCCCGCCGCGGCCGACGAGCACCCCGAGCAGACCCAGGCGATCGAGCTGGCCAGCGACAGCGCGGCCATGGACGCCGGGACGGACTGACATGCTCGCGTCCACCGTGACCCTCACCCCCACCACGCCCGCCCGTACCCACACCGCACCCGCCCGCCGCACCCCTACCCCCACCGACTCGCCACACATGCATGTTCGCGGGGCCGAGGAAGGTGCATTTGCGGCGAGTCGGCGCCGCCCGGCCTCGCGGAGCGTCGGGGGAGCGCGGTGACCGGCGCCGCGCCGGGCACGTCGTCGGGCGGACTGTGGGGCGGCCGGTTCGCCTCCGGGCCGTCCCCGGAGATGGCCGCGCTGAGTCTGAGCACCCAGTTCGACTGGGTGCTCGCGCCGTACGACATCGCCGGCTCCCGGGCGCATGCCCGGGTGCTGCACCGGGCCGGGCTGCTGTCGGCGGAGGAGCTGTCGGACATGCTCGCCGCCCTCGATGAGCTGGCGGCCGACGTGGCCTCTGCTGCGTTCCGGCCGGATCCGGCCGATGAGGACGTGCACACCGCGCTGGAGCGCGGCCTGCTGGACCGGGCCGGCAAGGACCTGGGCGGCAAACTGCGGGCCGGCCGGTCCCGGAACGACCAGGTGGCCACGCTGTACCGGATGTACCTGCGCGATCACGCCCGTCGGATCGGCCGGCTGGTCACCGACCTGCAGGACGCCCTGCTGGACCAGGCCGAGCAGCATCCCGGCGCGGCGATGCCGGGCCGGACGCACTTTCAGCATGCCCAGCCGGTGCTGCTGGCCCATCACCTCGCCGCGCACGCCCAGGCCCTGGCCCGGGACGTGGACCGGATCCGCGACTGGGACCGTCGGGCCGCGGTCTCCCCGTACGGGTCGGGGGCGCTGGCCGGATCGTCGCTGGGTCTGGACCCGGCCGCGATCGCCGCCGAGCTCGGCTTCGACGGCCCGGCGGCGAACTCCATGGACGCCACCTCGTCCCGCGACTTCGCCTCCGAGCTGGCCTTCGTGCTGGCCACGATCGCGGTGAACGTCTCCCGGTGGGCCGAGGAGGTCATCGTCTTCACCACGGCGGAGTTCGGCTACGCCCGGCTGCACGACGCGTTCGCCACCGGGTCGTCGATCATGCCGCAGAAGAAGAATCCGGACATCGCCGAGCTGGCCCGCGGCAAGGCCGGGCGGCTGATCGGCAACCTCACCGGGCTGCTGGTCACGCTCAAGGCGCTGCCCCTGGCCTACAACCGGGACCTGCAGGAGGACAAGGAGCCGCTGATCGACTCGGTCGACCAGTTGGAACTGCTGCTGCCGGCCGTGGTCGGCATGACGGCCACCCTGGAGTTCCGGCCGGAACGGATGGCCGCAATGGCCCCCGCCGGCTTCTCGCTCGCCACCGACGTGGCCGAATGGCTGGTGCGGCAGGGCGTGCCGTTCCGGGTGGCGCACGAGGCGGCCGGTCAGTGCGTGGCCGTGGCCGAGGCCGGTGACAAGGATCTGGTCGACCTGACCGACGACGAACTCGCGCGGATCGACCCGGCGTTGACGCCCGCCGTCCGCGAGGTGCTCACCGTCGCCGGTTCGTTGGCGTCCCGGGACGCCGTCGGCGGGACGGCCCCGGTGCGGGTGGCCGAGCAGATCGAGGCCCTGCGGAACACGATCGCCATCGATCGGGCGTGGTTGGGCCACTGATCCGGCTCGACCCCGATCAGGCTCGGCCCACCGCACATCGCGCCGCTCGGGCGATCGTCGCGCCCCGTCGACCGGGCGCGGTGTTCGCTCCGCGGCGCGGCCTCGGCGGTCGCATCGGTGCGCCACCAGCGCGGTGCGACTGGCAGCATTGACCGGGTGCAGGGACTCGGTCGGGCGCTGCGGCGAAGCTTCTTCGCCCGGGACGTGCTGACCGTCGCCCCGGACCTGCTCGGCCGGGTGGTCGTGCGGCACACCCCGGACGGTGCGGTCGCCGTCCGGCTCACCGAGGTCGAGGCGTACGCCGGACCGCTGGACCCGGCGTCGCACGCCTACCGGCGGACCACCCGCTCGGAGATCATGTACGGCCCGGCCGGGCACGTGTACGTGTACTTCGTCTACGGGATGCATTGGTGCGCAAACGTCGTCACCGGCGCCGACGGGACCGCCTCGGCGGTGCTGCTGCGCGCCGGCGAGGTGATCCGGGGGCTACCGCAGGCCCGGGAGCGACGGCCGAGCGCCCGGCGGGATACCGATCTGGCCCGCGGCCCGGCCGGCCTGGCCGCCGTCCTCGGCCTGACCGGGGCCGATACCGGGATCGACCTGTGCGATCCCGACGAGCCGCTGGAACTGCGGGCCGGCACCCGGCGGCCGGCGTCGGTGGCCCGCGGGCCGCGGGTCGGCGTCTCGGTGGCCGCTGACGAGCCGTGGCGGTTCATCGAGGCCGGCCACCCGACCGTCAGCGCCTATCGCCGCGGCACCCCGGCCACCCGTTCGCGATCGACCTGACGCCGGGCTGCCAGGATGGACGCCGTGTCCGAGCTTGCTGCTGCCGCTGTGCCCCCGACCGCCGATGCCGTGACCGATCCCGGGACGGCGCGGCCGCCGACGGTGCTCGACGAGCTGCGCTGGCGGGGGCTGGTCGCGTTGACCACCGACGAGGATGCCCTCGCCGGTGCGCTGGCCGGTGGGCCGATCACCGCCTACTGCGGCTTCGACCCGACCGCGCCCAGCCTGCACTTCGGCAATCTGGTGCAGCTGATCGTGCTGCGGCACCTGCAGCGCGCCGGGCACCGGGTGATCTGCCTGGTCGGCGGGTCCACCGGGCTCATCGGCGACCCGCGGCCGACGGCCGAGCGGGTGCTCAAGACCAAGGAGCAGACCGCCGAGTGGGTCGCGCGCATTCAGGACCAGGTCCGGCCGTTCCTGGCGTTCGACGGGCCGAACCCGGCGATCATGGTCAACAACCTGGACTGGACCGCCCCGATGAGCGCCCTGGATTTCCTCCGCGACATCGGCAAGCACTTCCGGGTCAACGCCATGCTGCGCAAGGACGCGGTGGCCGCGCGGCTGGCCAGCGACGAGGGGATCAGCTACACCGAGTTCAGCTACCAGCTGTTGCAGGGCATGGACTACCTGCACCTGTTCCGGGAGTACGGCTGCACGCTGCAGACCGGCGGCCAGGACCAGTGGGGCAACCTCACCGCGGGCACCGACCTGATCCGGCGGGCCACGGGGGAGCCGGTGCACCTGCTGGCGACCCCCCTGATCACCGACTCGCACGGCAACAAGTTCGGCAAGTCCGAGGGCAACGCCGTCTGGCTGTCGGCGGAGATGACCACCCCGTACGCGTTCTACCAGTACTGGCTGAACGTCGAGGATGCCTCGGTCGGCCACCTGCTGCGGGTCTTCACCGACCGGTCCGCGGACGAGATCGCCGAGTTGGAGCGGGAGCAGGTGCAGCGACCGCAGGCGCGGACGGCACAACGCGCGCTCGCCGGCGACGTCACCACGTTGGTGCACGGGGCCGCCGCGACCGAGGCCGCCATCGCCGCCAGTGCCGCCTTGTTCGGCCGGGGCGACCTCAGCGCGGTCGCCGAGCCGACCCTGCGGGCAGCGTTGACCGAGGCCGGGCTGCACCAGGTGACCGACGGACTCCTGCACGTGAGCGCACTGTTCGTGACGGCCGGCCTGACCAAGTCGCTCTCCGAGGCCCGCCGGGTGGTCGCCGAGGGCGGCGCCTCCATCAACAACGAACGGATCGGTGACCCCGATCACCTGCCGTCAACGACCGACCTGCTGCACGGGCGATACCTGGTGCTGCGCCGGGGCAAGCGCGCCGTCGCCGGGGTCGAACTGACCGACCGCGCCCTCTCGGCGCCCGAAAACCCGTCCTGAACAGGCGATTTGACTTCGCGGTCACCGGCCCGTAACTTGGTCATCGCTCACGGGGAACCGCACAGGGACCGGATCTGATCCGGTGTGGCTGGTCGGCCCGGAGCCATCCCGATCCACCAGCGCCGGTGCGAAGAGCCGATTTGACTCGGCCGATCGACACGGGTAGAGTGGACCGCGCTCTCGGGGAACCGCACAGCGACCGAAATCAATTCGGTGTGGCTGGACGGCCCGGAGCAACACCCCGACAGAAGCACTCGATGGTTGCACGAAAGCCACCGAGTGGGCGGAGCTTTCTCCGCCGGTCGAGGTGGCCGGCCGGACCGAGCGATTTGAAATCGCGAGGAAGTGCGGGTACAGTAGCGCGGGCCCCGGACGGATTCGAAAGAGTCCCGAAGGTGTGCGTCCGTTCTTTGAGAACTCAACAGCGTACCGATAGTCAGTGCCAATTGTTTTTTGAATTGGTGTTGTGCCGGTGTCTGCGTCACCCCCGTGGCGTGGTGCCGGTTGGATTTTGATCGAGTCATGTGGCTCGTTTGGAGTCCGGGATGTTTTTCATGGTTTGTTGATCATGGCTGGCCCTGGTGGGTTGGCGTGGTTATATGCATTCGATGGAGAGTTTGATCCTGGCTCAGGACGAACGCTGGCGGCGTGCTTAACACATGCAAGTCGAACGGAAAGGCCCGCTTGCGGGTACTCGAGTGGCGAACGGGTGAGTAACACGTGGGTAACCTGCCCCCTGCTTCGGGATAACTCCGGGAAACCGGGGCTAATACCGGATATTCATTGCCTGCCGCATGGTGGGTGGTGGAAAGTTTTTCGGCTGGGGATGGGCCCGCGGCCTATCAGCTTGTTGGTGGGGTGATGGCCTACCAAGGCTTCGACGGGTAGCCGGCCTGAGAGGGCGACCGGCCACACTGGGACTGAGACACGGCCCAGACTCCTACGGGAGGCA
>JBGALY010000047.1:0-30785 GCA_044223435.1 Nakamurella sp.
GCCAGGCTGGCCATGCCGCGGATCGCCCCGCGCCGGGTGCGCCGCCCGGCCAGCGCGCCGACCGCGGCGACGCCCATCCACAACCGGCCGTGGTCGGCCGTCTTGGTGAGGATCCGCAGGGCGTGGTCGACGGGCCGGGCGACCGCGACGGGCGCCGGGACGATCAGTGGGTTGGGAGGTACGTCGGTGACGCGCATCCGGTCGAGGGTAGTTGGCGCAGACTGCCAGGTCCTACGCGCGGGGCGCGCGCTGGCAGCGCGGGCACCAGTACGACGAGCGGTTCATGAACGCCGAGCGGCGGATCGCCGTGCCGCAGCGCGGGCAGGCCTGGTCGGCCCGCCCGTAGACGTTCAGCGACCGATCGAAGTAGCCCGACTCGCCGTTCACGTTGACGTACAGAGCGTCGAACGATGTGCCGCCGGCGGCCAGGGCCTGGGTCATCACCTCGGTGGCCGCGGTCAGCACGGCACCGGCCTGCGGCCGGGTGAGTCGATCGGTGGGTCGCTCGAAGTGCGTCTTCGCGCGCCACAGTGCCTCGTCGGCGTAGATGTTGCCGATCCCGGACACGACCGTCTGATCGAGCAGGGCCCGTTTGACGCCCGTGCGCCGGCGTCGCAGGGCCTCGATCGCGTCGGCCGGCCGGAACGACGGGTCGAGCGGGTCGCGCGCGATGTGCGCGATCGCCGCCGGCAGCTCGGCGCCACCCGGCGCGAAGGTCATCCCGCCGAAGGTGCGTTGGTCCAGGAAATCCAGGTCGGGGCCGTCGTCGAAGGTGAACCGGATCCGCAGATGCGGGTGCTGGGCGGCGGCGGAGGCGTCCTCGGCCGAGCCGGCTCCCACCGAGGGCGGCGGCGCACCCACCCGGAACTGACCGCTCATGCCCAGGTGCGCCAGCACGGCGTCACCGTCGTCCAGGGCCCACCACAGGTACTTGCCGCGGCGCCGGACGTCGGCGACGACCCGGCCGGCGAGCACCCGCTGGAAATCGTCGGCGCCCCCGAGGTGCCTACGCACGGCCCGGTCGTGCAACACCCGCACGCTGCGAATGCGCCGCCCCTGCACATGGGCGACCAGGCCACGCCGGACGGTTTCGACCTCCGGCAGCTCAGGCACTGTGCGGGGTCGGACCGGCCGCGGCACCCTTGGGCAGGGCGACCCCGTCGTTCGCCGCGGCGCCGTCCTGGAGGCTGGTGTAGGCCGCGGCCGCGGCGTTCTGCTCGGCCTCCTTCTTGGTCCGGCCGGACCCGGTGCCGCGCGCGGCCCCGGACAGCAGGACGCGGGCCGCGAACACCTTGGCGTGATCGGGCCCCTCCTCGGACACCCGGTACTCCGGGACGCCGAGGCCGCGTCCGGCCGCCAGCTCCTGCAGCGAGGTCTTCCAGTCCAGGCCGGCGCCGAGCTGCGGCGCGGCGACGAGCAGGTCGGCGAACAGCCGCAACACCACCCCGCGGGCCACCTCCAGTCCGTGCTGGAGGTAGACCGCACCGATGATCGCCTCCACCGCGTCCGCGACGATGGACGACTTGTCCCGGCCGCCGGTCAGTTCCTCGCCCCGGCCGAGCCGCAGTTGCTCGCCCAGGCCGATCGACCGACCGACGCCCGCGAGCGCGTGCATGTTGACCACCGAGGCCCGCAGCTTGGCCAGCCGGCCCTCCTGCAGGTCCGGATGGGTGCGATACAGGGTTTCGGTGATCACGACGCCGAGGACGGCGTCACCCAGGAACTCCAGCCGCTCGTTGGTCGGCAGACCACCGTGCTCGTACGCGAACGACCGGTGGGTGAGCGCGAGCAGCACGAGGTCGGCGCTGAGTTCCACCCCCAACGCGGCGTTGATGACCAGCGGGTCCGGGGTGTTGTTCGCCGACGGTACGGTGGCGGCAGCCAACGGCTCAGACCCCGACGACCTGACGGCCCTTGTACTGCCCGCACGTGGGGCAGGCCTGGTGCGGGGGCTTCAACGCACCGCACGCCCGGTTGCTGCACGCCACCAGCGTCGGCACGGTGGTCTTCCACTGCGAACGACGCGAGCGGGTGTTGCTGCGCGACATCTTCCGCTTCGGGACAGCCACGATCGATCTCCTTCGTTATTCGCCGGGCCCGGCCGGTGGCCGACCCGTGCTCTCGGGTGTTTCGGTTCCAAATCTGTCCCGCAGAGCGGCCCAGCGAGGATCCAGTATCTCATGGGAATGGTCCGGCTCGAGATCATCGAGCCGCCCACCGCACTCGACGCACAGTCCCCGGCAGTCGGGACGGCACAGCGGCGCCATCGGCAGGGCGGTGACGACCTCGTCGCGCACCACCTGCTCGAGGTCGATCCGGTCGTCCACGACGAGCGGGATCTCGTCCTCGTCGGTGGTGGCCGCGGTGGCCGAGTCCGGATAGGCGAACAGCTCCCGGATGCCGGCGACGACCGGCTCGGTGACCTCGATCAGGCACCGGGCGCACTGCCCCGTCGCCGTCGCCGCCGCCGTCCCGGAGACCAGCACGCCCTCGGCGACCGACTCGAGCCGGATGTCCAGGTCGACCTCGGCCCCGGCCGGTACCGCCAGGACCTCCAGCCCCATCGGGGCGTCCAGCGGGACGGCGACCCGCAGCGTGCGCATGGTGCCCGGCCGGCGACCCAGCGTCCGGGTGTCGATCACCCAGGGCGAGTCGTGGCGCGGTGCGGGTACGGCGGGCATGACGGTGATCGACAGCTTTCCGGTTCGTGGGGCGGGCGCGTCGCGTGATCCGGGCACGCGACAGCCGCGCCGCCGGGAGGCAACCGCTCCAGAGTAGTCCACGCCGGGCGAATCGTCGAAGCGACAGCCTGAGACCGGATCAGCGCGGCCCCACCGGCGGCAACGAGAACACCTCGGCCGGCACCGGCCGGCCGAGCAGGTAACCCTGCCCGGCGCGACAACCCATGCCGACCAGTAGATCGAGTTGGGACTGCGTCTCGATCCCTTCGACGATGGCCTCCAGTCCGGCCGCCTCGATCAGTCGCAGGATCGCCCCGACGAACCGCACCTGCGCCTCGTCGACGGCCAGATCGGAAATGATCGACGGGTCGACCTTGACGGTGTCGATCGGCAGCCGGCGCAGGTAGCTGATCGAGGAGTAACCGGTACCGAAGTCGTCGACCGCCACGCCGACGCCCAGGCGGCGCAGCGCGATCAGCGATTCGATCCCGTTCACGTCACCGCTGGCCAGCACCGATTCCGGGATCTCCAGCACGAGCTGCTGCGGGGGCACACCGTGGTGGCGCAGGCAGTCGGCCACGAAGCCGGCCAGGCCGGGCCACCGGACCTCGACCGGCGACAGGTTGACGTGCAGCCGGAACGGCTTATCGGTCAACAAATCTCGCCAGTCGGCGAGCTGCTGAATGGCCGTCCGCAGGATCCAGTGACCGACCTCGACGATCTGCCCGCTGTCCTCGGCGACCGCGATGAACTCGCCGGGAATGAGCCGCCCGCGGGTCGGGTGCTGCCAACGGATCAGGGCCTCGGCGCCGACCACGGCGCTCGTGGACAGGGAGCGGATCGGCTGGAACTCCACCCGCAGCTGATCCAGTTCCACCGCCGTCCCCAGCTCGGAGGCAACCTGCAGCCGGGCCCGGGCGGCGTGATGCATCTCCGGCCGGAACACCTCGACCCGGCCCCGCCCCCCGGCCTTGGCGGCGTACATGGCGGTGTCCGCGTCCTGCAGGGTCAGCTGCGGATCCTGGCCGCGGGTGCCGAAGCAGACCCCGATGCTGGCGCCCGTCCAGACCGCCCGGTCGCTGACCGTGAACGGCTCCTGCAGGGCGGCGAGCGCCCGCTCGGCGATCCGCAACGCCTGGTCCTCCCCGATGCCCGGCAGCAGGATCGCGAACTCGTCCCCGCCCAACCGGGCCACCGTGTCGACATCCCGGACCACCGAGGTGAGCCGGCGGGCGACCTCCACCAGGATCTGGTCCCCGGCGCCGTGGCCGAGGCCGTCGTTGATGGTCTTGAACTCGTCCAGGTCCAGCAGCAGCACACAGGGCGGGTTGGCGCCCCGCTCCGCCAGTGCCGCCGCCCGGCCCATCCGGTCGCCCAGCAGGGTGCGGTTGGCCAGGCCGGTCAGCGGGTCGTACAGGGCCAGCCGCTCGAGCTGCTCGCGCGCCGCATCCAGCTGGGCGGTTCGTTGGGCGACCCGGTCCTCCAGCGTCCGGTGCACGGTCTCCAGTTCCTCGGCCAGGAGGTTGAATCCGGTGATGGCCGCGTCCACCGAGTCCTCCGCGGTCGACGGCTCCAAGCGCACACCCAGGGTGCCGGTCGCCAGCAGCACGATCTGGTCCATCAGCTCGTTGAGCCGGCGGTCGTCATCCGGTCCGCGGGTCGGGCCCGCTGGTTCGGACGGCCGATCCGTGGCGTCGTCCGGCCCGCCAACCACGCCATCCGCCGCAGGGCGGCCGTCGGCCGCCGGGTGCGAAGGATCGAGCACCGGTCATTCCCCCCGAAACACACCCCGTGGAGACCGAACCCGAGACATCGCAGGCGCCGCTCCCTTGGTCACTTCCCAGGATGATAGTCCGCAAACCTGCAATTTGGTGACATTTAGCGACGGTGAATCACTCTGCGTGAGATGCCGCCGGGTCCGACTGGTGGCTCGCCGACTCGATCGCCGACCCGACGCTCGGCGCGAGAACGGCGTAGTACCCCGGGATGTGTTCGGCGGCCGGCACCGGGCTCCGGTGCATCGGGATGGCCAGGATGTCCACGACGCCGTCGTCGACGACGGTCCAGTCGGTCGCCGGGAAGGCGATCCGGCACTCCGCGCGGCCGAAGTGCCGGGGGGCGGGAGTGTCGACGATGGCCCGCCGCAGGGGGTCGGGGATGTGCCGTGGCGTCGCACCGAGGTGCCGCAGGTACTCCATCTTCGATCCGGTGAAGTTCGTCTCGGTCAGGAGCACCCGCCCCCGCGAGCCGACCAGCGCGCGCAGGTTCCGGGCGGCCACCGCGCGGTCGGCCGGCTCGAGCACGTGCAGCACCCCGCGGACGAAGACGTTGGCGTCCTGGCCGATCGCCGCGGCGAGCGGCCGGGCCGAGTCGGGCACGGTGAGGTCGAGCGTCTGGAAGGTCAACCCCGGCCGCCCCGCGGATTCGTCCGTGGCCCGGGCGATCGCGTTCCCGGACAGGTCCACACCGATCGTCCGCGGGAACGAGGGGGCCAACCCGCGGGTGAACCGCCCGTTCCCGCACCCCGCATCGACGAGCGGGAGCGAGGTGTCCAGGTGCTCGCGGATCAGCGCCCGGTAGGTCTGGATCTCGTCGAGATCGCCGGTATCCCAGAGCACGTCACCGTCGACCCCGGTGGTTTGGACGCGGGCCCAGTACCGCTCCCAGCCCGCCCGCCAATCGCGCGGCGTCCGGGTGGCCAGCACCGCCACTCGAGGCAGCATCAGCGCATCGCGGCTCCACCCGGCGACCCGTTCGGAGATCAGCACCGGTGGCCGGTCACGACACGGCCGGGCGGGTCGGCCCGAGCAGGGAACTCATGATCGCGCTCCAGGGACCGGGTTGGCCGAACAGGAACCCCTGCCCGTAACGGCAGCCCAACTCGGCCAGTGTGCGCATCTGCTCCAAGCTTTCGATTCCTTCCACGACCGCAGCCAGTCCGGCCGCCTCGATCAGCTGGAGTATCGCACCGACGAACCGAACCTGCGTCGGGTCCGTGGTGATGTCCGCGATCAGCGACTGGTCCACCTTGACCGAGTCGATCGGCAGCCGGCGCAGGTAGCTGATCGACGAGTAACCGGTCCCGAAGTCGTCGATGGAGATTCCCACGCCGAGCCGACGCAAGGCGAGCAGGGCCTCCAGGTCGCCGATGTCCCCGGTCATCAGACCGGTTTCGGAAATCTCCAGGACCAGCTGGGCCGCCGGCACGCCGTGCTCGCGCAACGCCTCGGCGACCAGATCGGCCAGACCCGGCCAGCGGACCTCCACCGGCAGCAGGTTGACGTGCACCTTGAACGACTCCCGGGATGGCTGATCGGGCCACTGCTCCAGTTCGGCGATGGCCGTCCGCAGCACCCAGTGTCCGATGTCCACGATGTGCCCGCTGCTCTCGGCGACCGCGATGAAATCGACGGGCAACAACAGTCCGCGGGTCGGGTGTTGCCAGCGGGTCAGCGCCTCGGCCCCCACCGGGACTCCGGACCGCAGGTCGACGATCGGCTGGTACATCAGCCGCAGCTGGTCCAGCTCGACGGCCGATCCGAGTTCGGACGCGACCTGCAGTCGGGCCCGGGCGGCGTGGTGCATCTCCGGCCGGAATACCTGCGCCGTTCCCTTTCCGCTCGCCTTCGCCGCGTACATCGCGGTGTCCGCGTCGCGCAGCAGCAGGTCGGCGGATTGCCCGCGGGTGCCGAAGCAGATGCCGATGCTGGCGGCCGGCCAGACGGCCCGATCGCCGACGGCGAACGGTCGCTGCAGCTCGACCAGCGCCCGTTCGGCGATGCGCAGGGCCTGGTCCTCCTCGATGTCCGGGAGCAGGATGGCGAACTCGTCGCCGCCGAGCCGGGCGACCGTGTCCGTGTCCCGGACCACCGACCTCAGCCGGCGCGCGACCTCGACCAGCAGCAGATCACCGACGGTGTGCCCGAGCCCGTCGTTGATCGTCTTGAATTCGTCCAGATCGAGCAGCAGGACGGACGGCGGGCCGGCGCCCCGCTCCGCGCGGGCGACCGCCTGGCCCATCCGGTCGGCCAGCAGGCTGCGGTTCGCCAGGCCGGTGAGCGGGTCGTACAGGGCCAGCCGCTCCAGCTCCTGCTTGGCCTGGTTGAGCTGGTCGGTGCGTTCGGCGACGCGCTCCTCGAGCGTCCGGTACATCATGTCCAGCTCGTCGGCGAGCAGGTTGAACCCGGTGATGACCGCGTCCACCGAATCCCGGGCCGGCGACGGCTCCAACCGGACCGACAGATCGCCCGCCGCGAGCTGGACGATCTGGTCCACGAGGTCGTCGAGCCGGTGGTCCTCGTCCGGCGGCTCGGTCATTCAACGCTCGATTGCGGGCCGATCCGCAGGAAATCCAAGGCCTTGTCCCGGTCGGTGAAGAACCGGGTCGGGCACGGCACCTGACTGACCCCGAGGGTGAAGTTCGCGATGACCCGGTCGACCGGCGACCGGCCCAGCAAGGCGATCCGGGAGGCGGCGCTGCGTTCCCCGAAGACCGATCGGGCCTCGCGGGCGACCGACTTGGTCGTCGCCATGTCCACCAGCATCGGTCGCCGCCGATCGGCGCTGAGCCGGTTGACCGCGTCGAACGCCGCCCGTGCGGACGGTCCGGTGATCGTGACCCCGGCCGGCCAGACGAGCCGGATGAAGCCTTCGTCGTCGATGGTCAACGACTCGTACTGGCACGGTTCGGGCTGATCGACGACCATGCCGTCGAATCGTAATGTCCGGTTCAGCTCCGGGCGAAGAGGCGATCGTCCCGAAGGTCGGCGACGCCACCGGTGCGCAGGGCGGTGCGGCCCCGGCCGATCGTCCGCAACGTGGTGGTGAGGGTCTCCTCGAGGTTGCCCAGGGTGCTGTCGACGTAGCTGTCGCAGTCGTTGCGCATCCGGTCGGCATTGGCGTGCGCCTCGTCGAGGATGCGCGCCGACTCGGTGTAGGCGGCCTGCACCACCTCGGTCTGAGTGACCAGCCGGGCCTGCTCGGCCTTGCCGTCCGCGACCGACTGCTCGTAGCTGGCCCGACCGGCAGCGATGGCCCGGTCGGCGTCGGCGTGCGCCCGCGCCATGATCGAGTCGTGCTGCTCCTGCGCCGCCTGCACGATGCGGGCGGCCTCGTCCCGGGCCCGGGCGACGAGGCCCTCGGCGTGCGCGGCGGCGTCGTGCACGGTCCGGTCCGCCTCGGCCCGGGCGCCGGTCACCGTCGATTCGGCTTCCGCGCGCGCTCCGCCGACCAACCGATCCGCCTCGGCCTGGGCCTCGGCGACCATCGTGGTGGCGCGGTCGGACGCCTCGCCGATCATCTGGTCACGATGGTCCAGCACGTCCTGGGCGTCATCGACCTCGCCGGGCAGCGCATCCCGGACGTCGTCCAACAGCTCCAGCACATCTCCGCGCGGCACCACGCAGGATGCCGTCATCGGCAGACCGCGGGCCTCCTCGACGATGGTGACCAGCTCGTCGAGTGCCTCGAAAACCCGGTACATAGCAACCTCCTACGGGTCGACTGGCAGGCTCGCGGAACCCGGCCGTGCGACCGGGTGACGCCCACCCAGTCTGACAAGCCAATGACCCGCAGCCGCGCCAACACGCCCGGCGGGGACCGTGCGGGACGTCACCGATTCGGGTCCGGAACACCTGGGAGAATCCGGGCCGCCGGCGTGTCCGGACGCTGATCAGCGCTCGGCCAGCTTGGCCGCCAGGGCGTTCGCGACCACGTCCGGGAGCAGGTGCCGGACGTCACCGCCGTAGGTGGCGACCTGTTTGACCAGCGAGGACGAGACGAACGAGAACGCCGGGCTGGTCGGCATGAACAGCGTGTCCACCCCGGTCAGGCCGTGATTCATCTGCGCCATCTGCAGTTCGTAGTCGAAATCGGACACTGCCCGCAGGCCCTTCACGATGGCCGCGATGCCGTGGTCGCGGCAGTAGTCGACCAGCAGCCCGCGGAACGTGTCCACGCCGACGTTCGGCAGGTGGCCGGTGGTCTGCCGGAGCAGTTCCAGCCGCTCCTCCAGCGGGAACAGTCCCCGTTTGTCCGGGTTGACCAGGACCGCGACGGTCACCCGGTCGAACAGGCCGGCGGCCCGCCCGATCACGTCCAGGTGGCCGAGCGTGGGCGGGTCGAACGAGCCGGGGCAGACCGCGTGCGTGCCGGCGGACGGCGAAGCCTCGCTCATGGCGCGCGACCGTAGCAGAGCAGCGTGTCGCCGTACCGCTTCGTCCGGGTTCCGACGAGCGGGTCGGGCCACTCGACCTCGCCGGATCGGGTGCTGCGTTCCACGATCAGGTCCGCGTGCGCGGCCAGCACGCCGGCGCCCACCAGCGCGGCCAGCACCTCCCGGACGTCCGCTTCGGGCAGGTCGTAGGGCGGGTCGGCCACCACGATGTCGATCGGACCGGTCAGCCGCGGGACCACGGCGTGGACGTCCCCGGCGATGACGCTCAGCGCGGGACCGAGGGGCTCGTGGAAGGTGGACACGTTGGCCCGTAGTGCGGTCAGCGCCACCCGGTCCCGTTCCACGAACACGGCCGACGACGCGCCCCGGGACGCCAGCTCCAATCCCAATGCGCCGGTCCCCGCCCAGAGGTCCAGGACGCGGGCGCCCGGCAGCCCGCCGGTGGCCTGCAGCGATCCGGCCAGCGCCTCCCGGACCCGTTCGGCGGACGGCCGGGTGGTCACTCCCTTGGGCACGGCGAGCCGCCGGCTGCGCCAGCGCCCGGCGACGATCCTGGTCATGGCGGGTCCGGTCGCCGGATCAGGCGCGGTCGGTCAGCACGAGCAACAGATCGCCGCCCTCGACCTGCTGCACCGCGTTGATCGAGGTGCGCTGCACCCGGCCGGGGCGCGGGGCGGTGATGGACGCCTCCATCTTCATCGCCTCGATGGTGGCGACCGTGCCGCCCGCCTCGACCTCGTCGCCCTCGGTCACCGCGAGAGTGACCACACCGGCGAACGGCGAGGCGACGTGCCAGGGGTTGCTGGGGTCGGCCCGCTCGGCCACCGGCACGTCGACGTCGACGCTGCGGTCCCGGATCTGCAGCGGTCGCAGCTGCCCGTTGAGCGTGGTGACCACGGTGCACAGGCCCCGCTCGTCGGGGGTGCCGGTGGCCTCAAGGCCAAGGTACAGCTGGACCCCGGACTGCAGGTCGACCACGTGCTCGGCCCCGGGCTGCAGACCGTAGAGGTAGTCGACGGTGGGCAGCACGGACAGGTCGCCGTACTGCTGCCGGGACTGCCGGAACTCGCGTTCCGGGCCGGGGAACAACAGCCGGTTCAGCGTCGGCCGCGGGTTCGCGGCCAGATCGGCGGCGTCCTCGTCGGACAGGGTCGGCTCGGGCGGCGCGTACCGGCGGCCGGCCAGGGCCTTGGTCCGGAACGGCTCGGGCCAGCCGCCGGGCGGGTCACCCAGGTCGCCGGACAGGAAGCCGATGACCGAGTCGGGAATGTCGAACCGCCCCGGGTCGGCCTCGAACTCGGCCGGGTCGACCCGGGCCCCGACCAGGTGCAGCGCGAGGTCGCCGACCACCTTGGACGACGGGGTGACCTTGACCAGGTTGCCGAGCATCGCGTTGGCCGCGGTGTAAGTGGCTTCGACCTCCTCGAACCGGTGGCCCAGCCCCAGCGCGATGGCCTGCTGGCGCAGGTTGGACAGCTGGCCGCCGGGGATCTCGTGCTGGTAGACCCGTCCGGTCGGGGCCCGTAGGCCGGACTCGAAGGGGGCGTACAGTGCGCGGACCGCCTCCCAGTACGGTTCCAGCTCCTGCACCGCGTGCAGATCCAGCCCGGTCGGCCGGGCGGTGAAATCGGTCGCCGCGACCAGCGCCGACATCGGCGGCTGCGAGGTGGTGCCGGCCATCGAGGCACTGGCCGCGTCGACCGCGTCGACCCCGGCGGCGGACGCCGCCAGCAAGGTGGCCAGCTGCCCGCCGGCGGTGTCGTGGGTGTGCAGGTGCAGCGGCAGGTCGAACCGCTCGCGCAGCGCGGTGACCAGGGTGTGCGCGGCCGGCGCGCGCAGCAGCCCGGCCATGTCCTTGATCGCCAGCACGTGCGCGCCGGCCTGCACGATCTGCTCGGCCAGCCGCAGGTAGTAGTCCAGCGTGTAGAGCTTCTCGGCCGGGTCGGACAGGTCGCCGGTGTAGCACAGGGCCACCTCGGCCACCGCGGTGCCGGTCGCCCGCACGGCGTCGATGGCCGGCCGCATCTGGCTGACGTCGTTCAGCGCGTCGAAGATGCGGAAGATATCGATCCCGGTCGTTGCCGCCTCGGTGACGAACGCGTCGGTGACGGCCTGCGGGTACGGGGTGTAGCCGACGGTGTTGCGGCCGCGGAGCAGCATCTGCAGGGCGATGGTGGGGATCGCCTCGCGCAGGGTGGCCAGCCGCTCCCACGGGTCCTCGGACAGGAAGCGCAGCGCCACGTCGTACGTGGCGCCGCCCCAGGCCTCGATGGACAGCAACTGCGGGGTGAGCCGGGCGACGGCCGGCCCGATCATGGCCAGGTCGCGGGTGCGGACCCGGGTGGCCAGCAGGCTCTGGTGCGCGTCGCGGAAGGTGGTGTCGGTGACCAGCAGGTCGGGCGCGGCGCGCAGGCGCGCGGCGAAGGCCTCCGGGCCGAGGTCGACCAGCGCCTGCCGGGTGCCGGGCGGCGCCGGATGGGTCAGATCGACCGCGGGCAGCTTCAGGTGCGGCTCGATCAGGCCGCGCGGGCGCCCGCCGTACGGCTTGTTGATGGTGACGTCGGCCAGGTAGGACAGCAGCCGGGTGCCGCGGTCGGCGCTGTGCCGGGCGGTCAGCAGCTCGGGGTGGGTCTCGATGAAGCTGGTGGTGACGCCGCCGGCGGCGAAGTCCGGATCCTCCAGCACGGCCATCAGGAACGGGATGTTGGTGGCGACGCCGCGGACGCGGAACTCGGCCAGCGCCCGCCGGGCCCGGGCCACGGCCTGTTTCCAGTCCCGGCCGCGGCAGGTCAGCTTGACCAGCAGCGAGTCGAAGTGGGCCGAGACGTCGGCGCCGGAGTGCACCGTGCCACCGTCGACCCGCACCCCACCGCCGCCGGGCGATCGGTAGGTGTTGATCTTGCCGGTGTCCGGACGGAAGCCGTTGGCCGGATCCTCGGTGGTGATGCGGCATTGCAGCGCGGCGCCGTTGACCCGGATGCTCGCCTGGGACAGGCCCAGGTCGGCCAGGGTCTCCCCCGCCGCGATGCGGATCTGTGCGCCGACCAGGTCGACGTCGGTGACCTCCTCGGTCACCGTGTGCTCGACCTGGATGCGCGGGTTCATCTCGATGAAGTGGTACCGGGCGTCGGGGCCGTCACCCTCGACCAGGAACTCGACGGTGCCGGCGTTGACGTACCCGATATGCCGGGCGAAGGCAACCGCGTCGTCGCAGATGCGTTGCCGAAGGCCGGGATCCAGTCCGACCGCGGGCGCGACCTCGATCACCTTCTGGTGCCGGCGCTGGACCGAGCAGTCGCGCTCGAACAGGTGGATGGTGCCGGCCGGGTCGCCGGCGCCGCCGCGGTGGTCGGCCAGGATCTGCACCTCGATGTGCCGCGGGTCGATCACGGCCCGCTCCAGGAAGACCGTCGGATCGCCGAACGCGGAGTCGGCCTCGCGCATGGCGACGGCCAGGGCCTCGGGCAGCTCCGCCGGGGTGTTGACCCGACGCATGCCCCGGCCGCCGCCGCCGGCGACCGCCTTGACGAACACCGGGAAGCCGATCGCCTCGGCCGCCGCGATCAACGTCGACGGGTCGGCGCTGGGCGGGCTGGACGGCAGCACCGGGACGCCGGCCGCGGTGGCCGCCGCGACCGCGGTCGCCTTGTTCCCGGCCATCTCCAGCACCTGGGCCGACGGCCCGATGAAGGTGATGCCGGCATCGGCGCAGGCCTGGGCCAGGTCGGGGTTCTCGGACAGGAAGCCGTAGCCCGGGTAGACCGCGTCGGCCCCGGCGGCGACGGCCGTCCGCACGATCGAGTCGATGTCCAGGTAGGCGCGGACCGGATGGCCGCGCTCGCCGATCTGGTAGGCCTCGGTGGCCTTCTGCCGGTGCACCGAGTTGCGGTCCTCCCACGGGAACACCGCCACCGAAGCGATGCCCAGCTCCCAGGCCGCGCGAAAGGCCCGGACCGCGATCTCGCCGCGGTTGGCCACCAGGATCTTGGAGAACATGCCTGGAACCTACAACGGGCCCCCGGTTCGGCCCGGACCACGGGCCGGCCGGGAGCAACGCCGCAGCGTGTCAGTGGTCCACGGCCACCACGGCCGCACCCTCCGCGGCATCGGACCTGGCCGCGACGAACCGGGTGAGGAGCAGGTAGACGACGCCGCTGATGATGAAGCCGAGGATCCATGCGATGTCGACCAGGCCGAGCGGCTCGGCCAGCGGCCCGACGAACAGCGGTGTCACCATGAACGGGATCTGCACGACCAGTCCGATCGCGTACGTGGACAGGCCGACCGCGTTCCAGGTGCCGTACCGGCCACCGTCCCGTCGGAACAGTTCGTCGACGGCGTAGTCGCCCTTGCGGATGATGAAGTAGTCCACCAGGTTGATCGCCGACCACGGGATCAGCACGTACAGCAGGATCGTCACGAAGCTCTGGAACATCACCACGAAGTCGCTCTCCCCGGCCAGCGCGGCGGCCGTCGCGACGACGCCGCAGACCAGGGTCGCGGCCACCCGGGTGCTCGTGGTCACCACGATCCGGCGGAAGGTGGAGTTGACCGTCGTCAACGCGCACATCACGCCCGAGTACAGCTCGGCGGCGTTGATGACGGCCGCGCTGAACGCGAAGATGAGCAGCCCGACGGTGCCGAACGGGCCGAGCAGCGTGGCCATCGCACCGAGCGGGTTCTCCGGGTCCGCCGCGCCGAGCAGCACACCGAGGATCATCACGAACACCGAGCTGAGCACCAGGCCCAGGTAGGTCGCCCAGAACGCCTGCTTCGGTCCGGTGTCCTTCGGCAGGTACCGCGAGTAGTCGGACACGTAGGGGGCGTAGGCGAGCTGCCAGACGACGCCGATCGCCAGCATCCCGAAGAAGCCCGCGACGGTGAAGCCGGCCTCGGGCGCGGCCTGGGCCACCGACGGCTGGAACCACAGCACGACCAGGGACACGACCACCACGGCGGCGATGACGACGGACAGCACGGTCATGGCCTTGCGGAGCAGGTCGTAGCCGTAGACGGCGATGCCGATGCCGATCGCGGCGAACACGACGATGATCGCGACCGGGGGCAGGCCGGGGACGGCGGCGAGCAACGAGTCCTTGGCGACGACGAGGATCGAGGCGAAGAACCCGAGGAACATCAGCAGGGCGATGAACGCCAGCAGGCTGCCGCCGAAGAAGCCGAACTGGGCGCGGGCCTGCAGCATCTGCGGCACGCCCAGGTGCGGGCCCTGCGAGGCGTGGAGGGCGGCGCCGAAGGCACCGATGACGTTGCCGGTGAGGATCGCGCAGATGCTCCAGCCGATGGACAGCCCGAAGCTGCCGGTGGCGATCGCGCCGGTGACGACGGTGAGCGGGAGCATGTTGATGCCGACCCAGATCGCGAAAAGCGAACGGACGGAGCCGTTTCGCTCGTTCTCCGGGATCGGCATGATGTGGCGGGTCTCGAACTGCACCAGCGTCTGTGTCGCGGTGCCGGATTGATCTGTCATGGCGGCCCTTCTCGGCGATCCCACCGGGTTCGTGGTGGTGGATTCATCGTGGGCATCGGAGCGGCATCTGTGAACTTCTGAGTATCGACCCACTGGATCAACAAAAGTGATGTCGGTGCAGGATCAGCTGAACTGATGCGCTGGTCCACCGAACGGTATTGGTCCGGGGGACCGTCCGTGCGCTCTACTCGAGGCAACCGGCAGCCGGCCTCGCACCCCTGCCCCTGATACGGCGACCGATCCAACTGATCCGAATGGAGACGCACCATGAGCCTGGCGACCGTCGACACCGCGCGGCGCGTACACCCGCTCGACCCGCTCAGCGCGGACGAGATCACCGCTGCGCGCGATCTTCTGGTCGCGGCGGGACGGCTGGGCGAGACGGTCCGGGTGGCCTACCTGTCGATGAAGGAGCCGGCCAAGGCCGTGCTGCGCGGCGGCGGGCGGGTGCCCCGGCAGGCCCGGGCGATCCTGCTGGACACCCGGACCGGCGCAACGACCGACCTCGACCTGGACCTGGATTCCGGCGAGATCGTCCGGTCCACCCCGGTCGACCCGGCGGTCACCGGCCAGGCGCCCGTGCTGATCGAGGAGTTCGCCGCGATCGAGGAGATCCTGGCCGCCGACGACGGCTGGCGGGCCGCCCTCGCGACCCGCGGCTACACCCCGGAGCAGGTCCGGGTGGCACCGTTGTCGGCCGGCATCTTCGACTACGAGGGCGAGGAGGGCCGGCGGCTGCTGCGCGGCCTGGCCTTCGCCCAGCGCGAACCGGGCGAGTACGCCTGGGGGAACCCGATCGACCGGCTGGTCGCGTTCGTCGACATGATCGAGCGCCGGGTCGTGCGCATCATCGACGACGGGCCGGCGGGTGACCCGGTCACCAACGGGAACTTCGAGTCGCCGGAGCTCACCGGGCCGCTGCGCACCGACCTGAAACCGCTGCACATCACCCAGCCCGACGGCCCCAGTTTCACCGTGGAGGGGAACGTCCTGCGGTGGCAGAAGTGGGATCTGCACGTCGGTTTCGACGCCCGGGAGGGGCTGATCCTGGGCCAGATCGGGTTCGACGACCGGGGCCGGCGCCGGTCCGTCATCGACCGCGCCTCCATCGCCGAGATGGTCGTCCCCTACGGCGACCCCGCCCCGTACCGGTCCTGGCAGAACTATTTCGACACCGGCGAGTATCTGGTCGGGCGGGACGCCAACTCGCTGGAACTGGGCTGCGACTGCCTGGGCGAGATCACCTACCTGTCGCCGGTGGTCGCCGACGACTTCGGCAACCCGCGGGAGATCCACCAGGCGATCTGCATCCACGAGGAGGACTTCGGCCTGCTCTGGAAGCACACCGACGAATGGGCCGGCCACCGCTCGACCCGCCGCCAGCGCCGCCTGGTGGTCAGCTTCTTCACCACCGTCGGCAACTACGACTACGGCTTCTACTGGTACTTCTACCTCGACGGCACCATCGAGTTCGAGGCCAAGGCCACCGGCATCGTGTTCACCGCGCGGTACCCGGAGCCGGACTACCCGTTCGCCTCGCAGATCGCACCCGGCCTGGCCGCCCCGTTCCACCAGCACCTGTTCTGCGCCCGGCTGGACATGGCCGTCGACGGCGACCGCAACGCGGTGCACGAACTCGACCTGAAGCGGCTGCCCAAGGGTGAGGGCAACCCGCACGGCAACGCCTTCACCCGCACCCGCACCGTGCTGGCGACCGAATCGCAGGCCCGGCGGAAGGCGGACGGCTCGCTGGGCCGGGTGTGGGACATCGTCAACCCCGACCGGACCAACCGGGTGGGCGAGCCAGTGGCCTACACCCTCATCCCGGAGGGCCTGCCCACCCTGGCCGCCGCGCCCGACGCGTCGATCAGCCGGCGGGCGGCGTTCGCCACCGAGCACCTGTGGGTCACCCGGCACGCCGACCAGGAGCGGTACCCGACCGGTGATTTCGTCAACCAGAGCGTCGGTTCCCCGGGCCTGCCGGAGTACGTCCGGGCCGACCGGGCGATCGACGGCGAGGACATCGTGGTCTGGCATTCGTTCGGGCTGACCCACTTCCCGCGGGTCGAGGACTGGCCGATCATGCCGGTGGACTACACCGGGTTCACCCTCAAGCCGAACGGCTTCTTCGACCAGAACCCCGCACTGGACCTGCCGTCGTCCTCCGCCACCCACGGACCCGTCCACGGTTCCGGCCACCCGGCAAACGACGGGAGTGACGACAGGGGTGGCCACGGCTGTCACTGCTGAGCGCTGGCGGGTCCCCCGGACCCGAACAGCTCCCGGGCGAGGGTCGCCACGACCCTCATCCGGGCGGTCGGCCGCACGCCCGTCACCCGGGCGAAGCACACGTCCAGGCTGTCCACCTGATCGGCGATGGGGACGGCGACCAGTTCCCCGCCGTCGTAGGTGAGCGCCGACCGCGGAACGTTGTTCAGGATCGAGTACCCGTGGCCCCGGGCCACCAGTGACCGGACGGTCTCGTAACTGCGGGAGCTGTACCGGATGTGCGGCTCGACGCCGGCCCGGGCGAGCATGCCGAGGAAGTACTCGCGTGAGTGCGGGATGTCCAGCAGCACCAGGTCGTGGCCCGACAGTTCCTCCAGGCGAAGCCGTTTGCGCCTGGCCAGGGAATGCCCGGCGGGCAGGATGACGTGCGGCGGCGCCGCGTACAGCAGGTCGAACGTCAGGTCGCGCACGTGCCCGAAGTCGTAGGCGATCGCCGCCTCCACGGTGCCGCCGAGCAACATCTCGACGGTGCCGTCCAGGTCGGCCTCGATGATCTCGATGCGCAACTCCGGGAACCGCTGCTCGACCCCGGAGATCAGTGTGGGTAGCACGAACGGGGCCAGGGTGACGAAGCACGCCAGCCGCAGGGTGCCGCGCACCACGAAATGGTGCCCGCGGACCGTGTCCACCATCTCGTCCACCTGACCCAGCAACGACTGCGCGTCGCGCAGCAGCTGCTCGCCCGCCTCGGTCAGGGCCAGGCCCTTGCTGCGCTGCCGCACGAACAGCTGCACGCCCAGCGAGCGCTCCAACTGGGCGATCGCGGTGGACACGGCGGACTGGGCGACGTGCAGGTCCAGCGCCGCCTCCGTCATCGAGCGTCGGGTCGCGGCGCCGACGAAGTACCGCAGCTGCACCAGCGTCAGATCGGGTCGGCTCAGTCTGGCCATGGCCCGACTATATCAATTTTACAGATGCAGAGCCTCGAGAATCTCAACTATGCAGATCACGCTCGGCTCCCTAGCCTTGAAGCAGCAAACAGCCCACAGCACTGGAGGTTTGGGAAAGTGAACGACGAAATCGAGGTGCTCGTCGTCGGCGCCGGCCAGGCCGGCGTGGCGATGAGCGAGCACCTGCTCGACCGGGGCATCCCGCACCTGGTGCTGGAGCGGGCCCGGATCGCCGAACGCTGGCGGTCGGGCCGGTGGGACTCGCTGGTCGCGAACGGCCCGGCCTGGCACGACCGCTTCCCCGGCCTGGAGTTCGACGTCGACCCGGACGCCTTCGCCACCAAGGAGCAGGTGGCCGACTATTTCGCCGAGTATGCCCGCCGGATCGGTGCGCCCATCCGCTGCGGGGTCGAGGTGACCGGCGTGCGGCGCAACCAGGGCCGGCCCGGCTTCACCGTGCAGACCTCCGACGGGCCGATCCGCGCCCGGTTCGTGGTGGCCGCGACCGGCCCGTTCCAGCGGCCGGTGATCCCGGCGGTGGTCCCCGCCGACGCCGGCGTCCATCAGATCCACTCCAGCGGCTACCGCAACCCGGACCAGCTGCCCGCCGGGGGCGTGCTCGTGGTGGGCGCCGGATCGTCCGGCGTGCAGATCGCCGACGAGCTGCAGCGCTCGGGCCGCCGGGTCCACCTGGCCGTCGGCCCGCACGACCGGCCACCGCGCAGCTACCGGGACCGCGACTTCTGCTGGTGGCTGGGGGTTCTCGGCAAGTGGGAGGCGTCGACCCCGCCGGCCGGCGCCGAGCACGTGACGATCGCGGTGAGCGGCGCCCGTGGCGGGCACACCGTCGACTTCCGCCAGCTGGCCGCGACCGGCATCACCCTGCTGGGCCGGGCCGGCGCGTTCGCGAACGGCACCATGAGCTTCGCCGACGACCTGGCCCGCAACATCGCGGCCGGCGACGCCAACTACCTGTCGCTGCTGGACGAGGCCGACGCCTACGTCGAACGCAACGGCCTCGACCTGCCGCCGGAGCCGCAGGCGCGCGTCATCGGAGCGGACCCGGACTGCCTGACGAACCCGGTCCGCGAACTCGACCTGGCCGCCGCCGGGATCACCTCGATCGTCTGGGCGACCGGCTTCGCCGTCGACTACAGCTGGCTCCAGGTCGACGCCACCGACGAGCAGGGCCGCCCGAAGCACCGGCGCGGGGTGTCCAGCGAGCCCGGCATCTACTTCCTGGGGCTGCCGTGGCAGTCGCGCCGCGGGTCCAGCTTCATCTGGGGGGTTTGGCACGACGCCAAGTACCTGGCCGACCAGATCACCATGCAGCTCGGCTATCTCGCCTACGACGGCGCAGCGCCGGCCGAGCCCGACGTCCTTCCGTCCCGGCTCGAGAAAGTCCAGGTCGCCTGATGACCACCCACACCCGCATCCGCCCGTTCAACACCCGCGACACCTACCCGGAGCAGAACCTGTCCAACGACCTGTGCCAGGCCGTCGTCGCGGGCGGCGTCGTCTACCTGCGCGGGCAGATCGGGCAGGACCTGACCACCCGCGAGTCGGTCGGCGTCGGCGACGTCGCGGCGCAGACCGAGCAGGCCATGGCGAACATCGACATGCTGCTGAAGGAGGCCGGCTCCAGCCTGGACGACATCGTCAAGGTGGTGGTGTATCTGGTCGACCCGCGGTACCGGGAGACCGTGTACCGGGTGATGGGCCGCTGGCTGCAGGGCGTCTTCCCGGTGTCCACCGGCCTGGTGGTCAGCGCGCTGGCCCGGCCCGAGTGGCTGGTCGAGATCGATGCCACCGCGGTGCTCAGCACCCCGACGCCGGGCGGCCGGAAGTGACGTTCTCCCTCGTCGCGCGGGACGGCAGCGGCGCGTTCGGCGCCGCGGTCTGCTCGTCGTCGCCCGCCGTCGCGGCGCGCTGTGTGCACCTGGTCGACGGGGTCGGCGCGGTCACCTCGCAGAACGTCACCGACCCCCGGCTGGGCCCGCAGCTGCTGGACCGGCTCCGGTCCGGCGCGGCCGCCCCCGACGCGCTGCGCGCGATCCGTGACCGGACGGTGGCGGTCGAGTACCGCCAGCTGCTCGTCGTGGACGCGGCCGGCCGATCGGCCGCCTACTCCGGACCGCGCGCCCTGGGCGTGTTCGGTGATCACGTCGGCGACGGGGTGGCCGCCGGCGGGAACCTGCTGGCCACGGCCGCGATTCCCAGGCTGATGGTCGAGGCGTTCGACCGGACGAGCGGCGAGCTGGAACTGCGGCTGCTGGCCGCCCTGCGGGCCGCGGCCGACGCCGGCGGGGAGGCCGGCCCGGTGCATTCGGCCGGGCTGGCCGTCGTCCGCGACGCCGGCTGGCGGGTCACCGACCTGCGGGTCGACTGGACCGACGGCAAGCCGGTCGACGAGCTGGAGACCCTGCTGGCGACGTGGCTGCCACAGCGCGACGCCTACGTCACCCGCGCGCTCGATCCGGCGGCGGCGCCCGCCTACGGGGTGCCCGGCGATGAGTGAGTCCCCGCCCAGCAAGCGGGCGGCCGAAACGGCCGTGGCCGCCGCGGCGGCCGACCTGATCGCGCTGTCGACCACGCTGCACCGGCATCCGGAGACGGCCTGGCAGGAGCACCGGGCCGCCGGCTGGGTCGGGAACGCGCTGGCCGACGCCGGCTTCGACGTCACCGGTGGCTACCTCGGGTTCGAGACGGCGCTGCTGGCGCAGGCCGGCAGCGGGCCGGTGACGGTCGGCCTGATGGCCGAGTACGACGCGCTGCCGGGGCTGGGGCACGCCTGCGGGCACAACCTGATCGCGGCCGGCGCGGTCGGCGCGGGCCGCGCGCTGGCCGCCGTCGCCGATGACCTGGGGCTGACCGTCCGGGTGTACGGCACGCCGGCCGAGGAGGGCGGCGGCGGGAAGATCGAACTGATCGACGCCGGTGCCTTCGGCGACCTGGACCTGGCGATGATGGTGCACCCGGCGCCGGTGGACGTCGCCGTGGCCCGCCCGTTCGCGGTCGCGCACAGCCACATCGCCTATGAGGGGGTGTCGGCGCACGCCGCCGCGTACCCCGACCAGGGCGTCAACGCCAACGACGCGTTCCTGGTCGCCCAGCTGGCGATCGGCCTGCTCCGGCAGCAGCTGCCCGCCGACACCCGGGTGCACGGCATCCAGACCGTGGGCGGGTACGCACCGAACGCGATCCCCGAGCACACCGAAGGCCGGTGGTACTGGCGCGCCAACTCACTGGACGAGCTGGCCCAGCTGGAACGGCGGGTGCTGCGCTGCTTCGAGGCCGGCGCACTGGCGACCGGCGCGACGCTCACCGTTACCCCGGAGAGCAAGCCGTACGCGGAGTTTCGCAACGACGAGCGGGCGCTGGCCGCCTACCGGGCGAACGCGCTGGCGCGCGGCCGGGTGTTCGCGCCGGAGGCAGTCGCCGGCCGGATGAACCGGGCCTCCACCGACATGGGCAACGTGTCCCAACTGGTCCCGGCCATCCACCCGTACATCGGTGTCGACTCGTTGCCCTACTCGAACCATCAGAAGGAGTTCGCCGCGGCCTGCGTCGGCCCGGCGGCCGAACGCGCCCTGCAGGACGCCGCCGTGCTGATGGCCTGGACCGCGATCGACCTGGCCGACGCCGCACCGAACCCGCCCCGGCCCTGAGCCCGCAGAGAGGACGATCATGACCACCACCGATTGGGCCGCCCGCAGCCGCACCCTGACCATCGACGGCCGCGCAGTGATCGACGGCCGCCGGGTCGACGCCGCGGGCGGCGGCACGCTGCCGGTGATCAGCCCGGGTTCGGCCACCCGGCTGGCCGAACTGGCCGCCGGCACCGAACGTGACGTCGACCTGGCCGTCGGCCATGCCCGGCGCGCGTACGAGGACCGCAGGTGGCGCGGTCTCGGCGAGGCGGACCGGGGCCGCGTGCTGATCCGGCTGGCCGACCTGATCACCCGGCATCAGGACGAGTTGGCCCTGCTGGAGACCCTCGACTCGGGCAAGCCGATCGCGCAGACGCTGACCGTCGACGTCCCCGGCACGGCGGCGACGTTCCGCTGGTACGGCGAGCTGGCCGACAAGCGGTTCGACGAAATACCGTCCACTCCACCTGGTTCCACCGCGCTGGTGCGCCGGGTACCGCTCGGCGTGGTCGGCGCCATCGTGCCCTGGAACTACCCGCTGGAGATCGCCGCCTGGAAGCTGGCCCCCGCATTGGCGGCCGGCAACAGCGTCGTGCTCAAGCCGGCGACCGAGACCTCGCTGTCCGCCCTGCGGCTCGCCGACCTCGCGCTGGAGGCCGGCCTGCCGCCGGGGGTGCTGAACGTGGTGCCCGGTGAGGGCGCGACCGCCGGCGACCGGATCGCCCGGCACCCGGATATCGACGTCGTGGCGTTCACCGGCTCGACCGCGGTCGCCAAGCGACTCATGGTCGCGGCCGGATCGTCCAACATGAAGCGGGTCGCGCTGGAGGCCGGCGGGAAGAGCGCGAACCTCGTCTTTGCCGACGCCGACCTGGCGGCGGCGGCGACCAAGGCCGCCGCCGGCGCCTTCTACAACCAGGGGCAGGTCTGTTCGGCGAACTCCCGGATCCTGGTCCAGCGGGACGTGCACGACGAGTTCGTGGCCCTGCTCGCCGCCGCCTCACGGGAGTACGAGCCGAGCGACCCGCTGGCCGGCGATCCGGGCAACGGCAGCTTGATCAGCCGGGCGCACGCGGACCGGGTCAGCGCGGCGATCGCCCGCGCCGCTGCCGACGGCACCCTGATCAGCGGGGGCGACCGGGTAACGATCACCGGGTCCGACGCGTACCTGCGACCGGCGATCGTCACCGGCTTGAGCGCCGGGCACGAGCTGCACCGCGTCGAGGTGTTCGGCCCGCTGGTCGCCGTGCTCCCGTTCGCATCCGAGGACGAGGCCGTCCGGCTGGCCAACGCCACCGAGTACGGGCTGGCCGCGTCGGTCTGGACCAACGACCTGGGCCGGGTGCACCGCGTCGCCGAGCGGCTGGTGGCCGGGACCGTTTCGGTCAACACGGTCGACGCGCTGGGCCTCACGACGCCGTTCGGCGGGTTCCGGCAGTCCGGCTTCGGCCGGGACCTGTCGCGGCACGCCCTGGACAACTACACGGACTGGAAGACCACCTGGATCCAGCATGGCTGACCGGACGACCCGCACCCGGTGCGAGACCGACTCGCTCGGCCCGGTCGCCGTCCCGGCCGGCGCCTACTGGGGCGTGCACACCGCCCGCGCGGTCGAGAACTTCGCCATCTCGCGGCACCCCATCGGCGGGTACGGCCACCTGATCCGCGCCCTGGCCATGGTCAAGCAGGCCGCCGCCCGGGCGAACCGGGAGATCGGCGCCCTCGACCCGGAACGGGCCGGGCTGATCGACGCGGCCGCCCAGCGGGTCATCGACGGTGAGTTCCACGACCAGTTCGTCGTCGACGTCGTCCAGGGCGGCGCCGGCACCTCGACCAACATGAACGCCAACGAGGTGATCACCAACATCGCGCTGGAACTCGCCGGCCGGGACAAGGGCGACTACGCCTTCCTGTCCCCCATCGACCACACCAACCGGAGCCAGTCCACCAACGACGTCTACCCGACGGCGATCAAGATCGGGCTGAACCTGGACCTGCGGAGCCTGCTCGACGAGCTGGACCGGCTGCGGGAGGCGTTCCTGGGCCGGGCCGTCGAATTCCACGACGTTCTCAAGGTCGGGCGAACCCAACTCCAGGACGCCGTGCCGATGACGCTGGGCCAGGAGTTCCACGGCTTCGCCACGACCCTGGGTGAGGACCGGCTGCGGCTGGTCGAGAGCGCCCGGCTGCTGACCGAGATCAATCTCGGGGCCACGGCGATCGGCACCGGCATCACCGCCCACCCGGACTATTCCCGGGCGGTGCTGCGGCACCTGCGGCAGATCTGCGGGCTGGACCTGTCGACCGCCGTCGACCTGGTCGAATCGACCAGCGACACCGGCGCGTTCATGACGTTCTCGGCCGCCCTCAAGCGCAACGCGATCAAGCTGTCCAAGATCTGCAACGACCTGCGGCTGCTGTCGTCGGGCCCGCAGGCCGGGTTCGGCGAGATCAACCTGCCGGCCCGGCAGGCCGGGTCGTCGATCATGCCCGGGAAGGTGAACCCGGTCGTGCCGGAGGTGGTGAACCAGGTGGCATTCGCGGTGGCCGGCGCCGACCTGACCGTCACCATGGCCGTCGAGGGCGGGCAGCTGCAGCTCAACGCGTTCGAGCCGATCATCGCCCATTCGACGTTCCAGTCGATCACCTGGCTGCGCCGGGCCATGCGCACGCTGCGCGTCAACTGCGTCGACGGCATCACCGCCAACACCGAGCGGCTCGGCGCCCTGGTCGGCTCGTCCGTCGGTGTGGTCACCGCGCTCACCCCGTTCATCGGGTACGCGGCGTCCGCGGTCGTGGCGAAGACCGCGCTGCGCACCGGGGCGCCGGTGGCCGACCTGATCGTCGACGCCGGCCTGATGACCCGGGACGACGTCACCCGGCAGCTGGCCCCCGCGCTGCTGTCGGGACTGGCATCGGCGACGCCGGGCGGCTGAGCAGGATGCCGATCGGAACCATCTCGCCGGGCCATCTGCTGGCGGCCCTGTTCGTGCTGGTCCTCGGCCGGTCGCTGGTCGACGCGGCCTTCCGATGCCACGGCTTCCACGGGCGGGTCGACTGCCTGTGGCACGCGGCGATGAGCGCGGCGATGGTCGTCATGGTGGCGGCGCCGGGGGCGCCCGTCCCGACGACGTTCTGGACCCTGCTGTTCGGCGCCGGGACCGCCTGGTTCGCGGTCGCGGCGGTTCGCCTGCTGCCGGCCGGTCCGTGGGGTGCCGCTGCGGGGTGGCACCGGGTGTCCGGAGTCGGTTCGGCCGGGATCGCCGCCGGACACGCGGTGATGTGCGCGCTGATGGTGGGGATGGCCTGGGCGATGGAGCTGCTGGGTCACGCCGGGGCGGGCGGGCGGGGCCCGGCCGGGTCAGGTGGGCCCGGCCCGGCCGGCCATGGGCACTCCCCCACGCACCATGACGGGGCAGCGACGGTTGCCGGCACTGCGGACCCGCAGGCGTGGCTGCAGCTCGGCTGCCTGCTCGGCGCGGCGGTGCTGCTCTGGCTCGGCGCCGGCATGCTCGTCGGGCACCTCCGGAACGCCCGCCGCCGGCGCGACGTCGCACCGGCGATCGGGGCGCTGCCGGCCACACTGGCCATGGCCGCCGGGATGGCCGTCGCATTCCTCCAGATGACCTGACCGGGCGAACAACCTGACTAGTTGAACTTGCGCCGGTAGATGGCGATGGCGACGGCGTACGCGACGGCCAGGATGCCGGCGAGGCTGGCGAGGGCGATCCAGATGTCGCTGCCGACGGGTTGCTGGGCGAACAGGGCTCGGATCGTGTTCACGATGGCCGTGACCGGCTGGTTCTCGGCGAACCAGGCGACCGGGCCGCTCATCGAGGCGGTGGGCACGAAGGCCGAACTGATGAACGGCAGGAAGATCAGTGGATAGCTGAACGCGCTCGCACCGTCCACGGTCTTCGCCGAGAGCCCGGCGATCACGGCGATCCAGGTCAGCGCGAGGGTGAACAGGATCAGGATGCCGGCGACCGCCAGCCAGGCGCCCGGGGATGCGCCGGTGCGGAAGCCCATGAGCAGCGCGACCCCGATGACGATCATGACCGAGACGAGGTTCGCCACCAGGGAGGTGAGCACGTGGGCCCAGAGCAGGCTCGGCCGGGCGATCGGCATCGACTGGAAGCGTTCGAAGATGCCACCCTGCAGATCGAGGAACAGGCGGTACGCGGTGTACGCGATGCCCGATGCGATCGTGATGAGCAGGATTCCAGGGAGCATGTAGTCGATGTACGACTCGTCGGAGCCGATGTTGATGGCGCCGCCGAGCACGTAGACGAACAGCAGCATCAGCGCGATCGGGGTGATCGCGGTGGTGATGATGGTGTCGGGACTGCGGACGATGTGCCGGAGCGAGCGGCCGGTCAGGACGCCGGTGTCGCCGATGACGTGGGTGGTCATGGAATGTCCTTTCCGGTCGCGACGGTGCCGTCAGCGCCGTCAGCGCCGTCGGCGTCGTTGTCGGCCCGGCCGGGGCCGCCGACGAGGGCCAAGAAGACGTCCTCGAGGGAGGGTTGCTTCTCGACGTATTCGACGGTGGCGGCCGGCAGTAGTTGCTTGAGTTCGGCGAGGGTGCCGCTGCGGATGATGGTGCCCTGGTGCAGGATCGCGATGCGGTCGGCGAGTTGCTCGGCCTCATCGAGGTACTGGGTCGTGAGCAGCACTGTGGTGCCTGACTCGGCGAGATCCTTGATGGTCTGCCAGACCTCGACGCGCGCCTGCGGGTCCAGACCCGTGGTGGGTTCGTCGAGGAAGATGATCGGTGGGTTGCCGATGAGGCTCATCGCGATGTCGAGCCGGCGGCGCATGCCGCCGGAGTACGTCGCCACCTTCCGGTTGCCCGCGTCGGTGAGGGAGAAACGGGCGAGCAGCTCGTCGGCGATGGCCCCCGGGTCGTCCAGGTGCCGCAGCCGGGCGATCAGCACGAGATTCTCCCGGCCGCTGAGGACGTCGTCGACCGCGGCGAACTGGCCGGTCAGGCTGATCGATTCACGGACCTCACCGGGCTTCGTGGTGACATCGAAACCGTTGACGGATGCGCGGCCCGCGTCCGCCCGGAGCAGCGTCGACAGGATGCGCACGAGCGTGGTCTTGCCGGCGCCGTTCGAGCCGAGCAGGGCGAAGATGCTGCCCGCCTGCACATCCAGGTCGACGCCGCGCAGGACGTGCACGTCCTTGAAGGATTTCTCGATGCCCTGCACATTGATGGATGTCGCTGTCGTCATTTCGGCTCCTGCTGCTCCGCATCGTCGATCGCCTTGGTCAGGCGAGCGCGTTCCTTGTCGATCCATTGCCGGCCCGAATACGCCTGGGCGAAGGTCTCGGCGAAATCGACCGGATCGTCACCGACGATCTCGCGCACCGGCGTGCGGTCGGCGGCGGCCCGCTCCCAGAGGTCGGCCAGGTCACCGAACATCGTGATGAGGGTGTCGCCGTCGGTGACACCGCCGTAGTACATGAGATACCGGTGCATCGCCTTCGCCGCGGTCCCGTACGGCTCCGAAAGGCCGTCGATGCGCGCCTTTTCGTGTCGATACTGCTTCTTCTGCTCCAGCGATCCGGTGAGGCTCTCGATCCACTTGGCGACCATGTCAGTTCTCTCCCTTGGGGTTGACGGTTGTGGTTGTGGCGCGGGCGATGTCGGCCTGCAGCAGTCCGATCCGGTCCGAGAGGAAGCTCCAGGTCCGGAAGAACCCGTCGAGTTGTTCGCGGCCCTGCGCGTTCAGCGAGTACACCTTGCGGGGCGGTCCCTTCTCGGACGGGACCTTCTGCACATCGACGAAACCGCGCTGCTCGACCCGGATGAGCAGTGCGTACACGGTGCCTTCGACCAGATCGGTGAAGCCCTGCTCCCGCAACCGCGCCGTGATCTCGTAGCCGTACGCCGGCCGCATCGCCAGGACCGCAAGAACGATGCCCTCCAGGGTGCCCTTGAGCATCTCTGTCATCTGATTGCCCACGGTCGATCTCACCTTCTACTCTGTGTTGCTGAGTACTAGTAGACGGTATCACTAAGTACTGGTACTTGGCAACACTGACTAGCACGCATGGCGAGCGGCCGGAGAGAGCCCACCGGTGGGGCGAGTCGCGGTCCGACAGCTACCCCTTGTCCAGGTAGTCCTGCTCCTGCTCGGCGATCACGGCGGAGACCATGTCGACCAACCCCGGCCACCGGGACACGTCGGGGTCGTCGCCGACCAGCCCCGCGGCGTCACCCCGCGCCCGCTCGATGATCTCCCGGTCGCGCAGGAGCGAGAGCTGTCGCAGCGCAGTGGATCTGCCGGCCTGGGCGGTGCCGAGCACGTTGCCCTCGCGGCGCAGCTCCAGGTCGGCCTCGGCAAGCTCGAAGCCGTCGGTGGTGGCGGCGACGGCGTCCAGCCGGGCCCGGCCGGGGGTGCCGGCCGGCGCCTCGCTGACCAGCAAGCAGATGCCGGGTGCCTGCCCGCGGCCGACGCGGCCGCGCAGCTGGTGCAGCTGGGACATGCCGAACCGTTCGGCGTCCATGATCACCATCATGGTGGCGTTGGGTACGTCGACACCGACCTCGATGACGGTGGTCGCGAGTCCCGCAGCATCGCGGCGACCTGGGTGACGGCCAGCGGCGGCCGCTTGCCGTCCGTCGCCTCCGGGTCGGCGTCGGGGTCGAAGGTGGTTCCGTCCTCGAAGAGCCCGGCGTCGTCGCCGTCGTCGCCGATCTTCGGGCAGACCACGTACGCCTGATGGCCCTTGCCGACCTCCTCCCGGATCCGCTGCCAGGCCCGTTCCACCCAGGCGGGCTTCTCCGCGGCCGGCACCACGGTGGTGCCGATCGGCGATCGACCCCGCGGCAGCTGGGTCAGCGTGGAGGTGTCCAGGTCGCCGAACACCGTCATCGCCACGGTCCGCGGGATCGGCGTCGCGGTCATCACCAGCACGTGCGGCGGGTTGCCCTCGGGATGCTTGGTGCGCAGGGCATGTCGCTGCTCGACGCCGAACCGGTGCTGCTCGTCCACCACGATCAGTCCCAAGTTGGCGAAGAACACGCCCTCGGACAGCAGCGCATGGGTGCCGACGACGATCCCGGCCTGCCCGGAGGCGATGTTCAGCAGCGCCTGTTTGCGCGCCTTGGCCCCCAGCGACCCGGTGAGCAGGGTGATCGCGGTCGATGCGGCCGGCGCGCCGAGCTCACCGCCGCGGCCCAAAGGGCCCAGGACGTCGCGCAGGGACCGAGCGTGCTGGGCGGCGAGCACCTCGGTCGGCGCCAGCATGACGGCCTGCCGCCCCGAGTCGATCACCTGCAGCATGGCCCGGAGCGCCACGACCGTCTTGCCGGAACCGACCTCACCCTGCAGCAGCCGGTTCATCGGATGGATCGTCGCCAGGTCGGTCGCGATCGTCTCGCCGACCGCCCGCTGCCCGTCGGTGAGCTCGAAGGGCAGGTTGGCGTCGAAGGCGTCGAGCAGCCCGCCGGGCACTCGGGGGCACGGTTCGGCGGGGAAGTTCCGCGCCTCCGCCTTGCGGCGGGCCAGCACCAGCTGGACCGCCAGCGCCTCGTCGTACCGGAGCCGCTCCTGCGCCTTGGCCAGATGATCGTGGTTGCGCGGCCGGTGGATGTCGTGCAGCGCCGTGGCCAGGTCGATCAGGCCGTGCTCGGCCAGCAGCACGTCGGGCACCGGATCGTCGATGGTCGGGGTCAGGTCCAGCACGGTGCGCACGCACGTCTGGAGCACCGCCTGGGTCATGCCCTCGACCAGTGGATACACCGGGATGACGCCACCGGGGAACGACTCGATGATCTCCAGCGCCGCGCCGTCGTCCCGCTCGCCGGAGGCCGACCCGTCGGACAGCACCGCCACCGTCGGCGAACTCATCTGCAGCTTGTTCTGGAAGGTGCTGACCTTCCCGGAGAACATCGCGTCGGTGCCGACCGGCAGGGCCTTGCGCCAGTGGTACTGGTTGAAGAACGTGCAGGTCAGCTGGCGGTTGCTGTCCCCGATGACGACGTTGGTGATGTGCCGGACGGGTGGCCGGCCGCCGCCCTTGCCCCGGCCCCGGCCGCCGTTCGGGCCCCGGAAGCCGAGGTCGCGGTCGGTCACGGTCAGCACCCGGCCCCAGACGGTCGCCCGCTCCCCCACCACCAGCTTGGCCAGGTCCGTCAGCTTGCCCCGCTGGTCGTACTTGCGCGGGTAGTAGCGCAGCAGATCGCCCACCGTCGCGAGTTGGAGCTTGTCGGTCAGCCGGGTCGCGGTGCGCGCCCCGATCAGCCCCTTGAGCGGGGTGTCGAGCCCGATCTCTGCCACGTTCGTCCAGTCCCTGCCTGCTCCGCGTGCACTACCCCGCTATCTTGACCGGACCCACCGACAGTCCGGAACCGACCCTCTCGGAGAGGCCGCTCGGACCGGGTCCCACCGGGTTCACATCAGGGCCAAGACGATGACCAGGACACCTGCGCCCAGCACGAGGATCCCCGTCGTTGTCTCCCACCACAACGGCCCGAGGACCGGGGGCGCGAAGGGCTTGCTGACGATGATCCCCCGGTACTTGTTACCGGGATCGACCCGGATGTCGACGGTCCGCCCGAACGGGATGCGCTCCGAAACCGAGCGCGCATTCATGAATCCCACGATCACGCCGTCGTCGTCGACGTACTCGACGTAGGGCTGCAAACTCCGGCCGCCCTCTTCCTTGATCACCTCGGTGCGGACGATACGACCGGTCAGCACCCGCCATCCCGCCCTCTCCCGTTCATGTCGGCGGGTCACCGGAATGGACCACAGTTTCAGCGCCCCGAAGAGCACCACTCCCCCGCCGACCACCACCCAGAACGTCATGTCGACCGCGTCGCCGGTTCGTCCAACCGGGTAATCTGCAGGTCGAACGGCATCCCGCTGGCGTAGAGCTGCTCAATCGCCTCACCGGGCAGGGCTCCGCAGCTGGACGGCCGGGCCGGCGGCCGCGGTTCCCGGCACTCCAGTTCCAGGTCCTGCCGGCGGCGCCGGTCGAACCAGCGGTGCACCAGATCGGCATCGAGAACGGCCATCGGCCCATGGTGCCCGACGCCGGTCGCGGCCGGCTCGCCCAACCCGGCCCGGCCGGGCAGCGCGCTCGACCGGAGCAGCGCCGGGGCGAACCTCCGCAACGGGGACACCCGACCGGCCGCGATCAGGTCAGCGCGGAGATCACCAGCAGCACACCGATCACCTCGGCCAGTGCGCCGAAGGCGAACAGCGCCGAACCGACCAGCCGCCCGGTAACCGCCCCACCGCTGATCACGGCGTCGCCCGGGTCCGCGGGATTGACCAGCACATCCACCTGTTGGCCGGTCCGGTCCGGTCCGCCGCTGGAGGTGTACCGGTTCCAGAAACGGATCGGCGCCCCGGCGCGGTCGCGGTACTCGACCTGGAACCTCTGGTGCCCGTCACCGTCCAACCGCGAGCCGACGACCACCCCCGTGAGCGGGGTCCAGGTCCGCCGTCGACGCCGGTCGGCGTTGGTGGTGAGCACGCCGATCGCCACGAAGAGCCCGCCGAACGCCAGCACCAGCACCCCCGCCCAGAGCGGAATCTGCAGACCCCCGATCATCCCGGCACCCTAGCGAATCGATCAGCCGAGCCGGGTGAT
>JBGALY010000048.1:0-30764 GCA_044223435.1 Nakamurella sp.
ACCACCGCATCAAGAAGCGCCTGAACCATCTGGGGCTCAACCCGCACCACCTGATCCCCCGCAACGCCTACATGGCCAACGACATCCCGATCGCCGGCGTCGCGCACCAGGCGGGGACCTGCCGGTTCGGCACCGATCCCGCCGACTCCGTGCTCGACGTCGACTGCCGGGCGCACGATCTGGACAACCTGTACGTCGTCGACACCAGCTTCTTCCCGTCGATCGGCGCGGTGAACCCGGCGCTGACCGCGGCGGCCAACGCGCTGCGGGTCGGCGACCACCTGCTCGACCGGCTGGGCTGACGCCGGTGGCGACGGGGGGTGGGGGCGGTGCCGCCCGGGTGTCGGCCCGGGGCGGGGCCGTCCTGGTCTACGCGGCCGGGCTGATCCAGGGGCTGGCCCTGGTCTGCTTCCCGGCGGCGTCGTCCGTCCTGACCGCGCCGGACGGGTACGACCTGACGGCCTCGCAGTACGGGCTGATGTTCGCCCCGCAGGTGGTGCTGGCGATCACCGCCGCCGCTCTCACCCCGGTCTGGGCCGCCCGGCGGAGCCTGCAGCGGGTGCTGCTGGGCGGCCTGACCGCCAACCTGGCGGCCATGCTGCTGCTGGTCGTCAGCCAGTTCCCGGCCCCGTCGGGCGCCGCCTACGGGCTGCTGCTGGGGGCGACCGGCGCCCTCGGCCTGGGCTTCGGCAGCTGCGTGTCGGCGCTGAACACCTTCGCCGCCGCGCTGGCGCCCGAGCGCGAGGACCGGAGCGTGCTGACGCTCAACGTCCTGCTCGGGCTGGGCACCGCGCTGGCTCCCGTGCTGATCGCGGTGCTGCTGCCGAACTGGTGGCTGCTGCCGCTCGGGGTGGCCGGCGCGCTCGTCGCGGCGATCGGCGCGAGCCTGCGCCTGCGGCTGGATCCGGGCCCGGCCGCCGCGCCGGGCCACCGCGGGGGTCGGACCCGGCTGCCGGGCCGGTTCTGGTGGTACGCGGCGGCCGTCGTGCTGTACGGGATCTGCGAGACGCTGTTCGGCAACTGGTCCAGCCTGTACCTGTCCGGCCAGCGCGGGCTGGGCGTGACCGTGGCCTCGGCCGCGCTGGCCGCCTTCTGGGCCTGTGTCACGATCGGTCGGGTGATCGTCGCCCTTCTACCGGTCCGGATCCCGCCCACCGCGGTCTATCTCGTCCTGCCCGTGCTGATCGTGGGCGCGAACGTCGCCGTCGCCGGCGCGCAGAGCGCGGTCGCCGCGGTCCTGGCCTACGCGGCCGCCGGGCTGGCCTGCTCGGCGATGCTGCCGCTGTCGGTCAGCTTCGCCGGCCGCGAATTCCCCCGGCTCGGAGCCACCTCGTCCGGCGAACTCATCGCTGGCTACCAGGTCGGTTACGGGGTGGCCGCTTTCGGTGTCGCCCCGTTGACGGCGGCGACCGGCCTGGCCATGTCCGGCGTCTACCTCGCCGGCGCCACGGTGGCCGTTGCACTGGTCCTCGTCGCGGCCGTCATCGGCCGCGGGGCCGCACTGCGATCAACCGCTCCAGCCGTGCACACCGAGCACACCGTTCCCACCGACGACCCCAACGATGTTCCGGAAAGGTCCTGATCATGGCAACCTCCCGCACACGCGGCAGCGCGGCCGCGTCCCGGATGGCCGAGAGCGCCCGGCTGGCCGAGGCCGACGACGGCACGGCACCGTGGCGTGACTGGGGTCCTTATCTCTCGGAACGGGCCTGGGGGTCGGTGCGCGAGGACTACAGCGCGGACGGCAATGCCTGGGACTTCTTCCCGCACGACCATGCCCGGTCCCGGGTCTACCGGTGGAACGAGGACGGGATGGCCGGGTTCTGCGACGCCACGCAGAACTGGTGCCTGTCCTTGGGGCTGTGGAACGGCGTGGACCCGATCCTCAAGGAGCGGATGTTCGGGCTGACCGGCCCGCAGGGCAACCACGGGGAGGACGTGAAGGAGTACTGGTGGTACCTGGACTCCACTCCCACGCATTCCTGGAACACCTGGCGCTACCACTACCCGCAGCGCGAGTTCCCCTACGGCGACCTGGTTGCCGAGAACGCCCGGCGCGGCAAGCTGGAACCCGAGTACGAGCTCGTCGACACCGGCATCTTCGACCAGAGCCGCTACTGGGTGGTCACGGTCGACTACGCCAAGGCCGGCCCGCGCGACCTGTTGATGAACGTCACGGTGGAAAACGCCGGACCGGCGGAGGCGACGATTCACGTGCTGCCGACCGTGTGGTTCCGCAACACCTGGTCCTGGGGATACTCCGACCATCCCAAGCCGTCGATGCGGCTGGCCGCCGGTCGGATCGTCGGCGACCACTCCCGGTCCGGCCCGCTGGTGCTGGTCGGTGACGGCGAACCGGTGCCACTGTTCTGCGAGAACGAGACGAACGTGGCCCGGTTGTTCGGGGGTCAGAACACCACGCCGTACCCCAAGGACGGGATCAACGATCATGTGCTGCACGGCGCGGACACGGTCAATCCCGACCACCACGGCACCAAGGCGGCGCTGCACTACACGCTGACCGTGCCGGCCGGCGGCACCGCCCGCGTCCGGGTCCGGCTGGTGGGGGTGCCGCACCCGGCCCTGGACGCCGACCCGACGGCGATCGCCACCCAGCCGATCGACGTGGGCGACGGTTTCGACGCGACGCTGGCGCAACGCCGGACCGAGGCGGACGCGTTCTACGACGCGGCCATACCGGTGGACCGGAAGGCGGAGGAGTACCGGGTGGCCCGGCAGGCGTTCGCCGGGCTGCTGTGGGGCAAGCAGTTCTACCACTACGACGTCACCCGCTGGCTGGAGGGCGACCCGGGCCAGCCTCCCCCGCCGCCGAACCGCGGGCAGATCCGCAACGGCAGCTGGCGGCATCTGAACAACCACGAGGTCATCCTGATGCCGGACCCGTGGGAGTATCCCTGGTTCGCGGCCTGGGACCTGGCCTTCCACTGCGTCACCCTGGCCCACATCGATCCAAAGTTCGCCAAGGACCAGCTGATCCTGTTGCTGCGCGAGTGGTACATGCACCCCAACGGGCAGTTGCCCGCGTACGAGTGGAACTTCTCGGACGTCAACCCGCCGGTGCACGGCTGGGCCGCCATCCGGGTCTTCGAGATAGACGGGCGCACCGACTTCGAGTTCCTGGCCCGGATCTTCCACAAGCTGCTGATCAACTTCACGTGGTGGGTGAACAGCAAGGACCGCGAGCAGGACAACCTGTTCGAGGGCGGGTTCATGGGACTGGACAACATCTCCCCGCTGGACCGGTCGTCGCTGTCCCCCGACGTCGGTTTCCTGGAGCAGGCCGACTCCACCGCGTGGATGGCGATGTACGCGCTCGATCTGCTCGACATCGCGCTGCGGCTGGCCCGCCACAACCGGTCGTACGAGGACGTGGCCACCAAGTTCTTCGAGCACTTCCTGACCATCGCCGGCGCCGCCAACGGCGGGGTGATGTGGGATGACCGGGACGCCTACTTCTACGACGTGCTGCACCTGACCAACGGCACCGACGTGCCGATGAAGGTCAAGTCCCTGGTCGGTCTGGTGCCGCTGCGGGCCACGCTGACCTATGACGGGTCGATCGGTGACGCCACCCTGCCCGACTTCGGCGAGCGGGCCGTCTGGTACCTGGCGAACCACCCGGAGGCGCTGAGCCTGTTCCACACCAGCGACGTGGACGGCGTCCGGCACCGGATGCTGGCCCTGGTACCGCCGGACCGGCTGATCCGGTTGCTGGCCAACGTGTTCGAGGAGGACGGGCTGCTGTCCGACTACGGCATCCGGGCCGTCTCGGCCTGGCACCGCGAGCACCCGTTCGTCATCCGGATCGGCGATCTGGAGGCTTCCGTCGACTACGAACCGGCCGAGTCGACCACCAACCTGTTCGGCGGAAACTCGAACTGGCGCGGCCCGATCTGGATGCCGCTCAACGTGCTGCTGGTGGAGGCGCTGCGGGACTACGAGCGCCTGACGCCAGGAGCGTTGACGGTCGAGTACCCCACCGGTTCCGGCACCCGGCTGACGGTCGGCGAAGCGGCCGACGACATCGCCCGCCGGTTGGTATCGATCTTCCTGCCCGGTCCGGACGGTCGCCGGCCGGTGCACGGCTGGTACGACCTGCTCGCCACCGACCCGCGGTGGAAGGACAACCTGCCGTTCCACGAGTACTTCCACGGCGACACCGGGATGGGCCTGGGCGCCGAACACCAGACCGGCTGGACCGCGCTGGTCGCCCACCTGATCCTGACCACCCCGCACGATCGATAACCCTCACCAGATAGGAGAACGCAACTCATGACCGGAGCACTCGCCGGGAAGGTTGCCGTCGTCACCGGCGGCAACAGCGGCATCGGCAAGGCCATCGTGATCGAACTGGCAGCGCAGGGCGCCAGCGTCGTCATCGACTACGTCTCGCACCCGGAGGCCACCGAGGCGCTGGAGCAGCAGCTCGCCGCCCTCGGGGAGGACAAGGTGGTCGGCGTGGACGCCGACGTCAGCAAGGTCGCCGACCTGCAGCGCCTGGTGGACCAGGCGGTCGCCTCGTTCGGCCGGCTGGACATCATGGTCAACAACGCCGGGGTCGAGACCCGCACCGACGTGCTGACCACCACCGAGCAGCAGTACGACTTCGTGCTGGACGTCAACCTCAAGAGCGCCTTCTTCGGCACCCAGCTCGCGGCCAAGCAGATGATCGCGCAGGGCGGCGGCGGCGCCATCATCACGATCAGCTCGGTGCACGAGGACTGGCCGATGCCGGGCAACACCGCCTACTGCCTGTCCAAGGGCGGGTCGAAGATGCTGACCCGGACCGCCGGCCAGGAGCTGGGCCCGCACGGCATCCGGCTGGTCAACGTCGGCCCCGGCGCGGTGGCCACCCCGATCAACACCTCGACGATGGCCGACCCGGCGAAGATGAAGACGCTGGACGCGGCGATCCCGCTGGGCCGGATGGCCCAGCCGGAGGAGATCGCCTCGGTGGTGGCGTTCCTGGCCTCCGACGGCGGCGCCTACCTCAACGCCACCACGGTGTTCGTCGACGGCGGTCTCATGCACTCCAGCCCCGGCCTGTAGGCCGGGCACGCCTTCCGATCAGGAGGCGGCGTTCGCCCCTTGGCCGGCGAAGAAGTCGGCGAAGGGGCGCACGAACGCGGGGCGGGCGATGTTCGCCGCGTTGTGCGAGCCCTTGAGCACCAGTGCCCGGCCGCGTGGGACCGCCGCGGCCACCGCCTCGCAGTTCTGCCTGAAGTACCGGGGGCTCCGGGAACCGGCCGCCAACAACACGTCCGCTTCGATGCCGGCGTAGTCGGAGGCCGGACCGTCCTGCTCGTAGATGCGGCGGACCTCCGGCGGTGACGTCGGCAGCAGGGCGGACATCCGCCGGCCGACGGGGGTCAGCAAGAACGCCCTGGTGACCTGCATCGCCACCCCGAACGGGAGCCTGGCCGCCGGGTCGTCCGGGTAGACGCCGCGGCTCATCACCGTGAGGGCCCGGGCGTGATCCCCGGCCGCGACCGCCTTCTCGAATTCCGGGAGGAAGTCGTCGGACGGCCGGCCGGAGATGCGCAGGGCCGGGTCGTACACGCCGATGCGGCGCAGCGGGACGTCCCCGGGGAGCCCCAGCCCGGCCCGCATCGCGACGAACCCGCCTCCGCTGTGCCCGAAGACGGCGTCGGCACCGGTGTGCCGCAGCACCGCGGCCAGGTCACCGAGATCGGTCCGGATGGTCTCGTCGCCGGTCAACGGCGCGGTGTCGGGCCGGCCCCGCCGGTTGTACAGGTGCACGGTCAGCCGGTCGGCCAGCGCGGCCGCGAGCCGGCGATACTCCCGCTCGGAGACGCCGCCGCCGTGCAGCACGACCAAGCCGGGCCCGGTGCCCGTCGAGTGGATCGGGATCGGCGACCCGTCGAACGAGGTGATCGTCTCCACCGGCATGGGGCCTCCCCGCGGCTAAACAGCGAACACTGTTTGCAGTTTAGACTACCGGCATGGCCGAGGGCAACGAGACCATCTGGAGCCGGCCGGCGGCGGGCCGGCGGGGTCCCCGGCCCGAATTCAGCCGGGACGAGATCACCACCGCCGCGATCGACCTGGCCGACCGGCAAGGACTGACCGCGGTGTCCATGCGGGCCGTCGCCGGCGCCCTGGGCACCGCGGCAGCCTCGCTCTACCGGTACTTGAACTCCCGGGACGAGTTGCTGGCCCTGATGGTGGACGCGGCGCTCACCGGGTTCTCGCCGGCCGGCGGAGATCCGGCCGGCGGCGACCGATCCGGCGGCGGCTGGCTCGACGCGATGGTCACGCTCGCCCACGACCAGTTGGCCCTGTACCGCCGACACCCGTGGCTGCTCGAGGCGAGCCTGCAGGTCGGCTCGTTCGGGCCGCGGGCCATCGACCATTTCGAGCACTGCCTGCAGATCATGGCCCCCCTGCCGAATCCGGTCGGCGAGAAGTTGGAGGCGGTCGGCCTGCTCACCGGCGTGGTGTCGCTGTTCGCCCGGAGCCCGGCGTCCACCGACCCGGGCGGCGCGGGGAATCCGGTGGCCGCGTTCGCCGCGCTCGACCCGGCCGCACATCCGCGGCTGGTCGCCGCACTCGCCGATCCCGCAACGCCGCCCCGCCCGGACCTGTTCGACCGGGCGGTGCGCAGCATCCTGGTCGGGTTGCTGACCCCCGGAGGGACGCGAAACGGCCCGGACCTGGGGTGACCAGGTCCGGGCCGTTCTCGATATGTGGAGGTGCTATTTCGCGCTCCGAAGACCGCCGGTGAGTACCATCCCTGCACAGGGATGCTTCACCGCGGTCGCCCCGGGCCTGTCCCTAGAGACCGGGGCGACCGAGGCTCCCCCACTCACTCCCCGGCCGGCGGGTTGACGGTCCAGTCGCCGGGGGGTGAGGCCTTGGTGGAGTTGTGGGTGGTGCTGGCGCCGGTCAGGAACCGGACGAGTCGGCCCGCGAGAACACGTAGGCCATCACGTACGCCTTGGTGGTGCCGTTGTCGATCTCCGCGGGCAGGTTCGCCAGCTCGGACCGGGCGGCGGCCGGATCGGCCAGCGCCAGGTACTGCGCCATGTACTCGCCGAACTGCACGCCGTACCCGCCGGCCGCGCCCTGCTCCAGGTTCGCCTTGATCCGGTCGGTGTCACCGGCCAGGTAGGTCGAGTAGGAGCCCATCGGGATCAGCTGGATGCCCAGCATGGCGCCCGGCTCCGCGCTGAACCAGGTGGCGTAGTCGCGCTTGCCGCCCCAGTTCATCGCCATGATCTTGCCGGTGACCGCCGGGAACTCGGTCAGATCGGTGTTCGTCCAGTACAGCTTGGCCGCGTTCGCCTCGGTGCTCATCATCCAGGTCGCCTGGGTCTGCAGGTCGGCGTTGCCGCGAACCTTGCCCCAGAGGGCGACCGCGTTCCAGGCGTTGACCGCCTCGCTGGAGGACTCCTGGTTGTTGCCGTCGGCGAACGGGCTGCTGCCCGAGGCCCAGGCGTGGCCCGCGTACGGGTCGAAGTTGCGGTACTGCGGGAACGCCGAGGACGCCTGCGCCGAAGCGATGTCGGCGACCACCAGGTCGACCACCGGGGCGATCTTGTCGGCCAGCGCCGGGTCGTTCGCCGAGACCACCGCGGCCGCGTAGATCAGGTAGCCGTAATGGAAGTGGTGGTCGTTGAGCTCGTCGGAGCCGAACGAGGCCTCCTGGCCGATGATCGACTTGATCTGATCGTCGTACACGAAGCACTTGGTCGCCTCGGTGGCGCAACGCTTCGGGTCGAACCACATCTCGAGTTCCGCGGTCAGCTTGGTGCGCAAATCGGCGGCGACGTCGCTGACGCCGAGCTGCTCGGCCAGCGTCATCAGGTTCGCCGCGCGGTACAGGTACTTGCCACCGAAGTAGGTGTCGGCGGCGGTGAAGTCGATCGCCGCGGCGTCGGTCTTGATCTGCTCGACGACGGCCGCCTTGTCCTCGTCGGACAGGTTCGAGACGTCGAGCTGGTAGGACGGCTCGGTCAGCGGCGCCGAGGTGGTCAGCGAGGTGCCGGTGTAGACGTCGGTGGTGCCGTAGATCGTCTGGTAGGTGCCGGCGCCCTTGGTTCCGGTGGCCACGGTCTGGTCGGCCATCGGCACGATCGCGGTGGCGCCGCCGTTCTTGGTGGTGTAGTCGAGCGTCGTGGTGACGTGGTCGCCGTCCACCGAGTACTCGACCGAACCGCCGGTGACCGGGTCGGCCGCCGCAGCGGCCAGCGAGGCCGCGTCGGCACCGTCCGGCACACCGTAGAGGGTGATGGTCGAGCCCGGGGTCAGCGTGACCTTGCCGGCCTGGTCGACGGTCGCGCCGCCGCCGGCGACGAGGCCGTAGTCGTGCCCGGCCACGTTGGTGGTGTAGAGGCCCTCGGTCCCGCCGGCCTTGAAGATCGGCTCGATGGCGAGGGTCTGCTCGGCCGCCGCGGTGTAGGTGACGAACGGCGAGCCCTGGGCCAGCAGCACCGAGCCGAGTTCGGTCCCGGAGCCGTCGTAGTAGGACGAGGTCACGGTGAGCGTGTCGTACCCGGTGACCTTCATCGACGAGGCGTTCAGCGGCACCTGGATCTGCGGGTTGGTGCCACCCATGATCGTCTTCGCCGAGTCGGTGACCTCGGGCAGGCCGATCGCGAAGCCCTGGTCGGTCAGGGCCGCGGACAGCGGCATCGGGAACACCGGGAGCGGCTTGTCGCCGAACACCAGGCCGGAGAACCAGCGGTTGGTCGGGGCGACGAGCCCGTCGGCGAGCCGGGTGGGCGCAACCTTGGCCACGTCCTTGGTGGTGATGCCGGCCAGGTCGGCGGCGATGTCCGGAGCGGGTGCCGCGGTGCTCGCTGAACCGCTGCCGCCCCCGCTGCCGGTCGGGCCGGTGGTCGAAGCGGTGTCGCCGCCGCCGGTGGCGGTGCAGCCGGCGACCAGCGCGGCGCCGGCGATGAGCAGGATCGGCTTGATGAAGGCGGAACGGGCACTGCGGGAGGTGCGAGCTTCTGAGATCGAGGTTCGGTCGCTTCGGTTGATAGTCATCTCATCCAGTTGGTGTCGTATCGGTCGGCGGACGGGGCGGGTGCGCCGGCGGCGGCCGGTGGGCCGGACCTCCGGCGCACCCGGTCGGCCGTCAGGCGTTCTGGCCGAACCAGCCGGTCACGGTGTTGGTCACATCGGTGACGACGCCGTCGTTGGTCAGGTGCAGGGTGGCCTGCACCGGGGTGCCCACCGCGAACAGGCCGGTGCCGCTGGCCAGCTCATCGCTGTAGGCGCGGATCGTGGTCCGGGCCTGGCCGTCGTCGGTACGCACCTGCAGCTGCTGCACGGTGGCCGAGATCTGCTGGTTGTTCGGCAGCACGACATCGACGGTGGCACCGGACGGGATCCGGGTGAAGTCCTTGGCGGACAGCAGGAAGTCGGCCTCGACGAACATGGTGCCGGCCTGCTGCACGGTGGCGATGGTCGAGTTGGCGGGCACGAAGGCGCCCTGGGCGTAGTTGATCTCACTGATCTGGCCGGCATTGGTGGCCGTGATGACCAGCGTCTTGTCGTCCTTGACCTCGTAGGTCAGGTTGTCCTTGTTGACCAGGCCCTGGGCCAGGTCCCGCTGCAGGTTGGCCGATTCGACCTCGAAGATGGGCTGACCGGCCTCGACCTTGTCGCCGACGTGCACGTACTGCGCGGTCACGGTGCCGGAGTAGACGGTGCCGACCGGGTAATCCTCGGCCGAGAGTGAGGCGGACTTGCTGTCCACCTTGCCGCTGTTGTAGTTGACGACCATGGTCAGGCCGGCGGCCAGGACCAGGACGGACAGCAGGCCGAGGGCCAGACCGATTCGCTTGCGCCAAGACATGTGGATGACTCCTGTGCTATCGCGGATCCGGTGGGACCGGATCCAGGGGCGGCCCGAAGGCACACCAGGGACATTTCGGTTGGGGTGGTGCTACGCCGGCCGTCACCGGCGCCTGCGGACCTCGTCGTCCTATGGGGATCGAAGGTGTCAGCGGGCGGCGGCGACCGGCGGCAGACCCTCATAGGTCCGCTCGGACAGGCCCGAACCGATCTGTGCGTTGGCGGCGGCCCGGGCGGCGGCCTCGGCCGCAACCTTGGCGCTGCCCTTGGGCGGCAGGCCCTTCTCCTCGCGCCGGTTGTGCCGGCTCTCGCGGAAGGCCGTGACCACGAAGGCACCCAGGACGAACGTGTTCAGCAGGTTCCACAGCAGCGCCAGGGTGAAGGCGCTGACCGTCATGGCCTGCCAGATGCCGACCACCGAGGTGATCGCCAGGAAGACGAAGGCCATCAACTGCTGGGTGATGAAGTTGAACGGGGAGGCCTTGCGCCGCTTCGCCCCGGTGACGTGCCACTTGGTGTCCTTGCCGAACACCGCGTTGACCATGGCCTTGCCGTAGATCGGGAAGGACGCGGCGGCCAACATCAGGGTCTCCCAGCGGAACGAGCCGATGGTGTAGAGCGCGACGACGACCTGCATGAAGTAGAAGCCGGCGTAGTAGAGCAGCCAGGTGCCGAAGCTGACACCCGAGTTGATCGGCGCCAGGCCGAAGTAGATCTGCAGCGGCGGGACCAGCAGCAGGATGCCGGGCGCGATACCGATCAGGTAGAAGGTCGCGGTGCCGAAGTACTGCAGCCGCTGGTCCAGGGTCAGCTTGCGCTTGCGGGAGAACGGGTTGCTCTTGAGCAGGATCTCGAAACCGCCGGTCGCCCAGCGCTGCTGCTGCTTGGTGTAGGCCTCGATCGTCTCGGGGGTGTCACCCACGGCCAGCACGGTGGAGATGTAGACCGTCTTCCAGCCGCTCTCGTGCAGCTTGATCGAGGTCCAGACGTCCTCGGACTTGGACTTCTCGTAGATGCCGCCGATCGACTCGATCGCGGTCCGCCGGTAGATCACGTTGGTGCCGACGCAGAACGCGGCGTTGAAGCGGTTCTTGCCCGGCTGGATGAACCGGTAGAAGACGGACTGCATGTAGCCGGCGCCGCGGGAGATCAGGTTGTGCAGGTTCCCGTAGGCCTGCGGCGTCTGCACGAAGGCGACGTTCGCCTCGGCGAAGAACGGCACGGTCTGGTAGAGGAAGTCTTCCTTGGGCACGAAGTCGGCGTCGAGCACGACGAAGTACTCGCCGGTCGTCACGGTCAGCGCGTTGTTGATATTGCCGGCCTTGGCGCCCTTGTTGCCCTCACGGACGATGTACTCGGCGCCCAGCTCGGCGGCCAGTGCGCGGACCTCGTCGGACTTGCCGTCGTCGAGGATGTAGGTGTTGTGCTTGCCGTGCATCGCCAGCGCGGCGGTCACGGTCCGGCGCACGGTCGCCAGGTCCTCGCCGTACGTCGTGATGTAGACGTCGAGCTCGACGGGCGTCTCGTGCAGGTACATCGGCAGCGCCGTCAGGTCGGTGCCCGGCTCGATGGTCTTGTGATCGGGTCCGTAGATCCGGTTCTGTGCGTTGTGGAAGCGGTAGCCGCGGGGGTTGTGGCCGCTGGACAGAATCGTCCACAACGCGATCAGGGCCTGGAAGATGATGACGGACTCGGCCGTCAGCACCATCAGGTACGGGATCCAGTTGCCGCGATTGGAGAAGTCGAAGAGGAAGGTCGTGTAGAGCAGAACGCCGATGGTGGCGATCAGCACCAGCATCATCAGCGACGGTGAGTCACGGGCACCGCGGCGGCGGTCGTCGGACTCGCGAACGCCGGTATCCGGCGGAAGCTGTTCGTTGTGGTCTTGGTTCAGGGACATGATTGAGCACTCCTCCAATGGAAGAGATCGGGACGGCTCGGCAGGTGAGCGGGGGTCGGACTGGGTCTCCGGCAGGTGGGCAACGGAGGGTCTCGGATGATCGATGCACCCCATGGGCCGCAATGCCCTGGCGATCGGTATCGCCCGCATCGATCCGGCGTTCCTCGACGAACGCTCGTGATTTTCACTGTGTGTGACCATCGGGCGTGACCGTCAATGCACGTCCGGGGATCTGTGAACAGTCTGCTGCATCGATCAAGATGAGGTCAACGTGCCACAGTTCACGCTCTGACGGCTCTTGCGTTGTTTATCAAGCAAACGGTGAGTAACGAGTCCCCTCTCAACAGGGCAAACACCGCCGGGGCCGGTGGATCGGAATACCCGAACCGGGCTAGGTCGTTTGACCTATGACGGTGCTCACACCCGGGCCGTGACAACCGGACCGCAGGCTCGGCGTCCTTTCGGCCTTCGCTCGCCCGAGCAGCGCGGCGGAGCCTTGACCAGTGAACGAGCCGGTCCGGCCCGCCCCTAGGCTGTGTTCGTTCACTGGCCATCCAGGGCCGAAAGGAAGGGCCGATCACCATGCGCAAGGTCGCGCTGCTCACTGCCGGCGGGTTCGCCCCGTGCCTGTCCGCGGCGGTCGGCGGTCTGATCAACCGGTACTCCCAACTGGTGCCGGAAGTCGACATCATCGGGTACCGGCATGGTTACCAGGGCCTGCTGGCCCGGGATTTCCTGGACGTGACCCCCGCCGTGCGGGCCCGGGCGGCGCTGTTGCACGAGTTCGGCGGCTCCCCGCTGGGCAACTCCCGGGTCAAGCTGACCAACACCAAGGACCTGGTCAAGCGGGGCCTCATCCAGGAGGGTGAGAACCCGCTGGAGGTGGCCGCCAACCGCCTCGTCGAAGACGGTGTCGACGTCCTGCACACCATCGGCGGCGACGACACCGCCACCACGGCGGCCGACCTGGCCCGGTACCTGAAGGAGAACGGCTACGACCTGACGGTGGTCGGCCTGCCGAAGACCATCGACAACGACATCGTGCCGATCCGGCATTCGCTCGGCGCCTGGACCGCGGCCGAGCAGGGCGCGCTGTTCGCCCGCAACGTGGTCGCCGAACACAACGCCAACTCCCGCATGCTGATCGTGCACGAGATCATGGGCCGGCACTGCGGGTGGCTGACCGCCGCCACCGCACAGGCCTACGACCGCTGGCTGGCCACCCAGCGATGGCTGCCGGAGTTCGGGCTGTCCAAGGACGCCTGGAACATCCACGCGGTGTACGTGCCGGAGGCCACCTTCGACCTGGAGGCGGAAGCGACCCGGCTGCGGCAGGTGATGGACACCGTCGGCAACGTGACCATCTTCCTGTCCGAGGGCGCCGGGGTCGACAGCATCGTGGCCGAGATGGAGGCCGCCGGCGAGCCGATCCCGCGGGATCCGTTCGGTCACGTCAAGCTCGACCAGATCAACCCGGGCCAGTGGTTCGCCAAGCAGTTCGCCGGGCGGCTCGGGGCCGAAAAGGTGCTCGTCCAGAAGTCGGGGTACTTCGCCCGCTCGGCCCGGGCCGATGAGACGGACCTGCTGCTGATCAAGTCGATGGCCGATTATGCCGTCGGCTGCGCGTTGCGCGGCATTTCCGGTGTCGTCGGGCACGACGAGGAGCAGGGCGACCAGTTGCGGGCGATCGAGTTCGACCGGATCAAGGGCGGCAAGCCGTACAACATCGACGACGCGGAGTTCGTCGAGTTGCTGGACAAGATCGGCCAGCCACGGACGCCGGCCGTCGCCTGACACCGCAGCCTTGAAAAGGCCAGGACGCGGCCGCGAGGGGTGCGGCAGGGTGACCGGATGACCCCCGATCAATGGAACGTGCACCCGCTGTCCGAGGGCGACCTGCCCGAGATGTTCGGGCTGGACAACGCGGCGTTCCACATCGACCCGCCCGCGGACTTCCTCGATGACGTCGTGCGCCCGATGGTGGAGATCGACCGGCTGACCGGTGTCCGCGACCCGGAACCGGACGGCTCCCTGGTCGGCTCGGCGGCGATCCAGTCCCGACGGATGACCTTCCCCGGGGCCGGTCCGCATCCGGTCGCCGCGGTCACGTACGTCGCCGTCCGGGCCGGCTGGCGGCGCCGCGGCATCCTGTCGGCGCTGATGCGCGATCAGTTGCACGGCCTGCATGAACGAGCGGGTGAGCCGGTCGCCATCCTGACCGCCAGCGAGGGGGTGATCTACGGCCGGTACGGGTACGGGCGGGCGATGGACCGCGCCGAGATCAAGCTCCCCCACGGCGCCGCGTTTGCCGCAGGGGTGCCGACGGCACCGGTCCGCGAGCTGGACGCCGGCACCGCGGCCGCCCGGGCACGCTCGCTGTGGGATCGGATCGCCCCGGTGCGCCCGGGGCAACTGAGCCGCACCGATGGGATCTGGCAGGCCCGGTTCGCCGAGCACGACTTCATGAGTCGCGGCCTGTCGCAGCGGCGCTGGGCGGGACTGCCCGACGGCGTGGTGGGGTACCGGGTCCGGCCGGGCTGGGTCGACCGCGACGGGCAATGGACGGTCGTGGTCACCGATCTGATCGCCGCAACCCCCCTCGCCCATGCCTCGCTCTGGCGGTTCCTGCTCGATCTGGACCTGACCGACCGCGTGGAGTACCCCCTGGGCTGGACGGACGACCCCGTGCAGGACCTGCTGGCCGACCGGCGCTCACTGTCGCTGATCCCGAACGACCACGTCTGGTTGCGCATCGTGGACCTGGACCGGGCGGTGTCGCTGCGCGCCTACTCCGCCACCGTGACCGTCCACGTCGAGCTCGTCGACGACTTCTGCCCGTGGAACACCGGCAGCTGGCAGTTGGAGTTGGGACCGGAGGGCGGGCGGGCGGTCCCCAGCAAGGGGCCCGGTGACCTGCGAATCAACACGCGCGACCTCGCCGCCTGCTTCCTGGGCGGCACCCCGGTGGCCCGGCTGGTCGCCGGTGGATTGGTCAGCGGCGCGCCGGAGGCCGTGCACCGCCTCGGCGCGGCCCTGGCGGCACCGATCGCGCCCTGGTGCCCCGAGGCATTCTGAGGCTGCCATGCTGGCGAGGTGGAACCCACCTCGCCCCGCCGTCGCCGGCGGGCCGCGCGCCGACCGTCCGGACCGCCGGACAGCCCGGGTGCCCCCACCGCACCGTCGTCCCACGAGCGGGCCGAACGGGATGAACCGGATGAGCCTGCGGCTCGCCGCGTACCGGCTCCCGTGCCGCCGGCCGGCGGCGACGGCCCGCCCGCTCCCGCGGCGACCCCCCATCCGGTGCCATCACCGGCCCCGGCGCCCCATCCGGCGGGCACGCCCGGCGCCGGCGGACACCCCGGGCGCCCGGCCGGCGACCGCCGTCCGGGAGATCCGAATGCCCGGCGCGGCCGGCTGGCCGGCCCCGAATCGGCAGAGCGGTCGCTGCGGTCGCTGGTCACCACCAGGTCCACCCAGGTGTCGTCCACGGCCGCGATGCGGGCCCGGGAGGTCGCGTTGCCGGATGCCGCCGACCTGGCCGCGGCCGAGGCCGAACTGGTGATCGTCCGCCGCCATTACGTGCCGCCCACCACGCTGCCCGCCGGGCGGCGCCCCGACCGCCGCGGCGGTCAGACCGGTCAATCGCGGTCGGGCAACGGCCGGGACCAGGACTGAAGGACTGATCGCCGGACGCCCGCCGGCCGGGATGGCCGCCGGGCGTCAGGGCACCACGAGCACCGGGAACTTCTGCCGGGCCACGACCGCCCGGGACACCGAGCCGGACGCGATCCGGTGCAGAAAGTCGCCAAATCCACTGTGCCGCTTGCCGACGACCACGCAGGCGGCGTCCCGATCCTCGGCGATGCGCACCAGCTCGGCGCCCGCCTCGCCGGTGGTGGACAGCAGCTCCCACGAAACGCCGGACAGGTCACCGGACGCGGTCAGCGTGCGGACCAGGTCGGCCTCCACGGCGTCCTCGGCCTCGTCGCTGACCCCGATCTCCTCGGGAATCGGCACGTAACCCTCGACCATCGGCATCGCCCGCCGGCGCACATGCACCAGCAGCAGCGGCCGGCCGGTCGCGGCGGCCAGGAACGCCGCAGCGCGCAGGGGGCGACCGCAGGCGGTCGCGTCGTCCACGCCGGCCACGATCGGACCGCTCCGAAGATCGGGCGGCAGCGGGATGCCGTGCGGCGACAGGGCCGGCACCGGTGCGGCCGCCGGGCCGGGCTCGGGATCGGGCGTCGATTCAGTGGCGGTCATGGCATCCTCCCGAGCGGGACCGTCACCCGGGCGTACCGCGCCCGGCTGCTGCTGCCACCGTAGCGCGCTCCACCTCGCCTGCGATGATTCGCTCGGCGAGCCTCGCTCAGTGCCGATGATTCGCTCGGCGAGCCTCGCTCAGTGCCGATGATTCGCTCGGCGAGCCTCGCTCAGTCGAACTGCGGGAGCTCCGTCCGGGTCCGCTTCAACTCGAAGAAGTAGGGGAACGACGCCAGCTTCACAACCGCGTCCCACAGCTCGCCGGCCTCCTCACCGCGCGGAATGCGGGTGATCACCGGGCCGAAGAAGGCGACACCATTGACGTGGATCGTCGGCGTGCCAACGTCTTCACCTACCGCGTCCATGCCGGCGTGATGGCTGACCCGCAGCGCGTCGTCGTACTCGGTCGAGGTCGCGGCATCGGCCAGTTCCGCCGGCAGACCCAGCTCGTCGAGGGCGAGCCGGATGACCTCCGTGCGGTCGTCCATCTTCTCGTTGTGGATGCGCCGGCCCATCGCGGTGTACAGCGGGGCCAGCACCTCCGGGCCGTGCTGCTGCTCGGCGGCGATCGCGACGCGAACCGGGCCCCAGGCCTTCTGCAGCATCGCGCGGTAGTTCTCGCTGATCGCCCGGTTCTCGTTGAGCACGGCCAGGCTCATCACGTGGAACCGCACGTGGATCGGGCGGACCCGCTCGGCCTCCAGGATCCAGCGGGAGGTCACCCAGGCGAAGGGGCACGCCGGATCGAACCAGAAGTCCACCTCATCCACGGAACGTTCCGTGGACCGGTCGGCAGCGGTCTCGATGGTCGCCGTGGCGTGACTCATGCTGGTCGTCTCCTAGGTTCGAATCGGTGCTGAGGGGGGCAAAGAATCCCCTTGACGTATCAACCGTCATCGGTCGCCGATATTCCCGGGCGCCGTCGGAGACCCCAACTACACTCCGGCACTGGTGATCGGACGATCACTTGTTGTCTTCGGAGGGAACCGCATGGCCCAGGCCCCCAATCTGACTCGCGACCAGGCCCGGGAGCGATCAGCCACCATCACCACGTCGTCCTATGACATCGCCATCGACCTGACCGACGGCAGCGGCGGGCCGAGCGAGAAGACCTACCGCACCCGGGCAACGATCACCTTCACCGCGACCCCCGGCGCGCGCAGCTTCATCGACTTCGTCGGCGACGGCCTGGCCTGCGCCGAGTTGAACGGCCGCCAGCTGGACGTCGGCGGCTGGACCAGCACCGACGGCCTCGTGCTGGACGAGCTGGCGGCCGAGAACGAACTGGTCATCGATGCGGTCGGCCTCTACACCAACACCGGTGAGGGCCTGCACCGGTTCGTCGACCCGGTCGACGGCGCCGTCTACCTCTATTCGCAGTTCGAGACGGCCGACGCCAAACGGCTCTACCCGTGTTTCGACCAGCCCGACCTCAAGGCGCGGTTCACCTTCACCGTCACCGCGCCGGCGGACTGGCACGTCGTCTCCAATGGGGCGCTGACGGCGTCCGTCGACGCCCCGGGCGGTGGTACCACCCACACCTTCGCCACCACCGAGCCGATGAGCACCTACGTCACGGCACTCGTGGCGGGCCCGTACCACGTCGTCCGCGACCATCACGACGGCATCGACCTGGGCATCTACTGCCGGTCCACGCTGGCGGAGTTCCTCGACGCCGAGCGCCTGTTCACCCAGACCAAGCAGGGCTTCGACTTCTACCACCAGGCGTTCGGGGTGCGGTACCCGTTCGGCAAGTACGACCAGCTGTTCGTGCCCGAGTTCAACGCCGGGGCCATGGAGAACGCCGGCGCGGTCACCTTCCGCGAGGAGTACGTCTTCCGCTCCCGGGTCACCCGATACCAGTACGAGCGCCGGTGCGAGACGGTGCTGCATGAGATGGCGCACATGTGGTTCGGCGACCTGGTCACCATGCGCTGGTGGGACGACCTGTGGCTCAACGAGTCGTTCGCCACCTGGGCCTCGGTCGTCGCGCAGGTGAATGCCACCGAGTACACATCGGGCTGGACGACGTTCGCCAACGTCGAGAAGTCGTGGGCGTACGTCCAGGATCAGCTGCCGTCCACCCACCCGATCGCGGCCGACATGGTCGACCTGGCCGCCGTGGAGGTGAACTTCGACGGCATCACCTACGCCAAGGGCGCCAGCGTGCTCAAGCAACTGGCCGCGTACGTGGGTTATGACGAGTTCCTGGAGGGCCTGCGCGACTACTTCGCCGCGCACGCCTTCGGCAACGCCACGCTGACCGACCTGCTCGACGCGCTCGAGCGGACCTCCGGCCGTGATCTGCGCGCCTGGGCGAAGGCCTGGCTGCAGACCACCGGGCTCAACACCATCAGCGCCGACTTCGATGTCGAACGAGTCGACGGCCGCGAGGTCTTCACCCGGTTCGAGCTGGTCCAGTCCGGCGCCGAGCCCGGGGCCGGGGAACGGCGGCCGCACCGGCTCGCGGTCGGTCTGTACGACCGGGACGCCGCAGACGGGCTGACCCGGGTACACCGGGTCGAGCTGGACGTCACCGGCGAGCGGACCCCGGTGCCCGACCTCGTCGGTCGGAATCGCGGTGCCCTGGTCCTGGTCAACGACGACGACCTGACCTATTGCAAGGCCCGGCTGGATCCGGCGTCACTGGACACCGCGATCGCCGCGATCGGCGACGTCGCCGAGTCCCTCCCCCGTACCCTGCTCTGGTCGGCCGTCTGGGAGATGACCCGGGACGCGTTGATGCGGGCCCGCGACTTCATCGCGCTGGCGGCCCGCGGCCTGGTCACCGAGGACCAGGCGGGGGTGCTGCAACGGGTGCTGATGCAGCTGCAGGCGGCCGTGGGTTCCTACGCCGAACCCGGCTGGGCGGAGTCCACCGGCTGGCCCACGGTCGCCGCGACCCTGCGGCAATTGGCGTCCAGCGCCCCGGCGGGCAGCGACACCCAACTGTCGGCGGTGCAGGCGCTGGCCGCGGCGAAGCTCGACCAGGCGCAGTTGGCCGAGATCGCGGGGTGGCGGGACGGTTCGGCGCCGCTGCCGGGTCTGACCGTCGATACCGACCTGTCCTGGACGCTGCTCGGCGCGCTGGTCGCGCACGGCGCGGCCGGGACCGAGGAGATCGAGACGGCCGAACGGGCCGACCCGACGGCCTCCGGGCAACGCCGGGCCACCCAGGTGCGGGCGCTCATTCCGACCGCCGAGAACAAGGCGGCCGTCTGGGACCGGCTCATCAACGACGACGGCATGGCCAACGCCCTGCAGGACGCGGCGATCGCCGGGTTCGCCCACCCGGCGCAGCGGGAGTTGATGACGCCCTACACCGAGAAGTACTTCGAGGTGGTCGGTCAGGTCTGGCAGCGCCGATCCAGCGAGGTCGCGCAGAAGGTGGCGGTCGGGCTGTTCCCGCGCTGGGCGGTCGCCCAGTCGACCGTCGACCAGGCTCTGACCTGGGCGCAGGAAGACCATCCGGCCGCCCTGAAGCGGCTGGTCTCCGAGGGGCGAGCCGGGGTGGAGCGGGCGCTGCGGGCCCGGGCGGCCGACGCCGGCTGACCGAGGTCCCCGTACCCCGGACCGCAACGAGAACCGCCCCCGTGCCGATCGGCACGGGGGCGGTTTCACATCAGAGCGACGGTGCGGTCACCAGGTGGAACGTTCGGGCAGGGTGCCGGCCTGATCGGCCAGGATGCGGACCCCGGTGACCAGCGCGCCGCCGACGTCCCCGTCGGTGCAGGCCGATACGACGCCGAGCACCGCCAGCCGGGCGGCCCGGTCGCTGACCCGGCGCGCCGCCTCCGGTCCGGTCACCACCTCGACCACCCGTTGGCCCGGCGACACGGCCAGCAGGACGGCATAGGGCGCGTCCGAGCCGAGACCCTCGAGCAGACTCTCGGCGGAGGCGGCGGTGTTGCCACCCAGATCTCCGAGGTATGCCGAGAACCGCAACCCGGTGAACCGTTCGGCCTCGCGAATCACGTCGTCGAGCAACTCGAGCTGGCTGGTGGTCAGCGGATGCTCGTCACTGCCGGTCGGACCGACCGATGGATTCCAGTTGACCAGGCCGGTCGGGTGACTGGGTACCACCTCACCACGTGCCATGCGCCCCACCTCCCTGAGCCAGCCGGTTCTCGGACCCGGGCGCGGTCACGATCGGCTGGTCGCCGGCCCACCACTGCGGCGGGTATTCCCACGCCTGCCCGGGCCGGTAGCGCGGCCGCTTGTGGCGTCCCGGAACCATGGTCAGCACGAAGATCGCGCCGTAGATCAGCACGGGAATGCCGACGAACACCCCGATGGTCTGAAGGATGGTCACGCGCATACGGTAGCCGACGCCGCGACGGCCGGCCGCGTGACCCGGCAGCGACACCGCCGAACGCCGTGGCCGACCAAAACCCGTGGTCAGGCCGCCGTCGGCAGCCAGGGCTCCCACGCCGGATCGGATTCCTCGTTGGCCCACATCCGGCCGAGCACGCCCCGCCGCGGCGGGCCGGGCACGGCCGGCAGGGCCCAACCGAGCTCGTCGAGCAGCCGGTCCGCCTTGCGCGCATTGCACCGGGCGCAGCAGGCGACACAGTTCTCCCAACTGTGCACCCCGCCCCGGCTGCGTGGAATGACGTGGTCCACCGTGTCGGCCCGGGCCTGGCAGTAGGCGCAGCGCCGGGCGTCCCGCTTGAGCACCCCGGCCCGGGTCACCGCCGGGGCCGCCGGATACGGCACCCGGACGTACCGGCGCAACCGGACCACGGCGGGCACTGCCAAGGCCATCGAAGGCGATCGGATCTGCCCGGAGGGCCGCTCCACCACACACTCGGCCTTGCCGGCGACAACCAGGACCAGCGCCCGGCGGCCGGTCACCACGGCGAGCGGTTCGTGGCTGGCGTTGAGCAGCAGCACCCGCAGCACGGCGACCGGGCGGGCCGATTCCGGCTCGCGGTGCCCACCGGGACCCGGCGGGGGCCGCACCGGCACGGGACCGCGGCCGGCGTGACCGGCGTTGTTCATCCGTACCTCCCGCGAACCGAGGCGGGTCACCGACCCCGGCGAGGTACCGGGACGGGACCGTGCGGTGAGCAGTGCAGCGGACGCCTGCCCCACGGACCCGGCTCGGCGGCGAGAAGTGTTCGACGCGTCACCCGGGGCCCCGCGGGAGCTCGACAGAACGAGAATAACCGGGCGGGGCAGGCATCCCGGCCGGCGGATGGTGCGTCAGCCCGAGGGGCGCCGACCGACCGGGCCGATCCGGCGGCCGCCCGCCCGGCCGAGTCCGCTCATCACGACACATCATCGACACCGAAGGAACTTTCGAATCGTGGAAATCACCGCGCCCGACTGCGCGTCCGAATCCGGCTCGCTGTGCCAATGGGTCTGGGACAATACCGGTGCCGATGTCCTGGCCCGCAACAGCGACGCGTTCGCCTCCGCCGCCATCCACATCGTGCTCATCCTGGTCATCGCCGTCATCGTGCGGTTCCTGCTCTACCGCGCCATCAACCGGCTGACCAGGTTGTCCAACAAGGACGACACGTCGGCCGCCCTGCGACCATTCCAGGCCGGGGCCCGGCTGGCCCTCGGCGGGGGGTTGACCACCGACCGTCGTGCCCAACGCACCCAAGCCGTCGGTTCCCTGCTCAAGTCGATCACCTCGTTCGTGGTGATCTGCGTCGCCGCGGTGCTGATCCTGGCCGAACTCGGCTTCGACATCGCGCCGATCCTGACCTCGGCCGGAATCGCCGGCGTCGCGCTCGCGTTCGGTGCGCAGAACCTGGTCCGCGACTTCCTCGCCGGGATCAGCATGACGCTGGAGGACCAGTACGGGGTCGGTGACACCGTGGACCTGGGCCCGGCGAGCGGGACCGTGGTCGCGGTCAGCCTGCGCACCACGACGCTGCGGGCCGGCGACGGCACCATCTGGCACGTGCGCAACGGTGAGGTGCTCCGGGTCGGCAACTCCAGCCAGGGCCAGGCCGTGGTCACCGTGCCGGTGACGGTGCCGTACGACTCCGATACCGATCGCGCGGCGACGATCGCGCTCCAGCAGGCGATCGGGGTGGCCCAGTCCCCCGAATTCGAGGCTTCGGTCCTGGCCGAGCCCAAGCTGCTCGGGATCACCGACGTCGCCCCCGGAGCGATCACCATCGGGATCCAGGCCACGGTCATCGCCAGCGAGAAGGACGGATACGTCCGGGCCGTCCGGTCGGCGATTCGCACCGCCTACGAGCGGGCCCGCAAGGACGACCCGGCAGCCGATTTCCGCCCGCCGGTGCTCGCCCTGGGCGCACCGTCCGAGGCCACCGAGCGGGCGTGACGCCGGCCCGGCCGGCCGGAGGCGGCCCCGGGGACCGGACCGCCCCGAGCGGCGGGCGGCCACTGCGGAACAATGGGCCGGTGAGCTCATCCGGGTCGGCGACGACGTTCTACGACGAGGTCGGCGGGCACGAGGTGTTCACCGGCCTCGTGCACCGCTTCTACCAGCAGGTGGCCGGCGACCCGGTGCTGCGGCCGCTGTATCCCGAGGACGACCTGGGCCCCGCCGAGGTGCGGCTGCGGATGTTCCTGGAGCAGTACTGGGGCGGTCCCCGCACCTATTCGGACCAGCGCGGACACCCGCGGCTGCGGATGCGCCACGCGCCGTTCGTCATCGGCCTGCGGGAGCGGGACCACTGGCTGGCCGCCATGAAGGTCGCCGTCGACGGGGCCGGCCTGGACGACGAGCACCGGGAACGGCTGTGGGCGTACCTGGAGATGGCCGCGGACAGCCTGGTGAACTCCCTGCACGGGTGAGCGAGGCCGGCCCATCGAACCCGGGTGGTGTCGAGGCCGCACCTTCGTCGGCGTGGCGCAGCCGCGATCCACGCTGCGCGAATGATCCCATTGACGGATGGGGCGTTGGCTGGGGCGGAGACGGCTTGCCCGCCCGCTTTCCGCCGTGTGTGGCCTGGTCGTGGTCATCGGCGCGGCCGGCTGCGCCCGGCCGGACACCCCCGCCCACCAGGCGCTGCCCGGACGGGCCGGCGGACTCGCGGCGATCGCCAACACCGCGTCGCCCACACCCCCGGCGCCGGCCACGACCAGCACGCGAGTGGCCGTCACCGTCCCCGAACTGACCAACGCGGGCACGATCGCCAACCTGACCGAGCCGGCGGTCACCGTCCCGGGCTCGACGACGCCGCCGGCCGCCCCGAGCGACCCGGCCGGCGCGCCGGCACCGGACCCCGGGCCGATCCCGGCGCCCGATCCCGCGCCCGCACCGGATGCCGCCCCGCCCCCCGCGCCCATCACGGTCGTCCCGCCCTACACCACGGTGCTGGGGTGGACCGGCGCGGGCAAGGTCGCCTACCTGACCTTCGATGACGGCCCCGGGCCGGCGACCGGCCAGATCCTGGACATCCTCGCCGGCCGGGGGGTGCCGGCCACTTTCTGCGTCGTCGGCCAGAAGGTGGCCGAGAACACCGAGATGATGAGGCGGATCGTCGCCGAGGGGCACACGGTGTGCAACCACAGCTGGGACCACCCGACCGGGTTCGACACCCTGGCCCCCGACGTCCTGGCCGGGCAGATCGGGCGAACCCAGGATGCCGTCATCCAGGCCACCGGGCTCACTCCGCGGTACCTGCGGGCGCCCGAGGGCAGCTTCGGGGACCCGACCGGATCGGTGCACCAGGCCGCCCAGCAGGCGCGCACCCTCCTGCTGGGCTGGGCGGTCGACTCCAGGGACTGGACCAAACCGGGCGCGCCGACCATCGTGGCCAACGTGCTGGGCTCGGTCAGCCCGGGCGCGATCGTCCTGCTGCACGACGCCGGCGGGGCCGACCGGCAGCAGACGCTGGACGCGTTGCCCGGGGTGATCGACGGGCTGCGCGCGGCGGGGTACACGTTGCTCCCGTTGCCGCCGGATCCCGCCGGGTGACCTGCCGTCCGCGCACGGCTGCGCCCGGGTGAATCAGACCAGCAGTGGCAGCAGTGCGTGCCGGCGACGCACGACCGCGCCGAACCGACCGTCGATGCGCGCCCACGCGTCGGTGGCGCTGACCCGGACCTGCTCCCCGGGGACGGACGGCGCGAACCCCATGCCGGCCAGCGCGAACACCATCCGCAGGTTGATCACCACCCGCATCCCGGCACCACTCACGGTCAGCACCTCGGTGTCCAGCAGCGCGGTCGACGCGGCCCCGGCCGGACCCGGGCGCTCCCGAGCACCGGTCGCACCCTCCTCGGCCAGCGCGGCGAGCACGGTCGCCGGCACCTCGTCGACCGTCACCCACCCCTCGATCGGCGGCAGCTGCGACCGCCAGGACGCGTCGACGGCCGGCCCGGGGTCGATCTCGTCGGCGCGCGCGACGGCCAGGCCGGTCAGCAGGTTGCCGGCGTGCACGGTCACGTCGGCCGGCACCACTCGGCCCCGCACGGCGCGGGTGACCAGGGCGTCGAACGGGGTGGTCGCCCACATCCGCACCAGGTCTGCGTCGGCCCGCAGCCGGATCAACCCGGACGGGTCCCAACGTGCGACCCGACCGGTGAACGCGGTCGCGTCCTCGCGGTCGTCCGCCGCCGCCGGCGTGAAACTAGCCATGCCGGGTGGCGACCCCGCCGGGCGCCGGGGCGAGGAACCGGCCCAGGTAGGTCCGTTCGCGATCGTCCAGCCGGCGCGGCCGGAAGGTGGCCCGATCCACCGGGACGAGCACGGTCGTCGCGGTGGCGGCCGGAGCGCCCGCCTGGCTCAGCGCGTAATCGATGGTGAATGACGCGACACCCAGTTTGGTCACCCCCATCGACACGGTGACCGGCAGCTTCATCCCGATCGGTCGCTGGTAATCGATCTCCAGGTGGGCGACCACAATCCCCTCGGTGATCCGGTCCACCCCGTGCCGAGCGGCGTCGGTGAACAGCCAGTCCACCCGGGCCTCCTCCAGCAGCGTGACCGTCCGCGCGTTGTTCACGTGGCCGAAGGCGTCCAGGTCCGACCAGCGGACCCGGACCTGAGTCACGTACCGGCTCATCGGCCAGTCGCCTTTCCCGGGCACGTCGCCGGCCCGGCCGCCATGGGGCCGAAGGCCGGCCCGACGTCCCGACGGTTCGCTCGGCCGTTGCCGGCCCGCCCACCCACCCTGCTCATGCCTGGGGCACCCTTCTGACGACCTGGGTCGAACGGCACCGAGCGGTGCCCGAGGCAGTCTGCCGTATCCGGCACCCACGGGTGATCAGCGGATCATCGTCCGGATCTCCCGTGCCGCCACCGACAGCTCGGCCAGGTCGGTCACCGACACCCGGCTGATCTCGCCGAGCGTGCGCCGGGCCCGCGCCAGTCGCGATTTGTTCTGTTTTTCCCACTGCTCGATCTTGGCCTGCGCGTCCTGCTCCGGGGACGTGGTGGACAGCACATCCGCGGTGAGCAGGCGCAGCGACCGGTACAGGTCGTCGCGCAGCGCCTGGCGGGCCAGGGCATGCCAGCGGTCGCCACGCTCCAATGCGGTCACCGAGGTCAGCAGATGGTCGAAATCCAGGTGCGCGGACAGCGAGTACAGCAGTTGGGCGCATTCGAGCAGGTCACGGCCGCTGGCCGCGGCCACGTCCACGGCGTCGAGCAGGCTGTAGGTGTGCAGCCCGTAGGCCACTGCCTCGGCCAGGTCGCGCGGCGCACCCGCCTCGGTCAGCTCGGCGATCTCGGCCCGCACCGTCTCCAGGTCGGCCCCGCAGACCAGGGTCGGCAGCAGCGGCACCATCTGCTCGATCGGGCCGGCGTACCGCTCGATCTCCGCCCGCACGTCCAGCGGCTGCGGACGCTGGGTGAGCAGCCAGCGGGCGGCCCGATCGAGCAACCGCCGGACCCGCAGGATGATGGTGTCCTGGGTCAGCGCCGGCGCCCGGTTGTCCAGCTCGGCCACCTGCCGCCAGACCGTCGGCAGGTCGAAGACGGTGCTGGCGATCGTGTACGCCCGGATCGCGTCGTTCGGGGTGGCCGCCATCTCCTCCTCGAGCCGGAACGCAAAGGTCAGCCCGGCCCGGTTGACCATCTCGTTGACGGTCTCGGTCGTGACGATCTCGCGGGCCAGCGGGTGCTCGGTGATCGCTCGCCGGGCCACGTCCGAACCCTCCCGCATGGCCCGCGGGAAGTACTCGGGCAACCGGTGCGCGAAGGCCGGATCGTCGGGCAGCTTGCCCTTGAGCATGGCCGAGGACAGGCCGGCCTTGACATAGGCGAGCAGCACGCACAGCTCGGGACCGGCCAGCCCCTCCCCGGCGGCCTGCCGCGCGTGGATCTGGGCGTGGTTGGGCAGGAATTCCAGGGCCCGGTCCAACCGGCCCGATTCGACCATGGCGTCGATCAGCCGGGAGTGCACCGTCAGCATGACGGGGGCGTGCAGCCGGGACGCGCCGAGCACCCGGTTCTGCCCCTTGTTGTCGGCCAGGACCAGGTCGGCGACCTCGTCCGTCATCGACGAGAGCAGTTGCAGCCGTCCGGGCTCGTCCAGGTCGCCCTGTTCCATCCGGTGTTGCAGGGCGATCTTGATGTTCACCTCGTGGTCGGAGGTATCGACGCCGGCGGAATTGTCGATCGCGTCGGTGTTGATCCGGCCGCCGTTGCGGGCGAACTCGATCCGGCCGAGCTGGGTGACGCCCAGGTTGCCGCCCTCGCCGACCACCTTGACCCGCAGGTCGCCGCCGTCGACCCGGACCGCGTCGTTGGCCTTGTCGCCCACCTGGATGTTCTGCTCGTTGGACGCCTTGATGTAGGTACCGATGCCGCCGTTCCACAGCAGATCGGCCGGTGCCAGCAGGATCGCCCGGATCAGCTCCGTCGGGGTGAGCTTGTCGACGTGATCGGTCAGGCCGAGGGCGTCCCGCATCTGCGGGGTGATCGGAATCGACTTCGCGGTGCGCGGGAATACCCCGCCGCCGGTGGAGATCAGGTCGGTGTTGTAGTCGGCCCAGGACGATCGGGGCAGCTCGAACAGCCGCAGCCGCTCGACGAACGACTCGGCGATGTCCGGCGTCGGGTCGATGAAGACGTGCCGGTGGTCGAACGCGGCGAGCAGCCTGATGTGCTGGGACAGCAGCATCCCGTTGCCGAACACGTCGCCGGACATGTCGCCGACGCCCACGCAGGTGAAATCCTCGGTCTGGGTGTCCACCCCGAGCTCGCGGAAGTGGTGCTTGACCGACTCCCAGGCACCGCGTGCGGTGATGCCCATCGCCTTGTGGTCGTAGCCGACGCTGCCGCCGGAGGCGAACGCGTCGTCCAGCCAGAAGCCGTAGTCGTGCGCGACCCCATTGGCGATGTCGGAGAAGGTGGCCGTGCCCTTGTCCGCGGCGACGACCAGGTAGGAGTCGTCGTCGTCCCGACGGACCACCCGCGGCGGCGGGACGATGGCGTTGACGTGCCGGTTGTCGGTCAGGTCCAGCAGCGCGGCGATGAACATCCGGTAGCAGGCCACCCCCTCGGTCATCTGCTGCTCGCGGTCGACCTGCGGGTCACCGGTGGGCGCCGGCGGTCGTTTGACCACGAAACCGCCCTTGGCGCCGACCGGCACGATGACCGCGTTCTTGACCTCCTGGGCCTTGACCAGGCCGAGGATCTCAGTGCGGAAGTCCTCCGGCCGGTCCGACCAGCGCAGGCCACCCCGGGCGACGTCGCCGAACCGCAGGTGCACGCCCTCCAACCGCGGTGAGTAGACCCATATCTCATGCGCCGGAACAGGTTTGGGCATGCCCGGGATCTTGCCCGGGTCGAGTTTGACGGACAGGAAGTCGCGCCGGTTGCCGTCATCGTCGGTCCGGTACTCGTTGGTGCGCATCGTTGCGGTGATCACCGACAGCAGGGTGCGCAGGATCCGGTCGGCATCCAGGCTGCTCACGGCGTCCAGCGCGGCGGTGATCCCGTCGGCGATGCGGGCGGCCTCCGCGCCCCGGGCGTCCGGATCGCCGGTGAACCGGTCCGGGTCGAACTGGGTGGCGAAGACCGCGGCCAGATCGGCGGTGATCTCCGGGTGCGCGGCCAGCACCTGTTCGACGTATCGCTCGGTGTAGGGCGTCCCGATCTGCCGCAGGTAGTGCGCGTAGGACCGCAGCACCGCCACCTCGCGCCAGGTCAGCCCGGCCGCCAGCACCAGCTGGTTGAAGCCGTCCACCTCGGCCTGGCCGGACCACGACGCGATGAACGCCTCGGACATCCGGGTCCGCAGCTCGTCGTCGGCGGCTCCACGGGCAATCGCATCCTGGGGGAAGGAGAGGCCGAAGTCGTAGATCCGGGACGGTTCGCCGGCCCCCCGGCGCACCTCGAAGGGTCGCTCGTCGAGGACTTCGGCACCGAGCGTCTGCAGCACGGGCAACGCCCGGGACAGGGTGACCGCTCCTCCGGTGACGTACAGCTTGAGGCGCCAGTCGCCGACCTGGTCGGGGCCGCTCGGCGTCATCTTCAGGGCCAGGTCGTCCCGGCCGGACAGCTGGTCGAGCAGACGCAGGTCGGCGACCGCCTCCTCGACGTCGTAGCTCTCCTTGTAGGCCTCGTCGAACGCGTCGGCGTACCGGGACAGCGCGCCGGCGGTGTCCAGGTCCTCGTCCCCGCCACCGACGACAGCGGCGACCAGCCGGTCCTCCCAGGTCCGGATGGTGCCGCGGAGCGCCTTGGTCAGCGTGCCGATGTCCGGCTCCACCCGGCGCGCCGGGTCGGTGCTGACGGTGAAATGCACGGCGGCGAGCAGCGAGTCGCCCACCCGGGCGGTGTAACGGATGCCGGTGCCGCCGAAGGCGTCGACCAGGATCTGCTGCATGGCCAGCCGGCATGCGGTCGTGTAGCGATCCCGCGGCAGGTACACCATGACCGAGACGAACCGGCCGAACGGATCCGGTTGCAGGAACGCCCGCAGCCGGCGACGGCTGGCCAGCTGGAGCACGCTGCCGATCACCTCGACCATCTGGTCCGGCTCGGCCCAGAACAGCTCCGCCCGCGGATAGGTGGCCAGCAGGTCCAACGCCCGCTGCCCGGTGTAGGTGTCCGGGGCCGCGCCCAGGGTCGACAGCACGGCCTGGACGGTGAGCCGCAGCACGGGGGTCGTGGTGATCTCGGCGTTCAACGCCCGGGCGGTGAATACACCGAGGAACCGGTGCTCGCGGGTGATCGCGCCGTCCGGCCCCAGCAGGCGCACCCGCACCTCGAACGGCGGGACGTCGCGGGTCAGCGCGGAGCGGACCGAGGCCTGGGTGAGCAGCAGGTGGTGCGGCTCGCCCGACGGCGATTGACCGACCAGGTCGTCACCGTCGTTCCCGGCCACCCACTCGCGCAGGATGCCCAGGCCGGAGCCGCGCACCGGGGCCAGGCCGGCGCGGTCGGCGGTCAGGTCGTACCGCCGGTAACCCAGGAAGGTCATGTGGCCGGAGATGAGCCAGTACAGGAAGTCCGCGGCCTCCGCGACCTCCTGCGCGGACCGCGGCGAGAACGTGCCCCGCAGGTCGGCGGCGGCCGTCGCGACCGCGGCCGTCAGCGCGCCGCTGTCGCCGACGACGGCGCGCACCGAGTCGAGTGCGTGCCGCAACGCGTCCTCGATCGACTCCGCGCGCTCGGCGTCGGAGAGCCGGTCGATGAGGATGTGCATCCACGATTCGCGGAGGCTGAACGACTCCTCCTCGGCCGGGGCCGACTCGTCCACCACGGTGACCAGGTCGCCGTCGGCATCCCGGCAGGCGATCAGGATGGGGTGCAGTACCCGGTGCACGATGACGTTCTGCGCGGTCAACGCGCCGATGACGGAATCCACCAGCGACGGCATGTCGTCGGTGACGATGTCGATGACCGTCTTCGTGTCCGTCCAACCCGTCCCCGCGGGCTCCGCCGATCCGGCCCCGACCGGGGCCGGGTTGAACACCCGGATGCGCACCTCGCCCTGCCGGCGGCGGCGGCCGACCCGCCAGTGGCCGTCGATGATGCCCAGGACGTCCTCGGGGGTCTTGGGCTGATCCTCGGCCGGCACGTGCCGGAAGTACGCGTCGATCATCGAAGCCCGCTCGGGGCGTTGCGCGATCGCCCGGGCAACGGCGCTGTCCGGGTCACCCGGATGCGTCGCGGCGTTGGTCAGGTGGACAAGCGGGCGCGATTGCGTCTGAGTCATCGGCCGCACCGAATCATGGCTGTGCTCTCCCAGTGTTCCGGACACACGTGCGCACCCGGCCGGGGCGCTCCGATGCGACCTGTCTGCGGTGCGAGCCTATGCCTTGATCCGCGTCCCGACCTAGGTTTGCGCAGGTCGGGGTGAGACTTCTCGTCGGCGGGCAACCCCCCGAGGGTCCCGCACGTCCGTGGGCCCCCACGCCCGCCCGCGGGTCGGCGACACTGTCCGAGGCGCGAGATCCGCGCCCGCCGCCGGGTACGACAGCGGGCGTGGACCTCGATGCGGGGTCGTCATCGCCGTCCGCAATCAGTCCCAGGCCAGTCCCCCGCCCGTCTGGTACTCGATGACCCGGGTCTCGAAGAAGTTCTTCTCTCACCCAGGGTTTGCGCTGTGCATCGTCACAGGTCACGCACGGATGGTCAGAGCGCTGTGGTCCGTAATTTCCTTCAGTCTGGGAGGCGCCCGATGACCATCACACCCACCGCCCCATCCGTCACGCCTTGCCCGGTCACGTGGTGCCCATGCGCCGGCCATCACAAGTGGTCCCGGCTGAATCTCTCGTCCGACCCCGAGCGCTGGCACACCGTGACGATGTTGGAGTTCGTTGACGATGACGGTGCAGCCCACCCGCAGGTCACGGCCGAGTGCTACGA
>JBGALY010000049.1:0-29991 GCA_044223435.1 Nakamurella sp.
GGTAGGCGCGGGCGCCCAGATCGCCGGTCGAGGTGGACAGCACGCCGGACCAGTGGCCGCGGCCCAGCAGCACGGGGTGGCCCGGGCGGCCGGCGTAGGCCGCCCGGGCCAGCACTTCGCGGACCGGTCCGGTGACGGCGGCGACCAGCCGACGAACCACCGCGGCGCCCACGTCCGGTAGGTCGACCAGCATCACCACCGCGGCGTCGACGTCATCGGGCATCGCCAGCAAGCCGGACCGCAGGCTCGATCCCATGCCGAGGGCGAAGTCGGCATTACGCACCGCCGGCACCCCGGCCGGCAGAAGGGCGATCACCTCGTCGGCGCGCGCACCGACCACCACGACGACCGGATCGCAGCCGGCCAGGGCGGCCAGCCCGCGCCGCACCCAGGGACCCTCGCCCGTGTCCACCAGGGCCTTGGGCCGGCCATACCGGCGGCCCGACCCGGCGGCCAGCAGCAGCCCGGCGACCCGCGACGTCAGCGGTTGATGACCGTCGTCGGATGGGTGTAAGGCACCTTCGAAAGGGGGAATTCGACGTCACCGAACGGCGAGAGGGCGCCCTGCACGTCGGTGCTCAACTCGGTGAGCGGGTGCTCCCCGTCGGGAAGTTGGGGCCAGGTCGGGTCGACGCCCTTGCCTCGCTTGGCGGCCACGGGTCCTCCTCGGTTCGGCCGTGCGCTCCGTTGGCGCCGGTCCGGCGGGCATGCGACCGCCTCCCCTCATTCTGGACCACCCACCCGGACCCGCTCAACCGGACATCCGTCACGTCCGTCGCACCGGCGCCGCACGCGTCAGGACGCGGTGATCGTGACGGACTCGATCGTGACCGGTCGCGCCGGCGTGCTGCTGCCCGGTGCCGATTCCAGATCCGAAATCGCTTGGAGCACATCAAGTCCCTCGGTGGTCCGGCCGAACACCACATAGCTTCCGGCGCTGTCGCCGATGGCCTGCGGATCGCCCAGGTAGCTGCCTGCCGCGCGGGACAGGAAGAAGAACTGGCCGCCGCCGCTGTCCGGCCCGGAGTTGGCCATGGCGATGACGCCCGGTGCGTAGTCGGCCGTCGAGAACGGCAGTCCCTCGTCGGGAATGGTGTAACCCGGACCCGGATCCCGGTTGTTCTGGGTATGCGGCGAGCCGCCCTGGACGATTCCGGTGCGGGCCTCGGTGCGGAACAGTTGGGTGTCGTCGTAATAGCCCGAACGGGCCAGGTTGACGAAGTTGTTGGCCGCGATCGGGGTCCGCTGCGTGTCGAGCTGCACGACGACCGGACCCTCGGAGGTGGTGACCGTCGCGGAGTAGGTCTTGCCGGGGTCCAGGCAATCGGCGAAGGCGTCGGGGAACGTCAGCACGGGCGTTCGGACGCCGTCGGCCGGGGCGCAGGCGCCCGTCCCGTACCCGGCCGCAGCCGCCCCTGGGGACACCGACGACGGCGTGCGAGCGGCGGTCGTCGGCGCGGGGCTCGAGCACGCCGCCACCAGACCGATCAGCGCCGCCGCGGACGCGCCTGCTGCGATCACCCGGGTCTTCATGGATCTGAGACCCTACCGCCGCCCGCGCAACCTCGATCCGTGGTTGCGGTGATCCGAGCACCGGGCGCACATCAATAGGGTGGGAGTGATGCCCTCGACCCTGGACTGGCTGCGCTCCCGCGACGACCACGAGCTGGTCGCGCTGCTGCGTGCCCGGCCGGACCTGACGGTGCCCGCCCCCAGCGACCTGACCGTGCTCGCCGGGCGGCTGAACACCGGGCCGTCGGTCTGGCGGGCGATGGAGTCGCTGAACGCCTTCCACATCCAGGTCCTGCAGGCGCTGGCCGTGCTCGACGCGGAGAAGCGCGCCGTCCCCCGCCCCGCCCTGCAGACGTTTCTCGGGGCCGCGGTCCCGGACGGCGCACTGGCCGCGGCGCTGGCCCGACTCGAAGGTTTGGCCCTGGTCAGGGGACAGGACCAGGTGGCGATGCCGTCCGCGGTGCTGTCCGTGCTCGGCGGCCTGCCGACCGGGCTGGCCGGCCCCGGTTCGCTCACCGTCGAGCAGGCCCGGGCCGCCCTGGCCGCCCTGGACCCGGCGGCCCGCGGAATCGTCGATCGGCTGGCGCACGGGATTCCGCGAGGGACGACCGACCCGCGATCGTCGGTCGGCCGGGCGGCGGCGACGCTCGTGAAGGCCGGCCTGCTCCGCCGGCTGGATTCGGACACCGTCGAACTTCCCCGCGAGGTCGCGCTGGCCGTTCGCGGGGACGAGCCGCTCGGGCCCATCCAGGTCCACCCGCCGGAGGAGGGGATGACGGCCCACGGCGTCAGCACGGTGGACGGTACCGCGGCGGGGCAGGCGCTCGCCGCCGTGGACCGGGTTCGCCGGTTGCTCGAATTGATCGGGCAGAACCCCCCGCCGGCTCTGCGGTCGGGGGGCCTGGGCATCCGCGAGCTGCGCCGGCTGGCGAAGACGAGCGGCGAGGACGAACGCACCACCGCACTGGACGTCGAGTTGCTGGCCGCCATGGATCTGATCGCCGCGGAGCACCCGCGGAACCGGGCGATCGAACTGTGGACGCCGACCGAGCGGGCCGACGGCTTCCTCGAGCTGGCGGACGAGGCGGCCTGGGCCGACCTGTCCTCGACCTGGCTCGACCTGCGTCGCAATCCGGCGCGCGCCGGCAGCAAGGACGCCACCGACAAGATCCGGAACGCGCTGTCCCCCGAGCTGTCCTGGATACGCGGGCCGATCGACCGCCGGTTCGTGCTGGGCATGTTGGCCGAGCTCCCGCCGGGTCACGGGCTGTCCGAAGCGGGGCTGGCGGACCGGATGGCCTGGCGATCCCCGCTCCGGCCGCCGGACCAACGCCAGGCCGTCCTCGACGCGACGGTCGTCGAGGCCACGGCACTGGGCGTGGTGGCGTTCGGGGGCCTGAGCTCGGCCGGGCGGGCCCTGGTGTCCGGACGGGAAGCGGCCTGGGAGGCGGCCCGGGACGCCCTCGCCGCGGCCGTGCCGAAACCGGTGGACCGGGTGATGGTGCAGGCCGACCTGACCGTGGTCGCCCCCGGCCGGCTGGTCCCCGAGCTGGCCGCCCGGCTGGGACAGGCCGCGGACATCGAATCGAGCGGATCCGCGTCGGTCTACCGGGTCACCCCGCAGTCGGTGCGGCGCGCGCTCGACCTCGGCGTGACGACCGCCGAGCTGCAGGAGCTGTTCCGAACCCACTCGATCACCGGGGTGCCGCAGGCCCTGGAGTACCTGATCGACGATGTCGGCCGGCGCTACGGCACGTTACGGCTGGGCCAGGCCAGCACCTATCTGCGCAGCGACGACCCGGCGCTGATCGACCAGGCGATCGCCCAGGCGGCGTCCATGGGCATCGACGTCCGGCGATTGGCACCGACCGTCGCGATCTCCACGACCGCCATTGCCGACCTGATGACGAACCTGCGGGCGGGCGGTCTGGTGCCGGCCGCGGAGGACGGCGCCGGCGCGCTTCTGGACCTGCGCGCCAAGCCGTCGCGGGTGAAATCGGCTTCGCCGCTGCAACACTGGCGGGAACCGCCGACCGCGACGGCGGATCAGTTGGCCGCCCTGGTGGGCCGGATGCGCAGTGCCGACCGGGCGGCTCCGGCGGTGCACGTCGGCGACGCGACGGTCGGCGACCTGCTCGAACAGTTGCGGTCCGCGGCGCGCGATCGCCGGCCGACCTGGATCGGGTACGCCGACGCCCAAGGAGTCAACGCGCGGCGGATCGTCGAGCCGATCACGGTCACCCCGGGCAAGCTCGTCGCCTTCGACCGGACCCGGGGTGAGGTCCGCAACTTCCCGTTGCATCGCATCACGTCGGTGGCCGCCGCCGACGCCTCGGCGCCCGAGCCGGCCGGGGGCGGCATCTGATGGGCCGTGCCGAGCTCCTGACCTACTGCCTCGCCAAACCGGGTGCGTGGCTGGACGAACCGTGGGAGGGCGACGAGGTCGTCAAGGTCGGCGACAAGATCTTTGCGTTTTTCGGCTCGCCCGAACGACTCTCGATCGGCCTGAAATGCGGTCGCAGGCACGATGATGCGCAGGAATGGCGCGATCGATACCCCGACGACGTCACCGCCAGCGCCTACATCGGCCGGTACGGCTGGAACAGCTTCCTCATCGACGGTGCGGTGCCCGAGGACGAACTGCGCGAGGCGATCGACGCGTCGTACGAGGATGTGCTCGCCCGATTGCCGCGGTCGAGGCGACCGGCGAATCCCTGACGATGCGGGGGCCCGCGCCGATCCAGGCCTCGTCACCGCGCCTCGCATCATCGGGATCAGCGGGACTGCGATTCTCCGACCGAGATCGACGGCGCCGTGCGTAACCACGGCGCGTGTCGCTCGATCTGCCCGGCCAGCGCCAGCAACACCGTTTCCCCGCCCGGCGGTGCAGCGAGCTGGACCGTCACCGGCAACCCGCTGACCGGGTCCCGACCGACGGGCACCGTCATCGCCGGCCAGCGCAGCACGTTCCAGATCGAGGTGTAGGGCGAGAACCGCACATCGGCACTCATGTTGGCCAGGAAGCCGGCTCGGCTGCGTTGAACGGCCGGCGGTGGGTCGTGGGCGAGTGAGGGGGTGAGCACGACGTCGGCGTTGCCGATGACGTCCAGCACCCGGCGCTGCGCCGCGGCGGCCTGCCCGTCGCGGACGGGATAGACACGGCCGGCGACACGGGCCACGGCCAGATGCCCGCGGGTGCGCCGCTGCAATCGCGCCCGATCGAGCCCGCGGGCATCGGCGGCCGGCCCGCCCAGCCAGCGGGTGATCGGGGGCAGCACCGGGTATTTCAAACGCACGGGCTCGGTCCGGTGACCGAGATGCGCGAGCAAGCGCTCGATCCGGCGGCCGGCGTCCAGCCACCGCGGCGCGGTGCGGAGCCACGGCACCGGGGAGTGCAGCGCCACGGCGACCGTGCGCGGCCCGGGAGCCGGGTCCGGACCGAGCGGACGACCGGCCAGCACCGCCATCGTCAGCGCGAGATCATCGACCGTGGTGGCCAGGCAACCGTTCTCCGCGATACCGTGCCAGGAGTCGACGCCCAGCCCGGCCGGAACCACTCCGGGGCCGGGCTTCAGACCGACCAGGCCGCAGCACGCCGCGGGGATCCGGATCGACCCCATCCCGTCGGCGGCGTGCGCGATCGGCACCATCCCGGCGGCCACCGCGACCGCGCTCCCACCGGACGAGCCTCCCGGTGATCGGCTGGTGTCCCAGGGGTTCCGGGTGGTTCGGTGCGGGGTATCGGTGCTGCCGAAGATGCAGAGTTCGGGGACTGCAGTGATGCCGACGACCACCGCGCCCGCCGCCCGGAGCCGCGCCACGACCGGATGGTCGTGGGGTTGGGGTTCGTCGGAGGTGGCCAGCGAACCGATCCGCAGCGGTTCACCGGCAACCGCGACGTTGTCCTTGACCGCCACCGGCACGCCGGCCAACGGAAGGTCGGCCAGGTCGGAGCGATCGGCCAGCGCCGCGGACTCGCGCCGAGCCGCCTCGGCGCGAACCCGGACAAAGGCTCCGAGCGGACCGTCGCGCTCGGAAATCCGGCGCAGCGACTCGGCAGTTGGCCCGTCCGGTGCAACGCGACCGGCCCGGACGGCAGCAGCGACGGCCGACGCTGTCCACTCGACGGACCAGGTGTCGGTCGCGTTCACGGCATCCTTCACGGCATCCCCAAACAGATCACTTCGCGATCCGCTCGGTGCACCAGCGTCTCCAGGGTGCCGGCCGGGCACCCCTGGGCGCTCACGGTGTCGCCGAGCACCGCGATCACCCGGAACAGCCCGCGCGGGGTGCTTCCTGTCGTTCGGCACGGGGCCTTGCCGATGTCGTCGGTGTTGCCGGCGTAGAGGCAGTCGCCGACCCGGGCGAGATAGTTCAGGCACATTACCGAGCTGTCCCGGGTGACGAGCACGACATCGGACGCGGTCGCGGCACATCGGCGATCGTCGGTCGTGCGGTCGAACCGGGCCGCGATGACGAACTCGGCCGCGGGCGCGTCGCACTTCAGGGCGATCACCGTGGTCCCGCCGGACGAGGCCAGGCAGTCACCCTGCCGCAGATCGGCGGCGGAGCCGGAGCCGCCGCTGCCGGACGAGACCAGACCGGCGATCACCACCGCCAAGGCCACCAGGCCCAGGCAGGTGACCGCCAGGATCGCCCGACGGCGGGGCTTGCCGTCATCGAACGACCCGAGCACGGCGTGCGGAGCGGTCGACGGGTCGGATGCGGCGGCGCCGACCGGGCCGAGCGGCCTGATGGGTTGTGGCTCGGGTGGGCCGATCGGACGAACCTGTTCGGGCGGAACCCCACCGGGTCCGACCCGCAGCGCGCTCCAGCCGGGCTTCTGGTCAGCCGGCCGTTCCTGCACGATGCCAGCGTCCCACGAGCGGGCCGGCCGGCGCGCTTCCATGGGGTGGGATCCCGCGGCCGTCGTCGTCGCCGCTGCGGGTCGTGGTTAGCCTGGCGAACATGGGACAACCAGCACTCCGCCGGCTCGGCGCCTCCGGCCTCGCCGTTTCCGCGACCGGTCTCGGCTGCAACAACCTGGGTCGGCCGGGCACCGTCACCGAGTCACTCGAGGGCACCCAGGCCCTCATCGACGCCGCGCTGGACGCCGGCATCACCCTGTTCGACGTCGCCGACATCTACGGAACGCCGGCGGGCCGCAGCGAGGAACTGCTCGGCGCCGCGCTGGGCAAGCGGCGGGCGGACGTGATCGTCGCGACCAAGTTCGGCATGGACATGCACGGCGTCGACGGTCCGGACTTCGATGCCCGCGGTTCCCGATGGTATGTGCGCCGCGCGGTGGAGAACTCGTTGCGCCGGCTGCAGACCGACTGGATCGACCTCTACCAGCTCCACCAGCCCGACCCGACGACGCCGATCGCCGAGACCTTGGCCGCCCTGGACGAACTGGTTGCCGAGGGCAAGGTGCGCTACGTCGGGCATTCGAACTTCGCCGGCTGGCAGCTGGCCGACGCCGCGTGGCAGGCCCGGGTCGAGCACCGCGTGCCGTTCATTTCGGCGCAGAACGAGTACTCGCTGCTGAACCGGGGGCTGGAGGCCGAACTGCTGCCCGCGGCCCGCGAGTTCGGGTTGGGTGTGTTGCCGTTCTACCCGCTGGCCAACGGGCTGCTGTCCGGCAAGTACACCCGGAACGACGCGCCGCGGGGCAGCCGGCTGCAGGCGATCAAACCGCAACTGCTGGAATCCGCGCCATGGGACCGGTTGGAACGGTTACAGGCCTTCGCCGACGAGCGCGGGGTGACGATGTTGCACGTCGCGTTCGGCTGGCTGCTGGCCCAGGAACCGGTGGCGGCGGTGATCGCGGGGGCGACCACCCCGGAGCAGATCCGGGCAAACGCCGAGGCGGGCACGGCCTGGACGCCCAGCGCCGATGATCTGACCGCCATCGACGAGATCTTCCCCGGGCCGGCCTGACGAGCCGGCCCGACGAGCCGGCCTGACGCCCGCCGGGTCCCCCCACCCTGCCCGACCCCGGCCGATCGACTTGCCGGTTTGCGCCCCTGATCGCGCCGATTCCGGGCTCACACCGGCAAGTCGGCCAGCGGTGGGGGCCGGCCGAGGCGCCGGCGGGCCCGGGCGGGCGGGCCGAGGCGCCCGTGGGGCTCAGCGCGCGGGCGGGCCGCCCGGGTCAGCCGGTGGCCGGCCCGAGGTCGAGGACGGTCAGCACCGGCTCCCCCGCCTCGTCGGACTCGGCCAGGTCGACCTCCACGGACAGCCCCCAGTCGCGGTCGCCGGCCGGGTCATCGAAGATCTGCCGTACGTGCCACTTCTCGGCCAGCCGTTGGACCAACACGAACGCGGTCGACCGGGCGTCCGGCCCGATACCCAGCGAGTCGTACTCGTCCCAGTAGCCGCGCATCGCCGAATCCCACGAATCGGCCCGCCAGCCCTGCGCCGCGTGCAGCTCGCCCAGCGCCGCATAGTCCTCGCGGGCCAGCAGCTCGACCCGGCGGAAGAGGGCGTTGCGCACCATCACGGTGAAACCGCGCTCGTTGGCGCTGATCCCGCGGGCGGCGAGCGGCGGCCGCACCTCGCCGGAGCTGCCGGGCAGGATCAGCTCGTCGGCGTCCGGGTGAGCCAGCGCCTCCCACTCGTCAAGCAGGCTCGAGTCGACGCCACGAACGAGCTCGCCCAACCATGAGGTGATGTCGGTCAGCTCCTCCGTCCGGGCGGACGGTGGGACCGTGCGGCGCAGCGCCCGGTACGCGTCGGCGAGGTAGCGCAGCACGACCCCCTCCGAGCGCGTCAGTCCGTAGAAGGCGACGTACTCGGAGAACGTCATGGCCCGCTCGTACAGATCCCGGACGACCGACTTCGGCTCCGGCTGGTACTCGGCGATCCACGGGTGGCCCATGCGGTAGGACTCGTAGGCGACCTCGACCAGATCGGCGAGCGGCTTGGGATAGTCGACGTCCTCCAGCAGCTCCATCCGCTCCTCGTACTCGATACCGTCGGCCTTCATCGCGGCGACCGCCTCGCCGCGCGCCTTGAACCGCTGCGCCGACAACACCGGGAACGGTCCGTCCAGGGTGGCCTCGATCAACGACACCGCATCCAGCGCATAGGTGTCCGACTCGATATCCAGGATGTCCAGGGCGGCCAGGGCCAGCGGCGAGAGCGGTTGGTCGAGCGCGAAATCCAACTGCAGGTCGGTGGTCAACCGGTACCGACGACCGGTCTCGTCCGGCTGGTCCAGCCGCTCGACCACCCCGGCGGCGATGAGGCCCTTGGCGATTGCGATGGCCCGCAACGCGTGTCGCAGCTGCCGGGCGCGCGGCTCGTGGCTGCCCTCGAGCAGCGCCCGCATGTGCTCGAAGGCATTGCCGGGCCGCGACACCACGCCGAGCACCATCGCGTGCGACACCCGGAAATGGGAGGTCAGCGGCTCGGGCTGGGCGACCACGAGCTTGTCGAACGTGGTCTCCGACCAGTTGACGAAGCCCTCGGGCGGCTTGCGGCGCACCACTTTCCGCTTCTTGGCCGGGTCGTCCCCGGCCTTGGCCACGGCCCGTTCGTTCTCGATCACGTGCTCGGGGGCCAGCACGACGACGTCACCGGCGACATCGAAGCCGGCCCTCCCGGCCCGACCGGCGATCTGGTGGAATTCCCGAGCGGACAGCAGCCGGGTGCGCCGCCCGTCGTACTTGCTCAACGACGTGAACAGCACGGTGCGGATGGGCACGTTGATGCCGACGCCGAGGGTGTCGGTACCGCAGATGACCTTGAGCAGGCCGGACTGGGCGAGCTTTTCCACCAGCCGCCGGTACTTGGGCAGCATCCCGGCGTGGTGCACTCCGATGCCGTGCCGGACGAGCCGGGACAGCGCCCGGCCGAACCCCGGGGAGAAGCGGAATTCCCCGATCACCTCGGCGATCTCGTCCCGTTCCGCCCGGGACGCGACCGCGATGCTGGACAGCGCCTGGGCCCGTTCCAGCGCGGCGGCCTGGGTGAAGTGCACGATGTAGACCGGCGCCCGCTTGGTCTCCAGCAGGTCCTGCAGCGTCTCGGTGAGTGGCACCAGCGTGTAGGAGTAGTGCAGCGGGACCGGACGAGGCACGTCGGTGATCACGGCGGTGGACCGGCCGGTGCGCCTGGTCAGATCGTCGGCGAAGAACCTGACGTCACCCAGGGTGGCGGACATCAGCACGAACTGGGCGTGCCGCAGTTCCAGCAGCGGCACCTGCCAGGCCCAGCCGCGCTGTGGGTCGCCGTAGTAGTGGAACTCGTCCATCACCACGACCCCGGCGTCGGCGTCCGTGCCACCGCGCAGCGCGACCGAGGCCAGGATCTCCGCGGTGCAGCAGATAATCGGTGCGGCGGCGTTCACGGCCGAGTCACCGGTGATCATGCCGACCGCGGACGCGCCGAAGATGTCGACCAGGTCGAAGAACTTCTCGGAGACCAGTGCCTTGATCGGCGCCGTGTAGTAGGCCCGCCGGCCGGTGGCGAGCCCGTTGAACAGCGCGGCGGTGGCCACCAGGCTCTTGCCGGACCCGGTCGGGGTGCCCAGGATGACGTTGGAATCGGCGACGATTTCCAGGAGTGACTCCTCCTGGTGGGTGTACAGCGGCAGCCCGCGCGCCGCGGCCCAGGTCGCGAACACGTCGAACAGCTGGTCGGGGTCGGCACCGGGCGGCGGTTCCAGCAGAGCCGCCGCCCCCGGAGCGGAGGCGGCGGCTCGGGACATGACGTTCAGCTAACCACGAGCGGCGACGGCCGGGGCGGCCGTCCGGGCCGGGGTCGAGCCGGACGCTCGCCACAGCACCACGGCCATCACGATCAGCCACAGGCACCACAGGACGTAGCCGGCGAAGTTGCTCAGGCTCGCGACGCCGACCCCGACCGGGATGAGAACCCCGGTCGCGATCAGGGCGGCCGAGGCATAGCCCAGAATCCGCACCCAGACCGGCGCCGCGACGGCCCGGACGACCAGCACGGTGAAGGTCGCGGTCAGCGCGTAGCCGATGGTCTCGCCGACGATGGTGCCCAACCAGAAGTGCAGCGCTTCGAATCGCTGCTCGGCGTCCGCGGCCGTCGCGGGGTCCAGGGCGTCCGCGCTGACGCCGGGGATCAACAGCACCCAGCGGGACAGGCCGACGACCTGCACCACGGCGGCCGCGACGCCGACGATCGCGATCGTCCGGCCGAGTGAGCCGCCGGTGAGCCGCCCCAGCAGAATCCCGGCCGGCGCGAGCAACGCGGCGCTGACGGTCAGAACGAGGAACCAGGTGGTGACACCGGACTGGTGTTCCCGGAAGGAGGCGAGGATCTGCGCAGCCGGGTGCTTGAGCACGGCCGGGTAGTCGAAAATCGATCCCAGGGCGGTGAATCCGGCGATGGCCAGCGCTGCGGCCGTGGCCAGGAGTCCGGCGACGGTACGCCGAGCGGTGCGGTCGGACATGACGGTCCTTTCGAGTCGGAGGGATTCAGGCGGAGATGCGGGCGGTGGCTTGGTCGGCGTACCAGGTCGCCGTGGTGGCCAGGGCCTCGTCCAACGGCGTCGCGTCGACAAGGAAGGTGCTGCGGAAGGCGGTGTCGTCCACCACCCACCGATCGGTGAACTGGTACAGGGTGTGCAGGTACTCGCGCATCATCGGCTTGACGACGCCGATCGCGCGGAGTGTGCTCCGGCCGGCCGCGAACATTTTCGGCCGGTGACCGGCCAGACCGTAGACGTGGTCGACGATCTGCCGGGTGGTCCACGCCGGTGCCACCGGCAGGTGCCAGATTCGGCCCGGGGCCTGAGGTCCCGTTCCCAGGGTGACCAGACCGGCAGCGACGTCGGGAGTGTAGGAGTAGCTGTGCAGGGTGTCCGGATCACCCATCACCTGGGCGGTCCGGCCGGTCAACGCCGTGCCGAACACCGTGTCTCCCAGGGCGGAGTGGGTCGCCCCGGGGCCGAAGTAGTCGGAGGCCCGGCCGATGGCCACCGGTAGCTCGCCCCGGCGGTGGGCGTCCAACAACTCGGTCGTCATGGCCGCCCGGGTGGCGGCCTTGGCCGAGGTCGGTTGGGCCGCCAGGTTCTCCACCAGATCCCGGCCACCGACCGGGCCGTAGGCGTACAGGTTGTCCAGCACCACCAGCCGGGCCCCGGCAGCTCGGGCCCCGGCCAGCACCGCTCGCTGCAACGGCGGGAACTCCTGCGGCCAGCGGTCGTAGTGGCCCGCGTTCAGGCAGAAGTACACCGCCTCGGCGCCGACCGTGGTACCGGTGGCGAACGCCGGATCGGTGGCGTCCCCGCCGACGACCGTGGCACCGTCGATCCGGCCCCGCCCGCTGCGGTTGACGGCGATCACGTCGTGGCCGCGGCTGACGAGTTGCTCGGTGACGAGCCGGCCGATCTGTCCGGTTCCGAAGACGACGTGGCGGGTCATGATGCGCTCCTGACGGCGGGGCGGGCGAGGGCGAACGGGAGGACGAGAGTGGCGGCGGTGACGCTGACGGCGCCGATCGCGCCGAAGACGGTGAACTGGTTGTCGACCTGCACGCCGGCAACGGTGATCAGCGCCCAGGCCAGTGCCCAGCAGGCGGCCAGGTAGGGCGGCCACGCCAGGGCGAGCCGGTGTCGAGGGCGGCGGAGCACGATGGCCTAGGCTGCGCCGACGGCCAGGCCGCTGATCGCCCCCTCGATCATCAGGGACGTCAGATCGGTGGCGAACCCGACGGCGGTGGCGCCGATGCCCAGGCCCACCGCCAGACCGCCGGCGGTGGCGGCGACCCATCCGGCCGGGTTCGTCATCAGCCGGCCGAGACCGAGGACCTGGGCAGTACCCAGCACCGCGCCGGTGATCAGCCCGCCGGTGAGGGCGGCAGCGACGCTGTCCACCGGGCCGACGGTGAGCATGGCGGCCAGGCCACCGAGCGGGAAGCCGACGAAGCTGACCATCCACCGGGCGACGAGGACCCATCCGCGGGATCCGACCTGATCAGGGCGTTCGCGGGTATCCATCACGCACGCCCCGAGACGGCGTCCGGATCCGCGATCCAGGCGGCCAGTGAATCATCGGGATGGTCGGCGAGATGGTCCCGGACCAGGGCGTCGAGCAGCATTCCGTCACCGGCGAGACGGGCGGCGGCCAACGCCACCAGTTGCCGGTCGCGGGTGGTGGCGGCGCATCGCTGCGCGCGGTCGATGGCGGGCGACGGCCGGTCGGCCAGGATCGCAGCGGCGACCAGCAGGCCGGGCGAGGTACTGGTGGCCGATCGGGCGAGGATCTCGGCCGGCGCATCGGCGTCATGGCGCAGGAGCCGGCGGATCAGCTCCACCGTCCGGGGATCGCCGGCATCCGCTGCGGCGGCCGGCCGTCCGGCGTCGTGGTCGGCGACGTGCCGGGCGGCGTCCGGCTCGGCGGTTCGGCGATCGGCTGCGTGCCGATCGGGAGCTTGTTCGGCTGCGTGCCGATCGGGGGCTTGTTCGGGCATGGGACAACGATCGGCGGGATCGCTGATGCGGCGCTGACGCCCGGCTGACGGTCCGGGCTGACGCGTCCTGACGCCCTTTCCCGGTGATCGCGGGAGGGCCGCCCCGATCCGTCCGACCGGACGGAGAGGGGCGGGAATCCCATGATCAACTTCAGGCCAGCAGGGAGCGGGCCCGGCGGGCGTCCCGCCGGTCGACATCGGCCAGCCGATGCGTCGTCCCGGGCATCAGCTCGTCCGCCGCCGCCAGCATCCGCCGGGCCTGCGCCGGGTCGCCGGCCACCGCCAGCAAGGCTGCGGTCGCGTCCAGTGCCAGCACCTGGGCATCGACATCGCCTGCTTTCCGCGCGGTCTCGAGCAACCTGGCCAGCCGCTCCGGCGCGCCGGCGGCGCCGTCCTCCGCGTCGGTGGCGGCCAGCGTCACGGCGGCCAGCGACGCCTCATCACCGCCGCCGGACTCCCGGAACCACCGGTCCGCGGCCAGCAGCTCGGCCCGGGCGCCATCCCGGTCACCCAGGGCCAGCCGAACCCGGCCCAGCCGGATGCGGGACAGGGCCAGCGCCCGCATCAGGCCGACACCCTCGATGATCGCGATGCCCCGTTCGAGCGCGGCTGCGGCGCCGGGGTCGTCCCCGGCGAGTTGCCGGACCCGTCCGAGGTTCGCCAGATGGAACCCCTCAGCCGCGAAAGCGGTTGCTCGGTGGGCGCTATCGGCGGCGGACTGCAGGTGGCGGCCGGCGTCGAGGAACCGGCGATCGGCCTGGGCCGCCTCACCCAGGATCGACTCGACATGGCCGGTGAGCCAGTCGTCACCCAATGCCGGGAGCAACGGGCCGGCCTGCGCGCACGCGGCGGCTGCGCGCACCGGGTCGCCGGACGCCAGGGCGGCGTAACCGGCGAGGACGTCGCCCATGGCCAGGTCCCAGTCCGGGGCCCGGCCCAGTGCCGTCGAGCGCCACCGGTCCAGCAGATCGAGGGCATCGGGCGCGCGTCCGGCGTGGATCAGGGCGAAGGCCTGCGCGAACCGGCTGACGGTGCCCGCGTCGTCGTCGGCTGCCTGATCGGCCAGCGCCACCGCGCGCTCCGACTCGACCAGGGCCCGGCCGACGTCCCCGCCCACCTCGTTCCAGCCGGCCAGCGCCAGCGCCATGGCCCGGTCGCCGGCGGGCGCGGCTTCGCCCGCCGCGGCGACGGCTCGGCGCAGCCGGTCGGCCGCCCCCGCGCCCTCGCCGAGCACCACCCACACCCAGCCGAAGCCCAGCGCGATCCGCAGCCCGGCCGGCGGATTCCGCCCGGCCGCCCACGACAGGGCCGCGTCGATGTTCGCGCGCTCGTCCCGCGCCACCGCCAGATGCATGGCCTGCCGGGGACCCCGATGATCGTCGGCGGCCTGCCGGGCCGCCCGCTCGAACCAGGCCAGGTGCGCGTCGCCCACCGCGGCGACCATGCCCGCTTCGGCCTGCCGGTCCAACGCGTAGGCCCGGACGCTTTCCAGCAACCGGTACCGGACCGCACCGCCCGTCCCGACATCCACCACCACCATGGATCGATCGGCCAGCCGATCGACCACGTCCAACGTCGCGGACTCCGGCACCCCGACGGCGCCCGCCACGGCCACCACCGCGTCGAGCGACGCACCACCGGTGAACCCCGCGATGGCCCAGAGCACCCGCTGGTCGTCCGGGAAGAGCAGGTCGTAACTCCACGAGATCGCCGCGGCCAGACCCCGATGCCGATCCGGCCGGCGTCCCGACGGGTCACTGAGCAGCGCGAACCGGTCGTCGAGCCGGTGCGCGATCTCCTGGACGGACAGCGCTTTCGTGCGCGCGGCCGCCAACTCGATGGCCAGCGGGATCCGATCGAGTGCGACGCACAGATCGCGGGCGGCGTCGACCGCCTCCGGATCGAGCCCGGACGAGCGACGCCGCCGAGCGGCCTGCCGGATGAACAGCGCGACCGCGTCGTCGGTGGACAACGGCTCCACGGCCAGCAGGATCTCCCCGGCCAGGCCGAGCGGCACCTGGCTGGTGGCCAGAATCCGCAGGCCGCCGGCGGCCGCAAGCAGCCGTTCCACCAGGGCGACGGCCGCGTCCACGACGTGCTCACAGTTGTCCAGCACGATCAGCGCGTCCGTACCGCGGAACCGCTCGGCGACCGACTCCGACGTGGGGGCGACCATCGACAGGGCTTCACCCACCGCCGCCAGGACGGTCGCCGGGTCCGCCGCGTGGTCGAGGCGGACCAGCCAACACCCGCCCGGCGCCGGATACCGCCGGGCCGCCTCGACCGCCAGGCTGGTCTTACCGACCCCGGCCGGGCCGACCAGGGTCACCAATCGATGCCGCGGGACAGTGGCCGCCAGTTCGTCCAGTTCGGTGTCACGGCCGAGCAGTTCGACGGGCAAACCCGGGAGGTTGCCCGACCGGTTCGGCGGTTCGATGCCGGGCGGATCCGGCGTGCCTTCCCAGGCCCGGACCGGCGCCCGGTTCGGGCCGGCCAGCGACGGGTCGCCGGCCAGCACACGGCGTTGGAGCTCCTGCAGTTCAGGCCCGGGATCGAGGCCGAGCTCGTCGGCCAGGTGATCCTTGATCCGCCGGTACGCGGCCAGCGCCTCGGCCTGCCGGCCGTCCCGGTACAGCGACGTCATCAGCATCGCCCAGAGCCGTTCCCGCAGGGGATGGGCCAGGACGAGCTCGCCGAGCTCGCCGACCAGGTCCCCGGCGGCACCGAGTTCGAGACGGGCCGCCACCCGGTCCTCGACCAGTCCGAGTCGGGTTTGCTCGAGGCGGGCCCGCACCGGTTCCACCCACGGGGCGTCGCCGGCCGTCGCCAGGATCGGGCCGTCGAACAGCGCCAGGGCCCGGTCGCAGTCGTCGACGGTCTCCCGCGCGCCGCCGGCCGCCAGGCGGGCCCGGGCCGCCGCCGCCAGCCTGGCGACCTCCAGTGCATCCACGCCCCGGGACTCGACGCGCAGCACGTAGCCACCACCGACCTCGGCCAGCACATCCCGGCTCCCCAAGGCCCTTCGGAGTTGGGACACCTTGGCCTGCAAGGTGTTGCGTGATGGCGACGTCGGTGCCGGCCACAGGTCGGCCAGCAGCCGGTCGGCGGCGACGACCGTCCCGGCGGCCACTGCGAGCCGGACCAGCAATTCGCTCGCCTTGCCGGCGGGCACCCTGATCACCTCGCCGTCCCGGCGGACCTGGAGTTGGCCGAGCACCGATACGGTGAGCACGGTGCCATTGTCGCAGTTCACCGCACCGAATGCGCCTGGTGGCGGCCGGCCGGGCCGGAGCCGATGATGGGGGCATCCGTCTGCTGACACCGGGAGGACCGAGTGACCGCACCGCACCGCGCCGCGCCGGCCGGGGAGCCACTCCCCGTCTCCGATCGGTCGGCGATGCGCACCGCTGCGGTGGTGTTCCGGGTCCTGCTCGCGGCGCTCGCCTGGTGGGGACTGGTCGCCGCGCTGGATGGCGACCTGGCCCAACTCAAGTACTTCTCCCAGGTCACCACGCTGTCCGTGGCGTTGTCCGCGACGCTCTCGGTGGTCGTGCTGGCCACCTCGCTCGATGCGACCTCGCCCGCCTGGGCGACGGTGGCGGCCTGGTGTCGAGGCGCCGCCACGACGTACGCGGCCGTCACCGCGGTGATCTACCAGACCCTGCTCTCCGGCGACCTGTCCCGGACGTCGAGCCTGCTGGAGCACGCGGTCGTGCCGGCCCTGGCCGTCGTGGATTGGGTCGTGTTCGGGCCCGGACTCGGTGAGCGGCGGCAGGTGTGGTGGGTCCCGTTGACCTGGCTGGCCCTGCCGATCGGCTACCTGGGGATCTACTACAACGTCCGGGACCGCAGCGGCCGGGCCCTCTACCCGTTTCTGGATCCCGATGCCGGCGGCCGATTCTGGACGTGGGTCGGCATCATGCTGGCAGTGTTCGCCGTCGTCGCAGTGATGGTATGGGCGGTCGGGCGGCTGCGTTCACGGCTGCGGTGGTGACCGCCCGGACCGGTCAGCGACGCACCTGATAGCGCAGGTGCAGCACCCGGTTGCCGGCTATCGCGACGTCCGGGCCGGCCAACCGGTGCTGCGCGCGGACGGACCCGAAGTAGCGCTTGCCGGAACCGAACACGACGGGCACGACGTCCATACGCACCTCGTCGACCAGACCGGCGGCCAGCACCTGGCCCCCGACGTCGCCGGCGGCGACCTCGACGATGCGGTCACCGGCAAGCTCCTGCGCCGTGGCCACGGCCGTCTCGACACCGCCGACGAAGTGAAACGGCGCCCCCGGGTCCCAGCCCTCGGGCTGCGGCCGGTGCGTCACGACGACCACGTGGTCGATCCCGGCCGGCGGCTTCCCGTCCCAGCCGTCCGTCATGTCGAAGACGTGACGCCCGGCGATGGTCACCCCGATCCGATCCCAGTACGGCCGGATGTAGTCGTAGGACGTCTGCGACACCGTGAGCTCGCCGCTCTCGTCCAACGGGACGTCACCGCCGGTCAACCAGTCGAACAGTGGTCCCGGCTGGTCATTCTCGTCCGCGATGAAGCCGTCCACCGACACCGAGGCGTACATGACCACCTTGCCCATCGGGCTCTCCTTTGTTCCGGGACGCCCCGAAACTAGCGTGTCGTGAGCCGTCGCTCCGGCCGGAGATCACTCGGCCGGACCGGCCGGCGGGTCAGCCGGGCGGATGGCGGCGCCGTGACACCCACTCCGCGACCCGCTCCGCGCGACCCCTCCGGCGAGATCCACCCCACCGGTCACGGACGACCGGCCGTGCGGATGTCGGCGTTCACTTCACGGGAGCCCCGGCCGGCCGAGCCGGCGGGATCGCGCGATCCGATCAGGCCGACAGCAGACGCGGACGGATGAGCCGGGCGGCGGCCTCGCGCAGCGCCGCGAGCACCGAGTCCCGCTCCTGCGCGGCGCCGGTGGGGTGCACGATCGAGACGCCCAGCCCGAACGACGGACTGCCCGGCACCAGAACGGCGACGCCCAGCACCGTCGAGTGGACCTCGCCCTCGTCGATGGCGTAACCGCGCGCTCGGGTGTCGGCCAGCTTGGCCTGCAGCTGGGCGATCGTCGACGTGGACCTCTCGGTGAAGCCGACGAACTCCCGTGGGTCCCAGTACAGGGCGGCGACCCGCTCGGGGGTGAGCTCGGACAGCAGGACGGTGCCGACGGCGGTGGCCGATGCCGGGTACCGGTCGCCCACGCTCGCCGACAGCGGGAACCGTTCCCGGCCCTCGTGCACCGCCAGGTAGAGCACCCGGGCGCCGTCGAGCATGGCGATCTGAACCAGCTGCCGGCGCAGCACCTCGGACTCCTCACAGACCCGGTAGAACTCGCGGATCTGGTCGAAGCCGGACAGGTAGGCACTGCCCAGCTCCACGGTGCGGCGGCCGAGCAGGTATCCGGCCGCGGTCCGCCGAACCAGACCGCCCTCCTCCAGCGCGGCACACAGGTTGGACACCGACGACTTGGCCAGCCCCAGGCTGCGGGCGATCTCGGACAGGGTCAGCGTCTGGCCGGGCTGCTCGGCCAGCAGATCCAGGATGCGGATCGACCGGGTGACGGCGGGCGCGCCGCCCGCCCGATCGGGTTCGGTCATCGGAGGATCCTCCTCGCCGCCCGACCGGGATGGCCAGGCGGGCCCGGGCCCGGATCCGGGCCTGCGGGACATCGGCCCGTCTGACGCTCCTGACCCGGCGTCCCCGCGGAACATCCGCCCGCCCCAGCCCGGCGAAGGTTCCGCAGGCAGCCGGCGACAGCGCGCATCAGTAGAACTCTACGGTGTTGACCCGGTTGATCAGCTCGCGACCGTCCAGGAACCGGGTCGCGTTGCGGGCGAAGAGCCGCGCGATGAGCCGGTCCTCGGCGGAGTTCAGGGCGGCGGTGTGCGGGCTGACGAGCACCCGCGGATCGTTCCACAGCGGGCTGTCCTCGGGCAGCGGCTCGACCGCGAACACGTCGAGCGCGGCGAAGCCGACGCGACCGTCGGCCAGCGCGTCGATCATGGCGTCCTGATCGATGACGGTCCCGCGGCCGACGCTGACCACGGTCACGCCCGGCTTGACCTTGGCGAAAACCTCGCGGCCGACCAGCCCTTCGGTCGCCGCGGTGCCGGGCAGGCTGACCACGATCCCGTCGACGTCACCGACCGCGTCGACCAACGCGTCCGGGTGCACGACCTGGTCGACCCCGTCGACCGGTTCGGGATGCCGGCTGGTGCCGATCACCGTGGCGCCCAACGCCTTCAGTTTGACGGCGGTGGCCCGGCCGATGCTGCCCAGGCCGACCAGCAGAATCCGCTGCTGGGACAGCAGGCCCATCTCCCAGCGGCCGGTCCACTCCCTGTTCCGCTGTTGTTGCTGGAGGCGGGGCAGCGTCTTGGCTCCGGCGAGGAGCCCGAACAGCGCGTACTCGGCGAGCGGCTCGGCGTGCACCCCGGCCGAGGTGCTGAAGGCGATGCGCTCGAGTGCGTCGGCGGGCAGGCCGGCCGACTTGACCTGGGCACCGCCACCGGCGGGCATGGTGTGCACCCAGCGGAGTCCCGGGTTCGCGGCGACCGTCCGCGCCAGCTCGGCCGGCGTCTCGTCGGGCACGCCGTACAGCACCTCGGCCGAGTCGACCATGGCCTCGAACGCGGCCTGCTGCTCGGCAGTGCGGTGGAAGTCCGGGTCCCCGCTGTGGTCGCCCGGGAAGCGTTGCGGCTTGAGCAGGCCCTGATCGCGAACGAAGTCGATCCGCGGTTCCGCGGCCAGGATCTCGGCGATCAGCTCCTCGCTGACCGGGGTGGACGCCACCACGCGCAGCCGGTGCTGAGCGGGCCGGCCGTCTGTTGCAGTCATTGGCTCTTCCTCTCATCGGGTCTCGGGGAATCGTAGTACTTGTTCAACAGGTTGAACAGAGTTCTTTTCGCTGAGATGTCCAACGTTGTCATGCGGCGCACCGAGGGTAGCTGGGGCATCACCCGATCAGAGTATTGAACTGAGCCCGCGGACGATTCATAGTATGAATATCTCCAGCGAGGATCTCCTCGCATACGATTCCTTCGCAGTCAGTGCGGACCGCCGGGTTCGAGCCCATCCTGGTCAGTGCACTGAGCCGGAGCCCGTCCCGTCAGGAGCCACGTCATGGCTGACCACCCGAACGCCCCCGCGGTCCGCGGTAGCGACGATCCCGAGTACGCCGCCAACCTCAAGCGGGCCACCTTGGCCGCCTCGGTCGGCAGTGCCCTGGAGTACTACGACTTCGCGCTGTACTCCCTGGCGTCGGCCCTGATCTTCGGCAAGATCTTCTTCCCCGGGCTGGGCGACGCCGCCGGCACCGTCGCGTCCCTGGCGACGCTGGCCATCGGCTTCCTGGCCCGCCCGATCGGCGGCCTGTTCTTCGGCACCCTGGGCGACCGGTTGGGCCGCAAGTGGGTCCTGATGATCACCATCGCCCTCATGGGCGGCGCGTCCACGCTGATCGGCGTGCTGCCCACGGCCGACGCGATCGGCGTGTGGGCCCCGATCCTGCTGATCCTGCTGAGGGTCTGCCAGGGCTTCGGGGCCGGCGCGGAGCAGGCCGGCGCGACCACGCTGATGGCCGAGTACTCACCCACCCGACGCCGCGGTTACTACTCAGCGCTGCCGTTCGTCGGGATCATGCTCGGCACCCTGCTGGCCTCCGCGGTGTTCGTCGGCCTGGGCCAGGTGCCCACCGAGGCGCTGCTGAGCTGGGTCTGGCGGATCCCGTTCCTGGCGTCGATCTTCCTCATCCTGGTCGCCGTGTTCATCCGGATGCGCATGGCGGAGAGCCCCACCTTCGTGAAGCTGGAGAAGCAGGAACAGGTCTCCGAGCACCCGCTGGGCGAGGTCTTCCGATCGTCCACGCCCAGCATCCTGCGCGGCATCGGCCTGCGGATGGCCGAGAACGGCGGTTCGTACATCTACCAGACCCTGGCCATCACGTACGTGAGCAAACTGGGCGTGCAGACCTCGGTCGGCCCGCTGGCCGTCGCCATCGGCGCGATCCTGGGCCTGGTCACCATCCCGCTGTCGGGCGCGCTGTCCGACAAGTACGGCCGCATGCGGATCTACCGGATCGGCGCGATCGTCCAGCTGGCCCTCGCCCTGGTCGCCTGGCCGCTGCTGTCCACCGGCAATGCCGCGGTCACCGTCGCGGTCATCGCGATCTCCTACGGGGTCGGCGTCAACATCATGTTGGGTGCCCAGTGCGCCGCGCTGCCGGAGTTGTTCGGGTCCCGGCACCGGTACATCGGGGTCGCCGTGGCCCGGGAGTTCTCGGCGATCATCGCCGGCGGGATCGCCCCGTTCGTCGGCGCGCTGCTGCTGGGCTGGTTCAGCAACTCGTGGATCCCGCTGGCGATCTACGTGATCATCCTGACCGTCATCACCCTGTGCACCACCTTCGTCACTCCGGAGACCCGGTCCCGCGACCTCACCCTGCTCGGTGACGCCCTGACGGACTCGGCCGACCAGGTGGCCCAGCGGCCGCGGCCGCTGGCCGCGTCGCTGCGCGGCACCGAAGCGGACAACGCCCGCCCGGTCACGGTCTGACGTCATGCGCCTCGCCCGCCTGGCCACCGCGAGTGGTCCCCGTTCCGTCGTCGCCGACGGGGACCACTGGGTGCAGATCGCCGATCCGTTCGCCGCTGTCCCGGTGCCGACCGGGGTCCGGCACCCGATCGCCGGCGCGTCGTTGCTGGCCCCGGTCCGGCCGCTGGTCGTGGTGGGCATGGCCCACAACGGCGCTCCCGGCGACCGCGAGCTGCCCCGGCAGGCGTTCGTCAAGTCGCCCCGGACGGTGATCGGCCCGGAGCAGAGCATCGTCGTCGACGACGAGCTGGGCCAGGTCAACGTCGAATGCGAGCTGGCCGTGGTGATCCGGCGGACCTGTCGGCACCTGACCGCCGACGAGGTGCCATCGGCCATCCTCGGTTTCACCGTCGGCAACGACGTCACCGCGGTCGACCAGATCCCGCTGGACGAGAAGATGACGCAGTCCAAGCACGGGGACGGGTTCACCCCGCTCGGGCCGTGGATCGAGACCTCGCTGGACCCGTCGGATGTCGCGATGACCGTGCGGGTGAACGGGGAGCTGGTGGCGACGTCCAGCACGTCCGGACTGGCGTGGAACATCACCGAGCAGCTGGTCTACCTGACCCGCTACCTGACCCTGGGACCCGGCGACGTGGTGCTGACCGGGGCGCCGGGGACCTTCGCCCCGGTGAAACCCGGTGACCTTGCCGAGGTCTCGCTGAGCGGCATCGGCACCCTGACCAATCCCGTCGTGCCGAGAGGACCATCGCGGTGACGCGCTTCGACCTGACCGGCCGGGTCGCGCTGGTGACCGGATCCAGCCGCGGCATCGGGCTGGCCATCGCCACCGGGCTGCTCGGGGCCGGCGCCCGGGTGGTGCTCAACGGTGTCCATCCGGCCCGGCTGTCCGCCGCCCGTGAGCTGTTGGCACGGGAGTTCGGCGAGCCGGCCGTCCTGGCGCAGGCATTCGACGTCACCTCACCCGAACAGGTGGCCGACGGGATCGGTGCCATCGAGGCCGGCGTCGGACAGATCGAGATCTTGGTCAACAACGCCGGTCTGCAGCATCGCGAGCCGCTGCTGGAGGTCAGCCTGGAGAACTGGAACCGGGTCATCGGCACCGATCTGACCAGCGCGTTCCTGGTCGGCCGCGAGGTCGCCCGGCACCAGCTCACCCGCGGCCACGGCAAGATCATCAACATCTGCTCGGTGCAGACCGAGCTGGCCCGGCCATCGATCGCCGCCTACACCGCGGCGAAGGGTGGCCTGCGCAACCTGACCCGGGCGATGACCGCCGAGTGGGCGGCGGGCGGGCTGCAGATCAACGGCATCGCGCCCGGGTACATCCACACCGAGATGACGCAGGCACTGGTCGACGACGAGGCCTTCAACGGCTGGATTCTCGGCCGGACTCCGGCCGCTCGCTGGGGCACGCCGGACGATCTGGTCGGGCCGGCGGTGTTCCTCGCCTCCGGCGCATCGGACTACGTCAACGGGCAGGTGCTGTTCGTCGACGGCGGGATGACGGCAGTCGTGTGAGCCGAGCGGTGCGGCGCCCTGACTTCCTGTTGATGGGAAGGGGGACCGGGCCGGGTGTCAGGCCCGCCGGCCAGGGGCGGCAGTTCGGGTCGAACAGGTCGGCCACCGCGACCAGGGCCGCGGTGACGGCCGGCCGGTCCGGTACCGGTGCGGTCATGGCGCCCAACACGTCCAGCAGCCCGGCGGCGCCGGGGTCGCCGGTGAGATCGGTTCGGGCAGAACGCACCTGCGCCGGGGTGACCGTGGTCGGCGCGAATGGATCGCCGGCCAGCGCCGCCAGCATCGTCGCGCCGACGCCGAACACGTCCATCGCGGCCGAGATCGGCTGGCCGGCCTCCATCTCCGGACCGGCGAAGCCCGCGGTGCCGACCGGCTGCCCGGCCGGTTGGCGTCGGCCGAGCGGCCGGGCCGAGCCGAAGTCCACCAGCACCGGGCGACCGTCGCGGACGATCACGTTCTCCGGTTTGACGTCCAGGTGGGCCAGTCCACGGCCGTGCAGGGCCCGCACCGCGGCGAGCAACTCGACGGTGATCAGGGCGGCGGTCCCGATGTCGATCGGGGCCAGCTCGTCCAGCGCCTCGCCGACCACGAACTCGGTCGTGACGTAGGGAGTCTCGACGTCCAGGTCGGCGGCGAACAGGCGGGGCAGAGCCGGGTGCGGGTTGCCCGCCAGCGCCGTCACCTCCCGCGCCAACGAGCGCGGCCGGTGACCGGGCCGGCCCAGCTTGACCAGAGTGGGACACCACAGCGATCGGGACCAGCCCAGCCACGTCTCGCACCGCACCCCGACGGCGATCCGCTCGATGGCGGCGACTCCGGGCACCAGATCGGCCCCCGCGGCCACCCGCCAGACCGGTGCCGCGTCCAGCTCGTCCGCACTCACGTCGTGCATGTGTCCTCCTTGCCGGGTCGCTGTCCGGCCGGCGGGATCATTCCCGCCGGCCGGACAGCCCCCGAATCGACGGCCCCGGCTCAGCTCAGCCGCGGGTGCGGGTGCGGGTGCCGGTCCGGGTGCGGGTCCGGCTGCGGCCCCGGTGGTTCAGGCCACCGGCGGTCCAGGCGTTCGTGACGATCATGCTGTCACCTCCTTTCCAGGGTCAGCGTGGGATGATCGTCCCGGGTCGGGACGAAATCGGTTCGCGGGAGCGGATATCGACCACTCGGTCGGCGATCCGAGTGACCCGCTCGTCATGGGTGACGATCAGCGCGGTGCGGCCCCGGCGGCTGGCCACGACGGCCTGCAGCACGGCGTCGGCGGCGGCCGGATCCAGTGCGGCCGTTGGCTCGTCGAGCAGCAGCAGGGACGCGCCGGACACGGCGGCCCGGGCGAGCGCGATCCGCCGCCGTTGGCCGCCCGAAAGGCGCACGCCGCCCTCGCCCAGCGGGGTGTCCCAGCCCTGCGGCAACCGGTCGATGAACTCGTCGACGCACGCGATCCGGCCGGCGTCCAGGACCTCTGCCCGGGTCGCCGTGCGGGCGCCGAACGCGATGTTCGCCGCGACGGTGGCGTCGAGCAGCCAAGGATCCTGCGGGACGAACGCGATCCGCTCCCGCAGGGACCGCTGCTGCAGCGTCCGGGCGTCGTGCCCGTCGATCAGCACCTGGCCCTTGTCCGGGTCGTAGAGCCGCAGCAGCAGGTTGAGCACGGTGCTCTTGCCCGCTCCGCTCGGGCCGATCAGGCAGACCAGCTCACCGGGAGCCAGCTGCAGGTCGAAACGGCTCAGCACCGGACGTCCAGGTTCGTAACCGAAGGTCACGTCACGCAGCTCCGCCTGCCGGATCGGCGACACGGTTGTCGCGCCGACCTCGTCGACCACCGCGAGATCGCAGCCGAGCACCTCGGCGATCCGCGCCGCGCTGGCCGAGGCCTTGGCCAGCACCCCGGACAGCCGGGTCAGCGAGCGCACCGGTGCGTACAGCTGCCGGAGGTAGGAGGTGGCCACCAGCAACGCCCCCACGGCCAGCCCGCCGGAGAGCACCTGCCAGCTGCCGATCACGAGCACGAGCCCGGTGCCCACGGCCAGGACCGCGTCGGACAGCGGGAGCCAGCGGCTCTCCACCCCGACCGCCGCCACCTCGATGTCGGCGACCATCTCGTTGCGGCGGCGGAAGGCGGCCGACGCGTGGTCGGCCCGGCCGAACGCCTGCACGGCCCGGACATTGCGCAGCAGATCGGTGGCCGCCGCGGTCAGCCGACCCGACTCGGTCCGGGCCCGCTGGTGGGCCGACCGGACCCGGCGGCGTTGCCGGACCGAGAGCAGCGCGAGCAGGGGCACCACGGCCAGGCCGATGGCGGCCAGCCCGGGGTCGACCCAGCCGAGCAGCAGCAGCGATCCGGCGAGCAGCAGGACGTCGGCCAGCGCGCCGGCGCACACCGCGACCAGCGCGTCGAGCACCCGGCCGACATCCGTGGTCAACCGGGAGACCAGCTCGCCGGTCGGTTGCCCGTCGTGCCAGCGTAGCGACCGGGTGAGGCTGTGATCGAACATCTGCTGGCGCAGCAACGCACCGCAGCGCTCGGCCGAACCCTCGGCGAGCCGCTCGCCGGCCATGTCCAGCAGGCCGGCCCCGAGGCTGACCACGACCAGCACCAGCCCGCACCCCGCGATGACCAGCCACGGGTCGGCGCCGCGGAGCGAACCCGGGGCCGTCCCCGACGTCACCGTGTCGACCGCGATCGCCAACGGCCACGGCTGGGCCAGGGTCAGGCCGATCCGCACGACCGACACCAGCGCCGCCAGGGCCAGCGGCGCGGCGGTGGCGCGGGCCGGGGCGGCGAGCACGGTCACCAGGTCGGAGCGGATCATGCCGACGACGATGCGCGGACCGCGGTCGGAGCCGCCATTGACCGATGGTCGTAGCACCGTCGGCCGATCCGTTCGGGCGCCGCTGCTGGTTACGATCCGAACCATGTCGACCGCGGCCCGGACCACCGCGCCGCTGCCCGCGGCCGCGCCCCGCAGACCTGTCTCGATGGCCGGCCTGCTCGCCCGGTTCGCCGGCGCCGGGCTGCTGGTCTCGGTGATCCTGGCCGTCCTGCTCGCCGTGCTGTCCCGCCAGGCCGGCACGGACCAGGCCGAGCAGGCCGCGCGTCAGGTCACCTGGCTCACCGCGAAGGGCATCGTCGAGCCGCGGCTGAACCCGGCGGTGCTCGCCGGCGACCCGGCCGCGTTGGAGGAGTTCAACGCGGCGATGAACTCCTACGTGATCCAGGGCTCGCTGGTCCGGGTGAAGCTCTGGGACGCCACCGGGCGCATCGTGTACTCGAACGAGAGCCGCTTGATCGGGCAGACTTTCCCGCTCGGCGAGGAGGAACGACAGGTCCTGGCGACGGGTGGGACCAATTCCGAGATCAGCGACCTGGGCAAGCCGGAGAACCAGTACGAGGCGGGCTTCGGGGCGTTGTTGGAGGTGTACACCGGCATCACCGGTCCGACCGGCCAGCCGCTGCTGTTCGAGGCCTATTTCCTCTACGACTCGGTGGCCGAGGCCGGGCAGGCCCAGTGGCAGACGTTCGCGCCGGCCGCGCTGGGGGCGCTGCTGCTGCTCGAACTCGTGCAGATCCCGTTCGCCTGGTCGCTGGCCCGCCGCGTGCAGCGGCAGCAGCAGGATGCGGAACGGTTGCTGCGGCAGGCGATCGACGCCTCCGACGACGAACGCCGACGGATCGCCGGTGACCTGCACGACGGGGTGGTCCAGCAGCTGGCCGGCCTGACCTTCACCCTGGATGCCGCCCGGCTCGGGCCGCCCGATCCCGCCCGGGACCGCCACCTTCTCACCGAGACGGCGACCCAGCTGCGGCGGACCACGGGTGAGATGCGGTCCCTGCTGGTTGACATCTACCCGCCCGACCTGGCCACCGAGGGCCTGGGGGCGGCGCTGATCGAGCTGGCCGGCACGGTCGAAAGAGACGGCGTGCATGTCGATCTGGACGTCGACGACGCCGACGGCCTGCCCCTCCCGGTGTCCTCGGTGCTCTTCCGCGCGGCGCAGGAGATCCTGCGGAACGTGGTGGCGCACAGCCGCGCCCGTGAGGTCAGGGTGGCGGTGCGGCGAGTGGCCGGCTCGGCGACGCTGATCGTCGACGACGACGGCCGCGGCTTCGAGGAGACCGAGCTTCCCGAACGGCAACGGGCCGGCCACATCGGGCTGCGCTCACTGGGCGACCTGGTCCGGGACAGCGGCGGCCGGCTGACCGTGCGGTCGGCCCCCGGTCAGGGCACCCGCGTCGACGTGGAGGTGCCGGCATGATCCGCGTCCTGGTGGTCGACGACCATGCCATCGTCCGCCGCGGCCTGGCCGATCTGATCCGCACGGCCGACGATCTCGAGGTGGCCGGGACCGCCGCCGACGGTGACGAGGCGGTGACGCTCGCCGCGGGACTGTGCCCCGACGTGGTGCTGATGGATCTGTCCATGCCCGGGACCGACGGCGTCACCGCCACCGCGCGGATCCTGGCCGCCCGGCCCGAGATGAACGTGCTGGTGCTCACGTCGCTGGGCGATCATCAGTCGATCAACGGCGCACTGGAGGCGGGAGCCCGCGGGTACCTGCTCAAACACAGTGAGCCCGAGACGATCCTGGCCGCGATCCGCGAGGTGTGCACCGGAGGATCGCCGTTGGACCCGAAGGCGGCCCGGGTGCTGCTGGACAGCCGCCGGACGGCGCGGGTCAACCCGCTCACCGCGCGCGAGGAGCAGGTGCTGCGGATGGTCGCCGACGGCCTGGCCAACAAGATGATCGCGCGGCGGTTGGGCATCACCGAGCGGACCGTGAAGGCTCACCTGACCAGCGTCTACCAGCGGATCGGGGTCGCCGACCGCACCCAGGCGGCGCTGTGGGTGGAACGGAACCGCCGGTCCTGACCCGGCCGAGGGTCGGGTACTAGTACCAGCGTCCGATGGTGCTCCGCCGCCGGGCCGGGCCACCATGATCGGGTGGACGAATTCGATGAGCGCGGCCGGCCGGTCGTCTATGCGGTGACGGCGGCCCCGCCGGCCCCGACCCGCCGATGGCGCGCCGTCGGCGGGATCGCGGCCGGTGTCGTTGTCGCCGCGGTCGTGCTCGGCGGCACCGTCGCCCTGGCCGCCCCCTCGTCACCGTCGGGTACGTCCGACGCCCCGCCGCCACTGTGGTTCACGCCACCCGCGACCGATCCGACCCCGACCAGCCCGCCGTCCGCACCGTCCGCGCCGTCTGCACCGTCCGCGTCGGACACTCCACATTCCGCAGAGCCCACCGCATCGACCGCGGCGAGCACGAGCGCCGACGATCACGGTGGAGACCGGCCGGACTCGTCCTCGGACGATTCACCCGGCTCGTCCGGCTCTTCGGACGGCCCGTCTCTCGGGTCGGATGGCTCGTCCGGCTCGTCGGACGGGCCATCCCTCGGCTCCGATCCGGACGCTCCCGGCGGCGCGGTCGCGACAGCCGACGACCACCGCGGGAACGGCGACGCGCCCTCGGGGCCAGGATCGAACGATCCGAGCTCGGGGTCCGGCCGAGGCGGTTCGGGCTCGCGTGGTGGTTCGGGCTCGGGTGGCTCGGACGACGGCTGACCGGACGCCGCCAACCCGAGTCGATCAAGACCGGCGGGTCAGCTGCGGGCGAGCACCGACGGCAGCGGCCCGGGCAGCGCAAGATGATGACCGGCGTCGCCCTCGTCGTGGATCTCCCGGATCGCCGTCGCCGTCTCGGCGACGATCGCGCGCATCGCCTCCTCGGCGCCTTCGGCGTCCCCAGCCTGGATGCAGGACGCGACCACCCCGTGCAGGCGCACCGCCTCGGGCTCGGCGACGTGGGGCATCAGCGCGTGCCGGGTGCGCCCGGCCAGTACCTCGGCCACCACCTCGGCCAGGCCGGCCAGCATCGGGTTGGCCGATGCGAGCAGCAGGACGCGATGGAAATCGATGTCGTGCCCGAGGTACTCGGCGTGATCAGCCGCCTTGGCCGTCGCCGACATGCCGATGACGGCCGCGGTGAGTGCGCCGCACTGCGCCGGGGTGGCCCGGGTGGCGGCGAGCTTGGCGGCCAGCGGTTCGACCGCCGACCGCAGTTCGGACAGGTACTGCAGGTGGTCCAGCCGTTCCCGGCTGGCCAGTCGCCAGCGAATGATGTTGGGATCGAATGGATTCCACCGATCCTGGGGCAGCACGGTGATGCCGACCCGGCGCCGCACGGTGATCAGGCCCATGGACTCCAGCACGCGGACCGCCTCGCGGACCACCGTGCGGGACACCCCCAACTGCTCGGCCGCTTCGTCGGCCACGATGCGGCTGCCCGGAGGCAGCGCCCCGGACACGATGTCCCAGCCCCACCGCTGGACCACGGAGTCATGCAGCTGTTTGGGTTCTTCGGAGCCGTCTAGCATGTGATCAGTATGCCGGGGTGCATCCATCCGGAGCATCACACCCTCCCACTCCGGAGAATCATATGATATTTCACGGCCTCACCTTGATTTAGTCATTTGTGTCTGCCAGAATCGGTCCACGGTGCGGCCTTCGCGTCCCCGTTCGTGACCGATGCCGATTTCGATCCCTGGAGAGCCGATGCCTGTGCCCGTGCTGCCGGCTGCGCCAGATCCTGCCCGGGGGCGCCCGGCTTCGGGCCGACTTGCCATCTTCGGCCCCGATCGACCCGAAACCGCGGCAGAAACCGGCAACTCGACCGGCCCGGGCGGCCGGATCGGCCCCGCCGGTGACGCCGGTGACCCGATGACGGCGGTGACCGCGCGTTCCTGCCGCCTGAGGCCTGGATCCCGATGACCACAACGACCCCACCGCCCGAGTCGGCCCAGCGACCCGACCGCGACCCGGCGCCGCAGCAGCCGGTGCTGGTGATCATGGGGGTGTCCGGCTCGGGCAAGTCCACCGTCGCCGGCATCCTGGCCGGCCAGCTCGGCTGGGACCTGGAAGAGGGTGACGACCTGCACCCCGCCGCCA